>NZ_BMDH01000001.1 GCF_014635685.1 Galliscardovia ingluviei
TGTACTGTGGGTTCGTTTGCGTATGGTAATGCGTTTTTTGCTACGGTGTGCACTCGGTTAGAAGATGGCGTGTGGGGTAGTCGTTTTCCAAATGCTGATAGCTTGTATTGGGCTGGTGTTCCTAAGGGGTGGTGGGCTCCGGCTTTGAGTGAGCTTGAGGTGATTAAGCGTGAGTTGAGTGCATTGCCGGCAAGTGATGTGGTGTGGGTTGTTGGCTTGCCTGATGTGAAGCCTCCTTATGCTGTGGGTGGTGATAGTGAGGCTGTGAATTTGGCTGAGTTTTTTACTACCGTTGATGGTAAGAATCTGATTGATGAGCTTATGGGTTTGCTTATGTATGCTCAACAGATTGATAGTGATGTGGCGATGAATTATGTATTTGATCCTGACATGAACTAAGCGAATGTTGTAGTTAAGGGGCTTGATTCAGGATCATACCGCTGGGCATCAGTTTGGTGATGTAGAGGGGCGTGGTGATCAGCCTACGAAGGGCTGCAATCATTGAAGATGATCTTTTGCTGTTACGCAACCGTGTTAGAGTAGATCATATGACACAGACACCCACTTTTGCAGATATCACCACCATGGCCGTTGGCGGATCTATAGAACGATTTATTGAACCTGATTCGAGAGTAGGTGTTATAGAAGCCGTAGAGGACGCTGATAGCAAAGGGCTTAATCTGCTTGTTGTTGGTGGAGGCTCAAACACTGTTGTAAGCGATGATGAGTTTCATGGCATAGTAGTACGCGATGCGCGTAACGCCGTTACTGTGCCAGATGAAGTAGCTCCGGTAGAGCATGGCGAGCGCGTAGTGCATATCAATGCCGAAGCTGGAGCGAACTGGGATGATGTTGTTCAGTTTGCTATCAAACTTGGTCTTGTAGGTATTGAGGCATTAAGTGGTATTCCTGGCACTGTTGGGGCGAGTGTAGTACAAAATATTGGGGCGTATGGTCAAGAAGTTGGTACAAGCGTTGATAACGTTGAAGTGTGGGATAGGGTTGAAAAACGAGTAACTGAACTAACGGCACATGATATGCAGTTTGGGTATAGAACCTCGTTATTGAAACAAACTGCGCAACCACAGTATCAGGCAACGCTACCAAATGATGCTCCACAATGTGGTCCTACACCGCGCTATGTGGTGCTTTCAGTAACGTTAAAACTTACCCATAATCCAGATCCAACTATTACTTCATCACAGCTCGCGCGTGCACTTGGTGTCGAAGTAGGTACTGTGGTACCAGCGACAGTAGTGCGCGAGCAGATTCTTGCTATTCGTGCGGCAAAAGGCATGTTAGAAGATCCAATGCGGTACGCTTCGCCATGGATGAGTACGACCAAGCAGGAAGCGCATATTATAGAAGATATTGAGCGTTTTCAAGCTCTTGCTGGTAATGAGCAAAAGAACCCCGCAAATCGTCATTCTAGCGGCAGTTTCTTTACTAATCCAATACTTTCTGCTGAACAAGCAGCAGCATTGCCTGAGGACGCACCTCGGTATCCTACCGGCAATGCGCATGAGATAAAAACGTCGGCAGCATGGTTGATTGAACATGCGGGCTTCGCTAAGGGTTTTGCTTTGCCTCATTCACATGCAGGGCTTTCGCAGTTGCATACTTTGGCATTGACCAACAGAGGTGGCGCAAGTGCTCACGAATTAATGCAGTTAGCTGGGCGTATTGTTCGTGGTGTGCATGAAGCGTATGGCATTACATTGGTGCCTGAGCCTGTTTTTGTTGGCGTATCACTTGAGTAGGTATTCGACACCAGTTATTCCAAATGGTGGACTGCCTGCTCAATGTAGTACATATTTCGGCTAATGTCAGATGGTTATCCCAAAGACGTGTCGAAAGAGTCAATTATGAACTTGCTACGCACCAAGACTGTGGAGCAAACTATTGCTGAAACAGAAGAAAAAGATCGCAAACTCAAGCGCAACCTCTCTACATGGGATCTTGCTGTTATGGGCGTTGCAGTGGCTGTTGGTGCCGGCATTTTTTCTGTTGGCGCGCAAGCCGCAGCATTCCATGCTGGTCCTGCAGTAATCATCAGCTTCCTCATAGCTGGCATTGTCTGTGGCGCAGCAGTAATGTGCTACGCAGAATTTGCCTCAATCGTTCCAGTAGCAGGCTCGGCATACACCTTCACCTACACCACAGTAGGCGAGCTGGTTGCATGGATTATCGGCTGGGATCTTATTTTGGAAATGCTGATGGCAGGTTCCGTGATCTCAAAATACTGGGGCGTGTATCTCAATGACTTATTGCGATTAGTAGGTATTCCTTTTAATACTAACGTGCATATTGGCTCATTCCATATTGATATTGCGCCAATTATTATTGTGGCATTCTTTACCACACTGCTGGTGTTTGGCACAAAACTTTCAGCACAAGTTGATGGTGCGCTCACAATTTTGAAAATTGGCATTGTAGCATTTGTCGTTATTGCAGGCTTTTTCTATGTAAAGGCATCAAATTTCACACCATTTGTCCCACCCTCACAGCCAGCTGGCAGTGTTGAAGGCGCTGCTCAAGAAGGGGTAATGTTCCAGCCACTTTGGCAGTTTATTACCGGAATGGAACCAAGTATTTACGGCGTACCGGGCATCCTTTCCGGAGCTGCGTTGGTGTTCTTCGCATTTATTGGTTTTGACGTAGTAGCAACTGCTTCCGAAGAAGCAAAAGATCCTCATCGCACTGTCCCACGTGGCATTTTCTTAGGTATGTGTTTAGTTACCGTGATGTACATGCTGGTAGCAGTTGTTACTACAGGCATGGTCTCATACAAGGATTTAGCTAAAGCACAAAGCCCATCGCTAGCAACAGCATTTGAACTTGTTGGTGCTAATTGGGCAGCTAAACTGATTTCTCTTGGCATTGTTATTGGTTTAACCACCGTAGTTATGGTGCTGCTGCTAGGGCTTACACGCATTGTATTTGCTATGAGCCGTGATGGTCTGCTGCCACGTGGTTTGTCTAAAACAGGTACTCATGGCACTCCTGCTCGTTTGCAAATTATTGCCGGCATTGTAGTAGCTGTAGTTGCAGCATTTTTCCCGATTGATGTGCTGTCAGATATGGTAAATATTGGTACACTTTCAGCGTTCTTACTAGTGGCAATTTCTGTGCCAATTATGCGACGCAAGCGTCCAGAATTAACGCGTAGTTTCAGAATGCCAGGAAATCCTTGGATTCCGCTACTTATCGCAGCTGCCTGTTTATGGTTGATGATTAACCTATCAGTGCTGACTTGGATTCGCTTTATTGTGTGGTTGGTTATTGGTTTTGCCATTTATGCTCTCTATGGATATCGGCATTCAAGGCTCGGATTACACGAACTGCAGGAGTAACACACGTACAGTGCCTACTGGGCGAAGTTGGCGTATGCTAGGTACTGGGTGAGTTTGAAATAGAACGTTAAGGAGGCAGTATGCCATACGTTATTGCTGAACCTTGTATTGATGTTAAAGATAAGGCATGCGTTGATGAATGCCCAGTAGATTGCATTTACGAAGGTCCTCGCACACTGTATATCAATCCAAACGAGTGTGTGGACTGCGGAGCATGCGAACCAGTATGCCCTACAGAAGCAATTTTCTACGAAGATGATTTGCCAGATGAGTGGGCATGGTACAAGGATGCTGCGGTTGACTACTTTGCAGAAGTAGGGGATCAAGGGGGCGCTCAGGCTTTTGGTCCTATTGATCATGATTATGCACAAATTGCATCGATGCCTCCTATGAATCAATAAATCCTATGAATCAATAAATAATACAAGTTGATATTGGCTATGAAAGGGCTGGTATGGGATTTTTACCGTATGAGACACCATATGATTGGTCACGATTACAACCATTGCGGCACACTGCACAGCAAGCAGTCGGGGGTATGATTGACCTTTCTATTGGCTCTCCAGTAGATCCTGTACCAGACTCGGTGCGTCAAGCCATGATTGAACATCTTGATGCGCCCAATGCGCACGGCTATCCACAAACCACAGGCACTGCGCAACTGCGTGAAGCGATAATGCAGTGGTTTGCCAGATACCGTAGAACCGATCTACAAGCCATTGATGCTGATATTGTGCCAACAGTAGGCTCAAAAGAGGCTGTGGCACTCATGGCTTCGCTGCTAGGTTTGGGACCCGATGATGTGGTTGTACAGCCGAAAGTGTCGTATCCTACCTACGCTATTGGTACGCAGCTTGCAGGTGCGCAAATTCTAGCAGTAGACGATGTTACTGATACTTCCGTGTGGGAGCATAATCCACATGTGAAAGCTGTGTGGGTGAATGCTCCGAATAATCCTACGGGCACAGTACCAAGCGTTCAAGCATTGCGCCAGGTAGTTGAGGCTGCGCGGCGCATTGGCGCTGTAGTACTCTCCGATGAGTGTTATGCCTTGTTGTACTGGAAGCACGATGCTGTGCAATCCAATGCAACTGCGACAGAAGTAATGCTTCAGGAACAGGACACAATCCCAAGTGCGCCATGTATGCTTGAGCCAGCGATTAGTGGTTCAAGTGCACGCAATATTTTGGTGTTGTATTCACTATCAAAACAGTCCAATATGGCAGGGTATAGAACAGCACTCATTGCTGGGGATGCTGCGCTTGTTCGCCCTATGACTGCTACTCGTCGGCAAATTGGTCAAATTATTCCAGGGCCAGTGCAGGCAGCTATGGTAGCTGGGTTGAATGATAGCAAGGCAATAGCAACGCAAGTAGAGCGCTACCGAAATCGTTTTAATCGGCTTATTCCAGCATTACGGGAATTTGGTTATGATGCGCATATGCCAGATGGTGCGCTATATGTTTGGACTGCTGCGCGGCATGGCGATTGTTGGCAAGATATGCAAGAACTCGCCAAGCTAGGACTTATTGTTAGCCCTGGTGAATTCTATGGGGATAGCGGCTACTTGCGTTGGTCAGTCACTGTGCCTGATGATGCGATTGACCAAGCAGTACAACGTTTACATGCTGCCAGGAAGTGAGTATATGAGTATACGAGTATATGAGTATATAAGTGTACGAGTATATGAGTATTTTCAGACGACAAGTGTGTGATTGCTGGGAAGCATAGGCTGCACAAGAGACTTGCTCTTTTTGTGAATTCATTGTGGCTTATAGAAAAGCTGGAACATAGAGAAAAGCTGGAACAAATACCGATCAACTTCATTCCAGCTTTTTGCACATGGGTTCCAATAGACACCCTCGGGGAGGTAGCAGTATGTTCTAGAATTAGACATGACTCAAACTCAAGAACATAAAGTGCTAGTGCTTTAAATTAGTGACAATGGCGTCAGCAATCTCCTTATATTGGTTTTGGTCGAAATATACACGATCCGGATTCATGGCAAAAGTTGTGCCCCATTCGAAAGAATCATTAGCATATTTAGGTACTAAATGCATATGCAAGTGGTGTCCAGTATCGCCATATGCTCCATAGTTGATCTTGTCTGGTGCGAACGCAGCATGCAGTGCCTGAGCAACCAAATTAACATCGGCAATGAATGCATTACGCTCTTCTTCGCTCAAATCAACCATTTCAGAAACATGATGGTTGGAAGCGACAATAACACGTCCTTTATGGCTTTGCTCCTTAAACAAAACAAGTTTGCTTGCTGGTAATTCTGCAATTTTAATGCCGAACGCGTCAAGTGCTGCTCCTTCATCGCAGTAGGCGCATGAGTCACTAGACATACGGTTATCCTTTCTTCATTGATGATTAACCGAACGTTGTACGTGTTCAACATACGCGTGAATACAACATGATGGTCTGTCGTTGCCAAAATTTGGCAAAACTTCATAATTATTTGTCTAAGAGGGATATGAAACCGTTACAAACTGTATAAATGAGGCATATATGGGAAACAAATGGCAACCAAATACAGCTTTGCGCATAAATATTCCTACTGTGAGTACAACAGCACCATGGGCAAAGGAGACTGAAATGGCGTTTATGGATGAAGATTACTTATTAACATCTGATATTGCAAAAGAGTTATTCCATAACTATGCAAAGCATATGCCAATTGTGGATTATCACTGTCATTTGCACCCAGAAGAAATTTATAAAGATCCAAATTTCAAAGATATTGTTGAAGCATGGTTAACTGATGGCAACAACTACGGCGACCACTACAAGTGGCGTCTGATGCGTGCCAATGGCGTTCCAGAAGAACTGATTACCGGCAAGGGCAGCTCTTGGGACAAGTTCTACGCATATGCACAGACGATGGAGAAGGCTTTTGGCTCACCGGTCTTTATGTGGACACATCAAGAACTACGCCGCTACTTTGGTATTGAAGAAGTACTCAATACTCAAACAGCACGCTCTATTTATGAGCGCACAAATGAAGCACTTGCAGGAAAAGATTTCTCCCGTCGTGCTCTGCTGCGTCGTATGAATCTTGATACCATCTGCACTACTGACGATCCTGTAGATTCTCTGGAATATCATGAAGCGTTCGCCCACGAAGGTGGCGATACCTTCCAAATGATTCCAGCTATGCGCCCTGATAAAGCGCTCAATCCAGATAAGCCTGACTTCGGGCAATGGCTTGAGAAACTCGAAGCAGTCACCTCAATGAAGATTACCAGCTTCGACGATATGATGGCTGCTATTAACAACCGTGTGGACTTCTTCCACGCTCATGGTGCAAGGCTTTCTGACCATGCAGCGGATCTTATGGTATTCGCTTCAGCAACGGCAAGTCAATTGAACGCTATTCTCGATAAGGCTCGCGCAGGGCAAACGCTTACAGCAGAAGAGTTAGCTCAGTATCGCACAGCACTCTTTATTGAATTGATGAAGATTTACAAAGCTCATGGTTGGGCTATGCAATTGCATATCCACGCTATGCGCAATATCAATGATCGCGGTTTCGAGCATCACGGACCAGACACGGGCTTCGATGCGCTCAATGATCGAGCTATTGCAGAGCCTCTTGCCGCACTACTCAACGAAGCTGCAAAGACTGACTCAGTGCCACGCATGATTATCTACTCCCTGAATCCAAACGATTACCTGCCAATTATGACAGTAGTTGGATGCTTCCAAGGCGGCATGCAACAGCATATGGCTCTTGGTAATGCTTGGTGGTTTAACGATACTCGTGAAGGTATTCGTCGCCAGATTCAAGTAATGGCTGAAGGATCATTACTAGGCAATTTTGTTGGCATGACCACTGATTCACGTAGCTTCCTGAGCTTCCCAAGGCACGAGTTCTTCCGTAGAATTTTGTGCGAACAGCTCGGTGAGTGGGCTGAGCGTGGAGAAATTCCAAGCGATGTAGCAACGCTCGGCAAGCTTGTGCAAGATGTTTCTTACAACAATGCCAAAGCGCTGTTTAAGTAATAATCAAATACATTGTTAAGTGCTGAAACTATGCGCCAAAATGCACAGCAGAAGTTCCATAGCGCTCGCGGATAGCATCAAGAGCCTGCTGCGCATGATTAAGGCGTGTGGAAGTAGGCTTAGGTGAAGTTTGCGCTCCCTGTGCGCTATCAGTGATTGATGAAGTAGATTGTTCTTGCGCTATCAGATCATCAAAACTTGCCTGAATAGCAGTAGTTTTTTGATCGCTGATATGAGAAACGCTTACTCCTGCCAGTCGGATGAGTTCAGGAAGAGACACTGCCATATGTGGATTAGTGGCATCCAAAGCATGAGACTGCATATGCAATAATTGCTCACACAGTGTGCGAGCTGTTCGGAATATCACCGGTGCAGACTGAGTGGCAGTTGGCAATGTGTATGAACGCGTAGCATATCGCAAATCTGAAGAACGGAGTTTAACAGTAACAGTACGTGCCACCACTTGGCGTTTGCGCAGTTGTGAAGCTACATGATCACTGCACTGCAACAACATAGCGGTAACTTCACGAGTATTGCGTGTATCTTGAGGGAAAGTGCGCTCTTGACCAATGGAACGTTCTGGCGCGTGGAGTGTGAGCTGTTTGGTGCCAATACCTCGGCAAGCATTATACAAAAACTGTGCTGCAGCGGCAGAATTAGTGATTTGACGCAGTTGTTCAAGAGAAAGTTGCGCACATTGGGCAGTAGTAGTAACTCCCCAAGTCGCCAGTTTATCGCAGGTGCTTGGGCCTACTCCTGGCAGTGCTCGCAAGGGGAGGAGCTGTACAAATTCAGCCTGCCTAGCCTGAGGTACCAGCAACATGCCATTAGGTTTAGCTTGAGTAGAAGCAAGTTTGGCAACAAAACGGTTGCTAGCAATACCAATAGAGCAGGTGAGACCGAGCTGTTCAAAGACCTGAGTGCGAATGTAATGCGCGATATCAAGAGGTGATTTCCATATGCGCAAAGTGCTCGCAACATCCATATAGCCTTCGTCAACGCTTGTACGCTCAACCTGATCAGTAATACTTGACAAAATTTGAAATACTTGGCGCGATTTCTGTCGATAATATGGCATATCTACAGGTAGAAAAATTCCTTGAGGGCAAAGTCGCCGAGCAGTTGCAACTGGCATAGCAGAGCGAACACCAAATTCGCGAGCTTCATAACTTGCTGCTGATACTACAGAGCGGTTGCCGGTGCCAACAATAACAGGTTTACCGCGCAATTGTGGTCGGCGTAGTATTTCACAGGATGCATAGAACGCATCCATATCGATATGCAGTATCGTGCACCCGGAAGTGTCAGAGCCCCAAGCATGTGTTGCTTGTGCAAGTTGGGCTCCTGAAAGTCGCGGTGCGTTACTCATGGTTGTATGCTAACAGATTTGTGCTGGACTGTGTACTGGCAGACTCAGTGACAGAGAATTGAGACAAGGTGCTGTGGATAAGGAAGTATAATAAGGGACTTGAGTTTTGTGTTGTAATTAGTGGCTCAAAATTGGTTATAGACTGTGATTGGTGTGCTATATTGCGTCGTTTGACGTATTCGTATATGCATTTTTATGCTTGTGGCGTGTCTATTCTTGCGGTAGTGGTAAAGTAATAGCTTGTTGCGCGCATCGTGGGCAGAAGCCTGCGGAGCCGTGAAACGGAGTCATGCCTGAGTGGCCGAAAGGGGCACCCTGCTAAGGTGTTAACGGCGCAAGCTGTTCGAGGGTTCGAATCCCTCTGACTCCGCCAATGGGTTTTGAGTGACATTCTCAAAACCCTTTTTTCATGCCAAAAACCCTAATGTTTACAACGTTCTTAAGCCATTTCACCCAAATACCCTAGTTGCGTAACGATGCGTAAAAGAGCAGAGGATGCATAAACGTTTGCGGCGGTACGCCATTGTCCGCCGCTATGGTCTAACTCTACCCTAGAGTATCGAGTAATGTGATGTACGACACATTACTTTTTTGTAAATATTGTATATGAGTGCATTGGTGCAAAGGCGCCACATTTTAGTAACTAGTGTTTGTATATCCTAAGGCGTAGGTCCGAAATAGAGACCAATCGATAGTGTAGAGCCATGAAAACTTTGCTCGATACTGCGCAAAACCCTGCACATAACTCATTTATTGAACGCAATAGTGAGTTTATCGGTGATGCCTGTCATATTACCGGACCTCAGGAGGTAGCGGCATTTATTGAGCAGATTCGTGCACAGCACCCTAAAGCGCGACATGTGGCATTTGCCGCAGTTTGGGGAGAAGATGGTGGTCGTCTAGGTGAGCGCATGAGCGATGATGGTGAGCCAAGTGGTACTGCTGGTAAACCAATTTTAGATGTGCTGCGCCAAAATGAACTTACGGATTGCGTGGTAAGTGTTACACGGTATTTTGGCGGGATTTTACTGGGCTCTGGGGGGCTTATTCGCGCCTACGCGCGTGGTGCAGCACTGGCAGTACAGGCATCTCAGTTGGCAACAATTGTGCCATGTGTTGTAGTTACTGCTCGCGTCAGCTATGCGAGGCTTGAAATCATGCGCAATCTTGCTGCTTCGGTTGGTGCACAGGTTGCTCATGAGGCATTTGCTGAAAATGTGACAATGACGTTAGATGTGCCACAGGAGGCAGTACCGTTATTGCAGCAGCGAGTACAAGAACAGTTTAATGCGACGGTTAACTTAACGCTTGGCGAGCAAGTGAATCGCCCTGTTCTTCAGCAGGCACAGTAGTCGCGCTGCGAAAGCGCAAAGTACTGTAGTTGAGTAATGCATATGCGGGTTACAAGAATTTGTGGATAAGCGTTGCATACAAAGTTGCTAACGCATGCAGTGTAGTGTACGGTGACGGTACGGCATTGAGCAGTTACTATGGTAGTGAGTAATTAAGTACAGCGTTGAATAGTTGAATAGCAGTGAGTGTGGGTAACATGGCACAAGAAAATTCGATACAAGATAATGCGACAGAAAACATTGAAGGAGAGTCGCATGAGCAACCAGTACAGCAGGGTGAGCAGGCTCAGCAGACACAGACTGAGCATGAACCATTAACGGTAACATATGAGCGCTTGCGCCATACTGACGATGCTGCACTATTACATGATTTTGCCACTCGCCAATTGCCTGACCGTAAAGACCAATCGGCATTCTCTCGTGCGACAGCATTACTTGAAGCCGTCGCAGGCAATGCTCATACGCTGTTAGAAGATCGTATTTTCCTAGCACAAACAATGCCATTTCCTAATATTTTAGTCAAACTTTCTCAAGATAGTGATTGGCAAGTGCGTCAAGCGGTGGCCGCCAATAGCAATGATAAAAATTGGCTTGTTGGTAGGTTGACTAAAGATGAGCGGGAAGAAGTGCGTGCCGCGGCATTACTGAATCCGCAAACATCATGGAAAATGCGTATGGAAGGTGCCGAAGATTCAAGCAATACTGCGCAAACGCTTGACTATCTGTCACGCTTTGGCGTAGATGAAGATATGCAAGGACCGGCAGTACTTACCTCAATGATTCGTCGTGCAGTGGCGTTAAACCCATCAACTACTCAAGAAACCTTGGAACGCCTTGCTCAAGATACTGATGAGTCTGTGCGCCATGCTGTAGAAGAACGCATGGGTCGATAACACGTCAATAGATAAGTGGTGTTAGAGAATTTGGGCAATATGTGTAATACACAATAGCAACAGGGAGTAAATAGGCAATAAATAGGGAATAAATAGGGAATTTGCTCATATTTTGGCTTGTCGAATACCCATAATCTACATTTTCACGCTACAGTATGCATTATGGAACAGCGAGAAGAATCCACAGAACGCTTAGCACGACCATTAATCCAGCTGGCAAAAGCAGAAGGCATTGAAACCAGCTATATTGGTCAGCAAGGCGAATATGTTGAAATTGACGATGGTGTCATTATTGATGTTCTTGCATCTCTTGGTATCGATGCGTCAAATCAAGAAGCTATTGAACAAGCGCTCGTGCAAAGTGCGGAGCAGAAGTTTGGCAGACTAGTAGCGCCTACGGTGCTTCATATTCATGGGAAAACAACGCATGTGCCGGTATATCATGGCGTTACTGATATTCCCCAAGCTACACTGACGTGCGAAGATGGTACGCAAATGCAGCTCACGCCTGATGCTGGAGACGGACAACCTGCACGTTTGGTGAATGGTAATTTTATTGTTAATTCAAGCATTGTTATCCCCTCCGATGTACCTCTTGGCTATCACACGCTTACTGTACAGGTGGCGGAACGCAAAGCTGAAGCTACCCTGATTAGTGTTCCAGAAAAAGTGGAGCTTATTGATGGGCTTAAAGGTGACAAAGAACGCATGTGGGGATGGATGGCGCAATGCTATACCATCCGCTCAGCTGCTTCATGGGGAGTTGGTGATTTCGAAGATCTCGGCTTGCTGCTTGAACATGCCCAGCACACAGGTGCAGATTTCGTACTCATTAACCCAATACATGCTGCAGAGCCATGCACGCCGCTTACGCCATCCCCGTATTTACCAATTTCAAGGCGTTTTATCAATTTCACGTATATTCGGCCAGAAGCTATTGCGGAGTATGCAAATCTTGATGATGCCACACGTGAACATGTGTCACAGTTATGGCAAAGTGTTGAACCATTGAATACCAATGCTCAGCAAATTGATCGCGATGCCATGTGGAATGCGAAAATGCCAGCATTATGGGCAATTTTCAAAGCAGGGCGTAGCGCTGAACGTCAACGTGAATTTGATCAATTTAAGCAAGCGCAAGGTGATGATCTAGAAGGATATGCTACATGGTGCTTGGCCTACGATAAGTGGGGAGCGCCAAGCGCGGATACAAATTCGTGGATTACGACCACTCATCGTGATAGCGATGCGGTAAACCAACTGCGCAATAAATACCCGGATACGCTTGATTTCTACCGCTGGCTTGAATGGATTGCTGATGAGCAATTTACCGGAGCACAGCAGCGCGCACATCGTGCTGGCATGCGAATCGGCATTATGTCAGATATGGCCGTTGGTGTACACCCACTTGGCTCTGATGTATGGTGGAATCCTGAGCGCTTTGCTCAAGGGGCTACAGTCGGTGCGCCTCCAGATTATTTCAACCAGCAAGGGCAAAATTGGAGCCAACCACCACTCAATCCAAAATATCTGCGCGAAACGGGATATCAGGCATATCGTGACCTAGTGTCCAATATGTTTGCTCATAGCGGTGCAGTGCGTATTGATCATGCTATTGGACTGTTCAGATTATGGTGGATTCCACAGGGACGCAGTGCAAAACAAGGTGCTTATGTGCGCAATGATGCCGATATTATGATGGGTATTTTGGCGCTGGAAGCACAGCGTGCTCATGGTGTTGTAGTAGGTGAAGACCTCGGTGTAGTGCCGCAGTATATGGCTCAAGGATTGCGCGATCATGGATTAATGGGCTGCGCTGTGGAATGGTTTGAACAAATGGAAGGTGCTTTCATTCCACCGCAGCAATGGGCACAACTGGCGCTCGCTTCCGTGAATACCCATGATATTCCGCCAGCAGCAGGTTATCTCAATTATGTGCATGTGAAATTGCGCAATGAGCTCGGATTGCTTACTGGTTCGTATGAGGACTTTATGAAGAGTGCGAACCATGAGCATAATGCGCTTTTGTCTATGCTGATTGACGAAGGTTGTATTGAGCGTCAGTGGTTAGAAGACGAACAAGCACATGAGCAAGAAATTGTTGAAGGTCTTCACCGTGCACTATTACTTGCACCAAGCAAACTCTATGCTGCGTCTATTACTGATGCGGTGGGTGAGCGTCGAGCGCAAAATCAGCCGGGAACGAATAATGAGTACTCCAATTGGCGCATTCCGTTAGCTGATAGTGAAGGAAAAGCTGTAAGTGTTGAGCAGCTCTTTGAGCTTGAACGAGCACAATCATTAGCTGCTGTAATGCGCGGCAATAAGTAAGCAATTCGACACACCGTTCAATACCGCTATTACCTGGAAAAATGTCAGGTGATGGCGGTATTCTCTTAGATTGTTGTGTTTCCCTACGGGGTCCTTCAAAGCGCTTTCCCACTCGCCAATAGGACTTTCAGGGAGCCCACGGATAATGCGGTAGCGAGCCTAACCAACTCAATACCCGGAACACAATAGAAACAGAAAAGGGTCATCGTGAAAACTTTCACTCCGAAGCCTAACGATTTGAGCCATGAGTGGTACGTAATCGACGCCACTGATGTAGTGCTCGGTCGTCTTGCAACTACTGCAGCTACGTTGTTGCGTGGCAAGAATAAGCCAACTTTCGCTCCACATGCTGATGGTGGTAACAATGTTATTATCATCAATGCTGACAAGATTGCTTTGACTGGCAATAAGTTGGGCAAGAACCTTTACCAGCATTCTGGTTTCCCAGGCGGACTTCGCGCTGACAGCTACGGCGAGTTGCTGGAAAAGAATCCAGAACGCATGATTCGTGCTGCCGTTAAGGGTATGCTTCCAAAGAATCGCTTGGCAAAGGTACAGCTCAATCGTCTGCGCATTTATCGCGGCGATCAGCACCCACATGCAAGCCAGAACCCAGCCGTCTATGAGATCGCTCAGGTCTCCCAGCAGGCTAAGTAACTAGGACCGAAAGGAAAGCAGCATCATGGCTGAGAATAACAATGCCGCGGTCCAGGAGACCGAGGAAGAACTGACCCAGTACACTTCCGAAACCAACGCTGGTGCAGGCACCGGTACTTCCACAATCGCTCCAGGCTATGGCACTGGTCGTCGTAAGGAAGCTGTAGCCCGTGTACGTCTCGTACCAGGCTCCGGCAAGTGGACCATCAATGGTCGTACTTTGGAAGAGTACTTCCCAGGTAAGATTCAGCAGCGTGAAGTGAATTCTCCAATCGTTTTGCTGAAGCTCGAAAACAAGTTTGACGTTATCGTACTCGTCGACGGTGGTGGCACCACCGGTCAGGCAGGTGCAATTCGTTTGGGCGTAGCACGTGCACTGAACGCTATCGATCGTGATGCAAACCGCATTGCTTTGAAGCGCGCAGGATTCTTGACTCGTGACGCTCGCGTTGTGGAACGCAAGAAGGCTGGTCTGCACAAGGCACGCCGTGCTCCACAGTACTCAAAGCGTTAAGCTTACGTACTTACGTACTTCAAAACCCTCGATTCCGCAAGGTTTCGAGGGTTTCGTCGTAAAGGCCAGGTTCTGCTAATACCTACGCTGTATATTCCAGCACTTTATCTCTGCATTTTTCCCTGCATTGTTTACTCCTACGTTGCTATTCAACAGTAAACAGGGCAATAGAATCCTGATGCATCAGCCAAGACTCCGTATTAAGCGGACAAGACGGCTCCTGATCAGAAGAACTCCACAACAAGCGCCAGCGACAATCATCTGGCAGTTTCATATTCAAATCTTCAATAGTACCGTTGACTACAATAATAACGTCTTTGCGATGTTTTGAAGCAAGACGCATACTAAATGCTCGCACATGATGATCGAACCAGTCACGCTCCATAGGTGTGGTTCCATCAGGTAAATACCATTGCACTCTACTTGACGGTTTGAGAAGCCCAAGCAGCGAAAGTAGCGTAAAGAATTCCTCATGCTGATACTGCTCAATAGTTTTGCGCAAAGCAATTAACTTACGTACTGCAAGCAATTGATGCATTTGGGCAGATTGATGTTCACATGTCGTTTCATTGGCATGATACCAGCTCCAATCAAGCCAAGAAATCTCATTATCCTGCGCGTATGCATTATTATTGCCGAACTGTGTATTGCCAAACTCGTCACCTGCCAGCAACATTGGTGTGCCTAAACTCATCAGCATCATGCCGAGTAGATTAAGCTGCGCACGCTGTCTCCTCGTATTCACAGCAGGGTTAGTACTTGGACCTTCTACACCAAAATTCGTAGCATGATTATTATCAGAACCATCCAAGCCGTTTTCACCGTTAGCCTCGTTATGCTTATGGCTATAGCGCGTCAAATCGCCAAGAGTCATACCATCGTGGCACGCCACAATATTGATAGAAGCCACAGCGCCACGACCAGGGTCAGTAGCAAATAAATCTGCTGATCCACACAATCGTGTTGCAATCTCTTGCATACCAACATGTGGTTGCAGACCAGTATCAAGATTATGAATATCAGTAAGCCAAAATGTGCGCGTGGCATCCCTAAACTTGTCATTCCATTCTGCAAAAGGAATACCAAATTGGCCGGTACGCCAGCCAGATTCACCCAGATCCCATGGTTCCATAATCATTTTCAGATTACCTAATACCATATCAGTGCGTAACTCATACAAAAATGGATGATGCTTACTAAACTGACCATCTAAGCGCGCCAAACTTGCCGCTAAATCGAAACGGAACCCATCAACACCAATACGCTTAGCCCAGTAACGCAGAGAATCAATAGCATAGGAAATCACGCGCGTATTAGAAAAATCAAGCGTATTGCCACACCCTGTAGTATCTAGGAGAGCCCCAGGATTATCGTTTTGCCGCCTATAGTAGCTTGCACTATCAAGTCCGCGCCAACAAACAGTAGGACCTTCATTACCAGATTCGCACGTGTGGTTATAGACCACATCTAAAATTACTTCAATACCAGCCTCATGTAGTGCTCGCACCATGTCAATAACTTCTTGACGTACCGCTTGAGCGCCAGCACGTTGAGCGCGAGCTGTAGCATAGGAAGGTTCAGGAGCAAAATAGCCTAAAGTCGAGTAGCCCCAATAATTAGTCAGTCCGCGCTGAGCTACAGCAACCTCGGTTTGTTTCGCAAAAATTGGCAGAAGTTCAACGGAAGTAATGCCTAATCGTTGCAGATAAGTAATCGTTTGCGGATGAGCAAGACCGGCATATGTGCCACGTAATTCCTCTGGAAGCCACGGTGCAGTCTGAGTGAAACCTTTAACATGCAATTCGTAGAGAATAGTAGTACTCCACGGCACGTGTGGATGTTCAGGATCTCCAGCATGCTTATGTTCGTCTCTATCGTCAATTACTACAGAAAGCGGAACAAATCCAAGCGAATCCAGTTTACTCATAGGGCCATATGCAGACCCAGAAATATTACCCTGCGCATCGATACTGCACTCATATGAAAATGCTTCAGGTACTAATTGCATCTGCCCATCAATGCCTTTACCACACGGGTCGAGCAAAATTTTATATGGGTTAAACTGCACACCGCGTTTTGGATTCCAAGCGCCGTCAGCGCGTATACCATATCGCATGCCGTCTTTGAGGTACGGGATATGTACTGACCACATGCCATATTCTGGACCTTGCATAGCAAATAGGGTCTCGCGTAAGCCTACTTTTGGCACCTCGCGAACAGCCACTGGATACAGTTGCAAACTTTCCGGTAATGCTAAGGTGTGATCTTGAGCCAAAGGAGTGGCAATATCATAGTAAACACTTGGCTCATGCAAATCTTCAATAACGCTAACCCACATGTGCTGTGCGGTCTCTGACCATACGATAACATCGGCGCCTCCGTCGTCCGTTAAATAGAGGCCTGGTCTGGTTGCATACCGGTGTAATGATGGGTTTCTCATACTGCTATTGTAGGGCGCTTTTTTGAGTTTGTATAACAATGTGCATAACAAACTGCATAAGAACTGTGACTATTGGCTTGCCAGTGTGCCATAACGCTCACGCTCACGCAATGCGATAAGAATAGCTGCACCATAAGCATCTTGATGTTGCATACTGACACTGCGCAAAATTGGACTTTGTGTAGGAATCGTTGAAAGCTGATGTACGCGCTGCTGCAAGGCATGAAAATCATCATCGGCAAGAAACATAGCAGCGTCTCCACCAATAATCACGGGCAAATCAATAAAAGATTGTGCTAGCACAATAACGTGCGCAATATTGGAAAGCCAAGTATTCATGCGTCGTTTATGCTCTGCTTCGCCTTGGTCAAGCACGGAGAAAAATCCAGGAATACTTTCATAGTCCTCTGGAAGTGTGCTCAAGGAACACAGTGCTGTAAAACAGCCATGCTGACCACATGAACACTGTGGACCATTGGGATCAACTGGCATATGAGCAAAACGCGATGACAGGGGGGATGCGGTGGGCGCTGGTTGTGAAAGTGCCGTGTTTGAACGGGTAGATCTGGTAATACGTGGTGAAGTTGCTTGCAAAACTGGCGGTTGTAATGCGCGTCCATTAATCATGACAATGCCATCTGGGTGTGTACCGATACATAAAAATATGGCAGATTGTACTGATTGCTGTGTTAATTCTGCTTGTGCATTCGCCAAAGTATGCGTGACCATAGTGCAAGGAATGTGTAATGCTCGTTCAAAGGCATCAGCGCTCCACATAGTCGTAAGTGTGACTGGTAGATTAGCTGGTCGCAAAGCGGCATTAGGTTTATTGGTAGATACAGTGATGGTAATACCTGCAACAGGTCCGTACAGGGGATTGCGTTCTAATTGGGTGATAGCGGTGCGAATTATCTCTACGCATACAGGAATATCTGCAGTAGAATCTGTGCGCAAAACCATAGTGCGTTCCGTAGTGAGTACAATATTGCCGCGCATATCAGTAGCGATGACAACGACATGTGCATTATTTACTGAAACACCAAGGGCTATACGGTGATTTGGATTATAGGCATAAGCAAGTGCTGCTCTACCTCCTGTAGAAGCTCTACGCTCGCTTTCGACAATAATATGCTGGGCTTGTAGTGTGGATACAGCGTGATTAATAGTTGGTAGGCTGAGGTTACAAGCTGTTTTAAGTTCTTGTTTTGTAGCATTATGGTGTGCTGCTAGGTATTGCACAATTCGCTGTGCAGATTGGGGAAGCTTCTGGGGATTGTTGGGCTGCTTGGGAGCAGGCGTGCTGTGTTGTTTGGTTGTGGGCGCAGATTGGTGTGGTTGGTGAGTGATGTGTTGTGCAGTGGACATATTGCCAGTATATCACTTTTAATAATGCACTTTATAAAAGTTAAGGTAGGGGAAATACTTTTAATAACCATATTGATAAAAGTTGTATTTCTGAGTGTGTGGCTTATTGACTTTATGTGCTTTTTGGGAATTAAGGTGTTATATTATATGGATAAAATTAACAATTACTAATATATAACAAACAAATATAGACAAAACAAACATAAAAAACTAACAAGCGGGTATCTGCTGGAAGATTATTGCTGTGCCATTAAGATGTGAGGCATATCACACAAACATGGACAGTTGTGGTAATGCAACTGAACACAAGGAGGACGTATGGCACAGGAGAAGACCGCAAAGTCGGCAGTGTCAGCACAAAATGAACAAGCTGTGGCTCAGAAGGCAGCAGATAAGAAAGCTCAAGCCGAACAAGAAGTAAATCAGCTGGTAGAGCGTGCACAAGTTGCTCTGCGTGAATTTGAAGGCCTCAATCAAAAGCAAGTCGACCGCATCGTAGCCAAGGCATCTATTGCTGCCCTAAACAAGCATTTAGTACTTGCAAAAATGGCTGTTGATGAAACTGGACGTGGTCTGGTAGAAGATAAAGCCACTAAGAATATTTTTGCATGTGAACACATTACCAACTACTTGGCAGGACAGCGCACAGTAGGCATCATTCGCGAAGATGATGTCCTCGGTATTGACGAAGTTGCTGAACCAGTAGGCGTAGTTGCAGGCGTGACCCCAGTAACCAATCCAACATCAACTACTATCTTTAAGTCTTTGATTGCTCTGAAAACACGCTGCCCAATTGTATTTGGTTTCCACCCAGGCGCACAGCAGAGCTCTATCGAAGCTGCTCGTATTGTGCGTGATGCAGCTATTGAAGCAGGCGCTCCAGCAAACTGCATTCAGTGGATTGAACACCCATCAATCGACGCCACTGGCGCATTGATGAAGCACCCAGGTGTTGCTACTATTCTTGCCACTGGCGGTCCTGGCATGGTACGTGCTGCATACTCCTCCGGCAAGCCAGCACTGGGCGTAGGTGCAGGTAATGCTCCAGCGCTTATCGACCGCGATGTTGATATTGTGCGCGTGGCCAACGATCTCGTACTGTCTAAGCACTTCGATTACGGCATGATCTGCGCCACAGAGCAGGCTATTATCGCACACAAGGATATTTATGCCGCACTCGTAAAGGAATTGCGCGCACGTCGTGCATACTTTGTTAATGCTGATGAAAAGGCAAAACTAGAACAATACATGTTCGGCTGCACAGCATATTCAGGTGGCAAACCAACGCTTAACTCAATCGTGCCTGGAAAGTCCCCACACTTCATCGCCAAAGAAGCAGGATTTGATATTCCAGCAGACACCACTATTTTGATTGCAGAATGTAAAGAAGTTTCTGATGATGAGCCATTAACTCACGAGAAACTTGCTCCAGTACATGCACTGTTGAAGTATGACAATATGGAGCAAGGCATGCAGATGTGTGAAGCTATGCTGCGCCTTGGCGAAGGACATACGGCTGCTATTCACACGAATAACCAAGAGCTCGTACGCGAGTATGGTCAGCGCATGCACGCTTGCCGCATTGTATGGAATCAGCCAAGCTCACTTGGTGGTATTGGTGATATCTACAATTCCATCGCACCATCACTGACCCTCGGTTGTGGATCTTATGGTGGCAACTCAGTTGCAGGAAATGTTCAAGCAGTCAATTTAATTAACGTCAAGCGCATTGCACGGAGGAACAACAACATGCAGTGGTTCAAGATTCCTTCCAAAACATACTTTGAGCCTAATGCAGTAAAGTACTTGCGTGATATGTATGGCATTGAAAAAGCTGTTATTATCTGCGATAAGATGATGGAGCAGCTTGGCATTGTCGATAAAATTATCGACCAGTTGCGTTCTCGCGCCAACCGCGTCACTTTCCGCATTATTGATTATGTAGAGCCTGAACCATCAGTAGAAACTGTAGAAAAAGGCGCAGAAATGATGCGCGAAGAGTTCGAGCCAGACACTATTATTGCTGTTGGTGGCGGTTCTCCAATGGATGCTGCAAAGATTATGTGGCTTCTGTATGAGCACCCAGAAATCTCCTTCTCTGATGTGCGTGAGAAGTTCTTCGATATTCGTAAGCGCGCATTCAAGATTCCACCACTGGGAAGCAAAGCCAAGCTGGTATGCATTCCTACTTCTTCTGGTACAGGCTCTGAAGTCACCCCATTTGCAGTGATTACCGACCACAAGACTGGATACAAGTACCCAATTACTGACTATGCATTAACACCATCAGTAGCTATTGTGGATCCAGTATTGGCTCGCACTCAGCCACGCAAATTGGCTTCTGATTCTGGTTTTGATGCTCTTACGCACTCATTTGAAGCATTTGTCTCGGTATATGCTAATGATTACACCGATGCTATGGCATTACATGCGGCAAAGCTCATTTGGGATAACTTAGCAGAATCAGTAAATGGTGAACCTGGTTTGGCAAAGACCGATGCACAAGAGCGTATGCACAATGCTGGTACGATGGCAGGTATGGCATTTGGTTCGGCATTCCTTGGTATGTGCCACGGCATGAGCCACACTATTGGCGCACTGTGCAATATTGCACACGGTCGTACCAATTCCATTCTGCTGCCATATATCATTCGTTACAATGGACAGACTCCATTAGAGCCAACCAGCTGGCCAAAGTACAATAAGTACATTGCGCCAGCACGCTATGCTCAGCTCGCACACGTGCTTGGCGTGGATACTGGCAACAGTGATGCAGAAGCTGTAGAAAACCTCGCTCGCGCAGTAGAAGACTACCGTGATAACAAGCTGGGCATGAATCGCAGCTTCCAGGAGTGCGGTGTGGATGAAGAAGAATTCTGGAGTGTGCTTGATCAAATCGGTATGCGTGCATATGAGGATCAGTGCACCCCAGCAAATCCACGAGTGCCAATGATTGAGGATATGAAAGATATTGCTATTGCGGCATATTATGGCGTTCCTCAAGAAGAAGGACACCGCTTGCGTGTGGATCGTGAAGGACGCTTTGCAGTAGAAGAAGCATCTGAGCGCGTAGCAGAGTAAACCTGTGTAGATCGTATATATACGGTAATACAAGATTTACGAATACACAGAGTTAAGGGGTGCTTAGCAATTATGCTGAGCACCCCTTGTGCTTGCTGTTGTTACCAGAAACATGCTATGTTATGCGCGAATTGAGTAAATTATTGCGTATTGAGTAAATTATTGTTCAACTTGCCATATGAATGCAGTATTCGCATCTGCAGGTATAGGATCTCCCTTGTGCAATAATTGTCCGCTAAGTAAATCATGGGCGTTTATTGGACTGATAACTGGTGAATGAGATCCGCGATTGATGGTGATAAGAAGAGTCTCATCCGAGTTTTCTCTGGCAAAAATTACAAACTCGTGATCTACGTGTAGCCATCGTAACCCACCTGTGCGCAATGCGGAATGATTATGTCGCAAAGCGATAATGTGCTTATACAAGTCGAGTGTTGCTGTATCCCATTGGCTATGATTCCACGGGAAAGGTTGACGACCATCATCTAGACTTGTTCCATGAAGTCCAATTTCATCACCGTAATATACCGAAGGAATGCCGGGGAAGGTAAATTGTAATACGATACCGAGTTTGTAATATTGGGTTGCTACAGAAGCAAAACGTGCCGTGTCGTGTGAGTCTAGCAGAGTCATGTCTGTAAGTAGTGTTTGCCATGGAATTCGTGCTTGATTTTCCTTTATGGATTCCACCATTTGTATGCCGTCATACTGATCAGATCCACCAGGGGCGCCCCAGTCGTTATGCTCTCGATGATCAGTCAGCCAAGCCCACACAGGTTTGGTAAATCCAGCGTAGGCCATGGTGCCTTGCCATCCGTCTCCCTGAAGTGACTCAGAAGCGTCAAATTGATGTTCTGCAAGTAGTAAGCTTTCTGGGTTTACTTGTTGCATAGTGTTGTGAGTAATACGCGCTACATCATGATTAAAGTTATCTGCACCATATATACCTGCGGATTGAGCTACGTCAATGCGCCATCCGTCTAAATTGAATTCACGCATAAAATATGCGGTTGATGATTGTGCTCCTTCATATAGTCTTTTGCGTAATTCCATATTGCTGTGATTGAATTTTGGAAGAGAAGAAACACCGCTGAATGAAGCGTATCCAATGGGTAGTGTGCTATCAAAGTAATAGAAATTGTGTTCCTCAGAGTCTGGACAGTCTCTACCTTTAAGAAACCATGGGTGCGATGAGCCTGAATGATTGAGTGTGAGATCACCAATGACTTTTATGCCTTTTTTGTGTGCTTGAGATATTAATTCTTGTAATGCGCTATTACCTCCCAAGAGTGGGTCAACCTCATGGAAAGAAGATGCGTCATAGCGATGATTTGAACGAGAGGGAAAGAATGGGGTGAGGTATATAAGGTTAATTCCGAGTTGTTCTACATGATTGAGATGCTCTATAATACCCCATAAGGATCCTCCATAAAACTGTTGCATATTTTGCGGGTACGGCTGAATTGGCTCATTCCAATTGCTATGGTGTGCCCAAGATGGGTATTCTTGAGAGGCTAATGGGTGCAGAGTAGACAAAGCAAAGCGATCCGGAAAAATTTGATACATAACGGCATCGCGAGTCCACTGAGGTACATGATATGTTGTGAGTGCAAAATCATATGCGTCAGAAGGCATATATGTACATAGTCCTCGTGCGTTGAGCCAATGGTGGGTAGGAGGGGTATCACTGATACAGAGAAATCGATAGTGTGTTACAGAGTTAGTAATTACAAGAGGAACTTTCCACCATATCTCTTTTTGTGTGAGCTTATCTATTGAAGCTTGTATGTACTTTGGCTCCCCATCGCGTACTGTACGCACATAGACTTGGCGAATTCGAAATTGGATTGATGTTCGTATTCGTAAGATTACAGTATCGTGGAGATTAGGTTGTGGGTTATCCACATAAAGTCCTGAACCGTCATGATGAGCCAGTGGTGTTTGGTAAAGCTGTAGTGTAGTAAGCATAAATAATCTCCTCCACAATGAGTACTTCTACATTACTGGCGATAAGTTGCTGAGTTTAGAATTTTCATTATTATGAATCGGTATTTCTCAAATCTGAAAATTTTTTCTAAAGATGTATAATTTCTAATATGGCATCAAAATTAGAAGAAATAGCACGCCAAGCCGCAGTGAGTAAAGCAACAGTATCGCGCGTGCTTAATGAAAAGTCTGGTGTTAGCCCGCAAATGAGAAGGGCGGTACTTACAGCAATTGACGTGCTTGGTTTTGAACGTCCAAGAGGGTTACGACCACGTAGTTCTGGTCTGATTGGATTGATTTTGCCGACAATGGAAAACCCTATTTATCCGTTATTTGCGCAGGTAGTGCAAACAAATCTAGTTCGTCAAGGATATACGCCTGTTGTTTGTATTCAGAGCCACGATAGTGCTAGTGAAGATGAGTATGTGGGGATGCTTTTGGATCGTGGTGTTTCGGGAATTATGTTTGTAGAAGGTGAGCATGCAGATACCACTAGCAATGCTGATGCATATCAAAGTCTGATTGAGCAGCATCTACCAATTGTGTTTATTAATGGTTGTGTCGATGGCATAGATGCTCCGTGTATTTCTTGTGATGGACAAGCTGCCGGTCAAATTGCGGTACAACATTTGGCAATGTTAGGGCATAAACATATTGGATTACTACTTGATTCAGATACATCAATTATGGCAATGCGCCTTAAAGATGGATATCTACAGGCAATGCATCGAACCTTCGGGGGAGAGCATAGTCAGTGTATTGATATTAGTTTTGCGGCTGAAGAAGGCGGATATGCTGGAGCTCTAAGACTATATGCTAAGGGAATGAGTGCGATTATTTGCAGTTCAGATTTACTAGCACTGGGAGCTATACATGCATTAACACAACATGGGAAGAATATTCCTCGTGATATATCCATCGTCGGATATGGCGATTCAACGATTATGGGGTATACTCAACCCGCATTGACGACGATTCGTCAGCCTATGATGGCCATGGGATCCTATGCAACACGAGTTTTAATTGACGATATTCGAGGAAATACTATTAACTGTGAAGAATCGTTGTTTCCACCCGAACTTGTGGTAAGAGCATCTACCGGTATTAAACGCGGATAAAGTATATGATTCACAATTAAATCAAATATGCAAATAGAAGAAAGAACTGAAAATATTATTGCAAATTTCTGAAAAAAATAGTCTAGATAAAGAAAAATAAAATCTTCCATGTTGGAAACTGATACTCTGTCTGCCAGATACACACATTAGAGTAACAGTGTGTATTGAGAGAAAGGACAACACATGGAAGTGTTTTCTACTCGGCGGATAATGGCTATTATTGCCGCTGCAAGCACAATCGCACTTGGACTATCCGCATGTTCAAGTGGTAATACATCAGATACAAGCTCATCGGAGAGCAAAAACGCAACAATTACGGTCTGGGCGGATGCTGACCATACTGCTGCACTTAAAGATGTGGCATCCTCATTCACTAAATCAACAGGTATAAATGTCAAAGTAATTCAAAAAGATTTAGGGTCCGTACAGAAAGATTTAATTACGCAGGTGCCTGCTGGACAAGGACCAGATATTGCTATTGGTCCAAATGATTGGACTGGATTACTCGCAACTGATGGTGTGATACAGCCAATCGACCTTGGAGATGCACAATCAGATTTTGAAAAGGTATCTATTGATGCTTTTAACTACCAAGGTAAAATTTACGCGCTGCCTTATTCAATTGAGAATGTGGCTCTAGTGCGAAATACAAAACTTGCACCAAACGCACCTACATCTTGGGATGATATGGTGAATACTGCAAAACAGGCAAACGCAAAGTACCCTTATCTGTTACAGATAGGCGATCAAGGCGATGCATACACGATGTATCCAGTACAAACTTCCTTTGGTTCTTCTGTATTTGCGCAAAACAGTGACGGCAGTTACGATGCTAAAAACTTAACTATTGGCAACGAACAAGGAAAAGCTTTTGCATCTTGGTTGTCTGAACAAGCAAAAGAAGGTATTTTAAGTACCTCGATAACTGCCGATATTGCACTATCAAAATTTGAAGCAGGAGAATCTCCTTATATCATTACAGGCCCATGGAATATTCCGGCCTTGAAAAAAGCAGGACTAAATGTCGCAGTTAGTGCTATCCCGTCAGCAGGAGGTCAACCTGCTCAGCCATTTGTAGGAGTCAATGGCTTCTTCCTTAGCTCTCAAACAAAAAATAAAATTGCCGCTACGAATTTTCTCACTAATTACGTAGGTACAGAAAAAGTTCAAGAAGCCTTATATAAAGCTGGTGGACTACCTCCAGCATTGAGCTCAGCATTTGAAAAAGTTGCCGAGGATGATTTTGTTAAAGGCTTCGAAGAGGCTGGTAAAACAGGTGTTCCTATGCCAAATGTTACGGAAATGTCTGCAGTTTGGCAATCCTGGAACAACGCTGAGGTTTCCATTGTCAATCAACAAGGCGACCCTACTCAGATATGGGATAACATGTCCGGAGAAATCCAAAAAACAATTAATAAATAGCTCCATATCTTTGAAAATGCATTATGCGAAAGTAGCTCTTTCATTCTGTTCTAGTCACATTGTTCCAATATCTGAGGATCACATGTGACTAGAGCAGGGATATCTGGATGAGATAGCTACATTCCGGAGAGTAAGTAGGCAGTTGATATGAGTAAGCAAGAAAACATACAGAATAAGCGAAAGAGAATGAAAAAGCGGATTGTTTCGCAAGTAGGCAATAATGTAGGTGCGAATATATTGCCTATAGTCGTAAAAATTGTTTTGCTTGGCATGTTAGATGCGATGAGTCTATACGGTGCATTTGCGCTTCTCATGCAACACAAATGGGTTGTATTAGGTCTTCTTCTTGTGGGTACTGGAGTTATCAATTGGATATACTGGCGCTCGCATGGTTTGGCTGCCAAATATCTTGCTCCCGGAATTGTGCTTTTGCTTATTTTTCAACTTTTTGCAATCTCGTATTCTGCATATATCGCATTTACAAATTATGGAACAGGACATAATGGTACGAAAGAAGTAGCTATCACTGCATTGATGCAGTCTTCCCTAGTGAAGAAAGAAGATTCTCCAAAGTATCCTTTATCTGTAGCAAAGTGTGGTGCAGACTATTCATTTATAGTCCAGGATTCAGAAGAACAACTGCTTGTTGGGGATAATACGCAACCGTTGCATCACATCGATGGTACACGAAATGCAGATGGTACAATTCACAGTTCCCAACTTCAAAACTGTAAAGTTTTAAACTTTAGTCAAATATTGCAGGATCAAAGTGCTATTGTCTCTCTTTCTGTTCCAGTAAGTACAAATCCGAATGATGGAGTATTACGAACTTCTGATGGGCAAACTGCGTCAGCATACATTTCTACTTTTCGCTATGACAAATCTAGCGATACCATGATTGACACTAAAACTCATGAACAGTATCGAGATAATGGAACAGGTGCTTTTGTTAATGATGCGGGGGTTGCACTACAGCCTGGCTGGCGCGTAAATGTTGGCTTTCAGAATTTTATTCGACTATTCACAGTGAAGGAACTTCAGCAACCATTTCTTCGCGTCCTATTATGGACAATTGAATTTTCAGTGCTTTCGGTGCTGACAACTTTTATTCTTGGTTTATTTCTCGCCATTACTCTTAATGACGACCGTATGAAATTCCGTCGCTTATATCGATCAATTCTTATTTTGCCATATGCATTTCCGGCATTTTTATCAGCATTGGTATGGGCAGGTATGCTCAATGAAAAATTTGGTTTTATTAATCAAGTAGTATTCCATGGTACAGAGATTCCATGGTTACATGCTCCAACTTTGGCAAAAATTGCGGTAATTGTTGTAAACCTGTGGCTTGGCTTCCCATATATGTTCCTTGTATGTATGGGTGCTCTGCAGTCCATTCCCCATGATCTTGTAGAAGCAGCAACACTAGATGGTGCCTCTCGCTGGAAGATTTTCCGATATATTACATTCCCTCTGTTGTTAGTATCAGTTGCACCATTATTGATCTCGTCTTTTGCAATGAATTTCAACAATTTTAATCTCATCTATATGCTTACTGCGGGTGGTCCTGTACAAACGGGAAGCAGTATGAACATCGGAAGTACAGATATCTTGATTTCGATGGTATATAAGATCGCATTCGTTGGTGCTAATCGTGATTACGGGCTTGCAAGTGCCTTCTCAATTATTATTTTCCTTGTAGTTGGCTTAGTTTCGGCAATAAGTTTTAAAGCTACAAAATCGCTTGAGGAGTTGAATTAGGATGAGCAATAAACTTCGGAATAGTAGTTCGACTCATGCAAGTCATGATGTGATGACTTCAAATCTTACAAAGAGAAAATTCAATAAGATCTTCGTGTGGCTTCGTTCGCAAGGGTGGAGACATATAGTCGCTATCGCCGTATGCGTTTTTGCCGGTTTTCCAATCCTATACATCTTTTCTGCATCACTGAATAATCGAGGAACTTTAGTTTCTTCAAATACCCTGTTTAGTAGTATCAGTAGTGACAATTATTACGAACTTTTCCATATGGCACAGCATCCATATGCCTATTGGTATGTAAATACAGTGGTAATTGGATTGATTACAGCTGCAGCCTCTGTATTTATTGGAGCATTAGCAGCATATGCATTTTCAAGATTGCGATTTACGGGCAGACGTATTGGATTACTCTCCATTATTGTAGTACAAATGTTTCCGCAAGTACTATCGATAGTTGCTATTTATTTGTTATTGACAAAGCTTGGGGAAATTTATCCATTTCTTGGAATTAATAGTCGAATTGCACTTATTATGGTCTATCTAGGTGGAGCAATGGGCGTGAATACATATTTAATGTATGGCTTTTTCAATACTATTCCTAAAGAAATTGATGAAGCTGCACAAATTGATGGTGCAGGTCATGCACGAACATTTTTTACCATTATTCTCCCGCTTGTTTCTCCAATTCTTGCTGTTATTGGCTTATTGTCATTCATCAGTACGGTTAGCGAATACGCAGTTGCAAGTACTGTTCTTGTTTCTCCTGAGAAACAGACTCTTGCAGTTGGTATGTATGCTTTCGTTTCTGATCGTTTCTCTCAAAATTGGGGGGTATTCTCTTCAGGTGCTGTGCTCGCCGCAATACCAGTTGTAGTTGTTTTCTTATTCTTGCAGAAATATATTGTTTCAGGGCTGACCGTTGGAGCAGTGAAGTAACTGCTGATGGATATGTGGCTTAGCACATTGCTAATCCTCATGTTATTGGCACTGATGTTTTTAAGGAAGTAAGGATAGTCTGACGAGAAATAATGAGGAATTAAATAGACAAAGAAAACGATAATTTAGAGAGTGCTTGGTAGCATTGCTATCAAGTACTTTTTATATCGACACGCCCGGAATTTTCTAGGGTATGGCATGTGCTTAAATATAACAGTTGCCTAATTTGGCTCGCATATATTGTATTTTCAATAGCGCGTACAACGCAAACTAAGTTTGAGGGTTGTACACTGATGTGGTTTTGCCGCTGGACTTGCCAGACGGGTGCGCCCATATGCGTCAAATAGGCTAGATAACCAGTTTCGATACACGCAAGAAAGGGCGGAAGGCAATGGCGGGACAGAAAATCCGCATCAGGCTTAAGTCCTATGACCATGAGGTCATCGACCAGTCGGCGAAGAAGATCGTCGAGACGGTCACGAACGCGGGCGCAACAGTAGTTGGCCCCGTTCCGCTGCCCACCGAAAAGAACGTCTTCGTGGTAATCCGTTCTCCTCATAAGTACAAGGATTCACGTGAGCATTTTGAGATGCGTACTCACAAGCGTCTCATCGATATTGTGGATCCAACGCCAAAGGCTGTTGATTCGCTGATGCGTCTCGATTTGCCAGCTGACGTGAACATTGAGATCAAGTTGTAAGGGGAGGAGGGAACCGTATGAGTAAGAACATCAAGAATGCTCTGCTGGGCACCAAGCTCGGTATGACACAGGTGTGGGATGAGAACGGCTTCTTTGTTCCTGTTACACTTGTTGACGTTTCCACAAACGTAGTAACTGCTGTTAAAAGCGAAGAAAGCGACGGCTACAAGGCTGTACAGATTGCATACGGTGCAATCGACCCACGTAAGGTTACCAAGCCACTCGCCGGACACTTCGCTAAGGCAGGCGTTACACCACGTCGTCATTTAGTGGAATTCCGTACAGAGGAAACCGAAAACTTCGAGCCAGGTCAGGAATTGACCTGCGAAGTATTCGAAGAAGGTTCTTTGGTAGATGTCACCGGCACTACCAAGGGTAAGGGCTTTGCGGGTACTATTAAGCGTTGGGGCTTCAAGTCTTATCGTCGTACCCACGGCTCTCACAAGAACGAGCGTCGTCCAGGTTCTGTAGGCGCATGCGCAACTCCAAGCCGTATTCTTAAGGGCAAGCGCATGGCTGGACGTATGGGTCATGTAACTGCAACCACGCTCAACCTTCAAGTTGTTTCATCCGACGTAGAGAACGGCGTAATCGCTATCAAGGGCGCTATTCCAGGCCCAAAGGGTAGCCTTGTCGTAGTCCGTTCCGCAGTGAAGGGAGCCTAGTACGATGGCTAACGTAACACTGAATATCACGGATGCACAGGGTCAGGCAGCAGGTACTGTAGAAGCCCCAGCTTCAGTCTTTGGTATTGCACAAGAAGAAGTTGCTAACCACATTCCTCTGGTTCACCAGGTTGTTGTGGCACAGCTGGCTGCAGCTCGTCAAGGTACTCATGCAGTAAAGAATCGTGCTCGCGTTTCCGGCGGCGGTCGTAAGCCATGGAAGCAAAAGGGTACCGGTCGTGCTCGCCAGGGCTCCATTCGTGCTCCACAGTGGGCTGGCGGTGCTGTAGTTCATGGTCCAGTACCACGCGACTACTCCCAGCGCACTCCTAAGAAGATGAAGGCAGCTGCACTTCGCTACATGCTTTCCGATCGCTTCAATGCAGGTCGTATTCATGTCGTTGATTTTGGTATTGGCGAAACACCATCCACCAAGAGTGCTAAGACTGCTTTGCAAGCCGTTCTAGAGGACCGCTTCGTCACCGTGGTATTTACCCGTGACAATGTAAATGAGTGGTTGTCTGTACGCAATCTTGCCAATGTGCACCCAATCTTCGTTGATCAGCTCAACACCTATGATGTGGTTACTGCAGAAGATGTAGTATTCACCAAGGAAGCATTGGCTGAGTTCGTTGATACTCGTGCACCAGAGGCTCAGAAGGAGGCCTGATTGTCATGGCAGTTGTAAACAATCCAGCACACGACATCATCCTCAAGCCAGTCGTCTCAGAAAAGAGCTATGCCAATTCTGATATGGGTCAGTACACATTCGTTGTAGCCCCATCAGCAAACAAGGTACAGATCAAGCAGGCGATTGAGCAGATCTTCAAAGTCAAGGTAACGAACGTTAATACCCTTAATCGTCAGGGCAAGCGTACTCGCACACGCACAGGCTATGGCCGTCGTGTTAATGAAAAGCGCGCCATCGTCACGGTTGCTGAGGGTCAAACAATCGATATCTTCGGCAACTGAAGGTTAGCCGAGAAAGTTAAGGACTAGATTATGGCTATCCGTACATATAAGCCTATGACTGCTGGTCGTCGTAACGCATCTGTTTCAGATTTCTCTGATTTAACCCGTTCGACACCTGAAAAGTCTTTGGTGCGTAAGCTCTCCAAGACTGGCGGTCGTAACTCTTATGGTCGTATGACTTCCCGCCATCGCGGTGGTGGTCACAAGCGTCAGTACCGTCTCATCGATTTCCGTCGTTGGGATAAGGACGGCGTGCCAGCAACTGTAGCTCACATTGAATACGATCCAAACCGTTCTGCACGTATTGCTTTGTTGCACTACGCAGATGGTGAGAAGCGCTACATCATTGCTCCAGAAGGAGTAAAGCAGGGCGATCGTATTGAAACCGGCCCAGAAGCTGATATCAAGCCAGGCAATAATTTGCCATTGCGCAACATTCCAACCGGTACCATCGTACATGCTATCGAATTGCGCCCATTGGGTGGTGCAAAGATTGCACGTTCTGCTGGTGCTGCTGTTCAGCTTGTTGCAAAAGACGGTGCATATGCTCAGTTGCGTATGCCTTCCGGAGAAATCCGCAACGTCGACGCACGTTGCCGTGCAACCGTAGGTGAAGTTGGCAACTCTGATCACGCTAACATTCAGCTCGGTAAGGCAGGTCGTGCTCGCTGGATCGGTAAGCGTCCATGGACTCGTGGTGAATCCATGAACCCTGTGGACCACCCACACGGTGGTCGTACACGCGGTGGTAAGCCACCTGTGTCCCCATGGGGTAAGGGTGAAGTTCGTACTCGCCGTCCAAAGAAGGCATCTAACAAGATGATCGTTCGTCGTCGTCCATCCGGTAAGAACCGCAAGTAAGGAAGTGTCGAGAAGATGACTCGAAGCATCAAGAAGGGCCCATTCGTCGACGCCCACTTGCAGAAGAAGGTCGACGCACAGAATGAAAAGGGCACTCACGACGTTATTAAGACGTGGTCACGTCGCTCTATGATCACCCCAGATTTCATTGGCCATACCTTCGCCGTTCATGACGGTCGCAAGCATGTTCCAGTGTTCGTCACTGAAGCAATGGTTGGACACAAGCTCGGTGAGTTCGCTCCTACGAAGACCTTCAAGGGTCACGTTAAGGACGACAAGAAGGCACGCCGCTAAAGGCGAGGAGAGTAAAGACACATGGAAGCTAAAGCAATCGCACGTCACGTACGCGTGACGCCGCGCAAGGCTCGCCGCGTCGTCAACCTCATCCGAGGCAAGCAGGCGACCGAAGCCGTGACCATTTTGAAGTTCGCACCACAGGATGCAGCTGTTCCAGTACGCAAGGTATTGGAAAGCGCCATTGCTAATGCTCGCGTCAAGGCAGAGCGTGCAGGCGTTCCATTCCGTGAGAACGAATTGAAGGTCGTAACTACATACGTAGACGAAGGTGTAACCCTCAAGCGGTTCCGTGCACGCGCTCAAGGCCGTGCTGCCCGTATCAACAAGCGTACGAGCCACATTACGGTAATCGTTGCTGACAAGGAAGGAGCCCGATAATGGGTCAAAAGATTAACCCGTTTGGCTACCGTCTGGGCATCACCGAGCAGCATCGTAGCCGTTGGTTCTCCGATTCCACTAAGGTCGGCGAGCGTTACAGCGACTTCGTTCTCGAAGACGATCGTATCCGCAAGGCAATGAACAAGGATCTCGAGCGCGCTGGTGTATCTCGTATCACCATCGAGCGTACTCGTGACCGCGTGCGTGTTGATATTCACACCGCACGTCCAGGTATTGTTATTGGCCGTCGTGGTGCAGAAGCTGATCGTGTTCGCGCCAAGCTCGAAAAGCTCACTGGTAAGCAAGTTCAGCTCAACATTTTTGAAGTTAAGAATGCTGCAATTGATGCTCAGCTCGTAGCACAAGGTATTGCAGAGCAGCTTTCTAACCGCGTAACATTCCGTCGTGCAATGCGCAAGGCACAGCAGGACGCAATGCGTGCAGGTGCAAAGGGTATTCGTATCAAGCTTTCCGGTCGTCTCGGTGGCGCAGAAATGAGCCGTTCTGAGTTCTACCGCGAAGGTCGCGTCCCTCTGCAAACTCTCCGCGCACTCATCGATTATGGCTTCTTTGAAGCAAAGACCACTTACGGTCGTATCGGCGTAAAGGTCTGGATCTACAAGGGTGACATGACCGAGCGTGAGTTCGAAGAGCAGCAGGCACAGCAGAACAACCGCGGTCGTCGTGGTGATCGTCGCCCACGTCGTGGCTCTCGTGCACAGCAGGGCTCAAAGGGTCAGTCTGCACCAGCAGCACAGACCACTGAAGCACCAGCTCAGGCTGCAGCTCCAGCTGCCACGGAAGCAAAGGAGTAAACAATGCTTATCCCTAAGAGGACAAAGTATCGTAAGCAGCATCGTCCAGTACGTACTGGTATGTCCAAGGGCGGTAACGAGATTGCATTCGGCGATCTCGGTATTCAGGCTCTGGCACCAGCATACGTTACCAACCGCCAGATTGAAGCTGCACGTATTGCAATGACCCGCTACATCAAGCGCGGTGGTCGTGTTTGGATCACAATCTTCCCAGACCGTCCATTGACCAAGAAGCCTCTCGGTACTCGTATGGGTTCCGGTAAGGGTGCTCCAGAATTCTGGGTAGCAAACGTACGTCCAGGTCGTGTAATGTTCGAAATCGGTGGCGTATCTGAAGAAGTCGGTCGCGAGGCTCTGCGCCGTGCAATCGACAAGCTCCCAATGAAGTGCAGAATTATTGCTCGTGAAGGTGGTGACAACTAATGGCTATCGGTACCGCTGATTACTCAATCGCGAATCTCAACGCCAAGACCAACGCCGAAATCGAGGATGCGCTGCGTTCTTCAAAGGAAGAGCTCTTCAACTTGCGCTTCCAGGCTACAACTGGTCAACTCGATAACACGTCGCGTATCAAGGCCGTTAAGCGTGACATTGCCCGTATGTACACGGTGCTACGCGAGCGTGAGCTTGGAATTTCACAAGCTCCTGCAGACACCGAAAAGACTGAGGAGAAGTAAGCATGGCTGAGAAGCAAGAGCGAAACTTCCGTAAGGTCCGTCGTGGTTATGTCGTGGCCGACGCCATGGACAAGACCATTACGGTGGAGTTGGAATTGCGTTCATCTCACCCACTCTATGGTAAGGTCGTTCGCAAGAACCGCACGGTCAAGGTCCATGATGAACACAACGAGGCACATATTGGCGACCTCGTGAGTATTATGGAAACTCGGCCATTGAGCAAGACGAAGCGTTGGCGTTTGAGCGCCATCGTGGAGCGCGCTAAGTAAAGTTCGGCAAGGCTCGCCCAACACCCATGCTACTATAGTTCGGGTGTTGGGGGAGGACCGGCTCGACGCAAGGAGAATCAATGATTCAGCAGGAATCGCGACTTCGTGTCGCCGACAACACGGGTGCCAAGGAACTCTTGACAATCCGCGTGCTCGGTGGTTCGAAGCGCCGCTATGCCGGCATTGGTGACGTTATCGTCGCCACTGTCAAGGATGCCATTCCAGGCGGATCGGTAAAGAAGAGCGACGTCGTTAAGGCAGTCGTTGTACGTACCGTAAAAGAAACCCGTCGTGCAGATGGCTCATACATTAAGTTCGACGAGAATGCCGCTGTAATTCTCGGCTCTGGTCGTGAACCAAAAGGCACACGTATCTTCGGACCAGTTGGTCGCGAACTTCGTGATAAGAGGTTCATGAAGATCGTGTCACTTGCACCGGAGGTGATCTAAGTGGTAGCCAAGATCAAGACAGGCGACCAGGTTAAGGTCATTCGCGGCAAGGATCGCGGCAAGGAAGGTAAAGTACTTCGTGTACTTCCTAACGATCGCCTTATCGTTGAAGGCGTACAAATCGTTAAGAAGCATGTACGTGCAACCCAGCAGGGTCAGCAGGCAGGCATTATCCCAACCGAGGCTCCAATTCACCGCTCTAATGTTATGGTGATTGATCCAGAAACCAAGCAGCCAACACGCGTTGGTGTTGTGGTTAAGGAAGAAGCCCGCGGCGATAAGGTCAAGACTGTACGCGTGCGCGTAGCAAAGAAGTCCGGAAAGGAGCTGGCATGAGCGAAAACACCATTGAAGCGCCAGCAACCCCACGCCTCAAGCAGCGCTACAACGAAGAAATCGTTCCAGAATTGGAGAAGGAATTTAAGTATTCCAACCCAATGCAGGTAGCACGTGTAGAAAAGGTTGTAGTTTCCATGGGTGTTGGTGCCGCAGCACGCGACTCCAAGCTCATCGAAGGCGCAATCCGTGACCTCACTGCTATTACTGGTCAAAAGCCAAAGATCACCAAGGCAAAGAAGTCCGTTGCACAGTTCCACCTTCGTGAAGGTCAAGCAATCGGTGCATACGTCACTTTGCGCGGTGACCGTATGTGGGAGTTCCTAGATCGTCTTCTGACTCTAGCTTTGCCACGTATCCGTGATTTCCGCGGTATTAACGGCGACCAGTTTGATGGAAACGGCAATTACAACTTTGGCCTGACGGAACAGTCAATGTTCTTGGAGATTGATCCAGATTCAATCGATCACCAGCGTGGCATGGACATCACCGTCGTAACCACTACCAAGGACGACAAGGAAGCTCGCGTATTGCTTAAGCACCTTGGCTTCCCGTTCAAGGAGAACTGATATGGCAAAAACCGCTCTGAAGAATAAGGCGGCGGCCAAGCCGAAGTTCAAGGTACGTGCTTACACACGTTGCCAGGTCTGCGGCCGTCCACATTCCGTGTATCGCAAGTTTGGCCTGTGTCGCGTATGCCTTCGAGAAAAGGCACACCGTGGCGAGCTGCCAGGCGTCACGAAGTCCAGTTGGTAAACATCGACGCTGAAGGTCCGCTGCTTAACTATTAAGCGGCGGAAACCACGGCGAGGAAGGGCACAAGCCCACATGACAATGACAGATCCAATCGCAGACATGCTCACGCGTCTGCGTAATGCGAGTACTGCAAAGCATGCAACTGTAGACATGCCGTACTCCAAGTTCAAAGCAGCAATTGCTGCAATTCTTAAGCGCGAAGGTTACATCGCGGACTTCACCGCTAAGGAAGCCAAGGTAGGCCAGACTCTCGAAGTTACACTCAAGTATGGTCCAAATGGTGAGCGCAGCATTGAAGGTATCAAGCGTGTATCAAAGCCAGGTTTGCGTCGTTACGCAAAGTCTGATGCTTTGCCAATGCCACTCGGTGGTTTAGGTATCGCTATTATTTCCACAAGCTCCGGCTTGAAGACCCAGAAGGAATGCCTCAAAGAAGGCATCGGTGGCGAAATTGTCGCCTACGTATGGTGAGAAAGGAGAGCTAACAAATGGCATCACATATTGGTAAGCTCCCAGTCGCCATTCCGGCAGGGGTCGAAGTCACCATTGACGGCCAGGCATTCAGTGTCAAAGGCCCAAAGGGTACTGATTCATACACCATTCCAGAAGGCATTACTGGCGTAGTAGAAGACGGCAACGTTGTTCTTACTCCAGTAGATGATCTTCGTCCAACTCGTGCAAAGCACGGCCTTGCTCGTTCTATCGTGGCATCCATGGTTAAGGGTGTACACGAAGGATATGCAAAGCGTCTGCTTATTGTCGGCACCGGTTACCGCGTGGTTGCAAAGGGCAAGGGTCTCGAGTTCTTCTTGGGCTACTCCCACACCATCACCGTCAACCCTCCAGAAGGCATTGAGTTCGAAGTAGTTAATCCAAACGAACTCCTTGTTAAGGGTATTGACAAGCAGGTTGTCGGTCAGGTTGCTGCCAACATCCGTAAGCTTCGCGCACCAGAACCTTACAAGGGCAAGGGTGTGAAGTACGCAGATGAGCGTATCCTGCGCAAGGCTGGAAAGGCTGGTAAGTAAAATGACAGTCAAGATTTTTGGCAAAGGTAGCAAGGTAGCTCGCGACCGTCGTCATGCCCGCCTGCGCAAGCGCATTTCCGGCACTGCTGAACGCCCACGTTTAGTTGTGTCCCGTTCTAACCGCCACATGGTTGCACAGATTATCGATGACACCAAGGGCATCACCTTGGTAAGCGCTTCCACCTTGACCAAGGATTTCGAAGGCTTTGAAGGCGATAAGACTGCTGCAGCTCGCAAGGTTGGCGAGTTGATTGCAGAACGTGCAAAGGCTGCAGGTATCGAAGAAGTTGTTTTCGATCGTGGTGGCAACAAGTATCATGGTCGCGTCGCAGCTGTTGCTGAAGGCGCCCGTGAGGGAGGTCTGGCACTGTGAGCGATAACGAAGTGAAGGAAACTCAAGTGGCTGAAGACACTCAGAACACTCAAGAAGCTTCCGAGCAGAATAACGAAGAGCGTCGTGGTCGTCGCGGTGGACGCGGTGAAGGTCGTCGTGAACGCCGTAACCGTCGTGAAGAAAACCGTGGCGAAGAGCTCCTCGATCGCGTAGTAACTATTAACCGCGTGGCAAAGACCCACAAGGGTGGTCGTACCTTCTCCTTCGCTGCACTCGTTGTAGTCGGTGACGGAAACGGTACCGTTGGCGTAGGTTACGGTAAGTCTCGTGAAGTCCCAGCTGCAATTGCAAAGGGACAGCTCGATGCTAAGAAGCACATGTTCACTATCCCACGCGTTCGTGGCACCATTACACATCCTGTAATCGGTCACGATGCTGCAGGTACAGTATTGCTCCGCCCAGCTGCTCCAGGTACTGGTGTAATTGCTGGTGGCTCTGTACGTGCAGTTATGGAATGCGCTGGTATTACTGACATCCTGACCAAGTCCATGGGATCCAGCAACGCCATTAACACTGTTAATGCTGTAATCGATGCTCTTAAGCAGCTCGAAGAACCAGAAGAAGTTGCTGCACGCCGTGGCTTGAGCCTCGAAGAAGTAGCTCCAGATATGTTGCTGCGTGAGCGCGCAATTGGTATTGCCGAAGCACGCAAGGCACGTGAAGAAGCTGCTGCAAAGAAGGCTTCCGAGCAGAAGGACGGTGAGTGATGGCTAACCTGAAGATCACCTTAAAGCGTGGATTCGTAAACAAGAACGAAGCACAGAAGCGCACAGCTTTGGCTTTGGGCTTGCACAAGATTGGTCAGTCCGTGGTCAAGGAAGATAATCCAATGTTCCGCGGTATGGTCAATCGAATCCGCCACATGGTCACCGTTGAGGAGGTGGACTGATAATGGCAGATTCTGAAGAAACCACCATCATCCGCATGCACGACTTGCGTCCTGCTCCAGGTGCAAAGCGCGATCGTATTCGCGTAGGTCGTGGTGAAGGCTCCAAGGGTAAGACCTCTGGCCGCGGTATGAAGGGTACAAAGGCTCGTTACCAAGTACGCCCAGGTTTTGAAGGCGGACAGCTTCCACTGTACATGCGTCTTCCAAAGCTGCGCGGCTTCAAGAGCCCATTCAAGAAGGAATACCAAGTTGTTAACATTGATGCTTTGGTAACTCTCTTCCCACAGGGTGGCGAAGTTACTGTAGCTGACTTGGTAGCAAAAGGTGCAGTACGCGCTAATAAGCCAGTTAAGGTGCTTGGCGAGGGTGAAACCTCCGTTGCTTTTACACTCAAGGGTGTAAAGGTCTCCGCAAGCGCCAAGTCCAAGATTGAGGCAGCTGGCGGCTCTGTTTCCGAAGAGTAATCGGGAGCAAGCACATACGCAACACGGCCCTCCCTCGCAAATGCAAGGGAGGGTCATTGCATGTGAGTACACTGGTAACCCGTGCGACACAACGACGACGTCGCATAACAGGGAGGAACTCGTGAGAACACTGATCCAGGCTCTCCGGACAAAGGAATTGAGGAACAAAATCCTCTTTGTCCTTGGCATTATCGTAATTTATCGCATTGGCTCATTTATTCCTACTCCAGGTGTTAACTACCGGGCAGTACAGGACTGCGTAGCCGGAACCACCAATGAGGACTTTATTGGCCTGGTAAATTTGTTCTCCGGTGGCGCATTGTTGCAGCTTTCCATTTTTGCACTCGGCATTATGCCGTACATTACCGCATCCATCGTGGTACAGCTGTTGCGCGTAGTTATTCCACGATTTGAGGCATTGCATAAAGAAGGGCAGTCAGGCGAAGCAAAACTGACACAGTACACCCGTTATATGACCATCGGTCTTGCCGTACTTCAGTCCACAACTATTATCGTGACTGCTCGTACTGGTGCATTATTCGGGTATGCATGTAGCAATATTATTCCTGACAGCTCAGTATGGAACCTGATCGTCATGATCATGATTATGACTGGTGGTACCGGTCTGATTATGTGGATGGCAGAGCTTATCACTGATAAGGGCATTGGCCAGGGTATGTCCATCCTGATCTTCATGTCTATTTGCTCCGGCTTCCTGCCACAGCTTTGGGATATTGGATTCGGCACCAACGGCACCGATGGCGATTGGAAGAAGTTCGGCATTGTCACCGGCACACTCGTTGTCATCCTGATTTTCGTAGTCTATGTGGAATTGATGCAGCGTCGTATTCCAGTGCAGTACACTCGCCGTATGATCGGTCGTAAGATGTACGGTGGCACCTCTACATACTTACCGCTGAAAATCAACATGTCTGGCGTTATCCCACCAATTTTCGCGTCATCAATTCTGGCAGTGCCAACGCTGATTGCACAGTTCGGTAAATCAGACCAGAAGTGGGTACAGTGGATTAACACCAATCTCGCCAGTACAACAACCGTGTGGTACATCGTATTGTACTCATTCATGATTGTGTTCTTTACCTTCTTCTACACGTCAATTACCTTCAACACCGATGAAACAGCTGATAATATGAAGCAATATGGCGGTTTCATTCCTGGTATTCGTGCAGGAAGAGCTACAAGTCAATACTTAACGTATGTTATTAACCGCTTGAACACTGTTGGTGCGGTCTACTTACTCTTTGTGGCATTGATTCCGACAGTGCTGATTATGGCATTATCACTGAATCAGAAACTGCCATTTGGTGGAACTACCATTCTGATTATCGCAGGTGTCGGCCTTGATACGTTGCGTCAGGCCAAGGCACGCACAGAGCAGTTCCAGTATGCTGGTTTCCTAGAAGAAGACACACAGAAGGATAAGTAAATGCGTTTATTGATTATGGGCCCACAAGGCGTGGGTAAAGGTACTCAGGCTGCAAAGTTGGCTGAGCATTATCACATTCCAACTATTTCTACCGGTGATATGTTCCGTTTCAATATCAAGAACCGTACTGAGCTTGGTTTGAAAGCATTAAGCTATACCGATAAAGGTGAGCTTGTACCTGATTCACTTACCAACTCCATTGTAGAGGATCGTTTAGGTCAAGAAGATGCTGCTCAAGGTTGGATTCTTGACGGCTATCCACGTAATGCAAGTCAGGTAGAAGCATTAGACGCTATGCTTGCACAGCGCGGTGAGCAGCTTGATGCAGTAGTAGCGCTTGATGCTGATCGTGAAGTGTTGATGGAGCGTATGAAGAAGCGTGCCGAAATTGAAGGACGCTCAGATGATACTCCGGAAGCTATCGCGAAGCGTTTAGACGTGTATGCGAAGGAAACAGCTCCACTACTAGACATCTATCGCGAACGCGGGATTCTTGTTGATATTAATGGTGTAGGTGATATTGACGAGATACACAAGGCTATTGTTACAGCACTTGATAGCAAAATTAACTAAATACTGTAACTCAGCTTTAATCTAGACACGCCGAAGCAGGATATCTTATTGATAAGGTATCCTGCTTCTGCTATTCTGTACATTTGGTGTGTCTTATGATACATCGTAGAGTAATCGCCGAGGAACGGATCGAAGGCTTATGGCAAAAGACGGTGTGATCGAAGTAGAAGGAATCGTAGTCGAAGCATTGCCAAATGCAATGTTTCGAGTAGAACTTGAGAATAAGCATATTGTACTGGCAACTATTTCCGGTAAAATGCGCAAGAACTACATTAAGATTCTTCCACAAGATCGCGTTGTTTTGGAAATGAGCCCTTACGATTTGAATCGCGGCAGAATTACATACCGCTACAAGTAAAAGGAAAACCATGAAGGTCAGCCCAAGTGTGAAGAAGATCTGCGACAAGTGCCGCGTGATCCGTCGACACGGCCGCGTCATGGTGATCTGCGAAAACCCACGCCATAAGCAGCGTCAGGGCTAGTACAGACCGCCAGCGGCATGCAAGACGCTAAATCACAGCGTGCGCACCACCATATGCGGCGTTGAACCCCAGGTTCGGAGGCCTGGGCCCACAAGGGAGATTTGGCGTACGACCTCCGATGAATAGAAGGAAATCGAGAATGGCACGTCTTGCCGGAGTCGACATCCCTAATGAGAAGCGCATTGAGATTGCACTCACCTATATTTACGGTGTAGGACGCACTCGTGCAAAGGAAACACTCGATGCAACTGGTATCAATCCAGATACCCGTGTAAAGGACCTTACCGATGATCAGCTGATTACATTGCGTGATTATCTGGAAGGTAATTACAAGATCGAGGGTGATCTGCGCCGCGAGGTTGAAGCAGATATTCGTCGTAAGATCCAAATTAACTGCTATCAGGGTATTCGTCACCGTCGTCACCTCCCAGTGCGCGGTCAGCGTACCAAGACTAACGCACGTACTCGCAAGGGTCCAAAGCGTACCGTAGCAGGAAAGAAGAAGGCATAAGGCCACCTAGAATTCTTCTAGGGTAAACCGTTCAAACTTTAGAAATGAGGATCCATGGCAGCTGCGAAGCAGGCCGCGCGCAAGCCACGTCGTAGGGACCGCAAGTCGGTACCTGCTGGCCAGGCGCATATTAAGTCCACTTTCAATAACACTATTATTTCTATCACCGACCCATCAGGCGCAGTGCTCTCTTGGGCATCCGGTGGTGACGTTGGCTTCAAGGGCTCCCGTAAGTCCACTCCTTACGCTGCAGGCATGGCTGCAGAAGCTGCTGCGCGTAAGGCAATGGAACACGGCGTCAAGAAGGTTGACGTTTTTGTTAAGGGTCCAGGTTCTGGTCGTGAAACCGCAATCCGTTCCCTCCAGTCTGCAGGTCTTGAAGTTGGTTCTATTACCGACGTAACCCCACAGGCACATAACGGCGTACGTCCTCCAAAGCGTCGTCGCGTCTGATTCTAGAAGCACTAATAGAACTAGTTATCCAACCCGCAAGAACCGGCGAGTGCACGGTCGGTTCGAGCTGAAAGGATTGTCAACGTGCTTATTGCACAGCGTCCGACTTTGACTGAGGAAGTATTGAATCCTCAGCGTTCCCGCTTCACCATCGAGCCGCTCGAACCTGGATTCGGCTATACACTCGGTAACTCATTACGCCGTACTCTGTTAAGCTCTATTCCAGGTGCCGCAGTGACCAGTGTGCGAATTTCTGGCGCCCTGCATGAGTTCACCACTTTGCCAGGTGTTAAGGAAGATGTTACAGAAATTCTTCTTAACATTAAAGGTATTGTGCTGACTAGTGAATATGACGAGCCAGTAGTGATGTATCTTCGCAAGAATGGTGAAGGTGAAGCTACTGCTGGTGATATTACACCTCCAGCAGGTGTAACCATTGCTAACCCAGATTTGCATCTTGCAACTTTGGCTGAAGATGGTGAACTAGAAATCGAATTTACTGTAGAACGTGGCCGTGGTTATGTTCCATCAGTAATGAACAAACAGGATACCGACGAAATTGGTCGTATTGCAGTAGATTCTATCTACTCTCCAGTACTCAAGGTGAGCTACAAGGTTGAAGCTACTCGTGTTGAGCAGCGCACCGACTTTGATCGTCTCATTGTTGATGTAGAGACCAAGCCAGCAATCTCGCCACGTGATGCCGTAGCATCTGCAGGTTCTACTTTGGTAGAACTATTCGGTCTCTTCCGTGAACTTAATGTTCAGGCAGAGGGTGTCGAGGTTGGTCCTGTCCCTGTAGTTGAAGAGCAGAATCCAGAAATGGCTGTGCCAATTGAGGATTTGAATCTTACTCAGCGTAGCTACAATTGCTTAAAGCGTGAAGGTATTCACACTATTGGTGAACTTGTAGCCCATACTGAGCAGGACTTGCTCGATATTCGCAATTTTGGTCAAAAGTCTATTGATGAAGTTAAGGAGAAGCTCGAATCTATGGGCTTATCCCTTAAGGCTTCACCATTAGGTCTTGATACTATTAATCTCGAAGGGGGCACATTCTTCTCGCCAGAAGATGAATAATCTTTAGCGGCAAGAATGCTCTTCGAATCCGTTTTCCGCGCTTTGGATGTTTGGGCTCATGCCCTCCCAAAGTGCGGAATCCTCAAGGAGAAAACATGCCACAACCAAAGAAGGGCCCACGTCTGGCATCAAGCCCAGCGCATGAGCGCCTGATGTTAGCCAATATGGCTACAAGCCTTTTCCAGAATGGTCGTATTACCACTACTTTGCCAAAGGCAAAGCGTTTGCGCCCATTGGCAGAGCGTTTAATCACTTTCGCTAAGCGTGGTGATTTGCACTCCCGCCGTCGCGTTATGCGCGTAATCCGCAACAAGCATGTTGTTCATGTGCTGTTTACTGAAATTGCCAGCATGATGGAACAGCGTGAAGGCGGCTATACTCGAATTGTTAAGATTGCTCCACGTCGTGGTGACAATACTCCAATGGCAATTATCGAGCTAGTAACCGAGCCAGTCAGCGCTAAGCAGGCTACTGTTAAGGAAGCAGAAGCTGCTGCAAAGGTAGCTGCCGACAAGGAAGCTGAAGAGATGGCAGCTGCAACTGATGCTGCTATCGTTGAAGGCGCTGCAGCAGACGCTGTAGAGCAGGCAGTAGAAGCATCCGAAGGCGAAGCTGCAGAAGCTGATAAGGCTGCTGAGGATCTTAACGCTGAAGCTGTTGCTGCTGATGCTGCAGAAGCACAAGCTGAAGAAGATGCTGATGTAGCTGAGGAAGCTGCTGAGGCAGAAGCTAATTAAGCGTATTCACTGTATCTAATGCAGTGTAAGTTAAGGCGTCACTGGTGTGGCGCCTTTTCTCTTACTACCGGTACTTCACCATCAGGTATTTCGGGATACGCGATCCAGTATTTTGACATGTGCAACCAGATGCCATTAATGTGTACATGGTATTGACTGAAACTGGTTTGTGCTGATAGATAACTGTATATAGAGCATTGGTGCAGTATGAGGTACTCGTTGTGAGTTCCGAGTAGTAGTTGTTTTAACGGTTGTAGTAGTTGTATTAGCAGTTGTAGTTGTAGCACACGTTCATTTGCAAGGTGGACAACATGAGACTTCGCATTGACTTAGCCTATGATGGCACTGATTTTTATGGATGGGCACGTCAGCCAGACCGCAGAACAGTTCAGGGAGAACTGGAACGTGCTCTGGCACTAGTGTTGCACCTACATAAATGGCCAGGGATACTAGCTCAATTTCGCGTTACCGTTGCAGGGCGAACAGATACGGGAGTTCATGCGCAACATCAAGTATGTCATGTTGATATTCCAGATACTATTGTGCAATCGTGTGTTGGTCATATGTCCTATGAAGCACCTGTAGCGTTAGAGCGCAGACTACGGCATGTGGTTCCAGAAGATATCGTTATTCATCGCGTGAGCCAGGCACCTGAGGGTTTTGATGCACGGTTTTCGGCTTGTGAACGTACCTATGTATATCGGGTATGTGATCGAGGAGTGGATGCTGATCCACGAATGCGCCATGCTGTGCTGCAACTTGATTATGAACTGGACGTTCAAGCAATGAATGAGGCGGCTACGTATGTTGCTGGCTTACGAGATTTTGGATCATTCGCGACGCCGAATCCAGGTGGTACGACTATTCGCGAAGTAAAGTATGCAAGTTGGCAGCGTGTACATACGTCCGCATTACTGCCAAAGCCTACCTCAGTACATGCAGGCAATGTTGCAAGTAATGTTACGGGTTTCCAGCCTCGTTTTGAAACTCCGCATATGGAGTCTGGATTACTGTGTTTTACTATCGTAGCTGACGCATTTGCCCATAATATGGTGCGTTCATTGGTACAGGCAACTCTTGCAATTGGGCGTGGGCGGCGTGATGTAGCGTGGTTTATAGATAAGCTGGAACATCCGCGTAGGGAGGGTGATACTGGACCGGCTCCGGCGCGTGGATTGACCTTAGAATATGTGTCATACCCAGCAGATGATGAATTAGCTACTAGGGCACAGGCAATTAGAGCTAAGCGCACATTACCTGAGGTGGAGTCAGACTGAGGAGTAAGACTGAGTTGGGGCAGACTGATGCTGGACAAAGGCGGAATCTGAGCTTCAACATAAGACACTACCTGAGTTGGATCATGCGGTGTGAATGAAGTATGCACAAGTTGTTACCGCGTTCTGAGTTTTGGGAAAGTACAGTACGACATACCTTTGCAAAACTTGCATGTTGAGCCCGCGTGTGCCATACTATGAAAGTTGCGAAGACCTGTGTATATCGCGCTTCGCGAATGGATAAGTGTCCGAGCGGTCGAAGGAGCACGCCTCGAAAGCGTGTGAGGGCGACCCCCTCCGCGAGTTCGAATCTCGCCTTATCCGCTTTTAGGGTTCCAGATAATTGGTGTATTTGGAACCCTTTTCTATTGTCATTCATTATTTCTAGGCTTGAAACTATCTGGGCTAAAAACTAGAGACTCATCATACAACACTACTTATAGTCATGTAGACTATAAGTGATATACTCTTCGATAAGAGGTGCACGTGCAAGATTTACACTATAGTCACAGCAATGCCAATATCAGCGAGCGGCAGATGCTACCCCCTGATGTTGTTGTGCGATTAGTTGTATTGCAATGGAAGCCAACGCCACAATCGGATGAAATACTCGCGTATTGCGCGTTACATCATATTCAAGCCATGAGTATGACGCAGGCAAAGCATGAATGGCAACTGCCATGGGGGTCACTGCATGCTATGCACACTCTTGATTATTGTGCGTTTGAGCGCTTGCGTACAATAACAGACCAACCGATTTTGTATTGGTCACAAGTCGCAACCGTAGGCGAATATTCCTACTCAAAAGGTGGGAAGTCTACGTTATCTATTGAGTATATTATTTGGGTATCGTCACAGGAGAACACATCAGTATTACCACACAACACCATTCCTGATTCACTAGATCAATCTTCGTGCGTATGGCTGCCATTGGAGCAACTTCCTGCACTCAGTGCGCATGATAAACAGCTTATGCAGTATGCGCAGCAACATTTGGCGCAACGTTCACTTGATATTCGTGTATTAGCAGCACTGATTGGACAAGAGTTTACGTTGCAGCAACTCTATACTGTTGCTCAATTGCTCAGGCATGAGCATATGGATCTGGCAAATTTCAGGCGAGCAGCACTTGCTTCTGGGCAGCTTGAACCGACCGGCGAAACGCGCAAAGTTGGTCGGCATAGACCAGCAGCAGTATATCGACTCAAACCAGAGCAAAGCTCTTATGGCTCTGACCAGCTATCTATGCAGGAGCTTCTTGCATCATTGCAGCGTCAATACGAAGCACATAGCCAAGAATTAGCGGATATGGATAGTTCAAGCAATATGAAGCGTGCAGGCAATAGTGCGCTTGCATCGCTGATACCACAACGGCATCAATAGTGTTTGACAACGCCTTATCGGCAAGATACGTTTTCTTGGCAAGCAATACTGAGTGGTCGGTGTAATTGTTGCCTTGTCGGTAACACTGTCTTGTCGGTGAGATATATCGCGTAATTGGCCGGTTGCTGTAAATTACTGTCAGTGCTGTTGGTAGGGTATTGGTATGGTGTGTGCTGTTAGTCAACAGTGTGCGAATCGATGTCTCCTAGTGAACTTTACTGTATCTATATAGTGAAAGATGCACATGAGTCACAGTACACAGTTAACACAAATCGAGCGCCTTGAACGACTCAGTTTCAACGCTATGCACAAGAAACTCCTTATCGCCTGCGGTATTGGCTGGGCGTTAGATGCAATGGATGTTGGGTTAGTTTCTTATGTCGTAGCAGCAATTGCCGCAGATAAACATTTTGCTCTTACCATGCAAGAGAAATCATGGGTGCTGTCTATTGGTTTTGTCGGTATGGCAATTGGTGCAGCACTCGGAGGTGCGCTTGCTGACCGATATGGTAGAAAAACCATGATTACCTATTCGCTTGCATTGTTTGGGTGTGCGAATATCGCTATGGCATTGTCATGGAATTTGCCGATGCTCCTAGTATCCAGGCTGGTTATTGGTCTCGGATTAGGTGCTGAGCTGCCAGTTGCATCAACATTAGTGAGTGAATACGCGCCACGTAAACTTCGCGGTCGACTTACCGTGTTGCTTGAGTCATTCTGGGCAGTAGGTTGGATTATTGCTGCGCTTATTGGCGCTATTATTATTCCTGCAACCGGTGATTGGGGTTGGCGTATTGCCTTGTGTTTTGGCGCTATACCAGTGGTGTATGCAGTTATTTTGCGCATGCATATTCCGGAGTCAGTACGTTTTTTGCAGGCAAAAGGTAAAGTTGAACAGGCAGAGCAAGCAGTTACTGAGTTTGAGCTTGCCTCTGGTATTCATACTGATGAAGCGGTAAAAAGTTTTGCAAGTGATCCGTTGCCGAAAGTTCATATTCGTGCTTTATTTGGCAACCGTTTAGCATTGCGTACTGTGGTGATTACGGTAATTTGGATTATGATTAACTTCGCCTATTATGGCGCATTCTCTTGGCTGCCGTCGCTGTTAGCTGATCAGTTTGGCAATCTGCAGCACACTTTGTGGTACACCGTAGTTATGAGTTTGGCTCAGCTTCCAGGGTATTTGTTGGCAGCTTGGCTGGTTGAAAAAATTGGTCGTAAACCAACGATGATTACGTTCTTGGTAGCTGCAACTATTTTCACCTTGGCGTTTGCGCATGCACAGTCGGTAGCACAAGTACTTTGCTTTGGTATGCTGATGTCGGCTGCTCACTTGGGTGCATGGGGTGTGCTCTATGCTATTACTCCAGAATTATTCCCAACACGTTTGCGTGCTGCGGGAGCTGGTTTTGCGGCATCAATGGGTAGAATTGCAGCAATTTGCGCGCCATTGAGTGTACCGGTGTTGCTTGGTATGGCTAATGGCGGTAAGTCGCTCACCTTTATCTGCTTTGCTTTGGCGTTTGCATTGGCAACTTGCGCGAGTTTCTTACTGCCAGAAATGGCTAATAGTGAGCTTGCTGAGTAGTGTAATTAGTAGCCAATAGAGTTTTAATACTTGGCAATACACGCAAAGCTAAGTCAATACACGCAAAGCTACGCTGCCAAAAGTTGCTCAGGTTGTAATGGATATCCCCACTGGAATGCTGTTACAGCCTGAGCAAGTAGCGCATCTAGCCAAGATTGAGGGAATTCCTGCCCTTGCTCACTTGCTGATGGCAGTGATTGGATAGATTGCAGCACACCATGCATTTCAAGTAATGCAGGCAGCGTGGTGCGCAGTCCTGTTTGAGGATCAGTAAGATATGGTGATGACTGCTCTTGAGTGTTATCAAGTACCATTTGTACGTTATACACTCCAGAGCGAGGATCTTGTGCTATTGCAGATTGCTTGGTGCTATCTGCTGATTTGTCGGCTGAGTTGGCTGACTGTGCTGCAACAGTTTGATTATCACCTACTAGTGTTTGCGCATTACGGGTATGAATTTGAGCTTGTGTAGCAATAGATTGCTGGTTAAGTGTTTGTGCAGTTGGATACTGTGCATAATTGGTGGTGTTGTTTTGTGTAAGTGCATACAGCGATGTGTGCTCAAAGCGGGCAGCAATAATAGTCAGGGCATAGCCAGTTTGATCTTGCGCGAGAATGAAGTTTTGTGAAGCAACTATTGGAGTAGCAGTATGTTGAGAATGAGAGGAACTGGCATACTCGGTTGCTGATAGTGAAGGCAATTGACTACTTGGCCATAACGTTTGCCATTGCACATGCATTTGGGCTTGCTGTGAAAGGCGCAATGCGAGTGTATCAAATGCAGCAGCTTGAAGTAGAGCTTCCCCTGTGCGTTCAGGGCATTGCATCATTGTGGCATGCCAACGATAGCTGGCAGCTCGTGCATGCAGCGCTTTCATTGATGAGGGTAATGCTTGATATGCAACAGCACTATGTTGTTCAGCATAAACAAGATTTTGGGCACATGTACTTGCTTGTTCAATAGGCTCTTGCTGGCCAACAATACTTGGCGCGGCCTGCGCTCGTTCAAGAAAAACTAGATGGGAAAACAGCAAAACACTGCACACTGCACACGCAATACATACTTTGAGCAATGCTACAAAAGCATGTCGATACCAGTGATGGCGTGTGCGGCGGAAATAAAGTGTCTGCATGAATCGTTACACTAATATCCGTTGCAGACCATTATGCTGAAATAGCCGAATTTCAGCAATAACTTCATATGGGAGGTCTTGAGCATGGAATTAGACTTGGCAGGAATGCAGAAACTCGCCGCTGAGCAGGGAATCGATGCTGAGACCCTGGATGCAGCATTATCTGAAGCGTTGCGCTTAGCATATTTGAAAACACCTCATGCTGCGAAACATGCGCGTATTGAACTTGATTCTCGTGCTGGCAGCTTTACAGTGTGGGCTCAGCGTGAAATTCCACAGCAGCCAACCGAGGATGATCCACATCCTGCGCCGCTATTGTCAGAAGAATATGACGATACACCAAAAGATTTTGGACGATTAGCTGCAGCAACTGCACGTCAGGTTATTACCCAGCTCTTCCGCCGTGCTGCCGATGATAAAGTGTTCGGCGCATTTTCCGGTCAAAAAGGCAAACTGATTACCGGCGTTATTCAGCAGGATTCCAAGGATCCGGGCAATATTCATGTTGCTGTAGGTGATGTTGAAGCTATTTTGCCTCGTCGTGAGCAGGTTCCAGGAGAACGGTTCCGCCATGGTGAGCGTGTGCGTGTATATGTGGTGAATGTGTCCCGAGGCTTGCGCGGTCCGGAAATTGTAGTGTCACGTTCACATCCTGAACTAGTGCGTCGCTTATTTGAGCGCGAAGTACCAGAGATTGCTGCTGGTGCTGTATCAATTATGTCGATTGCTCGTGAAGCTGGTGCACGAACCAAGATTGCTGTTCGTGCGAATACTCCAGGAGTAAATCCAAAGGGTGCGCTTATCGGTCCAGGTGGCTCTCGCGTGCGCGCTGTTATGGAAAATCTTGGTCAGGAAAAAATTGATATTGTAGATTATTCTACTGATCCAGCTCAGTTTGTTGCAGCAGCACTGTCTCCAGCACATACCACTAGCGTGCAAGTAGTCAGTGAGAAGAATAAAACAGCAATTGCATTTATTCATGATGATCAGCTCTCCCTTGCCATTGGCAAAGAGGGGCAGAATGCTCGCCTTGCTGCCAAGCTCACTGGGTGGAAAATTGGTATTGAGTCAGAAGAAACTCGCGCTCGCAAGGCAGCTGAAGCACAGGCTAACAACGATGCGCAAGTAGATTAAGAAGTGCAAGAGGAATCTGCTACTGAAGACTGAATCTTTTAGCATAGAGAGCCTATATAACATTTGATATGAGCACAGTGTTTCGGCGCTGTGCTCTTCTTGTATTTTGTTCGCGACACGCATAGAAGTGTATCCATGGCAATGAGTATGCTTAATGCGGTACAGATCCCGAGGGTGAACTATGCCCTCACGGAAACGCTCGAGGTAATAACAATGGTCGCACGATGAAACAGCACATGTACAACCAACGCATGGTAGCCATCAGTGATCAATAATCGCGCGTCATATATACGCGCGGTTGGGAATAGGAGAAATTGGTGCCCAAAGCACGTGTATATGAATTAGCCAAGATTTTTGGTGTAGATAGTAAAACAGTTCTCGACAAGCTCAAGGATATGGGAGAGTTTGTCAAATCAGCATCATCTACAGTTGAAGCACCTGTAGTACGTAAACTTAAGGCTCAATTCCAGCCTTCAACCGATTCTTCGCAAGCTAGTGCAGCACCAAAGTCATCAGAACGTGCTGCTAAGCCAGCTGCTCGTCCGAGTGCTCGTCCTAGCAGTGCACAGGCTCATAAGCCAGCACCTCATGCGCCAGCTGCACGTTCAGGCGGTGAGCACAGCGCATCTGTAACGAGTGAAACCGCAGCTGCTAAGCCAGCTGCACGCCCATCGGCACATGACAAGGCTGCACATGCCAATCCTGCTCATGCTGCTAAGCAAGCTGCTTCAGACGCAGTACAGAATGCTGCACGTCCACATGCTCCTCGTCCTGGTGCCCGTCCGGGGCAGGGTAGTGCTCAGCATGGCGCACATGGTGGATCACGCGGGGCTGCAAATCGTGCAGATACACGACATAATGCTACTCCTGCACCACGTCCTAGCGCTCGTGATGCTGCAGCTGCACATGGCACTCCAGCACGTTCCGGTCCACGACCTGGCAATAATCCATATAGCCGCAAGCAGGGTATGAGTGTGCCAACGCCAGGCGATATTCCTCGTCCTCACCCAATGTCTCGTCCAGGTCAGGGCGGCAATGGTAATGGTTCAGGTTCTGGTAATGGTCGCGGTCGCGGCGGACGTCCGGGACAAGGCGGCGGTAACGGTCGTGGTCGCGGCGGACGCGGAGCATCAGCAGCACAATCAGCACGTCCAGGACAGTGGGGACACGGTCGCGCAGGTCAAGGTGCATCTGCTGGTTCTAGCCGTTCTGGTGGTCGTTTCGGTGGTGCTCGTCCAGGCGCTACAGCAGCACAGCCAGCACCAAGTAATGGACCACAATCCTCAGGTCGTCCAGGTCGCGGTAATCGTGGCGGTGCAGCTGGCGCATTCGGTCGCCAGGGCAGCCGTTCCTCTAAAGCACGTAAGGCACGTCGCGCAAAGAGGCAAGAATTTGAAGAAATGAAAGCACCAGTTATCGGAGGCGTACGTATTCCTTCCGGTAACGGGCAAGTTATTAAGTTGCGTCAGGGTTCAAGCCTTGCTGATTTGGCAGAAAAAATTAATGTCAATCCAGCAGCTTTGGTAACTGTTCTCTTCCATCTTGGCGAAATGGCAACAGCTACGCAGTCCTTGGATGAGGCAACATTCCAGATTCTAGGCGAAGAAATCGGCTGGGATATTAAGATTGTTTCTGCAGAAGAAGAAGATAAAGAGCTGCTGCAACAATTTGATATCGATTTAGACGAGGAAGAACTGCAAGAAGATGAAGAGGATCTTGCGCCTCGTCCTCCAGTGGTTACCGTTATGGGTCACGTAGACCACGGTAAGACCCGACTGCTCGATACTATTCGTAAGACCAACGTAATTGCACGCGAAGCTGGTGGTATTACTCAGCGTATTGGTGCATATCAGATTGCTGTTGACTTGAATGGCGAGCACCGCAAGATTACCTTCTTGGATACTCCAGGTCACGAGGCATTTACTGCTATGCGTGCCCGTGGTGCTGAGCTTACTGATGTGGCTATTTTGGTAGTTGCAGCTGATGATGGCGTTATGCCTCAGACAGTAGAAGCTATTAACCATGCTCAGGCAGCGCATGTACCAATCGTGGTTGCAGTCAACAAGATTGATAAGGAAGGCGCAAACCCAGATAAGGTGCGTGGTCAGCTCACTGAGTTTGGCTTAGTTCCTGAAGAATACGGTGGCGACACCATGTTCGTTGATATCTCTGCAAAGCAGGGCACTCATGTGGACAAGCTGCTTGAAGCAGTATTGCTGACTGCAGATGCAACATTAGATTTGCGTGCTAACCCAGATAAGGACGCTCGCGGTGCAACCATCGAAGCTCGACTTGATAAAGGTCGTGGTGCTGTGGCTTCCGTACTGGTGCAACAGGGTACTTTGCATGTTGGCGATGCTATCGTTGCTGGTACATCGTATGGTCGCGTGCGTGCCATGCTTGATGAAAATGGTCAGTCAATGCAAGAAGCAACGCCGTCTACTCCAGTACAGGTACTTGGTCTTACTTCCGTACCAACAGCAGGTGATCTCTTCTTGGTGGCTCCTGATGATCGTACTGCGCGTCAAATTGCAGAAAAGCGTCAGGCTACAGAGCGTGCAGCACAGCTTGCCAAGAGGCGTAAGATTGTATCCTTGGAAAGCCTTAAGGAACAGTTCAAGAAGTCTGAAATTGACATGCTGAACATCATTATCAAGGGCGATTCCTCTGGTTCTGTGGAAGCTCTGGAAGACTCCTTGATGAAGATTGAAGTATCTGAAGAAGTCGGTATTCAGGTTATTCATCGTGGTGTTGGTGCTATTACCCAGAACGATGTCAATCTGGCAACTGTGGACAAGGCTGTTATTATCGGCTTTAATGTTCGTCCAAACCGTCAGGTTGCTGATTTGGCAGATCGTGAAGGCGTAGAAATCAAGTACTACTCCATCATCTACAAGGCTATTGAAGACGTTGAAGCCTCCTTGAAGGGTATGCTTAAGCCAGAGTTTGAAGAAGTGGTCACCTCTCATAGCGAGATTCGTGAAATCTTCCGCTCCTCCAAGTTCGGCAATATTGCTGGTGTACTCGTCCAGGATGGTACGGTTAAGCGTGGCACTAAAGCTCGTATTTTGCGCAATGGTGTAGCTACCGTGAATGACCTTGAGATTACTTCGTTACGTCGCTTCAAGGATGATGTCACTGAAGTGGCAGAAGGCTACGAAGCAGGTATTAACCTCGGCAACTTTAATGACATTCAAGAAGGCGATATTATTGAAACCTTCGAGATGCAGCAAGTTGAACGCAAGTAACCAGTAAGTAATTACTTTTAAGTTGCGGCCGCCTTTGACATTGCGCTTGGGCGGTCGCACGTATTTTGGAAGGGATAGCATGGCAAAAGGAACAAACCCACGCGCAGTACGTATTGCGGGACTTATTAAGCGCGTTATTGCGCAATCACTCGAATACACTCTGCATGATCCTCGTCTAGCAGGCGTCACTATTACTGACGTGCGCGTGACAAATGATATGCAGTTAGCGCGTGTATTTTGGACTCAACTTGGTGAAGCAGGCAAAGAGCAAGGGCAGCGTAAACGTGCAGCGCAAGCGTTAGCGCAATCTCGTGGTCGTTTGCGTTCACTAGTTGGACAAAAAGCAGGATTGCGATTAACTCCAGTACTGGAATTCAAATATGATGAAGTCCCAGGCGAAGCAACAGAAATTGAGGATATTCTCGCCGTGGCGTTAAAACGTGATCGTGATCTGGCGGCACAGCGTGAAGGTGCGCAGTATGCAGGGGATGCGGACCCATACAAGCATGATGATGAGCCGGAAGTAGCTGATTCAGAAGAAGCCGATTCGGAAGAAGCTGACGGGACAACAGCTGATGCTGATTTAGCAGAATTTGCCGAACCTGCACAATTCGATACTGCAACTGAACCTGAGGAAAATGAAGCGTAATGACATCACAAGAATCGCCATACCATGCTCTACTTTCAAGTGGCGTCATTGTAGTTGATAAGCCACAAGGTGTAACCAGCCATGATGTAGTAGCTGCCGCTCGAAAGTTGCTGCATACTCGAAAAGTTGGGCATGCGGGCACACTTGATCCTATGGCAACCGGTGTGCTCGTTATTGGTTTTGGTCAGGCGACAAGACTATTGAACTATATTGTTGGTCTTGATAAAACCTATGAGGCTACGATTCGTTTTGGTCAAGCAACGGACTCTGACGATGCAGATGGGCAATTGCTGGATGTAGATAGTCTACAAGCTCCGTGGGTTCTTCCGATCTCAGAGCGTGCAGATGTCGTGCGTAATATCACTGTGCCAATGTTGCAAGAGCTTATCAATCAGCACTTTATTGGTAATATCGAGCAGGTTCCTAATAGTTTTTCTGCGATTAAAGTGCATGGTAAACGTGCATACGATCTGGCTAGACAAGGCAAGGAAGTAGCTCTGCAGGCGCGTCCGATTACTATTAGTGATTTTACTGTACTCAGTGTAGGTGTTACACAAAGCCAAGGTAGAGATACCATTGTCGATGTGCGCGTGCGCGTAACATGCTCTGCTGGAACTTATATTCGAGCGCTGGCTAGAGACTTAGGGCAGCAGCTTGGTGTGGGCGCACACTTAGTAGCATTGCGTCGTACACGGGTAGGGCAATTCTGCGCTGACGATAAGCGAACGTTTGGGGCAAGCACAGCATCTCGTGAATATGTGGATAAATCTGGGCAAACACATACCAAGCAAGTCGTACATATTACGTGTACTGATGAACAATTGCAGCGCCACGTATTACCTCTCAAACAGGCGGTAGAACATGCATTGCCAGTGCTGACTGTGCAAGCTGCTCAAGCACAAGATTTGCGATTTGGCAGGGTGTTATTGCGTGCTGATATGGCTGAGCAACTGAACAATCCGCCGTATACGGAACATACATCAATGGTCAAGCACATGGATAATACGCAAGCTACAACTGCACATATTGCAGCAGCATGTACTTCGCAGGAACTTGTGGCCATAGTGCGCATAGGGCGCCGTCATATTCGCCCAGTTGCTGTTTTTGCTCACGAATAGCAAACTACAACGGTATAGCATGCGCATTCGAGCAAACCTAAACGAGTATGACATAACATACACGGCACTAGTACCACATGCTGAGTATACACGCTACAATATTAGCGAAAGCAACATCGATAACAGACTGTAGGGTAATTGCCAGATGGAGTGCATGCGAAAGGCTGCACCTGAAACCAAGGCAAGTAAGGCGGTGAATTCATGCAGGTCACGCATGTAACTCCTGATAATTCCGGCGAAGTGCAATGGCCAGATTTTGGCAAAGAGACACGAACAGTTATTGCTATCGGCAATTTTGATGGCGTACACCTGGGACACCAAGCTGTATTACAGCGAGCTCACGATATTGCACAACGTCATCATGCCCTATCAGTGGCTATATTATTTGACCCACGCCCCGCAGTAGTATTCCGATATGCTGCAGATCATCAAGGTCAGGAGCTTGCCCCAGATCAAACCTACGATGATTCCTATGCGCTAACTACTTTAGAACAGCGCCTTAATCTGATTGAGCAATGCGGCATTGATCACGCCATTATTGTGCGATATACGTTGGCATTTGGCAAACTGACCTATCAATATTTTTTGGGTGCGTTAGTTGGCAAACTTGGTATGCGCACTCTTGTGCTTGGCAAGGATGCATGCATTGGTAAGGATCGAGCTGGAACTGTGTCTGCTATTGATACCGTTGCTCAAGCCACGCGCACTTTTGAATTAGCAGTGGTAGACGATCGCGGTCCCGGTATTCAGCGCATTCCTACCAATCCAACCCCAGAAGCACAGCAGGCTTTTGCACGCCTTTTACTCCATCCTGAGCAAGTAACTAAAGCACAACGTCGAGCAATTACCAAACAGTACCCGAATACCACGGTGCGTACATGGAGTTCAACGTTTATCCGTTTTGCGCTCTCCTGTGGTGCAGTAGATGTTGCTGCATCGATTTTAGGTAGGCCGTATAGTGTGGATGGCACTGTTATTCATGGCAAGCAGCGCGGCAGAGATTTAGGTTTCCCAACAGCGAATTTAAGCACGCAGCTCAGCTCAGTAGTACCAGCAGATGGAGTGTATGCAGGATGGATTACTGATCTTGATACGCCTCAGCAGCCACGATACGCTGCAGCAATTTCTATTGGCACTAATCCTACATTTGCTCATGAAGACGGGCAAATAAGTCGCATTATTGAAGCTTATGCACTCACTGACACGTGGCTTGATCTTTATGATCATCATATTCGCGTGGAATTTGCGCAATATTTGAAACCAATGCTTACTTTTGATTCGGTTGACGAACTGGTTGCTGCTATGCAACAGTATGAGCAGCAGACTCGTATCATTACTGACCGGTATGCAGCACGATAGGTGAAGCGCGAATTGTGTTGTAGTGCAGTGTGTAGCGCAATGTAAAGAGGTATTATGCGTCAGCAACAAGCTCTTGACATCCTCAAATCTGGAGCATCAGTATTTCTTACCGGAGCTCCTGGTTCAGGCAAAACATACGTGCTTAACCAATTTGTGCAATGGGCGCGTATGCAAGGCTTGAGCGTGGCCATGACTGCCTCTACCGGTATTGCGGCAACGCATATTAACGGGCAAACTATTCACTCATTTTCTGGTATTGGTGTGCACACATGGCTGGCTGATACCACATTAAAAACTATTCGTCAGCGTAGGCGCAAAATAATTGCAAACACTGATGTGCTGGTTATTGATGAAGTATCGATGCTGCATGCTTGGGCTTTTGATTTAGTTGACACTGTTTGTCGCAAACTACGCCGTGATGAAAGACCTTTTGGCGGATTGCAAGTAGTGCTTTCTGGAGATTTTTTCCAACTACCACCAGTCAGTAATTCGAGACGCAATCAAGATCTGCTCGAACCAGATGAGGGGTTGTTGCAGGCGCGTGAGCCATATGCGCGCTATGGGCTTAATCCAGAAGGCTTTATTACCCAATCATTAGTATGGCAGCAACTGCGACCTACGATCTGCTATTTAGATGAGCAACATCGCCAAGATGATGGCAAACTTTTGCACGTGCTGACTGATATTCGCGCAGGTCGTGTAAGTGCCGCAGATCAGCAAGTAATGAATTCCCGATTAGGGCTTATGCCAGATGAGGATGAAGTAGCTGTCCATTTATTTCCTACCAATGCGCAGGCAGATAAACTCAATGCCATGCGTTTACAAGCAATAGCACATGATGAGCATGTTTTTGAACATACTCATGCAGGCAATAGTGCTATGGTGAAGCGGCTTTTGCAAACTATGCTTGCACCGTCAACGCTGGTGCTAAAAATTGGTGCAACGGTAATGGCATTACGCAATGACCAAGATAAGCAATACGTCAATGGTTCACTGGGTACAGTTATTGGTTTTACTCCTGAACGGCGTGGAGGCTGGCCAATTGTGGAATTTGCAAATGGCAATACTACAGTAGTGCGTCCAGCAGATTGGCAAATGCTCGATGGGCAAGAGGTAGTAGCCAGTGTCACCCAAGTGCCATTACGTTTGGCTTGGGGAATTACTATTCATAAATCGCAGGGTATGACGCTTGATCGCGCGGTAATGGATTTACGCAGGACTTTTACTCCCGGTATGGGGTATGTGGCATTGTCACGTGTAGAGCGGCTTTCTGGATTGTATATGCAGGGGATACATGCTCGCGCGTATGAGATTTCACAGGAGGCGTTTGACCTTGATACTGCTTTGCATGACGATGATGCACATGCACAACTCAAATTAGCGACATATGGTGCGAAAGCTTTTGCTCCTGCGCAGTACGGGCATATGGCAAATGGCGCGCAGCATAATGCTACGCAAGGTGTATTAACACAGGATGCGTTAACACAAGGTGCATTATTTGCAGCAGGATCACTTTTTGATGATGGTGCTGAAATTGCGTCTGAAGGCTCTGATAATACTGCCGATGCTGGTACTGATGCCGATGATGACGAGTTTGCGCTCGCAGACCCGTTCTAAAAAGTCGAGCACTGCATGAGTGCAGTAATAATTTGTATTGCATGTATGGTATGGCATTGCAGTAAAACTTAGAGAATTATGCGCTAACCTTTTATCATGGCAGTTGTCTCTTGACGTGTTTACTCTGTAATTCATGAGTTCTCATGTAATGCGTATGTCATCGCTGTTTGTTCGCACACTGCGCGATGACCCTGCTGATGCAGATGTTGATTCAGCAAAATTAATGATTCGTGCGGGTTATGTGCGTAAAGCTGCTCCAGGTATTTGGACATGGTTGCCATTGGGATGGCGCGTGTTGCAGCGTATTGAAGCAGTAATTCGTGAGGAAATGGATGCTATTGGTGCGCAGGAAGTACATTTTCCCGCATTGCTTCCACGTGAGCCTTATGAAGCTACACATCGCTGGGAAGAATATGGCGATAACTTATTCCGCTTAAAGGATCGTCATGATGCGGACTATTTATTAGCGCCAACACATGAAGAAATGTTTACCTTACTGGTCAAGGATATGTATTCTTCATACAAGGATTTGCCAGTAACGCTGTATCAGATTCAAACGAAATACCGTGACGAATTCCGTCCTCGTGCAGGCTTAGTGCGTGGTCGCGAGTTTGTGATGAAGGATGCGTACTCATTCTCTATTGATGAAGAGGGTATGCGCCAAGCATATGCAGATGAGCGCGCAGCATATGAGCGTATTTTCAAGCGATTGAATCTTGATTATGTGCCCGTATTTGCTATGTCTGGACCAATGGGTGGTTCTGCATCGGAAGAATTCTTAGCGCCAATGGCTATTGGTGAAGATACCTTCGTGCAAGCACCTTCCGGTAAGGCGTGGAATGTGGAAGCACTCACCACTCCTGCTCCTCAAGATATTGATTTCAGTAATACTCCTGCTGCTGAGCGTAAAGATACTCCAGATGCTGGCACTATTGATGGCATGATTGAGCAGGCAAATGCTCGATTTGCTCGTAGTGATGGCCGCTCTTGGCAGGGTAGCGACATTTTGAAGAATGTGGTTATTGCTGTAAAGCATGCTGAAGATGATGAGCATGATAAGCCATGGCGTGAGCTTGTGGTTGTTGGTATCCCTGGTGACCGTCAGCTTGATATGAAGCGTTTGGAAGCACAGTTTGCTCCAAGTGAGATTGAAGAAGCGACAGCTGATGATTTGAAAGCACATCCTGAGCTGGTAGTCGGCTATATTGGTCCAATGGTGCTCGGCCCTCAGGCTCGTCGTGAGGGAAGTGGTATTGCTCAGCCTTTGCGCTATTTTGTTGATGCGCATATTGCTCGAGGTTCAGCATGGTTTACTGGTGCTGATGAGCAGGATGTAGACTATATCAACTTGGTATATGGGCGTGATTTTGAAGCCGATGGCACGGTTGAGGCTGTTGTTGTGCGCGATGGTGATATGAGCCCGGATGGTTCTGGTGCGCTTACTATTCAGCGCGGTGTGGAAATTGGTCAGGTATTCCAGTTGGGATTGAAGTATTCCAAGGCACTGGATTTGAAGGTACTTGATGAGCATGGCAAAACTGTGCCCGTGTGGATGGGTTGCTATGGTATTGGTGTTTCCCGTGTATTGGCATGTATTGTGGAATCACATCATGATGACAAGGGTATTGCTTGGCCTGCAATTATTGCTCCAGCCCAAGTCCATGTGGTAGCAACTGGGCGCGATGCTAAGGCATTTGAGGTTGCTGAAGACCTTGTTAGTACTCTTGACGCGCAGGGTATTGAAGTTGTTTATGATGACCGTCCTAAGGTGTCTCCGGGCGTGAAGTTCAAGGATGCTGAACTTATTGGCGTGCCTCTGGTAGTTATTGCTGGTAGGGATACGGTCAATAATGGCACTATTGAAATTCGCAATCGTGATGGCTCGGATGTTGAAGTAGTTCCAGCTGAGCAGGCTGCGGCTCGTATTGCTGAGCGCACTCAAGCGCTGATGGAGCAGTAGTCATTCAGATTTTCGTATAACGCACCTTTTTGGATGAGTGAAGTTCCTCGAATCGTATTTGGTTCGAGGAACTTTTCTTTCGGTAGACTGGGTGTTGTACCGTAGCCTTAGTGTGAATGACTATCGCTGAAGATGGCTTACGTTCGTAAATGCTTTATGAGCGATTGTCTGAATTGAGGAGGAAGTTGTGGTTACTATTCAGGATGTTGCCAAGGAAGCTGGTGTTTCAAAAGCGACAGTTTCCTATGTGCTATCAGGTAGTAATGCTATCTCAGAACAGACAACAAAGCGTGTACAAAAGGCGATGAAAAAGCTAGGTTACTCTGTTAATCACACTGCCCGAGCACTTGCAACAGCGAAAACAAATACCATAGCAATTGTTGCGCCCTACCGTAGCGGTAATTTTTTCTCTCTTTCCCGTGGAGCCTATTTGTATGCCCTTTCAAATGCGGCTCGTAAATTCGGGTATGACACGCTGTTGCTCACTGGTGAGAATGATAGGCAGCTTATTGTGGATGCTGTTGAAGGAAGAAAAATAGCTGGGGCAATCTTGCTGGATATTGTTAATGATGATCCGCGTATTGCAACTGCTAAGCAGCTCAAGTTACCTGTTGTACTTCTGGGTAAAGCTGATAATACCCAAGGTTTGCCGTATGTAGATACTGATTTTGAATATGCAGCTGAAATGATGATACATCGCCTTGCTGCTTTTGGGCACAAAGAAGTTGTTCTTATTGGTTGGCCGCAGGAACAATATGATATTCAGATGAATTATGCAGTACGTTTTCTTCAAAAAGCTTTAGAGTGTGCTCAGTCCGTAGGTATTGTGTTAAGGGTTGTTTATGCAAATGATGAGACATTGGGGGCCTCTACTGAAATAACTGAGGCTTTATGCGGATACCCTCAAGCTACTGCTTTTATTATCCACAATGATGCTGCTGTTTTGGCTGCTCCGCAAGTTATGCAAGGATGCGGGCTCGCAGTGCCCGATGATATTTCAATAATTACGGTTGTTCCTGATCAGATTGCAACTGGCATGAAAATTCCATATACGTCTTTTTTTATCGATGTCAACGCTATTGTTGATACTGCTATGGATGTTTTAGTTCGCCAGATTCAGCAGCATAATACGGGAACTGAAACAATTTTGGTGAAGCCAAATTTTGCTGATTTAGGCTCGTTGTCACAGAAAAACTGAAGTTGTATTTGACTTTTTTCGATTCTATGTTAATCTTTATTTAACCGGTTCAATTGTTGGTGTTACAATGTTTTAATCGGTTAAATAGAACTCAATGAAGAGATTCTAATGGAGGATAGCATGAATAGTAAAGTCAAGCTGATCATTTCAGGTTCTCTTGCAAGTTGCCTAGTGCTTGCAATGGCTGGATGTGGAGGATCTACAAAAGCAGATGATAAGGTAATTCAGTTTTGGGATCCTTATCCTCAATATTCAGACGGTGATGCATGGGATACCTATGTAAAATCATGCGCTCCAGAAGGCTATACGATAAAGAGACAAGGAATGCCTCAAAATGACGTGCTCAATAATCTAACTACGTCGGTAAAAGAAGATAATGCGCCTGATGTAGTGCTGCTTGATAATCCATTTATGCCTACGGCAGTAGATGCTGGTCTTATTACAGATATTAAAGCCGCAGGAGTTGATACTAGTGGCTTTGACGAAAATATCGAAGGACCGGGTATTGTTGATGGCGTTCAATATGGATTAGCATTTGGGTCAAATGCGCTTGGATTGTATTACAATCCACAAATACTTGAAAAAGCTGGAGTAGACCCATCAAGTATTACAGATTGGGATAGCTTAAATACCGCTATTAAGCAAGTTGTAGATTCCGGTGCTAAGGGTATTACATTCTCCGGTATCACTGGCGAAGAAGGTGTTTTCCAATTCTTGCCGTGGTTCTGGGGCGCTGGGGCAAAATTGGATAAGCCAGATTCTCAAAGTGCACAAGAGGCTCAACAGTTGGTGTCAAATTGGGTCAAACAAGGATGGGCGCCAAAGTCTGTTGCTACGGATAATCAGTCAGCAGCATGGGATCTATTCCTTACAGGAGAATATGGATTTGCGGAAAACGGTTCTTGGCAAGCAGCTTCGGCAAAAGAAAAAGGATATAAAGTAATTCCTATTCCTGCGAAAAACGGCGGAGTAGCTCCAGTGCCTACTGGTGGAGAACTTGCGACGTTGCCACTGCATAAGACGAAACAAGAGACCAAGGTAAAGGCTGCAGCACAAGTAATTACTTGTATGACCAGTGATAAGAATTTGGCTAAGACGAACGAGACACTTGGATATCTTGCTGCAAAGAAATCTATTCGTGACAGCCAGGCAAAGGATAATGAACAATGGATGCCATGGATCGATTCAGTTGAATCTGCACAAGGTCGCACTACGGATGTTGGGCTTGAATATGAGCAGATTTCTGCCACTCTTTCAAAGAATCTTCAAACTGCACTCAATAGCTGAGTATTTATGAATTGATACGAATGCCACTGTGCGTACGCATTGTACTCACAGTGGCGCGAAGAGAGTTATTATGAAATCAATTGCACAACATACTCAACAGAGTACAGTAGCGCGAAAAAAGACAATCGCTGCTTTAGGATTTATTGCTCCACTTATCATTTATTTTATTGCCTTCTATGTGGCTCCACTCATTCAAAATATTTCTATGAGCCTACATCATTTTACTCGAAAGAGTTTTGTGACGGGTGAAGCACCATTCGTAGGGTTTGACATTTATAAGGAGTTGTTGAGTAATACTGAATTTTGGATCACGCTTCGGCAAACATTACTTTTTGTCGTATTATCCATTATTTTCCAATACTCAATTGGATTGCTTCTTGCTGTGTTTTTTAACCAAAATTTCAAACTATCGAATTTTTTACGTGGTCTATTTTTAGTGCCATGGCTATTGCCCCCGATGATTTCTGGTACTACCTGGCAGTGGATTATGGACGCGGATAATGGCATATTAAATAAATTGATTGTGGCTTTAGGTGGCAACCCTATTTGGTGGTTACAGTCTTCACATTCGATTTGGGCTGTAATTATTGCCAATATTTGGTTAGGTATACCGTTCAATCTGGTTATTTTGTATTCAGGCCTACAAAATATCAATAATGACCTATACGAGGCAGCATCATTAGATGGTTGTGGCCCTTGGAAACGTTTTTGGAATATTACATTTCCACTCCTCAAACCGGTAACACTTATTTGTTTGCTACTTGGTTTTGTATACACGCTAAAAACTGTAGATATTATTTGGATTATGACCCAAGGGTCAGGGACTTCTCAAACACTGGCAACATGGTCTTATGCGATGGCATTTGGTAAAGGACATTCTTCTACTATCCAATATTCACAAGCTTCAGCGGTTGGGACAATTTTGATTCTTATTGCGCTGGTATTTGCATGTGTATATCTTTGGGCACAACGTCAGGAGGAGCAATAATGAGACATCGTTCATCATGGTATAAAACTGTGATTGCTTGCGTGATAACTGCCATAATGTTATTCCCTGTGTACTGGATGATTAACATCTCATTCACTCAGCGACGTTCGATTCGGTCTGGCTCCATTATTCCTGTTGATTTCACCGTTGAGCACTATGAGGAAGTGTTATCAGATCAGCTGCCGTACTTGGGCACATCATTAGTTATTGCAATAAGCTGTGTTCTTGTTACGTTACTGATCGCGCTTCCTGCTTCATATGCCATTGGCATTTTGAACATTGGTGGAGTACGGTCAGTGAATTTCATTCTTGTATTGGCACAAATGATTCCTGCAGTCGTCATGGCGCTTGGGTTCTATCAAATTTTTAATAAACTTGGGATGCTAGATACTCTGCGGGGTCTTATATTAGCAGATTCAACAATTGCTGTGCCTTTTGCTGTGATGTTATTGACTTCATATATGGTCTCTATGCCGAAATCGCTCATTGAAGCTGCAGCAATTGACGGAGCTTCACATTGGTCTATTTTTACCAAAATTGTTATTCCGTTATCAAGAAATTCCATAGTTACAACGGCACTATTTGCCTTTTTGTGGGCTTGGTCAGACTTTATGTTTGCTTCAACACTCGACTCTGGTGGAGGTAAATTACGCCCAATCACCATGGGCATCTACGACTACATTGGTGCGCAAAACCAAGAATGGGGGCCGATGATGGCAACTGCGGTTGTTGCTTCAATACCAACGGCAGTGCTGTTAATTGTAGCTCAAAAATATGTTGCTGCAGGAGTAACTGCTGGAGCAATTAAAGATTAAGGATTGTGTTATGGCTTTTACTATAGATACTACTAATAATGTTATTGCTTGGACTGGCGGCGGAGAGTATGTACGCATTGAACCTTGGGGGGATAACAGTGTTCGTGTGCGTTCAAGGATGATGCATGAACCACAAGAAGGGATTGGCGCATTAGAACCTTGCAATATTGATGTAAGCCGAGTTGTTGTTGAATATAGCGAGGAGACACAAACTGCTATATTGCGTAATAATAATCTTATTGTTGAAGCTCGAGCCTCTGAAAAACACAATGATGCATCAGGATATAATACCAACCGCTGCGAGCTAACATTTAAAAAAGCAGATGGTACTGTGCTATTCAAAGAAATTGATGGTGGGGGTTCGTTACAGCTGAAAGCTCGAGACTATAAACATGTTAAAGGTGGAGGTCATGAGCTTACAGTTTCATTTGAAACGCCTGAACATGAGCATCTCTATGGTATGGGGGAATACCAGCAACCAGTAATGGACCTCAAGGGAAGTACATTTGAATTGGCGCATCGGAATTCGCAAAGTTCTGTGCCATTTGTAGTTTCATCACAAGGTTATGGTTTTTTGTGGAACAATCCTGCAATTGGAGATGCAACGTTTGCGAAAAATCGCACGTCGTGGCATGCAATGGTGAGCGAACAAATTGATTATTGGGTTACCTGTGGAGACTCGCCTTCGCAAATTATCAGTCAATATGCTGATGCGACAGGACACCCTCCGATGATGCCTGAATGGGGATTAGGTTTTTGGCAGTGTAAGTTACGGTATTGGAACCAGCAGCAGGTACTAGATGTAGCTGAGCAATTCCATAAGAGAAATATTCCTTTAGATGTACTTGTTGTGGACTTTTTCCACTGGCCGAAAATGGGTGATTATCGTTTTGAACCAGAATTCTGGCCCAATCCAGAACTCATGGCTCGACGATTACACGAACTTGGTATTAAGCTCATGGTTTCAGTGTGGCCACAAGTTTCTCTTGAATCTGAAAACTATGATGAGATGAGATCAAAAAATCTGCTGATAAAAGCTGAACAAGGTGAAGATTTTTCGATGATGTTCGAAGGTCCAAGCCAATATTACGATGCAACGAATCCAAGAGCACGACAGTTTGTTTGGGATTTGTGCAAACGAAATTATGTCAATAATGGTGTTGATGCGTTCTGGCTGGATGAGGCTGAGCCTGAATACGGTTCATATGACTTTGATAACTATAGGTATTATGCGGGTTCTAATTTGCAGATTGGTAACATTTACCCACGTGAATATAATCGAGGCTTCTATGAAGGGCAGATTGCTCTGGGGCGTGAAGGACAAATTGTTAATTTAACACGTTGTGCTTGGGCTGGTTCTCAGAGATATGCGTCATTGGTGTGGTCTGGCGATGTAGGATCAACATTTGCTGATTTACGAGCACAGATTACATGTGCTATTCATATGGGAATGGCTGGTATTCCGTGGTTTACGACAGATATGGGCGGTTTCCATGACGGAGATATTAATAGCGAACAATTTAGGGAACTGTTCTTACGGTGGGCGCAATTTTCTTGTTTCAGTCCTGTAATGCGTAACCATGGGGATCGAAGTGCGCTCGCTGCCGACGGGAGTATGAAGGAAACTATTACGACTGCAACGGGTGAGCATCGTTCTCCATCTGGAGCAGACAATGAGCCTTGGAGTATGGGTAAACAAGTCGAAGAAATTTTAGTGAAGTATATCCAACTACGTGAAAAACTTCGACCATATACTCGAGAATTATTTGAGCAGGCTCATAAGTCTGGTACGCCGCTTATTCGTGGTCTATTTTTTGAGTTTCCACATGATGAGGCTGCTGTAGATATCAGCGATGAATATATGTTTGGCCCAGATTTATTAGTAGCCCCAATAACTGAATATGCACTTCGTGAACGAGATGTTTATCTTCCGGGAGATAACAGTACTGTTTGGGTTGATCTGCATACTGGACGTTCATATGCTGGAGGTAGCACTGTGAGGGTTGATGCTCCATTAGATGTTATTCCAGTATTTGCAAGGAATAACCAGCACCATGATTTATTAGGATTGTAGAAAGTGTAGGTTTCAATGTGAAGATACCCCCGAACTGTGTATTAGCTCGGGGGTATATATTTGTCCACCAACGACAAAAAAGATGACTTTGCTGCTTGTCAAGCGCATAGTGGAAGTACCGAGTCCGGCGACCTGGATCATCGCAAGATCATGGATTCTTGTGGTGAACCATGGCTCCGCCGCGCACTAGGGCCAAAGTATGCGTTTTGGAAAGAAGATATTATGGCAACGTCTCAGGCAACTATCGTATTATCCGGCAATGTTGGCACTATACCAACTAGGTATGCTCAGGAAAGTGGCACGCCATGTATTAGTTTTCGCATGGCTTCCACTGGAGGATATTGGAATCGTGCTACGCAGCAGTGGCAAGAATTCCCAACCACTTGGGTGCGTGTAAAAGCATTTTGGTCACTCGCTACCAACGTATTGCAGTCACTGCACGTTGGAGAACCTATTGTAGTTTCTGGCACTTTAGTAAGTGAGCAGTGGCAAAAAGACGGTGTACAGCATTCTGGTTTGGTGATTTTGGCAGATACTATTGGTCATGATTTGAATCGCGGTGTATCAGTATTTACTAAGCGTGCCCAGCATGCCAGTAAAACAACAACTGCACAAGCAGTAGAGCAGTCGCCGTCAGCGTCCGCGCTCGATAGCAATGCATCAAGTAGTAGTGCTGAACATTCAGGTAGTGAAGAGCATGAAGAGCAGATAACACAAGCCGCAGCATCAGAATTTGACACCGCGGCTCATGATATCTAGCAGTACAGAGCGCATACTGCTAGAGTACAAATGTGTTACCAAATATGTACTCGCTCAGATGGTCCAAGCCACATAGCATGATTTGGTGTTACTGCGAATGCTTCATAGAACAAATCCACATTGCGCACAATGCCATTGGTTCTAAACTCAGCAGGTGAATGAGGGTCAATTTGTAGATACTGCTCAGCAAGCTCATCGCGATTCTTACCGCGCCAGATAGAAGCGTAGGATAAGAAGAAGCGTTGCAAACCAGTAAACCCATCGATAATTGGCGCGTGCTCTAATGCTGCTTGCAGATCTTGAGGATCGTTGGACTGTGCTCCAAGTGAGATAGCGTAGGCTTTCAATGCGATATTAACGCCGCCGAGATCGCCAATATTCTCGCCAATAGTAAGTGCGCCATTAACATGAGGGGCTTGGTCAGCTTGCCCTGCATCTGCATATTTTTGTGCTAGTTGGAGAGGCACAAAGGCATTATACTGTTCGATTAATGCGCGAGTGCGTTCCTCAAAGCGAGATCTATCTTCCGCAGTCCACCAATCATGTAATACGCCATCGCCATCATATTTACTGCCTTGATCGTCAAAACCATGACCAATTTCATGACCGATAACAGCACCAATACCACCATAATTAGCAGCATCTTCGGCGTCAGGATTAAAGAATGGAGGTTGTAAAATTGCTGCAGGGAACACAATAACATTCATTGTTGGCTCGTAGTAAGCGTTGACAGTCTGTGGATTCATCAACCATTCTTCACGATCAACAGGCTTACCAGCTTTTGCCAATTGGAATCCAGCGCTGTAGATAAAAGCGTGACGCAAATTCTCAACCAGAGTATACGCATCGCTGACATCTAGCGCGCTATAGTCGCGCCAGTGATTAGTATATCCAATCATTGGGCGGAACTTAGCCAGTTTCTCCAGTGCTTGTTCACGAGTTTGTGGGCTGAGCCAATCGCTAGCGCTAATAGACATACGATATGCGTTAATCAAATTTTGAACTAAACGCTCCATATGCTCTTTAGAAGACTGTGGGAAGTGCCTACGCACATACTCTCGACCCACATCTTCACCACACAAACCATTGACTAAGGATACAGCGCGCTTCCAACGGTCACGCTGTTGAGCCGTGCCAGAAAGTACTTTACCGTAGAAATTGAATCGAGCACTATCAAAATCATGGCTTAAATATCCGGCCCAAGCAATAAGCGTATGCACTCGTGCCCAAAGCTTAAGATCAGCAAGATCACTATCCTGCCAGAAAGCATCAATTCCAGTAACAAAACTAGGCTCATGCACAATCGCATGATCAAGCACGGTATCCATGTCTATTGGCAAGAGCTTTGCCGTGTCGGTAGCATTGTATGCTTGCTGCCAGGAATTGGCCCAAGCCTCTAGGTTGAAGTGTTGGAGCTGTTCACGCAGTTGCTTGCCATCCGTAGGATTGTAAGTGCGATCCTCGTCACGAGTGGCAACAACATCCCAATGCTGTGCAGCAATCCGTGTTTCCACATCAATAAACTGTTGAGCTTGAGCAAGTGCATCATTGTCAGTATCTGCATAATGCGCTAATTGCAGCAGCTTTGCCACCATGGCTTGATAAGACTCGCGTACTGGCGCATACCGATCTTCACGATAATAGGCTTCATCAGGTAAGCCTAAACCATCTTGCACAATATGCAGCACATTGGTTTGTGGGTGTCCTGGGTCAGCAAACACTGCCATACCGATAAGATCAGGACCGCCTTGAGGATTGAGAGCGCCAAGAACTTGCGTAAGTTCCTCTTTAGTTTCAGCATGGTCAATAGCTTGCAAATCGCTGGCAATAGGCTGCAATCCTGCTTGTTCAATTGCTTCGATATTCATAAATGAGCGGTACAATACAGCAGATTTCACTGCTGGGGATTGCTCATCTTCAACAATTTCACGGATATGCTGTTCCGCTTCTTCTGCCAAAGCATCGAATGAACCATAGCGTGCACGATCATCGGGCATGATGTAGGTGTCAATCCAAGGGCCATTAACATAGCGGAAAAAATCATCCTGTGGACTAACTACTGAAGAAAACGACGCTGGATCAAGACCAGAATTCGTGTTCTGTGATTGAGTATGTGTTTGTTCCATAGCTCTAGCCTAGTCGTTTCGCTCAACAAGTGCTTATGCTTAATCTAAAAACTGAATCCCAAGTATAAAAGTATAAAAGTATAAAACTGTATAGATGTATTGGGCAGAGTATGCTGATACTTATGCCAGCTGGCGAATGTCGCGGTAAGAGCACACACTAGATACAGTTTCTTAAGTATCGATGAGTTTGGGAGTGTATATGATTGAGCTAAAAACACCTCAAGAGATTGAAGCAATGCGACCAGCAGGACGTTTTGTTGCTTCTATTTTGCATGATTTGCAAGAGATGACCCATGTAGGAACCAACTTGCTGGAAATTGATGACTTCGTGCGCCGTCGCATTGAGTCCCGCCAAGGAGCACAATCCTGCTATGTTGATTACGCTCCTGATTTTGGTACCGGTCCGTTTGCACATTATATTTGTACCTCAGTTAATGATGCAGTACTTCACGGTGTGCCATATGATTATGCTCTACAAGATGGTGATTTACTCTCCCTTGATTTAGCAATCAATGTTGATGGTTGGGTGGCAGATTCTGCTATTAGTTTCGTCGTCGGACAGAATCAAGATCCTGAAGATTTGCGTTTGATTCGCTGTACTCAGGAGGCGCTCGCCGCAGGAATTGATCAGGCTCGTGCTGGCAATAGATTAGGTGATATTTCAGCAGCGATTGGTGAAGTAGCTCGCTCATACGGCTATCCAATCAATCTTGAATTTGGCGGGCATGGTGTTGGTCGAATTATGCATGGCGACCCTCATGTGCCCAATGATGGTAGAGCACATCACGGGTATCGCTTACGCCCAGGCTTGGTAATTGCTATTGAGCCATGGTTCTTAAAGACTACGGACGAAATTTATCAAGATCCTCAAGATGGTTGGACGCTTAAGGCAGAAGATGGCTCTCGTGGAGCTCATAGTGAGCACACTATTGCTATTACTGATGCAGATCCAATTATTTTAACGGATCGTTCTTTCTTGGAGCATTAAGATTTTAGAGTACTAAGATTTTAGAGTACTAAGTAACGAAGTTACAATAGTGATAACGCGCGCAGTGAAGGCTGTGCGCGTTTTGCATACGTTATTTATGCACATTATGTATGTCTACACATCAAAACTGCATAAGTATGCAGTATGCGACATATTGTATTACTACGTGGACAGTGCAACATAACTGTAACCTAAAGTGCGCTAACGTATGGTTATGGAGCGTCAAGAACAGTCAACACACAAGCAAAGCACAAGTAATGCTAATAGCGCATTGTCTGCATCGCAATCTCATATTAGTGAAAGTGATCGTGCAAAATTAAGTATTGCTGGGCATGACTACCAATTGCCTGTAGTGCATGCGACGCAAGGTCCTGATGGCATTGTGGTGTCAGGATTACGCAATGATGGATGGGTGACGCTTGACCCTGGATTCCTTACCACAGCACAGTGCGAGTCAAAAATTACCTTTATCGATGGTAAAAACTCAATTTTGCGCTATCGTGGATACCCTATTGAAGAGCTTTGTGCAGAATCCAACTTCCTTGAAGTTGCTATGCTGTTGCAACGCGGCGAATTACCAACACGCCTTGAATATGGTGATTTTCGAGAGCGGATTTTACGCAATACGATGGTTGGTGAAGATTTTCGCGCGTTTTTAGGCTCCTTCCCAAGATCTTCTCATCCAATGAGTGTGCTGGCTTCCGCAGTCAATGCATTGGCAGCGTTTTACCCTGACACTACTGCTATTGATGAAGATAGTTTGCATGAAGCCTCTGCAATTATTATGGCAAAAGTACGTACCATTGTGTCACTGATTCACCGTAGAAGTCGTAATGAGCCGTTGCTGTATCCTGATCATTCACGCGGATATGTTGATGACTTTTTGCGCATGAGTTTTGCTGTGCCATACACGCATTATGAATCGGATCCGCTGATGGTCGATGCTTTAGATAAGTTGCTGATTATTCACGCTGATCATGAGCAGAATTGTTCTACATCAGTAGTGCGTATTGCTGGAAGTGCTCATGCCAATTTGTATGCTGCTGTTGCCGCAGGTATTAATGCCTTATCTGGTCCGCTCCATGGTGGTGCTAACGAGCGTGTATTGCGTCAGTTGCAAGCAATTCGAGAAAGTGACGGCACGGTTCGTGATTATGTAGAGCAAGCTAAACAAGAAGGTCGTAAGATTTCTGGTTTGGGTCATCGCGTCTATAAATCGTATGATCCAAGGGCTGCTATTGCAAAAAGCTATTTAGAGCGCATTGTGGCTGACCGCGGTGAGCAGAATCAAGAGCTGCAAGCCTTGCTTGATGTGGCATTAGAATTAGAAGATATTGCATTGCACGATGACTATTTTGTGTCGCGGCATCTGTATCCTAATGTGGACTTCTATACAGGACTTATTTATCGCATTATTGGATTCGATCCACAAATGTTTACCACATTATTTGCGCTTGGTCGTATTCCGGGTTGGATTGCGCAATATCGGGAATTGCTGGCGGATCCTGCCACCAAGATTGGTCGTCCGCGACAGGTGTATACCGGTGAGCCATTACGCCATGTAGTGCCATTAAGTGAACGACCGGAATAAGTACGGTAGCACGGTAGTGATGGCATAGTGATCATCGGCATGATAATCAGCATTCGCGATACATCATGCGGCATATCAGTGGAAGCTAGCGCGCAGACATACGAAAGGGCTTATAACATCACGTTATAAGCCCAGTTTTATATGCCTTTTGACTATTGCTCAATGTAGCTATTTACGGTAGCTATTTACGTCTAATGTAGCTATATATGCTCAGCACAGATGAAATAGCCGTACCAGCAATTAGTTCTTATGCAAGTCAGCATTTAATTCAATACCACTTGCACGGTGACGAGCCTCAATAGCACCAGTAACACTATTGCGAATAAAGAGAATATTATTCTTTCCCGATAGCTCAGCACCCTTAACGATTTCAAGTGGCAGCCCTTGAGCGACCTTTTCCTTATCATATAGAGTGACTTTGGTGCCAGCGGTAACATACAAACCAGCTTCAACCACGCAGTGATCACCCAAAGAAATACCAATGCCAGCATTAGCGCCAAGCAAGCTGTGCTCGCCAATAGTGACGCGATGCTTACCGCCGCCAGAGAGTGTGCCCATAATGGAAGCACCGCCGCCAATATCAGAACCATCGCCAACGACAACACCCTGAGAAATACGACCTTCAACCATGGATGTGCCAAGGGTACCTGCATTAAAGTTAATAAAACCTTCATGCATAATCGTTGTTCCAGGAGCAACATACGCACCCAAGCGCACACGATCAGCATTGGCAATACGCACGCCAGTTGGTACCACATAGTCCACCATGCGTGGAATCTTATCGATAGCCAACACCGTTACGTTATTTGCTGGCAGACCTGCACGAGCCATACTTGCCATAAATTCAAGGCGACGATTAGCAAAATTAGCTACTGGGAATGGTCCGCAATTGGTCCACACTACATTAGCTAAACTGCCAAAAATTCCGTCCAAATTGATGCTATTAGGCAATGCTAAACGCATACTCAATGCATGTAAACGCAAATAGGCATCAGCTGCATCGCGCACAGGCTCATCGAAATCACTGACTGTAAATACAGGCTGACGTTTCACACCACGGGCATCAAATGTTTGCGAAGCAAGATCGCCAAAACTATGTGCTGGTTGTTCTCCCTCAGATGGAGCCTGACCAACGGTAAGCTGTGGATACCATACATCAAGTACAGTGCCTGCCTCATCTACGCTGGCAAGTCCCCAGCCCCATGCGGTTCGTGTCATTTTGCCTCCTCAATTCGCACATAAGTTGTGCATTACGCTCTATGAGTATAATGGATTATTGCAAGAGCTGTGTAAGATTTTCTATAAAATGAATACCTATTGTTGCGACTAACCAGTACAATTTGTGCCTTAGGGTAAGAAGCTGTATACGTGCCAGCTGCACACCAAACGCGGCGCACAAATTCAAGATAGGTATGGAGATAATGGCAGATTTTGATTTTTCTCAAGAAATCAACGCATTGCATGCAACATATGACACTATTGCCAAAGCCATTGATCTCGATGATTTACAGCAGCGTATCAAGCAGTTAGAGCAAGAAGCCAGTGCGCCAGGTCTTTGGGATGATCCAGATCATGCCCAACAAGTGACTAGTAAACTTTCAGCTGCTGAATCCCAGCTGAAGCGTTTAACAACAGTTGCCTCTCGTATTGCTGATGTAGAAACTTTGGTTGAGCTTGGTAGGGAAGAAGCTGATCAGGAAACTCTTGCGGAGGCACAAACAGAAATCCAGGCAGTGCATCAGACTTTAGCTGATATTGAAATTCAAACACTACTCGATGGTGAATATGATGAGCGTAGTGCTGTGGTGACTATTCGCTCTGGTGCTGGCGGCGTGGATGCTGCCGATTGGGCACAAATGTTGTTGCGTATGTATTTACGCTGGGCTGAGCGCCACGGCTACAAGGCTAAGGTTATGGATACCTCGTATGCCGAAGAAGCAGGTATTAAATCAGCAACATTCCAAGTGGATGCGCCATATGCGTACGGTCGTCTTTCAGTAGAGGGTGGTACACACCGTTTGGTTCGTATTTCACCATTTGATAATCAGAGTAGGCGCCAAACGAGTTTTGCAGCTGTTGAAGTAGTGCCTTTGGTTGAGCCAACAGATCATATTGATATTCCAGATACTGATATTCGTGTAGATACCTATATGTCGTCTGGTCCAGGTGGTCAGGGTGTTAATACTACGTATTCTGCTGTACGCATTACGCATTTGCCAACTGGCATTGTGGTTACCATGCAAGATGAGCGTAGCCAGATTCAAAATCGTGCTGCAGCAATGTCTGTTCTGCAATCGCGATTGCTGGTAATTCGTCATGAAGAAGAAGCGCGTAAAAAGAAAGAACTTGCTGGCGATATTAAGGCCAGCTGGGGCGATCAGATGCGCTCATATGTGTTGCACCCATATCAAATGGTAAAAGATTTGCGTACTGGATATGAAACTTCACAAACCCAAGCGGTATTTGATGGCGATATCGATGGGTTTATTGATGCGGGTATTCGTTGGCGTCATCAGCAGCGCAAACAAGAAGAGGCATAAGTAAGGAGTACTTATGGCATTAATCAGTCTCGATCAGGTGAGCAAAATATATCCGCGTGGTTCAAGACCAGCGCTTGATGCAATTTCGCTTGATATTGAGCGTGGTGAATTTGTGTTTTTAGTAGGCGCTTCTGGCTCTGGTAAAACATCATTATTGCGTTTGTTGTTGCACGAAGAACAAGCCACTGAAGGTGATATTCGCGTCGCGGGCAATGATTTGCGCCGTATGAGCAATCGCCAAGTGCCACATTACCGCAGGTCTATTGGATTCGTATTTCAAGATTACAAGTTATTGCCCAATAAAACAGTTTGGGAAAATGTAGCATTTGCTCTTGAAGTGATTGGTGCCAAGCGTTCTACTATTAAGACGCTTGTGCCGCAGGTATTGGAAACAGTTGGTCTTACTGGCAAAGAAGATCGCAGACCGCAAGAGCTTTCCGGCGGTGAGCAGCAGCGTGTGGCTATTGCCCGTGCTTATGTGAATCACCCAAGCCTACTGCTTGCTGATGAGCCAACAGGAAATTTGGATCCGACGACTTCTGTGGGCATTATGGAAGTGTTGGAGGCTATTAACCGCACTGGCACTACTATTGTGATGGCTACGCATAATGAGGAAATTGTGAACTCGATGCGCAAGCGTGTAATCGAATTGCATAATGGCAAAATTGTGCGTGATGAGCGTCAAGGATCCTATGATTCTACTCGCTACTTCCCAGATGCTGAGGTTGAGGCAAAAGCACAGCGCGTTATTGGCGTTGATCATAGTTTGCGCAAACAAGTACTTGCTGATGCTCATGGAGAGACAAACGATACCAAAGGAAGCCTTCCTACACGCGAACAAGAAGTTACGGGATCGGTACAAGCCGTTGCTCAAGCTGCACAGTTAGTGGAGCAAGATGAGGGCATTGCTAGGCTCGCCCAGAGTGTGCATACTGGTAGAAAAGGTCGCTACGGAGAAATATTTGTATCTCTTGAAGATACTTTAACGTGGGGTAAAGGGCTTAAACTCGATCAGTTGCATGAAGGCTCTGGGGTTGCTGATCAGGCGCAGTCAACTGTTGGAAATAATTCAGATGTGCAAGAAGCCACAGAAGCCAACAAAACTGCCAAAGATACTGTAGATACTACGGATACTACTGGTGCTGCATCAGCTCCAGCTCATTCCGATGATGCCGACGCTGTAGCTTCTACGGATGGTACAACTACACAGTCTACGTCAGCTGTTCCATCTGCTCCAGCAGAGCATGCGAAGTTCATGCCGCCTGCGCCGCCTAAGGCTCCAAGTCAGCGTGAACAGCACGATGCCAGTGATCACGATGGCAACAGTGCAGATAGAGGGGCAGTGCAGCATTCTGGTGATACTAAGCAACATACCCCACAAGAGCAGCATTCAGACCAAGATCACGAGGAGCGATAATGCGATTTCGCTTTATACTTTCAGAAACATGGACCAATATTCGTAGAAATGGTTCCATGATTCTTTCAGTAATGTTAGTAACATTTATTTCGTTCCTATTTATTGGTGCTTCTGTGCTGATGCAAGCACAAATCACTCAGGCCAAAGGTGATTGGTACGACAAAGTTGAGGTAGTGGTTTGGCTTTGCCCGGATGGCAGTAGTCAGTCTGCGAATTGTGCTTCTGGCAAGGCGCCTACGCAGGAAGAGATTGTAGATATTGAGCAAACTATTACTACACAACTTCCTAAAGTAGTTTCTTCTGATATCAGCTATGTTTCTCGTCAAGAATTTTTTGATAACACGTTTACCAAACGGTATCCAGGAGGCGTGTATCAAGGTCGTACTATGACTCCTGCTGATATGCAAGATTCTTTGCGACTACAGCTAACTGATCCTTCAAAATACACACAGGTTTCAGAAGTGCTTTCTGGTGTTAATGGTGTCGAAGATGTACAAGACCAGCGTCAGATTTTTGACCCAGTATTCGCCGTACTGAACAGGGCAACAGCAGTAACAGTAGCTCTTGCAGTAGTTATGATTGTCGTTGCCGTACTTCTGACGGGCACCACGATTCGTATGTCAGCAGCTTCTAGGCGCAATGAAACTGAGATTATGCGTTTTGTTGGTGCCTCTAATCTCGTTATTCGCTTGCCATTCGTACTAGAAGGCGCGTTAGCAGCATTCCTAGGCTCGTTGCTTTCTGGAGCTGTACTCGCTGGCATGGTAGAAGTGTTCATTACACGGTGGTTAGCGCAAACAATTTCCTGGATGCCATTTATTACAATGCGTACAGTAGCTGTGATCACTCCTGGATTAGTGCTGGGAGCAGTACTGCTTTCAGTTGTCGTTTCTGCGATTTCATTGCGTCGATATTTGAAAGCGTAAGTTAACATACGCGTATCGTATGAAACGTAGTCAGCATCAATATGGGGTGTAGGCAAAGCGACATAAATACGCTATAGTTACAGATAGTGTTTGTCACAACGTAAGGAGACGGAATGCGAAGCACAGGACAGGTGTGGACTCGAAGGGCCATTGGTGCACTGTTAGCACTAGGGTTAGGTCTCACTCTTGCTGTTGCACAGTTAGGTGTTACACAAACCGCCTCAGCTGTTTCTTGGTCGCAACTACAGCAAACTAAGGCACATCATGCTGACTTGAAAGCGCAACTTGCTGGGGTTAATGCTGAGCTGGCTCAAAAAATTATTGAACTTGATGATTTAACATCAAATCAGATTCCTGCAGCCCAACAGGCGTTAGATAATGCTAATCAGCAGGCACAGCAGGCTAAAGATGCTGCTCAAGCTGCAACGGAACGCTTGAAGGCTGCACAACAAGATAAAGCCACGTTGGAAGAACAAATTAAGCAAACTGGTGCAGACTATGATGATGCGCATGCTGCGGTAGCGCAGATCGCGCGCGATAGTTTCCATAGCTCGCAAGCAGGCAATATTTTGAGTATTGCTACAGGGTCTGCAGATACTGATGATTTTATCAATTCTATGCAATCTCAGGCTGCGCTAAGTCGTTCAGAAGCTAGTGTTGCTAATGATGCAGCAAATGAGCAGAATTTGCAGATGAATCGCAAAGATCGTTTGGATGCTATTGAACGTCAAATCGCACAGTTGAAAGATCAGGCTGAACAGCAGGCAGCTCAAGCCCAGCAAGCTGCCGATGACGCAGCGCAGAAAAAGAGTGAGCTGGACGCACTGCGTACACAAAGTGAGCAGCGACGCAAGGATTTGGAATCTCAGCAAGGAGAATTAAAAACTCAAGCAGCGCAGGAAGCAGCGGCAATTGTTTCTATGCAGGCTGAGATTGATTCTTGGAATCAGCAGCATCTTGGCGGACAAGCAGATGCATCGAGTGGCGGTAAGCAGCAGATTGGTAATGGTGGCGGATCATCATCTAATACCGGCGGTACCAACTATGGTTCGGCTAGTGGTATGAATTATGGCGTCCCTGGTCAATGTCCAGAAGGTGCAGGATTCTGCTACGGTCACGCAACTGGTAATACTGTTGGCGGTAGTGCTTATCCGGAACGACAGTGCACACTGTGGGCATATATTCGACGCTCTCAGCTTGGGCTTCCAGTAGGTTCCTATATGGGCAATGGTGCTGACTGGGCTAATACTGCACGTAGACTCGGATATGTTGTCAATAGAACACCACATGTCGGTGCCGTTATGGTATTTGCACGTGGACAGTGGACTGGATCTTGGGCAGCTGACCCAACGTATGGGCATGTTGCCGTTGTCGAGCGTGTGAATGCTGACGGTTCAGTACTGATTTCTCAAGGTGGTACTGGATTTGCGACATTCCCTGCATATCAGACAATTTACAATACTGGAGCCTACGAATACGTGCACTACTAAAGTTCTCTTGTAGTGCGCAATACAGTACGTGTTTTGTTACCGCTGGCTTCGGTCAGCGGTTTTTTCTATGACATAGCTTGGTGGCATAGAGAATTTCTAGTTGAGGTGTACGAAGAAGTTTTGTACAGAACTGCACACTGAGTGTATGATACATACAGGTTATACGAGTGTTGCAAAAGTACTAAAAGACGTGCAGCTAGGACTGCGTACATGGTAGAAATCGGGAGCAATGGCAAAAGATACAAGTACAGGAATAGTGCTTATCGCACAAAATCGTAAAGCACGCCATGATTACACAATTGAAGATCGCTACGAAGCAGGCATCTCACTATGGGGTACAGAGGTTAAATCCTTACGTATGGGACGTGCGTCATTGAGTGAGAGCTTTGTCTCTATTGATAAGCGCGGGGAAGTGTGGCTTGAAGGCGCCAATATTCCAGAATACCTCAATGGCACATGGACGAATCATAGTCCGAAGCGTAAGCGTAAACTCTTACTTCAAGCTCAGGAAATTCTCAAAATGTCACGTGCTATTGAAGCAAAAGGCTACACGATTGTTCCTTTGAGTTTGTATTTCAAAGATGGCAGAGTGAAAGTTGAGATTGCAGTAGCTAAAGGTAAGCGCGAATATGATAAGCGTCAGGCTTTGCGTGAAGAGCAAGATAAGCGCGATGCACTGCGTGCTATGCGTGCGGTAAATCGGCGCTAGTGTATTCGTCAGGTATGTTCAATCCCACATATTCCAGTATTTGAACATCAGCATAGCAATGTAGTGTCAATACTCCAATATGGCATAGGAACTATTGAGGAGGACGAGTGACAACAAGAAGGCATTGGCTAAAATCTCTGATGCGTACAGGGCGAGCAATGTGTGCAAGTCTGTTAAGCATCGTATGTGTTGTAGCATTAAGTTCGTGCGGTACTGTAGATGAGTCGAGTTTCCGAGCATATGATGTTTCACATATTAGCCGTGTAGATGATATTGCGCGATTAGTTCCTGAATCAGTGGCACGTGATGGCAAGCTTTCTGTTGGTATGAATGCTTCATATGCGCCAGCGGAGTTTCTTGCGAGCGATGGGCAAACGCCAGTTGGTTATGATGTAGATTTATCTCGTGCTATGGCACAGGTGCTTGGGCTCAAGGCTCAGTTTGTTAATGCTTCTTTTGACTCTATTATTCCTTCTATTGGCTCTAAATTTGATATTGGTATGTCAGCATTTTCTATTACTCCAGAGCGTATAGAAACAGTAGATTTTGTCAGCTATTTCAAGGCTGGTGAAAAATTTGTAGTGCGTAAGGGCAATCCAGAGCGTGTCAATCGTGATCAACTGTGTGGTCGAAAAATTGGTGTGCAGACGGGCACTATTGAAGAACAACACCTACTAACTGCTAGTGAACAATGTGAAGCACAAGATAAACCTGATATTGAGGTTATGTCTTTTAAGCAGCAAGCAACAGTTACTACGGCAGTTATGACTGGTAAAATCGACGCATTTTATGCAGACTCACCTGTTGCAGGATATGCTATGAGTCAAACTGGGGATGCCCTTGAATCTCTCGGTCAAGATATTGGGGTCGCACACCACGGTATTGCTATTACTAAAGGTGATGAGCAGACTGTTGAGGCAATCCAGCAAGCTATGCAATGGTTGATGGATAGTGGTGATTATCAAAAGATATTGCATATGTGGGGTGCTGACGATGGTGCAGAGCATCAGGCGCTTATTAATCCTCAAGAGTGATTGCATGATTATAGTAATTAAGCAGCACTAACTTTTATAACTAGCTTCCAATAGAAAACTCAAACATATACAGAGCAAAGACACACGCGAGCATGTAAGGTGAATAATGGCACGGTTAAAAACTGCACAGCAAAACTCGCCAATAGACGAGCTCAATATTGACAATCGAATTGAAGCGCTTCCAGTGCGCAAAGCAGGTCCCGTTGTAGCAGGTGTTATTGTTGTGATACTTGCTGCTGCCTTACTGTGGGGTGTGGCTACCAATCCGCGGTTTGAATGGAATATCGTCTGGAAGTATTTATTTAACGAAAACGTGCTTTCTGGCATTGGCTACACGTTGCTGCTGACGGTTATTGCTATGGTAGTGGCTTTAGTGCTGGCAGTGATTCTTGCTATTATGCGCCAATCTAGCAATATTGTGCTCAGGGCAGTTAGCTGGTTCTTTATCTGGTTTTTCCGTGGCACACCAGTGTATACACAGTTGGTGTTTTGGGGGCTGTTTGCCGTGTTGATTCCGCGCATTTCTCTTGGAATTCCTTTTACTGATATTACATTTTGGAGTATTGACTCTGCCGATGTTATTACTGCATTTAATGCAGCATGGATCGGGTTGTCGTTAAATGAGGCTGCTTATTTAAGTGAGATTGTGCGTGCTGGTCTTGATGCTGTCGATAAGGGGCAAAGTGAGGCAGCTCAGGCTTTGGGTATGCCTAGATCGTTAATTCTGCGCCGCGTGGTTTTGCCTCAGGCTATGCGTATTATTATTCCTCCTACAGGCAATGAAGCTATTAGTATGCTGAAAACCACGTCATTAGTACTTGCTGTGCCTTTTACTTTAGAATTGCAATTTGCTACTGATGCCATTGCAAACCGTATTTATAAGCCTATTCCTTTGCTGATTGTGGCATGCTTCTGGTATCTGCTTATTACTTCTATTTTGATGGTTATTCAGGCTAGGCTGGAGCAGCATTTTGGTAAAGGTTTTGATGTGCGACCTATTGGTGCGCGTGCTAAGCATCCAGTAGATGCCTCTTCAAAGGCTGATGATTCTCAAGATGAGATTGTGCACAAAAATAACGTAACATTTGCAGGGCTTAATGCGTAAGGCGGGACAATGAATACTCAGCAAATACCAGCAGTTGCAATGCATCAAGTGCATAAGGCCTTTGGTTCATTGCATGTCTTAAAAGGCGTTGATTTAACGGTAATGCCAGGTAGCGTAACAGTTATTTTAGGTCCTTCTGGATCAGGTAAATCTACACTATTGCGCTTAATTAATCAGTTGGAAACTTTGACTGGCGGTAGTTTAGAGGTCAATGGTGAACTTATGGGATACCGCAAAGTGATACATCAAGGGCGTCAAGTGTTGCAGACGCTGGATGATAAAGCTATTGCCCGTCAGCGTGCGCAGTTAGGTATGGTGTTCCAGCGCTTTAACCTGTTTCCTCATATGACGGCTCTTGAGAATGTGATGGAAGCTCCAGTGCATGTAGCGCATATTCCTAAAGCACAGGCTAAACAAGAGGCTATTGAGCAGTTAACTCGAGTAGGTTTGGCTGACAGACTGGATCATTATCCTGTAGAGCTTTCGGGTGGTCAGCAGCAGCGTGTGGCTATTGCGCGTGCTCTTGCTATGCACCCTAAGATTATGCTGTTTGATGAGCCGACTTCTGCACTCGATCCTGAGCTTGTCGGGGAAGTGCTTGCTGTTATGAAGCAGCTGGCTCGTGAGGGCATGACTATGGTTATTGTTACTCATGAAATCGGGTTTGCTCGTGAAGTAGCAGACCAAGTAGTGTTTATGGCTGACGGTGTGGTGGTAGAGCGTGGTTCTGCCGATATTATTGATCATCCAACCCAGCCGCGTTTCCAAGAGTTTTTGCAGCATGTACTCTAGCTGGTAAGGTCAGTAGCAATAGTATTAGCAGTAGTTATGTAGCGATAGTTGCAAGTGTAGCTGTAATAGGTGTAGTAGGCCTTGTATCTTCCTTATAGCTGTAGCTATGGTGTGAATATGCGCTTCGCGTAGCGCATATCGCTACACTTTGTAATACACTAGGGTGTTATGTGTGGAATTGTAGGATATGCTGGCTCTGTACACACAGCATGTGGGAAACCTTTGGAAGTGTGTTTACAGGGCTTAGGGCGTCTTGAATATCGAGGATATGATTCTGCAGGAGTTGCGCTCAGCGCTCCTGGTATGAATCAAGTAGCTGTGCGAAAAAAAGCAGGTCGCTTATCAAATTTAGTTGGTGATATTGAGCAACACCCTATGCCACAGGCTACGGTTGCTATTGGTCATACCCGTTGGGCAACGAATGGCGTGCCAAGCGATAGCAATGCGCATCCGCATACTTCAGCCGATGGGAAAGTGGCTATTATTCACAATGGCATTATTGAAAATGCTTCCCAACTGCGCCTTGATTTGCAAGCTGAAGGCTACCATTTTTCATCGAGTACGGATACTGAGGTAGCTGCCAAGCTTTTGGGTAAGATTGTTGATGCGATTATTGAGCAAGATGGTAAGCCTGACTTATCTAAAGCTGTGCGCCGTCTTGCTCGTATGCTCACGGGCGCGTTTACTATCTTGGCAACTGATTGCCGCCAGCCTGATATTATTGTCGGCGCTCGCCATGATTCTCCACTAGTTGTTGGTTTGGGCGATGGCGAGAACTTCCTCGGTTCTGATGTGGCTGCATTCGTGGCATATACCAAGCGAGCTTTAGAAATTGGGCAAGATCAAGTAGTGTGCGTAAGCGCTACTAATGTGGAAGTTACTGATTTTGACGGCAATGTTATTCATGACTGCCCAACATTTGAGGTTAATTGGGATGCCTCTGCTGCCGAAAAGGGTGGATGGGATTCCTTTATGGATAAGGAAATCCATGAAGATCCATCTGCTGTACAACGCACATTGCTTGGCCGCTTAGATGAGCAGGGCGAGTTGAATCTTGATGAAGTGCGTATTGATGAGCATGATATTAAAGCTATTGACAAGATTGTGGTTATTGCTTGCGGTACGGCGGCTTATGCAGGCATGGTTGCTAAGTATGCGATTGAACATTGGGTGCGTATTCCAGTAGAAGTGGAATTGGCACATGAATTTAGGTATCGTGATCCAATTTTGACACCACGCACACTGGTAGTGGCGATTTCACAATCTGGTGAAACTATGGATACGTTAATGGCATTGCGTCACGCCCGTGAGCAAGGTTCACGTGTATTAGCTATTTGCAATACGCAGGGTGCGAGTATTCCACGAGAATCTGATGCAGTGCTGTACACCCATGCAGGTCCTGAGGTTGCTGTGGCATCCACAAAGGCTTTTGTGGCGCAGATTACTGCCGCATATGTGCTGGGGCTTTTCTTGGCGCAGGTTAAGGGTGCCATGTTTAAGGATGAGATTCACCAGATGTTGCAGTCATTGCAGTCTATGCCGCAGAAAATTCAGTGGATTTTAGATACACAAACACAAACAGTCCAGCGTGCGGCGGCACAGATGGTGGATGCAAAGTCATTCTTATTCCTAGGGCGCCATGTCGGCTATCCTGTGGCAATGGAAGGCGCACTCAAGCTGAAAGAAATTGCGTACACCTTTACTGAAGGTTTTGCAGCGGGTGAGCTTAAACATGGACCTATTGCTTTAGTAGATGAGGGTGAGCCAGTGGTCTTCATTGTGCCTCCTGAGCGGGGACGCAATATTTTGCATGCCAAAGTGATCTCTGGTATTGAAGAAGTTAAGGCTCGTGGCGCTTCTATTATTGCTGTGGCAGAAGAAGGCGATAAGGATGTGGAACGCTACGCGGATATTGTATTCTGGCGTCCACAATGCCATACGTTGCTTTCTCCTTTAGTAGATGTTGTTCCTTTGCAGCTTTTTGCTATGTATATGGCACAAAGCAAGGGGTACGATGTTGATAAGCCGCGCAATTTAGCAAAGTCAGTTACTGTAGAGTAGCTGGTGATACAAGTAGTAGCATTACGAGTAATACATAATTACTAGGTTATGAGTGTCTTAATGCGTTCGTCACATCGGTGGGTTCGTCAAGAGCCAACTATTCCGTTTACCGGAACAATACTGTATGTTGATGAACGCATTATTGTTATTGATAAACCGCATTTTTTGCCAACTACGCCGCGTGGTATGTGGTATCGATCGACAGCGCTTATGCGTTTGCGTCATGCATTTGATGAGCCGCACATTACCCCAGCGCATCGTCTTGACCGTGACACCGCTGGTATTGTGTTGTTTGTGCGTGATCCGCAATATCGTGGCGCTTATCAGTTGATGTTTGAACATCGCCAAGTGCACAAAACTTATGATTGTTTAGCGCCAATGAAGCCGATATGCAGACCGCAGCATGGTGTTGTGCGCAGTCTTGAAGCGCCAGAAGTATTTCCACTAGAGCGTATGTCTCGTATTGAAAAATATCGTGGAGTATTGCAAGCTCAAGAGGTTGCAGGAGTATGTAATGCGCGAACGCTGATTGATTTGCCAGACGCTGCGCCGTTATGTGTACGTGATATGGCAGGGGTAGTGTGGCGTAAGTATGTGCTGACCCCTTATACCGGCAAAACGCACCAATTACGTGTACATATGAATGCGCTAGGTTTGCCAATTGCAGGCGATGTGCTCTATCCTCAGGTGGTGCAGCGTTCTGTGGATGATTTTTCACATCCTTTGCAGCTAGTAGCGCGTACTCTTAGATTTACTGATCCTGTTGATGGTACTGCACGCCAATTTACGTCAACTATTCCTCTGGGTTGGTACGCATAAGTATAAGCATAAGTGATAGGTGTGCGTGAGTCCGCGTACTCATATCGCTCATACGCTTTTGCTCGTATCCCTCATGTATGTATCGCTCATACACGTATCTCTTATATAGTTATATATTTATATTGACTGTACAGAACCTCGGATTATCAATGTTCCTTGAATTGTGTTATGCGTAATTGGTCGGTTTGGGTGTTCTATAGCATCAATTGTTGTTTCTACAGCTGCTTTGCCAACTTGTCCAAAATGCAATCGCATAGTCGTAAGATCAAGCCGCGGAACAGTATCTTGCAAAGAATCATCCACACCGATAACGCTAATATCTTCTGGTACCCGCTTGCCAGCAGCGCGTAAGCCTTGTATTACGCCATATGCCATATTGTCGTTGGCTGCATACACGGCAGTGCAATCAGGAGTTGCAGCTAAGCGCAATCCTGCATCATAGCCACTTTCTGCAGTCCAATTTCCCCGAATAATTGGAGGAATAGGGAGATGCTTGCGCTCCATTGCTGCAGTATAGCCTTGCTCTCGGTAGGTATTAGCAACTGAATCAGCAGGCCCGGATACATAATGAATATGGCGATGCCCATTCTTGAAAAAGTACTCCATAATAGTTGATGAAATATGTGCTTGGTCAGAGTCAACTGTTGCATACTTGTCTGATGGCTCTGTAGTGATTACAGTAATTGCCATATCTTGAGGCGGTGTAAATGTATGATAATCAGACACTAGGTGTTCCAAAATTACGATAGCTCCATCAACTGGCATGGTTTTTACTCGCTCAAGTGCTTGAGCCAGTGTTGGCTTCTCATTCCAATCCAGCATCACCAGTGTGATAACGTATCCTAATTCAGCGGCAACGGTTGTAATACCTTGTAAAGTACGTAAGTTCCCAGTAGCACCAATATCAAACAGAATAACAGCGATAGCGTTGAATTTGCCACGTTTGAGCGCGCGCGCTGCAAAATTTGGTCGGTAGCCTAGTTCTTCCATAGCGGTGAGCACTTTGGCTTTGGTTTCTGGGCGTACTGCATCAGAACCATTGGATACGCGGGAGACAGTTTGCGATGATACTCCTGCTGCTTTGGCGACGTCGGCCATGGATACGATACGGGGTGTTGTACTCATTTCAGGTCCTCTTTTGAGTGTGCAGCAGGCTTCAATAGCATAGCTACTATGCTTATGCTTTGCTTTACTGTTTCCAGTATGTCGTATGACCACAGTCTACAACAGTTTTCGTTCATAGTATGGATTACACGCCTGTTTGCGATGCCATTATTGAAAAATCAATAGTTTTTATTGATATTTGAATGGCGACACGCCGCTATTAAAATACAAATAAAACGAAAAGTGGCGAAAAATAACCAATAATCCATCAAAGATTGTGCACAAATGTTCGTCTACTTGCACAAAATGTTGTAAGCACTATAATGGTTGCGTAAACATTTTTGAGCAGCGTAGCTCAAATAAGCGAGTTGCGCGCTAGGAACCCACACTCAAGGAAGAGGTGTTGAGATGGGTGTTTCAACACATACTGCTCGCCAGGGCATACAACAACGTCATCGCGCTGACTGGCGCGGATGGAAATTCATGTGGCCATTCGCACTGGTATTCGTCTTCGTATTCATTGTTCCAATTGTCTACGCCATTTATATTAGCTTCTTCCAAAAACGCATGATTGGTGGCACTGTTTTTGCAGGTTTAGCTAATTATCAACGTCTCTTTGCTGACCCTAATTTCTGGGGATCAGTTGGCAGGGTAGCGCTCTTCACTATCGTACAGGTTCCTATTATGCTGGCGCTGTCTGCACTGATGGCATTAGCACTTGACTCCATGAAACTGCATGGCACCAAGTTCTTCCGCATTGTCACTTTCTTGCCATACGCCGTTCCAGCAGTAGTTTCTACGTTGATTTGGGGCTTCATGTATGGCGCCCGCTATGGTTTAGTAGCTTCTATTAACAGCACCTTTGGTCTTAATCTTGATGTGATGGCACCTAATGTATTGCTTGCATCTATCGGCAATATTGTGACTTGGGAATTTGTCGGCTACAACATGCTGATTTTCTACAGCGCATTATCCACTATTCCACATTCTCTTTATGAAGCTGCTGCTATTGATGGTGCAACAGAATGGCAGATTGTGCGTCGTATTAAGATGCCAGAATTGCGAGGCAGTCTCGCGGTAACCGTGATCTTCTCTATTATCGGCTCTTTCCAGCTGTTCAACGAACCAAGCGTTATGAAGTCCATGGTTCCAGGCAATGCTATTTCTACGTACTACACTCCAAATCTCTACGCCTACAACTTGAGCTTCGTAGGTAACCAGGCGAACTATGCGGCTGCGCTCGCTATTGTTATGGCAGTAATCACTATGGCTATTGCGTATGCAGTGCAGCTGCGCAGTATGCGTGAACAAATGAAGTAATTCGAGTTGGTATCACTACATACATATCGCTATATACACAACGTAATTAAGGCTTGAAAGGATATGAAGCATCGACTTCATCGGGGGTGAGTGTGATGAGTGCATCACAAACAATGTCAATTCGAGAACAAGAAAAGCAAGCACGTCGTCGAGAAAAGGAACGCGAACGTCGTCTACATAAGGACGAGGCGGCAGAACGTAAGCGCGCAGCAAAAAGTGGGTTCCAAAATCCTCAAAACCCACGCCGTAGCACGCTGCTTACTGTAGTATGCGGTATTTTTGCCCTATACTGCTTGTTCCCATTCTTCTACTTGCTGATTAACGCCACGAAAACGCAGTCTGATTTTGTATCGACCTTCGGTCTGGTAGGCGGACATAGCTTTGCATTATGGGACAATATTGTTCAGGTGTTTACCTACCAAGATGGTATTTTTGGACGCTGGTTTATCAATACTATTTTGTATGTAGTTGTTGGTGCTGGCGGCGCTACCTTGCTGGCTATTATGGGCGGTTATGCTCTGGCTAAGTTCCGCTTCCCCGGACGTAAAATTGTATTTGCTGTTATTATCGGCGCTATTTCCGTTCCGGGTATTGTATTGGCAGTGCCACAGTTCCTGCTGTTCGCTAAGTTGGGTCTTACCAATACACCTTGGGCTATGATTATTCCAAGTCTAATCAGCCCATTTGGTTTGTATTTAATGTGGATTTTCTCCGATCAGGCTGTGCCAAACGAATTACTGGAAGCAGCTCGTATTGATGGCGCAGGGGAGTGGCGTACCTTTACTACAGTATCTTTGCCATTGCTAGCTCCTGGTATTGTGACGTGCTCACTCTTTACCATTGTTGCTACTTGGAATAACTACATTTTGCCATTGATTATGATCAAAGATACCAATTGGTATCCTTTGACTATTGGTTTGAATAACTGGAAAGATCAGGCGAGCACTTCTGGTGGTACGGCTATTCAAAATCTGGTAATTACCGGTTCTCTGATCACTATTATTCCTTTGGTTATTGCGTTCCTGCTTTTGCAGCGTTACTGGCAGTCTGGCCTGGCAGCAGGTGCTGTTAAGGAATAGTCAATTCGTTGAATGGAGATATTATGGCACGCTCATATCGTTGGCCTCAACCGCTTAAGGATCAGCCACAACGCTTCTGGTTTGGCGGTGATTACAACCCGGATCAGTGGCCAGAGGAAGTTTGGGATGAAGATATTCGCTTAATGCAGCAAGCAAAAGTAAATGTTGTATCATTAGGAATTTTCTCTTGGTCGAATATTCAACCATCTGAGTTCCGCTGGAATTTTGGCTGGCTAGACCGTATTATTGACAAGCTTGGTCGTGCTGGAATTGCCGTAGATTTGGCTAATGCTACCGCGTCCCCTCCGCTATGGCTGACTAATAAGCATCCTGAGATTTTGTGGCGTGATGAACGCGGGGATATTGTGTGGCCAGGTGCTCGTCAGCATTGGCGTCCAACATCGCCGATTATGCGTCACTATGCGCTGGAATTGTCTCGTGCAATGGCCGAGCATTATAAGGACAATCCTTATGTTGTGGCATGGCATGTTTCTAATGAGTATGGATGCCATAATCTTTATGATTATTCGGATGATGCGCAGGAAGCATTCCGCGCATGGTGTAAGCGCAAGTACGGCACGATTGAGCATGTGAATGATGCTTGGGGTACTAATTTCTGGTCGCAGCGTATGACTGATTTTGATCAGATTATTCTCCCGCGCTTTATTGGTGAGGGCAATTTCACTAATCCTGGTAAGTTGCTTGATTTTAAGCGCTTTTCTTCTGATGCATTAAAGGATTTCTATATTGCCGAACGCGATGCATTAGCACAGATTACGCCAGATATTCCACTGACTACAAACTTTATGGTTTCTGCTTTTGGCGTGGATATTGATTATGACGATTGGTCAAGTGAAGTAGATTTCCTGTCTAACGATCACTACTTCACTCCAGGGGACGCCATGCTTGATGAGATGGCATATTCTGCATCACTGTGCGATGGTTTTGCACGTAAGCATCCTTGGTGGTTGATGGAGAATTCCACTGCCGCAGTAAACTGGCGACCAATTAACTATCGTAAGCAGCCTGGTCAGCTTGAACGTGATGCTATGGTTCACGTGGCGATGGGTGCTGATGCGGTATGCTACTTCCAGTGGAGACAGTCAAAGGCTGGTGCGGAGAAGTATCACTCTGCGATGGTAAGTCATGCTGGTGAGCATTCACAGAACTTTAAGGATGTATGCAAGCTCGGCTCTGATTTGCAGACGCTAGCAGATGCAGGTGTACTTGGCACCACATTGCAACGAGCTCGTGTGGCAGTGCTTTTTGATCGTCAATCGCAATTTGCAAGTGAACATACAGCAACTCCTACGCAGCAAGTGCGCCATGCATATGAACCAGTGCAATGGTTCCGTGCACTGCTCGACTTAGGGGTTACTGCTGATATGGTTCCTCCTACACTTGAGTGGGAAGAGTATGAGGCAGTAGTTGTGCCAAGTATGATGATGATTGATCAGGCAATGGCAGACCGCTTGCGTGCATATGCTGAGGCTGGCGGTAAGGTATTGGTCACATATGCTTCAGGCATTGTTGATGAGCATGACCATGTGTGGCTGGGCGGATATCCTGGCGCAATCCGTGATTTGGTAGGCGTGCGTATTGAAGAATTTGCCCCTATGGGCAATGATTTTGATGGCACCCCTGAGTCTTTACAGCTGTCTAATGGGGCAGTAGCTCATGATTGGGCTGATGTAATCACCTCAGTTGAACCTGATACGCAAGTATTAGCAACCTATGTTGATAAGCCTTGGACAGGTATGGATGGTGTACCTGCGCTCACTGTTCATGAATTTGGTCAGGGTAAGGCAGCATATATTGGTTGTCGTCTTGGACGTGAAGGACTAGTGCGCTCGCTACCGGCAGTGTGTGAAGCTCTTGGCTTTGAACTTCCAGAATTAGCCGACACGGGTTCTGATGGACAGTTGGCAATAGCAACAGACGGTGGCACACAGCGCTCCTCCAATGTTGCTGATAACAGATTGTTGATAACCAAGCGTGTAGCAAAAGATGGTAAGAGCTTTACTTTTGTGTTTAACCGCGTGTTTGAACCAGTATCTGTTGCTACTGACGGTCATGTTGTTATTAGTAATAATTGTGAGATTCAAGGAAGTAACCTTGAGCTTGCACCGAATGGTTTTGCTGTTATTGCTCAATAACAATTTGATAACAGTTTAATACGGCATAAGGTGGGCTCTTCTGGTTGCGTTGCTCTTAATGCTTTGCAGTATCTAGGAGAGCCAATGCATGCACATAATTGAATAGGTATAACTTAAACGTCGTATTTACAAGGGTTTGAACCATTGAGTAAATACGAAAATACGCAAGCAAGGATACTGCATGGTTGATATGAAACCGTGGATGCGAGCAACATTCATTGTTTGCGTAAACACGCTGATATGATGCGCTTTTGTTGCATGATAAAGATGTGTATAATACAAAATGTTTACGTTACCATTAAGGTATATGGCTTAATGGAACGCCAAGCATTCGATGAATGCTTATGGAAGGAGAACGAACGATGAAGTTCAATACAGTGAAGAAGACCATCGCAATGGTCGGTGCTGTAGCTATGTTGGGCTCACTCGCTGCATGCGGTGGCTCAGATGCTAAGAGCAGCTCATCTAGCAACTCAGATGAAAAAGTAAACCTGACCGTATGGGCATGGGATTCTACAGTGCCACGTACTGTCGAAGGCTTTGAAAAGGCCAATCCAAATATCAAGGTCAAGATTGATAACGTTGGTACGAACACCAAGGAATATCAGGCACTTGATAATGCATTGCAGGCAGGTAGCGGCGCTCCAGATGTTGCTCAGGTAGAGTACTACGCATTGCCACAGTATGCTATTGGCGAGCATTTGCAAGACCTCACCCAGTATGGAGCAGATAAGTTCTCTGACTTCTTCACTACTGGTACTTGGAACTCAGTCAACGTCCAAGGCGGCGTTTTTGGTCTGCCAATCGATTCAGGCCCAATGGCGTTCTACTACAATAAGGAAGTCTTCGACAAGGCTGGTGTAGACGCTACCCAGATTAAGACTTGGGATGACTTCTACGAGGCAGCAAAGAAGATTAAGGCTGTTGGCAGCTACATTACTTCTGACTCTGGCGATGCTGGTTTCTATGATTCTATGGTATGGGCTTCTGGCGGTCACCCATTCTCCATCGGTAGCGATGGTCAGTCAGTCAAGATTGATTTGACAGGTGATGAAGGCGCTAAGAAGTGGAATGAATACTGGCAGAAGATGATTGACGAAGGTCTGATCGACACCAAGACTGTTGGTTGGACTGATGACTGGAACCGCGGTCTGAATGATGGTTCTATTGCCGCTCTGCTCACTGGTGCATGGATGCCATACAACCTGCTCTCCGGCGCTCCAGATGCAACGGGTAAGTGGCGCATTACCCAGATGCCAAGCTGGGATGCTTCCAAGCCAATGAACGCAGAAAGTGGTGGCTCTTCACTCGCAGTTATTAAGACGGATGATGCTGCAAAGGCAGAAGCTGCATACAAGTTTGTTGAATATGTAGCTCACAACAAGGACGGTATTAAGGTTCGTGTTGATGGCGGCGCATTCCCAGCCGATAAGGAAACTTTGGCTGATAAGGACTTCCTTGCTATGACCGCTCTGAAGGATAAGGACGGCAAGGACGTTGAATACTTCGGTGGACAGAAGTACAACGAAGAGCTTGCAAAGGCTGCTGAGAACGTGCTTCCTGGCTACAACTTCCTGCCATACGAAGTATATGCTCGCGGTAAGTATGGTGACTTCGTGACCGCATTTGCTGGCAAGGGCACCATTGCTGACGGCGTGGCAGCATGGCAAAAGGATTTGGTTGACTACGGCACTCAGCAGGGCTTCAAGGTTAACTAATCTCTATTCATAATCTCTCTCTTCTCGTTGGGTATAGGTCTAGAGTTCGCAAGGGCTCTAGACCTTTTTCGTATGTAATTTGAACGATTCTCAAATAAATAGTCGATGACGTACTATGAGCTCTAAATAATCATGTAACGGATTCAAGTACTTGCACTGATAAATACAGGATTAATTAACCTAATAGTTTGTTCGGTAATCAGTTTTTCAGAATATGAAGTGCTTTAGACCTAGCGAATATGATTCAAATAACATATTGATACGTATAATTCTCTATCTATAAAAAGAGAACACTATGAAAACCTCCCTTAGTGCAAAGAGTGGGGCTGGTGAAGAGAGAAGGAGATCATTGATGCGAAACACTCAAACTGATGATGTTAAGGATAGCTCTTCTTCATTAGCAAGTCATCATGCGGCTCCTTTAGGTGTCTCTTTGAAGCGCGCATTAAGTATGCTATATGCAACTGGTCGTTTCTCGTTATTAGCTCTGATAGTGATGACTTTGATACGAGGTTTGCTACCTGCTGTGCAAGTATCATCGATTAGTGAGCTAGTATCTGCTGTTGCTCACGATGCTACTCGGACAGAATCTGGTTCGGATTCGCATTTCTATCCGAATGGTTTATGGGCTCTAGCACTATTTGCAGGTGCATTAATCGGCGCTTATGTGTTAGAAAATGTAATAAAATATGTTAGCGATCAGCTAACACTGCGCTTATCTTATGACACAGATGTTGACCTAGTTCATAAATTACGTACGTTTGAAGTACAAGATTTCGAGTCGTCAACAACATATGATGCAATACAACGCGTTGATTCATCTACTGGATCACATATTTTTGGTTTGTTTGATTCTGCACGTTCTGCAATTCAGGGTGTTATTGCTATTCTTGGTGTCGTAACAGTTATTGCCTCATGGAATATCTGGATTGCTCTGATGCTACTTGTTGCTCCGATTCCGGCTGCTATTGCAACATTTCAGATGCAAACTAAAGCATACGATATTGAGTACGCGCGTGCTCCTAAGTTAAGGCTTGCTGCGTATTTCCGAGCGTTATTGACATCTGATGCTGCGCGTAAAGAAATAAAAATATTTAGTTTAGAGAAACTGTTTGAGCAAGGGTATATCAAATTGCGCAAAATTTTTCTGCAGCAGGATCGTGCTTTAACTGTTTGGAATCTCAAGGCATCAGGCGGGCTAGGTTTGATTTCAGTATTTGCCAATGTTGGCGCGGTTATTGTCGCAACTTTTATTGCGTTACAAGGAAATGGCGTAGGTGAACTTGCAGGTTTTATTTCTGCTACGTCGCAGATGAATGGGCTAGTGCTGTCGGCATTTTTAGGTGTAACGGGCATCTATCAACATTTACTCTATGTGTCGAATTGGGTTGCAGTTATGGAAATGAATCCTAGCAATATCACTGAGGGCACGTGCACTATGTATGATTCAGAAACGACAGAAAAGAGTGATGCAGAAGATAGTATAAAAAATCGTAATGCGATATCTGTTGAGTTTCGGAATGTGAGTTTTACATACCCAGGTACTGATAGACAAGTGCTCGACAATGTGTCGTTTACTATTGAGAAAGGTACTACAACAGCGCTTGTTGGACTTAATGGTTCTGGGAAAACAACCGTTTGTAAACTCATATTACGTTTTTATGAACCGACAAAGGGTGAAATATTACTTAATACAATACCCATTCAAAAACTCAGTAGAAAAGAGATATATGAACACTGTTCTGCACTTTTTCAGGACTTTGTTAAGTTTGAGAGATCTTTAGGTGATAACATCACTTTTGGACGTGGTCATGTTTTTGATGATGCTGATAACAGTGATACTAGTAATAGCTTGGAAGATGTCCGTGCTAGCCTTAAAGCAGTGGGTCTGTTTTCACTTGAACAGCAATTACCACAAGGTTTTCATACGTTATTAGGAAGGCGATTTGAAGGTGGACGACAGCTGTCCATTGGACAATGGCAACGTCTTGCGACTGCGCGTGCTTTATATAAGAATCCAAGCTTACTAGTGCTAGATGAGCCGACTGCATCGGTTGATGCAGTATCTGAGCAGGCAATGTTCGAAGCGATTGCTGATATTGATCGTCCTATGACTGTGCTTCTCGTTGCTCATCGCTTTACGACGATAAGCCATGCACAACATATTATTGTGCTTGATCAAGGTAGAGTTGTAGGTGATGGTGACCACCATACTTTGCTGGACAGCTGCAAGTTCTATGCTGATATGTATGCTGCCCAGCAAGGCTATTATTAGTGGACAGAGTGCAACCTTTAGGCTACGTGGAATGCGAATCCGGCCCAGCTTTATGTATCGATTACTTTTCTATATACATAGATGAATTGATTGTTAAAACAAGAGACATATGCAGAGAGTGCATATATAAAATCTGTATGTCTGACTACTCTGATTTGACATAGCTTCATTAAGTCTCTAGAATGAATTCTACGTTGTTGCTACAGATTGTAGTGGGTAGCGTATCCTACTCTGGTTTAGCGATTATAGATTTTTCCTCAGCAGGTGTGTATATTCAGTTTATATTGGGTATCTTGTAAGTATAATAATTTTGCCTTATTACCACGCATCGAGTAAAAGGCATAGATTTACACAATGTTGTGTATGGAGTTACATAATGAATAGATCAGTAAATGATATTATAAAAACGACTCTGATCACGGTTACTGCAATTAGCCTTTCTATTATTGGTCTAGCTGTTACTGGTCTATCAGCAGCATATATCGCAGGTATGTTTGGGATTTCGACCGCTGCAGCTTCTCAAATTGTGAATGCTATTTCCGTTGGTGGTGCAGCACTAGGTATAGCTATGGCTGTAACATCAGGAGGTCTTGCGGGAGTGGCAGTTGCAACTGCGAAATGGGCAATAAAAAAGTGGGGAACAAGTGTTGCAGTAGCATAAGAATGCATTATGAGAGGTCATATGGAAATAAGTACCATCCGAGATGAAATTAATCTAGCGATTATTATTTCATCTCTAGTGCTTGCTCTATCTGTTGGAGTTTCATATTGCACTCTAATCGGTCACATGAGGGGTGGTGGAGGAATGCTTGCTGCCCCTTTGGACAGTACTATAAACCCGTTGTTTTTATCTATTCTACTACGGAATTCAGTAGTAGCATTGGGTTTGTTTTCTGGAGTGCTAACATTTGGACTTAGTTCTTTATTAAACATTGCATTTATTGGATTTACAGTAGGATCTACTACAGCTGCCGCGATAATGGAGGTGGGAGCAAAGTCGGTTATTATTTCTGTTGCGGGTTATGCGATAATCGAGATAATTGGGTATATACTTGCTGCCGCATCTGGTCTAGTTCCTGTACTCTCAATCCTTAATTATCAGCATGGAATTGCTGGTACTACAAAATTTGCTATTTATATTCGAAGGATAAGATGTTCATTTATTCTTTTGATGATATCGCTGGTATTTATTTTTAGTGGAGCGATATTAGAGACGCTGATAATTGTTTCGAGGTCATAATATGAGAAGTATTCTCAACCGAAAAGACACTGTACTTCAACACGCTGTATCTGAACGTAATACAGTTGATCGACGTATTGTTATGGTGGGAGTGATATCTTTTGTCGCAGTTATGGTTTCAAGGTTGTCTATGCAAGCTTCACAACAAATTGAAGAAAATATCCAGCAATATGGGCTGAGTGCATCTATATCAGATCCTACTCTCATGCAGCTTGCTGTACGAATTGGCATAACGTTAGCAATAATTATTTCTACTGCATTTCAAATCCTATACCTGTATCTTTGTGTAGATGTTGACGAGAAGATATTGAATTCTCTTATTTTGCCAATCGGCAAGGTGAGTAGTAGAGAAAAATACACTGGATTAGGCATGGCAACACTGTCAGGTTTATTAGTTACTGTACCTGTACAGGTAGCTGCACTTGTGCTTAATCAGACTTCACCTAAAAATTCGATATGGTTTTACGCATGGATAGTAACCGTGGTCATCACCATGACTATGTTTTCGTGGAATCGTATTAGTGCTGGAAAAAATAACACCAAATCTCGAATCTCAGTAATGGCAATATTATTTTGCATCGTTGCTATTTCGATTTTATTGTAATGATTGGGGAATGATGACCAAGATATATATGCAATTGAGGAAGAGAATTGCATTAGTAATGATGTTTTGCATAATCTTATTGGGAGTTATTTCGCTAAATAAGCGAAATATAACTATTTTAGTATTCTCTTGTGCACTAATACTTGTTACATTGTGTTTATTAGCGATTGTGGTTATCTCAAACAAGCTTATACTAAATATTGATATGGTTGCGTTTTTCTTGAACGGTGTTACGACCGCTATTTGTTGGTCGGTAGGAAAAATGAGTGTTATTGCTGTCCTCCCTATCGTTCTTGCATCGATTCTTATGGCAACTGTAGCCTTAGTGATACAAACCGAGAAAAAGAGTAAAATCACTAAGGACCGCATGTGAATTGGAATACTCTGACATGGAAAGTAGCCCGTAAAATAAATGATTCAGTGGTCTTAGATAATCTTGGCTGGAATATATCTATCCCATTATTTCGTGGTTGTCGCATTGCTGCATTGATATGTATTCTTTGTAGTTCGTCGCTAATATCGACATTATTATTTAGCTATATAACAATCGAGTTGGGAGAACATCGTGCGCTAATCAGTACTGTATTGTTTTCACTGTACATGCCCATTGCATACTCTATAAAAGAATTATTCTCAATTAGAACAGTCTACTTAACGATGCATCCGCTACGCAATTTTTATAAAACATTAGGCATACCGAGAGTTCAAGTGGTATGTGCGGAAAGCATGGACAAAATTGTGCTATCGCTGATGGTGACTGGTGGATGGTGTTACAGTGCTGCGATACAAGAAATCTTTTTAGAGTCGGATGTCGTCGCGGCTGTCATTCTGTTCATATTCCCCTTTTTGATTTGCTTATTGGAATTACTGGTTACACTCAGTGTTGCGACGAGAGAAAAGATAAGAGGGAATAAAAAATATTCGCTGCTTTACTTTGTATTAATAGCACTTTGTATAATCGGTATTGTTGAACTCGGAAGTTCATATCGGGGCATGAAGTCTTGGTATATATATTCACTTAATGTTTTCCTTATCCTCACCGTTACTGTTTTGTCAATGTGTCTGGTATTGGTATTGTCTGTATCCCGTCTCCTTTCAGAAATAGATTTTTCACTTAACAATGAAGTGTGGAATAGTAACGATGCTATATTGCGACATTCTCAGAACCTGATATTACATTGGACAAGAATTATCAGTAAAGATCTTTTTGATCCATGGCGAATAGGATATTTTTCCCATCTAATATGCGTAGCATGGTTATTGTTGTTCGCTCTTCTCGGTGCGAAAACTTTCTTACCAATCAACATGATAATGGTAAGTTCATCCATGATAATTGATCAATTATCTGCAGTGATTGTGTTTGGTATTACTATTACGTCCTCGGAAGTAATAATAAACAGGGTTGGATCGTATGCTCTCTTGTATCAGAATAGATTTGTTTGGGAAATGGGAGAGCATGCCGTATTAGTTTCGCTAGTGCCTATATTGATTGCAGCCGTAATTTGCTTGCCAATAGTAATACCGATTGCAGTAATCTCATCTATTTTAGGCGGTCATTGGCTTATCGTAATGAGTGTTGAATGCTGCGTCCTATCCAGCTCATGGATAGCCTCTGCAATACTTTCGGATGGAACGAAATTTCCTGATGGGTCAATAACTAGTTCAATGTCTACAGGTATTGTGTCCGTAATTATTTCTAGTGCGTCAATAGCATTACTACTGTATTGTTCTCAATTAAGTATGCCTATTTTGGAAGTAGTAATTTCATTGATATTATTTGGAGGTGCGATATGGGCAGGGGTGAATCGAGTCCTTTACCTTCCTTTGAAGTGAATAATCTAACATTGGCATATTCATCAGAGTATACCGTTCTGAAAGATCTGAACCTTTCGATTAACGGGAGTGGAATAGTACATATCACTGCCCCAAATGGATACGGCAAATCGACACTTATTGAAGCAGCTTCTGGGTATCTACATCCAATCTATGGGAAAATTCTTATCAACGGAGTCGATGCAAGTTCGCCGGAAACGAGAAAATACAGGAGGATTTGTCGAGCTACGCCGGCATTACATCCGAATCTAAGTTTGGTTGACCATCTTGTATTGTCATCACAATTAACTGGAGTGAGTAAAGATGAAGCAATACAGCGCGCCATTCGTTTTGGGTTAAATATATGGTTTGGGAAACGAACTGATGCACTATCTACCGGAACGAGGAAGAAACTGTGGTACATAATGTGTACTACTGGTAAATTCAATGTAGCATTTCTTGATGAGCCATTCAATGGAGTCGATAAAGAATCGGTAGAGTTGATGTCAGAAGAAATATGTCGATGGTCTTCACGGTCATTAATATTCATCTCAAGTCATGTTATTCCACAGTCATTGCATATAGATATGACACTTGATTTAACAAAATATTAGTTATTAAGTAGGATGTGCCCCTACGCTAGAGATCATTGGACACATCCTACAGCTTTATTATGGTTAGCAGGCGATTACACAAGGTGGAATGCGAATCCAGCCCAGCTTTCTTCAGGCAAAGTGACAGTAAACTGTGCAGGATGCTCTGCGCTTGCAGTAATATCGAGTGTGCGCAGCTTCACACGATCAGGATGCTCAATAGTATTCGTAGCATATGGATCATCATCGTGTAGCAGTACTTGCTCATCAGCAATAATCTCAGTGAATTGCGTATTGGAGAGCAAATCCTGTAAATCAAGGTGAAGCTCTGTAGCCTGCTGCATATCGCGGTTGACCATCAGCACGCAGCCAGAGTGTGTTTGCTGGTCGAAGGTAACTACTGCGCGTACAGCATCGACATCGCCATAGCTTTCAGTATGTACTTGACTACTATGGATCGTTGGAGCAAAGGCGTCGCCTACAGCATGGTGTGCAGCAAAAGCAAATGGGTAGAATACGGTCTGTTTCCATGCAGGACCGCCATTTTGGGTCATAATTGGCGCAATAACATTTACTAGTTGTGCTCGTGAAGCTGAGCGAACGCGATCGCAATGGGCGAGTAATTCAATCATTAACGCACCCTCTACCACAGCATCACGTACCGTATACGTATCTTCTAAAAGATGTGGCGCTGTAGGCCATGGCTCGTTATGTAGCACGCGATTTTGTGCTTTCCACTCTGCTTCTTGGCGGTTCCAATCATCTTGATACCACACGCCCCACTCGTCAAAGGAGAGGGCAATATCATGATCGCCTTGATGTGCAGCTTTTGCATCGTCAGCTTGAGCTGCAACCGTTGCAATGAAATGCTTCATGTTTTCGCCGCTTGCCAAAAAGTCTTGTGGTGACTTGGCTCCTCGCTCAAAGTAATATGCGTGGCAAGAGACGAAGTCGAGATAATCATAGGCGCGTGTAAGCACGGTGCGTTCCCATGTGCCGAAGGTAGGCATGCTGGCACTACTTGAACCACAAGCCACTAACTCAAGACCGGGTTCTGCCAATTTCATCGCATGCGCAGTACGCTCCACGGCCACAGCATATTCCTCAGCACTCATATGCCCGACTTGCCAAGGTCCATCCATTTCATTGCCAATACACCACATGCGAATATCCATAGGCTCACGAATACCGTTAGCTACACGCCAGTCGGCAAGTGCTGTGCCTGGAGCGCCATTGGCATACTCAATTTCATCCAAAGCACTTTGCAAACCTTGTGTGCCCATATTTACGGCCATCATAATCTCTGTACCAGCTGCTTTACTCCAGTGGTAGAAATCATCAAGTCCTACTTGGTTTGGCTCAGTAGTATGCCATGCTAAATCTCTGCGGACTGGGCGTTGGCTTTTAGGTCCTACGCCATCTTGCCAACGATAGTTGGAGACAAAATTGCCGCCCGGATAGCGTACGCAGGTGACACCAAGTTCTTTTACTAAATCAAGCACATCGCCGCGGAAACCATGCTCGTCGGCGGTTTCATGCTCTGGCTCGTAAATACCGCCATAGACGCTACGCCCTAAATGCTCGATAAATGAGCCGAATATTCTACGCGGGACATCGGCTATACGTTGTGCTCCATGTAATGAAATGGTGCCTCGTTTGACTTCGTTGTCGTTCACTGCAATTGCCTCCAGATAATGTATGGTTACGTGCGATTATCGCTCTACTGCTTAGTGTAGTATACGAATAATGTTAGCGCTATCATTGTAAGAAAAAATATAAGTTCTTTTGAGCGCAATACGCGAAAAGGTTGCGAGCATGCTAGTTGCCCGCAACCTTTATCTTAACCCAAACAGTGCTATTGCGTAGATATACCTACTACAATGACTGCATCATGATTTTTTGTGGTACATGGCTATGCAATCTGCCCATGACGCTCATAATGCGTAATGCGTGTGGCATGGTTTTGCTCATCTACAAACACCACTTTTGGCTCATGGTTTTTCGCTTCCTGCTCATCCATCTGCGCATAGCACATAATAATGGCTTTGTCTCCTGGCGCAAAGTAATGAGCAGCAGCTCCATTCAAACAAATAACGCCGCTACCAGCCTCACCTGCAATGGTGTATGTTTCTAAACGATTGCCGTTATTGACATTCACAACATGTACTAGTTCATATTCTTCAATACCAGCTGCTTTCAACAAGTCGGCATCCACAGTAATAGAACCAACATAGTCCACGCGAGCCTCAGTAACAGTAACGCGATGAATTTTGCCTTTAAGCTTGGTTAATAACATGGGTATGCTCAGTACTCCTTATAGCTCATCTGGGAAGAAGAAATTATCAATCAGACGGGTTGTTCCTAATCGCACTGCAAGTGCCACTAACACTGGTTGATCAAGGGTTGGCACAGGATGTACAGTTTCTAAATCAACAATTTCCACGTACTCAGTATCAGTTAATGGCTCACTATCTAATACTTCACGAATAGCGGCAATAATAACTTCACTGCTGCGCTCGCCAGATTCAGCAAGCATGCGACCGCGTTCCAATGCGCGATGTAATACCGGAGCTGCAGCACGTTCTGCCTCAGTTAAATATGTATTGCGCGAACTTTTTGCCAAGCCATCAGCTTCGCGAATAATAGGGCAGCCAATAATTTCAATATTAAAATTCAAATCGCGCACCATGCGACGAATCACCAACAACTGCTGAGCGTCTTTTTTACCAAAATAGGCGCGATCAGGAGTGACAATATTGAATAATTTAGCAACTACTGTGCAGACACCACCAAAGTGTACTGGGCGAGTTTTACCGCAAAGCTCCTCAGTAATAGTGCTCATAGTAATGGCAGTGGTACGGTTAGGGAAATACATTTCTGCAGGAGTTGGATTAAATAGTACGCTACCGCCTGCACGCTCTACTAATGCGGTATCGCGTTGCAAATCACGAGGGTAGCTTTCTAGATCTTCACTTGGTCCAAATTGGATAGGGTTGACAAAATCAGAAACCACAACGCGATCATTGTCTTGTGCAGCACGCTCAATCAAACTTTGATGGCCCTCATGCAAATAACCCATAGTTGGCACTAAGCCTACAGAAAGTCCTTGTCGCTTCCACTCTTGGACAAGTTCTCGGATAGCATCAATAGTATGTACGACTGGAATTGGTGATAATTGTTCACTCATAGTAATCTCCTCAAGTATGCCAATAGCGCAGTAAACACGTCATATTAGCGACCCGTTATGTTCGTGAGCACGTCATATTCGTGAAGACAGCACAAATTGAGCTAGTGTAATTAGTGAGCTAGTGTAGACCTTCTAACTGCGTGCCATCCATGGTGTAGCCTTCAGCTTCATTATTAGGGAAATCACCAGATTGCACATCAGCGATGTATGCACTAATAGCTTGAGTAATCTGTTGACCAATATTGGCATATCGGCGCACAAACTTAGGGGAGAGCTCGCCATACATGCCTAACATATCTTGTGCAACTAAAATTTGACCGTCAGTAACATCGCCAGCACCAATACCAATAGTTGGAATGCTGATAGTTTGAGCAATACGCTGCGCAAGTTGCGTTGGAATCCCCTCCAGTACTACAGCAAACGCGCCAGCACGCTCAATAGCACGTGCATCATCAAGCACACGTTGTGCAGCTTCTTGTGTCTTTCCTTGAATCTTAAAACCACCAAAAGCGTTTACGGATTGAGGAGTCAGTCCAATATGTCCCATTACCGGAATTGAAGCGCGTACAATAGCGGCAATTTGCTCTTCAAAAGCTACGCCGCCTTCAAGTTTGACAGCGCTTGCACCGCCTTCTTGGATCAGTCTACCGGCATTGGCTACAGCCTGTTCGGTAGAAACTTGATATGCCATAAATGGTAAATCGGCAACAACCAGCGCATGCTTAGCGCCACGGGTTACTGCGCGCGTGTGATGAATCATATCTTCCATCGTCACTGGCAGGGTGGAGTCGTACCCGAGCATCACCATGCCGAGCGAGTCTCCAACTAAAATGCCATCAACACCAGCCTCGTCAACAAGACGAGCCGTTGTATAATCGTAGGCGGTAAGCATCGTGAGCTTACGGCCTTGTGCTTTAGCTTTGGCAAAGCTAGCTGTTGTAATTGCCATAATTCTCCTTTTGGTCACAGCCCATACAAGTGCGTTGCTGCGCTCTAGGGTCCATGCCGATTGCAACTGTATTCAAATTGCAACTGTATTCTAATGTTGAGGGTTGTACAGATCTCGCAATTGCTCAGTGAGCATAGTGTAGATCGGTAACAGTCGGTGTATTGCACGGTTTTGAGCATGCTGTTGCTCATCTATAGCGTGCTGTTGCTCATTCGTAAGTGATTCTTGATGCTGCTGCTGTTTATCCCATGCTGCTGTGCACGCACTGATAGCTTGAATATGCTTCTCAATAGTGGTCCAATCTTCTCTAGAAACAGGACCAGTTAAAGCACTTATGCCTTGCTCTGCCCAACTATACGCATTTGTTTGAATCAGTGGAGCCAATGCACGTCGAGCTTGCTCTCGACTAAACCCACATTGCTCAAACATCATAACAGCACTTTGGAATAGTGCCATGCTGAGATTAGCGGCAACAGAAGTAGCAGCATGGTAGAGTGCTTTGTTATCGCTAGAAATAGGGATAACGGTATTGCCTAATGCACTCAGCACATTTGTACACCATTGACACGCACTGTCGTCGCCTTGAACACTAAACGTAATAGGCGTAAAAGTTGCAATAGCGTGGCTTGGTGATTGGGCTGCTTCTGCACTAATCGCCTGAATAGGATGGCACGCCACCGTTACAGCTCCCGCCTCTGCTGCGCTATCGAGCACATCGGCAGCGCAGGCGCCAGAAAGATGCATAACCAGACGTGATTGCAACGTAATGCCTTGGCTGGCACAATCCTCGACCATTGCACTACACACGCGCTCAAGTGCGCCATCGGCAACAGCAATAATAATAACATTGCATGCTTGCACTAATGCGGGGATAGTAGCAAAACACTGCGTATCAGGATTGCATTGCATAAATCGTTGCTGGTGATCTGCGCTTCCTAAAGCACAGCCAATAATACGCACGTCGGTATGCGTGCCCAAATATGCTGCCATGGCGGTTCCTGCTCTGCCAGGACCTATAACGCCTATTGTGTATGGGGGTTCTGGAGTGCTTTTATGCATGAGTGCCTCGTGGTTTGAAATTCCGTCCACGCATACGCGCGTAAATAATCGCTAACCCCTTGAAAATAAGCTCACGATCATAAATATCAATGGCGTCAGTTTCGTCATAGAGCACATTGCCAAGTCCGCCAGTGGCTACTACTTTGAAATCGGTACCAAGTTCTTGTCTAAAGCGGTTAATGGTGTATTCCACGCCGCCTAAGAATCCGTAATACAATCCAGCTTGCATTGCAGTTTTGGTGCCTGTAGCAAGAATAGTGTCAGGTCGGGTGATTTCAATTTCTGGTAACTGTGCTGTTTGACTCCACAAACTATTAGCACCTGTTTCAATACCTACACCAATAACACCTGCACAAAAACTTCCAGTGCTATCAACATAGTCATATGTGGTAGCCGTGCCAAAATCAATCACGAGCACAGGACCGCCATATAAATGGTAAGCGCCTGCGCAGTCGGCAATGCGGTCAGCGCCAACAGTCTTTGGATTATCCACTTTCAAATTGATGCCGCTTTTTACCCCAGGGCCTACGATAATTGGTTCTAGCCCCAAGAATTTGACAATACTTGCCCTAAATGCATACATCACTTTTGGCACTACAGAGGAAATAATCACATCATCAACATCGCGCGGATTAACCTGCGACATCGACATAAAAGTAGAGAGCATCATGGCATATTCATCGCTTGTGCGACGAGTGCCAGTGGTTAAACGATAAGTGCCAATAATATCAGTGCCGTCAATAAAGCCAATAACAATATTGGTATTGCCAATATCTACTGCAACAAGCATAATTCCTCCAAAATAATGCAGTTAGTTGAGATGTTTAGTCTAGATGCAGTCGGTTTTGTACATGAATGAGTGCATATTTTGCACATAGTTCAGCACAGGTAATGCTTCTCGCTAGTTGCCATAGCAATCCATAAGTTCATGCAAAATCGCTTGTGCTACTTGCGGTTTGCTCATACGGTCAAATTGAGTCAGATACACGCCATCGCCTGCTAGTGTGCTGTTGGCACTAGCAGTAGGGGAAAGCAGTGTGACGATATTAGTGCCGGTGCCAAAACCAGCACCTTCTTCGCGCAGTGAATTAGCCACAATCATATCGGCATGCTTGGCGCGAAGTTTCGTGCTTGCGTTAGCGATAAGATCCTGTGTTTCCATGGCAAAACCGCAGAGGATTTGAGGATGTTGCTCACGCTTATGTGCTCCTGCCCATGCCAAAATATCAGGATTAGCAACCAAAGTGAGCTCTAGTGTAGTTTTACCGTGTTTTTTGATTTTTTCTTTACTTACATACTCTGGTCGAAAATCGCCAACTGCTGCTGCCATAATTGCTAAATCGCAGTGTGCGTAGTGTTCTTGCACAGCTGCAAACATGTCTTGAGCGCTGACCACATGAATAACATGTACACCTGCTGGTTCGTTTATTGATACGGGACCTGAAATCAGCGTGACTTTGGCACCTAGGTCGCGGGCTTGCTCGGCAAGGGCATAGCCCATAGTGCCCGTAGAATGATTGGTAATATAGCGTACTGGATCAAGGGCTTCTTGCGTTGGTCCTGCTGTAATCAGTACGCGCTTACCAGCAAGAGGCAAATCGTGTGACTGGTGTTGCGACTCTTGTGCTTGCTGCTGTGCTGTTAGCGCTGGTGCCGTTGAGGCTTGCTCATTTGGCATAGTTGGTACATTTGTCGCATTTGGCGTATTGGTACTCAGGAGTTCTTCAATAGCGTGCTCAATATCCGCTAATGCCGCAAGCCGTCCCTTACCAACCTCATTGCATGCCAATATACCGCTATCTGGTTCAACGATATGCATGCCATAGCTTTGGCATAAGGACAAGTTGCGCTGCGTTGCAGGATGCTCATACATATGAGTATTCATAGCAGGGGCAATAAGCACCGGACAGGTGACGGCTAATAATGTACTAGTTACGTAGTTATCAGCAATACCATGAGCAAGTTTCGCAAGTGTATTGGCACTTGCTGGGACAACAACAGCAATATCAGCCCAGCGAGCATCATCAATATGACTAATACCAACATGAGGATGCCCATCAGCATCAACAGACTGAGAGTATTCATGCTCTGGAAACATATCGGTGCGTACTGCAGTATGTGCGAGCGCTTCAAATGATAATGGAGTAACAAATTGCTGAGCGGACTGAGTAAGCATCACACGAACGTCATAGCCGCGATGCACTAAATCGCTAGTGAGTCTGAGTGCTTTGAAGGCAGCTATAGAGCCAGTAACTGCTAATAGAATATGAGGTGTACGTGATGTGTCGGTAGTCGCTTCCATAAATCCTCCGTAGCCCTACTCTGGGCATTTTGCGGTCTATGCACATTGGATTGTGTCATAGCCGTATGTAGTGTACGACATTATCACGCGCACACATCGTAATTGCATCACTTTGTCATATGCGTGAGCAAGGTCACATTATTGGCTGGACTTCGAGCAACTGTTTTACACTATGAATATGACTACACCACATGAACAAGTACAGCCTGAAAGTTTCCAACTTGACCACACTGCAGTGGTAGCGCCATACGTACGCTTTATCGATACTCAGCGTGGTCCACATGGCGATGTGATTTCCAATTATGATTTGCGATTAGTGCAACCCAATCAAGCAGCTATTGATACTGCTGCATTGCATACTATTGAGCATACGTTAGCAGTACTATTGCGCCAGCGCATTACTGGGTATATTGATTGTTCTCCTTTTGGATGCCGCACAGGTTTCCACTTACTGACATGGGGAGAGCATACTACCGAAGAGATTGCGCAAGCCTTGCAAGAATCGCTTGAGTATATTGCATACCAAGCAACGTGGGAGGATGTACCAGCGACTACAGCACGCAGCTGTGGCAATTATCGAGATCATTCTCTGTTCGGTGCGCAAGAATGGTGCAAGCGTATTGTGGCTCAGGGTATTAGCGCTGATCCTTTTGAACGCCGCGGACCGAACTGTGTGCAATAAGTATCTTTAAGTATCTCTAAGGTTCTCTGTAAGCGCCTGTATTAAGTCGCTTGATTGCGAATACTATGTAAGTGCCGCTAACAAAATAGGTTAGCGGCACTTCTCTATGGACTATGTTGTATTTTGTAACTTACTGCTGTGTTTGCGTTGCAGCTTTAGCAGAAGTTTTATTCTTTGCTAGTGCTGAATGTTTTCTGGAATACACAAAGTAAATAGCAATGCCTATTCCAGACCAGATTAAGAAGCGTACCCAAGTTTCCCAATTCAGTCCTGCAATTAACACAAAGCAGAATACAATGGCAATAAGAGGAGTGAATGGTACGCCGGGAGCTTTGAAACCGCGATGTGCGTCAGGCTGAGTTTTGCGCATCCACAAAATACCGGCAGAAACGATAATAAAGGCAGAAAGTGTACCAATATTAACCATCTCAAAAAGCACATTAATATTGATAAAACCGCCAGCTAGTGCTGTAGCAATACCAAAGAACCATGTGCCCTTAAATGGAGTGAGATACTTCTTATGAACTTCACCGAAAAGCGGAGGGAACAGTCCGTCGCGGCTCATGGCATAGCAGATACGTGACTGACCATACAATTGCACTAGCATAACGGTTGTCATACCAACCAGAGCGCCAATATTGACAATAACAGCAAGCCAATTTAATCCTGTTGCCAAAATAACACCTGCCACAGGAGCATTGATAAACTTAGCAAAATCAGGGTAGTGCACAATACCAGTCATAATCAGCGTCATGGCAATATAGAGCACTGTAGAAACTGCAAGCGAATAGAGAATACCGCGAGGCAGTGTGCGGTTAGGGTTGACTGTCTCTTCTGCAGATGAGGATACGGCATCAAAACCAATAAAGCTAAAGAATACAATAGAAGCAGCTGGCAGAATACCCATCGGTTGTGTGGAACCAGGTTGGAAAGTGTACCAGCCATATGGCGAAAATGGCTTCCAATGAGCTGGATTGACGTACCAAACAGTACACACAATAAAAAGCACAATAATGGCAATTTTAATCATCACCATAATGTCATTCATGCGCTTGGTTTGATTAATACCAGTAGAAAGAATCCACGTAATAACGAGCACAATAACAAATCCGGGTAGATTAAAGTATGTAGTAACCCCCGGAGTAGTGCCATATGCTGCGGTAAGCTCTACAGGTAGGTTAATACCAAAACCTTGTAATAGCTTAGTAAAATAGCCGCTCCAGCCAGCTGATACCGTTGCCGCTTGCAAGGCGTATTCCAAAATCAAATCCCAGCCAATTACAAAAGCTAGTAATTCTCCGAATGCCAAATATGCATACGAATACGCGGAGCCAGAAACTGGTGCCATAGAAGCAAACTCGGCATAGCATAATCCTGCAAAACCGCAACAGATTGCTGCTAACAGAAATGAAACTGATAATGCAGGGCCTGCAGTAAGAGCGCCTTTTCCAGTAAGTACAAAAATACCGGTACCAATAATGGCTCCGATACCAAGCATAGTAAGGTCAAATGTGCGCATGGTGCGCTTTAATGGTGTGGCTTGCGCTACAACAGTGGCAAGGTCTTTTTTGCGCATCAAATCATTCATAAGATTTCAGATTCCTAACGTGCCCTGATACGGATGTGTGCTTGTGTACACTGTATACGGTGTCTTACCATGGCAATGTTTTACGCTAAATGCACATTCCAAACTGTAAGACAGCTGTAACATGAGCGAGCATACTATACGGTTAGGGCAATGTTAGGGCATATGCGCTCGTGTATGACGTGTGCTGTGCTGTGTGATGTTATATGTGCTGTGTGATGCTATATGCTGCTATATGCGTTGCTATGTGCGCAATATGATGTTATGTATGCACACGAGACACTTCGCTTGTCTGCGAATTGGGACACAATGGGGCACATGAGCATGACAGCTGCTGGTGTATGGGAATTTTCGTCACCACAAGGATTAGCACATTACCGCAACGCACTTGAATCATATCCGGCGCAATGCATTGTTGATTTACGCGCATTACGCGATAATATGCGCCATTTAGTAAGCGTTTCTGGTGATGCTGCCGTGATGGGCGTAGTAAAAGCTGACGCTTATGGTCATGGTCTTATTCCTTCAGCACTTGCGGCTCTGGCAGGTGGTGCCACATGGTTAGGCACTGCGCAAGCGCGTGAAGCCTTGGCATTGCGTCGAAGTGGTATCGGTGTTGATCGGTGCCATATTTTAACTTGGGTCTACAACGGTACTCAGGTGCCTTTTGAGCAGCTTATTGAACAGGATATTGATATTTCCGTTGGCTCTTTTGCAGGTATTACTCGCATCGCACAAGCGGCACGTCATACTGTTGCATCCTGTGGTAAGCGCGCTCGTATCCATGTAAAAGTAGATTCTGGTTTCGGACGCAATGGCTTTACTCCTGAATCATTTGATCAAGCGCTTGCCGCATTAGTGCCACTTGTCGAAGAGGGATTGATTGAGATTATCGGGCAGTGGAGCCACTTAGCTGTTGCTGATTCTCCAGATGTGCCTGAATTCGTGGCATCTACTGATAAACAAATTGCCACATTCCATGAATTTACCGCTCGTATGAAGCAGGCTGGTATTGAAGCCCCTATCAGGCATTTAGCCAATACTGCGGCAACACTAGATCGTCCAGATATTCATTTTGAATTAACACGCCCAGGTGTAGGTTTGTATGGCTACGAGCCAGATCCTGCTATGGGTACGCCGCAAACCTATCGCCTGCGCCCGGCAATGACATTACAGGCACAGCTTGGCACAGTAAAAGATGTGGCTGCTGGTCATGGTATCTCTTACGGTCGTACTTATTTAACTCCTGATAATACTTCTACAGCCATAGTACCTATTGGATATGCCGATGGTATTCATCGCTCTGCTTCTGGCTTTGATATGCAAGGCGCACAGCACGTGAATAAGCCGGGAGGACCTGTTCGTATTATGACACGTGAAGGTGCTCGCGTACTGCATGTCTCTGGTCGAGTATGTATGGATCAGTTTATTGTGGATTTGCATGGAAAAGCTAGTGAGCTTGGTGTGCAAGAAGGCGACACTGTGGTATTGTTCGGCCCTGGTCGCGGCGAGCAGGCTGGGGAACCAACTGCTGATGATTGGGCACGTGCTGCCGATACGATTAGCTACGAGATTTTCACATGTCTGCGCAATCGTATTCCGCGATTATATGTGCATGCGCCTGAAGTATTAGATGACGCTGATTTGGCGTTGCTTGATCCGCAAACCATATTATAAACTGCATGACTTTGCGAGGCTTATACAGCGCATAGTGTGTACTACCTTATACTTAAGTATGCTTGCAAGTTGTGCGGGTAGCGAACTGATAGTCGCTACAATACAAGTATGGCAATACGCGCAGCACAATACACGAAGCACTCCCAGCACAGTCAGTCCAACCTGCAGGCATCTGGAAGTAATAGCAATCAGGATGGCTATACAGCTAGGGATATGGAACGCTGGGTGCCAGAGCCACCAAAATCGCAAGAGCGTACCGCTTTTGAACGCGATAGAGCGCGGCTTATCCACGCTTCAAGTTTGCGTAGACTTGGTGCCAAAACACAGATTTTAGTTGCAGGAACTGACGATTTTTCACGTACCAGACTTACTCATACCTTAGAGGTGGCGCAGATTGGCAGACAAATTGGAGCCATGCTCGGTTGTGATCCCGATGTTGTGGATTGCGCATGCCTCGCTCATGATTTAGGACACCCTCCATTTGGGCATAATGGCGAGCGTGCGCTGGCAAGTTTTGCTGAAGAGATTGGTGGATTTGAAGGCAATGCGCAAACGCTGCGTATTCTTACACGGCTAGAGCCTAAAGTATTCAACGCACAAGGTCGGTGTGTGGGGGTGAATCTTACTAGAGCTTCTCTTGACGCTGCAGTGAAGTATCCGTGGACTTGGCAGGATGCGCCAACGAATCCAGACGGTTCCAAATCTAATAAATTCTGCGTATACCCTGATGATGTGCCAGTATTCACATGGTTAAAACAGGGCGCTCCTGCACGCACGAAGCCTATGGAAGCGCAGGTTATGGACTTAGCTGATGATATTGCCTACAGTGTGCATGATGTTGAAGATGCTATTGTGGCAGGATCATGTGATCCTGCGCTATTAGCGAGTAGCGCCACACTTGATGCCATGATTAGTGAGACGCGGCAATGGTATGGAGATACTTGGCAGCCAGAGTTACTGGTACAAGCCTTTGAACGGTTACGCGCTCAAGCATTACTGCCTGCGTCCTTCGATGGATCACGCAGGGCATTAGCTCAGCTTAAAAATGCTACAAGTGCATTGATTGGTAGATTCGCGATTGCTGTGGAGCGTGCTACACGTCAGGCACATGGGCAAGGCAATCTGACGCGATACAGTGCGCATGTTGTTATTCCTCAAGAAACATCGTATGAGATTATGGCATTAAAAGGTATTGCTGTGCATTTTGTTATGCAACCGCGCTCGCTGATGCAATCTCATCGAGATCAGCAGCATATTATTGGCTCATGTGTGCAGATGCTGATGGAGGGTGCCAGCATAGTTGGAGGCAGTAAACTTGACCCAAGTCCAGCGCTTGACCCAGTGTTTATTGAAGATTGGCGTAGGGCAACGAATGATCATGAGCGGTTGCGTGTGGCTATTGATCAGGTAGCCAGTTTAACTGATGGTTCTGTAGTGAGTATGGGGAACCGCTATGTGCGTCAACTTGCGCACACGCTACGGTAAGGTACAAGTATGCCAGGTCTGATTAAGCACGAAGATATTGAAAAGGTACGCGCGACAGCGGATTTATATGATGTTATCTCTGCTGATGTAACGCTTAAACCGGCTGGAACTGGTACATTCATGGGACTATGCCCGTTCCATGATGAAAAAACAGCTAGTTTTTCTGTGCGCCCATCATTAGGTACCTGGCATTGTTTTGGATGCGGGCTCGGCGGCGATATTTTTGGCTATGTTGAACAAGCTGAGGATGTTGGTTTTGCCGACGCTGTGGAAATTTTGGCGGATCGCTACCATATTGAACTACACTATGAAAATGCTGCCGGCGGTGTAGAGCGTAAAGGTTCTACACGCTCTCGGTTGCTTGAAGCCAATGATGAAGCACAGCGGTTTTTTACGGCGCAAATGATGACCGCTGAGGCATTGCCAGCACGTCAGTTGCTTGCTGGCAGGAATTTTACTCAGGCCGATAGTGAGCGCTTCGGGTGTGGATATGCTCCCCAAGGATGGGATAATTTAGTTCGACATTTATCAGATAAGGGCTTTACCCAACAAGAAATGGTTGATGCAGGGCTTGCGCGCCGTGGCAATCGCGGGATTTATGACTATTTCCGCGGGAGACTAACGTGGCCTATTCGTGACGCCACTGGGCGTACGCTAGGTTTTGGAGCGCGTAAACTCTATGATGACGACTCTATTCAGGCGAAATATATCAATACGCCTGACACTACGTTGTACCACAAAAACCAAGTATTATATGGGCTTGATTTAGCGAAACCGGAAATTTCAAAAACGCATGCCATTGTGATTGTTGAAGGCTATACCGATGTGATGGCATGCCATATAGCTGGCATCACGAATGCGGTAGCAACATGTGGTACTGCTTTTGGCGCAGAACATGTGAAAATAGTGCGCCGTTTTATTTCTGATAATGTGTTAAGTGGCATGCAACTGCGCGGTACGCTCAAAGGCGGTACAGCACGTGTAACGTTTACTTTTGATGGGGATTCTGCAGGACAAAAAGCCGCTATGCACGCTTTTGGTCTTGATAATGCATTTTTAATGCAAGCATTTGTTGCAGTTGCAGACAATAACATGGATCCATGTGATTTGCGTATTGCTCAAGGCGATGAGGCTATTCGTGCGCTTATTCGCCACGCTACGCCAATCTATGATTTCACTATTCGCACAGTGCTCGCCAAGTTTGATACAAATTATGCTCCGGGTCAGATTGGCGCAGTGCAGGCAGTAGCGCCAATTATCGCACAAATTCGTGATGAATCGTTGCGCTTTGTCTACGCGCAGCGCGTTGCTCGCAGCGTGGGCGTGGATATCAATATGCTATTTCGAGAGGTTAATAAAGCTCATGAACAACTACGTATCCGCGATATGAACCCATATGTGCAGCGTCAGCCTAATGTCGGATCAAATGCTGGTCAGCTTTCTTCTGCACAGCGCGCGTATGTGGCAATGCTGGCTCGCTATGATGCTTTAAGTTCGCAGCAATATGTCAAGCTGCCAGTTGATGACACAGTGCTTATGTGCGAACAAGAGCTGCTGGCAATGATTATCCAAGTGCCATTGGCTATAAACCCGCAAATATTTGCCCATATTAGTGAGCAAAGTTTTTCCGTGCCAGTATTTAAGTCAATTTATACAGCTATTATTGCTGCCGGTGGTTTGCCAAGTCGAGGCACTGAGCTTTCACAAGGGCTGTGGATACACCAGATTACTAAAGCAGGTGGGGCAGTATTAGAGAATCCTATTTCGCATCTTGCCGCTATGCCTTTGCCGCTTCCGCAGCAAGTTAGCGATGAAGTTGTAGAGCAAACACAGCATATGTCAGCTTCTTCGCCACTACGTGAACCGTTAGAAGCAGAAGTGCAGTTTGCCACAGAACTTTTAGTGCGACTTTTGGATCTAGGATATATGCGTGCTATTGCTCGCGCTCGCCAAGGTATGAGTAATTTGCCACAAGAGCAGCAAATTGAATTGCTTGGTGAAATTACCAGACTTGAGGCCAATAGGAAAAACTTACAGGCTGAGGTTTTTGGCAATACCGTAGGATAACGGGTAATCATCAAGGTAGTTGTAGAGAGTAGTAGGCAAGAGTAGGATCGTGGTGCATAGTGGCCAATAGGGGTGTGGCACAGCAAACAAGCAAGCCGTTGCATGGCAAAACACGATTAGGCAAAGCGCCTGAGGATAAACTGATTACGCGAGATGTTGCTTTAGTAATGGCAGCGACTTTCTTCTTTATGGCCAGTAATATGCTGGTAACGCCTCTGGTTGCTGGTTTTGCACAATCTCTTGGCGCGGGTGGAGCGCTCATGGGGCTTGTCTCTGGAATGATGAGTATTGTTTCCCTATTTTGCAGACCTATTGCAGGGGCGCTGTCTGATAAAACATCTAAGCGGGTATTGGTTGGCGTAGGAGCATCACTCTACCTGATTGCTAATGTGTGGTATGCCTGCTCTAGCTCGCCAGCCTCACTCATTGCAGCTCGCATGGTTAATGGTGTTGGTTTTGCTTGCTGTTCAGTGTGCTTGGCAACGTGGATGTCTTTGCTTTTGCCGCTGCGTCATATGGGTGCCGGTATGGGATTATATGGCACGATGAATGCGTTGGCGATGGCAGTTGGCCCATCAATTGGTATCGGTGTGCATCAGGCTGTGGGATATCGCCCGGCTTTTGGAGTGTCAATTGCTATGGCACTGGCTATGGTGTGCTCGGTGATGCTCGTGCGTAATGGTGGCAATCCATATCGAGCAGGGCAATCTGATAATAGTGGCAAAGCAGCAGATAGTAGTAAAGCAGCAGGTAGTGGTGTGAGCCACACGTGGAGTATTCGCAAGGTTATTGAGCCTAAAGTAATACCGTTATCGCTGATTTTCATGCTTTTTGCTATTCCGTATTTTGCTAATCAGTCATTTATTGCCTCATTTGCCGCTGGCCTTCATTTGCGCGTGCATGTGAGCTTATTTTTCCCCATGTATGCCATTATTTTGCTGATTATGCGTTTAACATTACGCGATTTATTCGATAGTAAACCATTTACGTTCTGGCTTGTTATTGGCACCTTTGGTATGGCGCTCACCTTAGTGTTTTTGCAGTATATGGTCCATGATGTTATGTTGCTGTTAGCGGCGTTTATGATGGCAGCGAGTTATGGTTTGATGAGCTCGGCTACGCAATCTCAAGCAGTAATTATTGCGGGGAAGGCGCGTAGTGGAGTAGCAAATAGTACCTATTACATTGGTATTGATTTGGGAATGTCATTGGGACCACTTATGGGTGGATTCTTGTATGCGCATGTGAGTTTGCATTGGTTCTACTTGGCATTCTTGGTGACATTGCCACTCATGTGGCTGATTTATGCGCTAAGTCATACGTATACACAATCTGCTCGTCAATCTGCACGGTAGTTTTATAGTAGGCTATGCGGGCAACACGCACACTATCCTGTCGGCGGTTATGTGTCTAGGTTGCGGTACAATACTTGAGTTTGCACAGCCACCTCGGCAGTGCACGCATATGGCCCCGTAGCTCAGCTGGATAGAGCATGTGACTTCTAATCTCAAGGTCGCCGGTTCGAGCCCGGCCGGGGTCACCAGATGTTGTGCGTGGTATTTGTAGTGGTGCAAATTTTACGCTATACTGAGAGATAGTGCCTTCCACCTGCGGGTAGGAATGGAAGTAAGACCGGTGACCCTGTGTTATGATAGGGCCCGGTTTTGCGTTATTTAGTGAATCATAGTGTAATGTATTCATCTAAAATTTTGTTAGTAATAAACTCACTACAGTCAAGTGTGTGAGTTCTTGTATCGCCGTATGCTCCAAGTACTTGATCTGGGAGCCATAGACAAGGTTCATTAACTCCTCTAATGTGGTCTATACGAATTGAGGAAATAGTATGATTTGTGCGTAGATAGGATAATAACTGCCTGTCTAAGTTATCTTGTGTTGGCGTCCTACTTTCCAAAATGAGTTGATCAATTTCAAAATGTTCTAGATTATTGAGTAACCGTCGTAATACTGACCTTCGAGCACGCTCAGCTGGAGTAGGATTCATTTGTTCAGCTGCAACAATCAACGATATTGAATTAAGTGTTGATAGTGATGATAGCGTATGAAGTTTTTCTTTAGTGGTCATATTGCGCCAATGGAGTTTATTTGCATGGATAGGCTTGAGAGAAAGCATAAGCTCACGTAATTGGTTGTTATCATCAACGATGCATGCACACATGAAATATGTAGGGAATGGCATGTTTTTGTGGCGAATGCTTTCATCGGCCCATGCAATATGTTCCATAAAGTAACTCCTATAACATCAGATATAATGTGGCTCCTATCTACATAACGCTTTAGTATACGGGATTACAACTCGGATGAGGGCGATTTGTGGTTCTTGTGGAAAAGTGAAAAAACTAGGGTATTGCACTGGATAACATCCTAAGCGCAATACCCTAGACCCCCAATTATTCAAGCGACGCTCGATACCCAACACTAGGATTCGATAACGCCGTATCGACGCAGTAGCATTGGAATTTCAGTGCCTTCAAGTTTATGAAGTACTTTCTTTAATACTGTTTTCTCAATGAAATTCAAATGCATATCAGTAATAGGTTTACCGTCACGCAATTTCACAGATGCATTCAGTAAATTACGCACGTCATAGACTGAACCCCAAACTTCAGGAACACCTCGATCCACGCGAGCCAGCGTATAGACGGCCTCCATACCAGTGCGCATCGAGTACTCAGTGGTGAAAATCGTGTCGCGTGGAGTTTGTGCAAACTGACCGATAAAGGCAAAGTTTACGGCTCCATCTGGGACGACATCTGGGCGGTCTCCTGCAGCACGAGGCATGAAGAAAGCAGTAATATACGGCATCATAACAGGCACGGTATTGGCATGATCCCGAGCTAGTGTTGGAATCTGATCAATAGGAACACCCATATGATAGAGCCATTCTTGGCAGATTTCTTCACCAGTGCACTCCTGCATTGGCTTCTTAACAAAATTACCAGGCTTGTCCGGGAACAAACCATACACCCATACACACAGTTGCTCTTTTGGCTGGTTCTTGAACTGCTGCTGGCGGTTAAGTGTCCAGCTCATAAGCCAATTCGAATCAGTGCAAGTAACAATACCGCCAGTAACCACATGCCCGGTAAATGGATCACGCTTGCAAATACGCTGAATATATGGAGGAATCTCCCCGTCAAGCGTCGTCACGGTTGCGCTCATCCACTTAGTTGCTTGAGGGTCTGAGCAGAATACTTCTGGATGACCAAAACTTGGATCCTGCTTAGCAATGCGCTTCCACATATCCCAGCCGCCGCCAGGCTTTAATTCAGGATTCCACGCCGCTGGAGTTGTTTGGCTACCCATAGAAGAATTCTCCACGCAGCCACCATTAGTGATAAATACGAGATCATCTTCGGTCAAATCAATGGCCTGCATTGTGCCATCATGCGCAATAATAATGCGCTGTGCCATTTTGCGATTTGGCGTGGAATATGGGTTGCGCGGTACTGCTGCTTGAGCAATCTTCAAAATAGTATCCTGACCAGTGCCAGTTACCTCACGAACTGGGCCTGTAGCAGAGTCAATAGTAAACTCAATATTTTCCACTTTCGTATTGAAATGGAATTGCACGCCAGCGTTTTCCAAGTACCGTACCATTGGCAAAATCATGGACTCATACTGGTTATAGCGGGTAAAACGCAAAGCAGAGAAATCTGGGAGTCCTCCAATATGGTGAATATAACGCTGAATATATAACTTCATTTCTAGCGCAGAATGCCAGTTTTCAAAAGCAAACATGGTACGCCAATACATCCAGAAGTTTGAATTGAGTACTTCATCATCAAAGAAATCAGTAATAGGCTTATTATAGAGTTCCTCGTCTGGGGTGAAGAACAGCTTCATAATTTCCTGAGCAGCTTTGTCGCTTAACCCAAACTTGCCATCAGTGCCTGCATCATGACCACGATCCTTGGTAGCACGACAGAGTGAATAATTAGGATCCTCCTTATTCAGCCAATAGTACTCATCAAGCACTGATACACCTTCGGTTTCAATAGAAGGTATTGAACGGAAAAGATCCCACATGACTTCAAAATGGTTATCCATTTCTCGTCCGCCACGCATTACGTATCCAAGTCCTGGAATATTCAAGCCATCACATGCGCCACCAGCAGTAGCGTCTTTTTCAAAAATATGAATATGCTCTCCTGGCATTTGTGCGTCACGGACCAGATAGCATGCTGCAGAGAGTGCCGCAAGTCCGGTGCCAACAATATACGCGCTTTTATGATCAATACCCAGTGGCTTCTTTGGCCGAGCAAATGCTTCATAGTTACCGTTGGAATAATACATGATAACCTCCTGAACTTGGGGTCAATGCACTTAAACATTGTTAAGTACACAGTGTGGTTGGTGAACCAACACTGCTGATTCTAGGAGGGTTATGCAGGTGTGTCATTAAACACTGAGCCGCAAGTGTATAAAAATTAAACACTGAGTGGCAATTGATAAAAATGCGCAATATTTAGTATGCGAAACGTTCTAACGCTCGCCTAAAATCGCCTTCAATAACCGTATTCAAATGATTAACTAGCTCCTGCTCATCATCGCGCATATCATGAGCAATCCAATCAAGCATCAGCCCTACAAACGCATACTTAAATAAATTTGCAATAAACTGCTGATCTTCTTGTCTCACGCGCAATCCGCGAGCTTCTTCCTGAACTACACCAATAAGTAAATCATAGGTAATGTCATACAAATACTGCTCCACACGTTTGCGGCTAACACAATGATACACATTCATAATAAATGGTTTATTGGCGCGTACTGCCTTAAAAATAGCTAAAAACCCAGTCTGCCATGTATCAGCAGTACGATTGCCTGCAAGCGCTCGACCCGCATCTTCTTGGCAAGCCCATTCCACGAGGTCGTATATATCTTTGAAATGGTAATAGAAAGTCATGCGACTAATGCCGCAGTCTTGGGCAATATCAGTTACTGTGATTTTATCAAGCGGCTTAGTAAGTAGTAGTCGCTTTAATGACAGTTCCAATGCAAGCTTCGTGGTTTGAGCCATGGACTTAAGTATAAAACATGCGAGGAGCAATCGATGGAGCCACCAGTGAGATTGTGGAATATGGTGCAGTATCTGATGTTGCAGCGCGTATACTGCTAGGCATTACGGAAGGTCGGTGTATGCGATGAGTAAGCGTAGGGCTGTAATGCAGGGTAATGCTACTACTACTTCATTATTTGCTTATCCTCAGTATCCAGCTTGGTTGAGTGCTGATACTGCACTTGCTGCAGGGTTGGCGTTGCGTACGCTGGCTTTGAGTTTACTGGGATTTGCACTTACTGGCTCTACTTTGCAGGCCGGTTGGCTGGCTACTGGATCTACGATTGTGGGGTTGGCAGCACAAGTTTTTGGTGGCACACTGGTTGACCGAGTAAATCGTGTGTTTTGTATTGCGCTGAATGCTGGCATTGGTATAGGAATTTGGACTCTAGTTGCACTACTGTGTGCACTGAATATGTTGCCGTTTTCAGTATTGATGACACTTGCTTGTATCGCTGCTGGTGTGCATGGACTATTTGGTACGGCGACAGATGCTATGCTGCGCTCCATTGTGCCTATAGAGGCTTATCCTCGCGCTCGCAGTTTGAACGAAGGTCGCGATGCTACAGTAAGTATGCTCGGTGGACCGGTGAGCGGTATGTTGTATAGCATGGCGCCTTGGGTTCCTTTTGCTGGTTCAGCGGTGTTGTATGCCATAGCTGCAATAAGCTGTTTTCCACTGCGTGCGCAATCTCGTTCGCATGCCCTGCGGGTTGTCACAGAGCAGGATGATAGTGATGAAATTCATGCCAAAACTGCCGTGCCGCACCATACCAGCTTCATGCACGATATGGTAGAGGGCTGGCAGTGGTCGCTTACAAAACCGCGCGTAGTGCTGATAGTAAGTATTGCTGCTCTTGCCAACTTTGGTATCAACGGTGTGCAATACGCCATCGAGCTTGATTTTGTTGCACAAGGTATTAGTGCTACACGCATTGGCTATATCAGCGGTACGATTGCCTTGGCTATGCTTGTAGGTTCACTGATTGCAGGAAAACTCAGCACTCGCGTGCATGTGGGAGCTGCTGCCTGCATAAGTTTGATATGGATAGCGGTATGTGGTTTATTGCTGATAGTGGTTCATCAATACTGGTTGATATTGCTGGTAAATGCTGGTTTAGGACTGCCTATTGCCATGATGAATGCGACGCTTCTAGGGTTTGTTTTTGCTAAAGCCCCACATCATATGCAAGGTCGTGTGACTGTGACGTTAACTATGCCAGCACAAATACTATCTGCAACATGTGGTGCATTAGCTGGTTGGCTGCTTGCCGCATCTTCATATACGGTTGCTATAAGTGTGTTTGCGACGGTATTATGCTGTGCAGCCGTATTAGCAGCTAGTACTCGCATAGTACGCAACATTCCAAATGCTCAGCAGTGGCGCACCGTGGCACTGTAACATCGAATGCCTGAGCGCTGTCATGTTATAAGGCACAGTTTGGTAAGTACTTACTTGATAAGCGCAGTAGTTAGCTTTTCCAACGTATAATGTGCGATAGGTAATCAGATAATACAATAATCAGGCAACAAGATAGGTACGTGGGAGGAGCCAATGAAGGCTATTAGTGCACAATCCATTCATCCAGATAATCCTTTGGCAGGTTTGCAAGTTACACAAATTGCTGATTTGGATACAGCAAATACATTCGGTCAGCATGGCGCGCGCATACGCATTGCAGCTAATAGTGTGAATCACCACGATATCTGGTCACTGATGGGTGGGGGGTTAAGCGAACGGCAATTGCCGATGACACTTGGTACTGATGGTGCTGGCGTGCTGGTAGACGCAGGGAGTGGAGTTCCTGGCTGTGCTATAGGCGATGAAGTAGTGATATACAGTGTTTTTGGCGCTGATCATGCAGGAGTTGGAGCTGGCGCTCGCCGCACGCTGCCTTCGGAATATTATCCGGGGTTGATGCAGGAATATGTTGATGTACCATGTGCTCATGTATTTGCTAAGCCGAATAATCTCAGTATGAGTGAGGTGGCGGCACTTGGCACTGGTTGGCTTACTGCATATACCATGCTGTTTGAGGCGGCACAAGTCAAACCGGGTGATAGTGTGCTTATTCAAGGGGCAGGCGGATCAGTTGCTACAGCAGCTATTCAGATGGCACATGCTGCCGGTTTAGAAGTATTAGTAACTTCACGCAGTACAGAGCGTCAGAATCGAGCGTTAGCACTTGGTGCTGATGTGGCAGTGGATAGCGGCGCTCGATTGCTGCATAAAGTTGATGCTGTACTTGATAGCGTAGGGCAGGCAACGTGGTCACATTCCATAAAAAGTGTGCGACAGGGCGGTACTGTAGTTACCTGTGGCGCAACAAGTGGAGATCAGCCAGGTGCTGAGCTGACGCGTGTATTTTTCCAAGAGATTCGCGTTCAGGGTGTTACTATGGGCAGCCCTGAGAATTTTGCTCGTATGCTGCGTTTTGTAGAGCATGCTGATTTGCATCCTGTTATTGATGGTGTTTACGATGTTGATCACGCGTCGGTGGCTTTTGACCGCGTTGTGCAGGGGAGCATGTTTGGCAATGTAGTTGTGCAATGGTGACATCATTATGTAATGGTGACATCATTATGTAATGGTAGCGCAATTGTGCAATGATGAAGTAGTCTTGCAATGACGATGTAGTTGTGCGTCTCATTATTTGTGGCACGCTGCGTTCTCGTGTAATGTGCGTCCGCAAGACTTCGTACAGTAGTATTGGTACTTGAATTACTTTCAGGCACTGGCAAACCGTCCACTTTGACATAAGTCAAACCTTACGTAAAGAGGTAAGATGTCAGAACGTAAGCCACAAGTTGCAGTAGTTATGGGGTCGTCAAGTGACTGGCCAACCATGGCTCATGCCTGTGAAATCCTCGATCAATTCCATGTCCCTTATATGAAGCAGGTTATTTCTGCTCACCGCACTCCAGAGCTTATGGCTGAGTTTGCTCATGGTGCGCGTGAGGCAGGATTGCGTGTAATTATTGCTGGCGCGGGTGGGGCAGCGCATTTACCGGGTATGATTGCTGCACAAACAACATTGCCAGTCATCGGTGTTCCAGTACAGTCACGCGCATTAAGCGGGCTGGATTCTCTACTATCTATTGTGCAAATGCCAGGTGGTATTCCAGTTGCAACCACAGCTATTGGCAATTCTGGTGCAACAAATGCTGGTTTGCTTGCAGTGAGCATGCTGTCTACTACTGATAGTGAGTTAGCTCAGGCACTTGAAGACTATCGTGCCGGATTGAAAGACAAAGTGGAGGAATCGAATGCCGAGCTTGTCTGAAAGTACACAAGGTAAGATACAAGCATTGCAGCCTGGAGATACGATTGGTATTGTTGGTGGCGGTCAGCTTGGTCGCATGATGGCGCTTGCAGCAAAATATATGGGGTTGCGCATTGGTGTGCTTGATCCTACCCCTGATTGCCCAACCGCACAGGTTGCAGATTTTCAAATTATTGCCGACTACGATGATCAGGACGCTATTCGGGAATTAGCAGACCGTAGTGATGTGCTGACCTATGAGTTTGAGAATGTTGATGCGGATGCTTTGGACGCTGTAAGCGATATTGTGGCTATTCCGCAAGGTACGGATTTACTTCGTGTGACACAGAATCGCATTCGTGAGAAATCGTTTATTAATGGGCTTGGTATTGCAACTGCTCCTTGGCGAGAGGTACATAGTCAAGCTGAAGTTCGCACAGCTGTGAGTGAGCTTGGTCTGCCTTGTGTGCTCAAAACTGCTGAGGGCGGCTATGATGGACACGGTCAGCTGGTATTGCGCGAAGAAGCTGATTTTGATCGTGTTTGGTCAGACGATAACTTCCCACAATCTATTGTCGAAGGCTTTGTCGATTTTGCTTTTGAAGCTTCGATTATGGTTTCTGGCGACGGTGATCATTATGTTACGTTCCCAGTAGTACGCAATGAGCATCGCAATAATATTTTGCACATGACCATAGCGCCTGCTGATGTTGATACTGAAGTTGATGCTATTGCTCATCAATTGGCCACTACGCTTGCACAAGGGTTCAAACTGGCGGGAACGTTAGGTATTGAGCTGTTTGTGACCTGCGATGGTCGCGTGTTGGTCAATGAGCTTGCACCTCGTCCGCATAATTCTGCGCATTACACAATTGAAGCGTGCTCAATTGATCAGTTTGCAGCACATATTCGTGGTATTAGCGGTTGGCCTCTTCCGCAGCCTCGACTACTAGAGCCGGCGGTTATGGTTAATGTGCTCGGGCAGCATATTCCAGCAGTGCGTGCTGCTGCATTAACTCATGCTGATTGGTTTGTTCATGATTATGGCAAGGCACAGGCTAAGCATAATCGCAAAATGGGGCATGTTACTGTGCTATGTGGTGATCGCAATCCAGTCGATGTTGCGAGCGAACTTGAGCGCACCGGTATTTGGGAGCAATAGCTGCCTAGTGCGGATATCATCGTGCTAGTAATACGTATGAGGCTGCAACGCTTGAGTTGCAGCCTTTTCTTATTTTTGGGATTTGGTAGTGGTTGGGTGGTTGAATGCTTGAACTGTGTTTTGTATGTTTAGGCTAGTAACTTATACATGCTGAATTTTTCAGAAGAACTTTCAAACCTTAATTGCTATAAACCAAAATCATGACGTAAATACATGCAAGTGCACACCATATTGGTGTTATTGCTATCGATATCTGACGATTGTATTGCAAAGCAAAAAGAAAGCATGATATGCGAACGACGCTGTTCGTATAGATGCTCATTCACTGATATTTGTTTATCTATACATAACAATAGCCATATGCTATTGGAGTGAGTGAGATCTAGCGCTGGTTGGCGATGTCAAGAGCGTTTTCAATAACACGCTCATTAGCACCTGCGTTAGAAATCATCATAGATGCACCGGAAAGAGAAAGTCCGCGAAGAATTGCCTTCTTAATATTCATTTTGTACTCCTTGTTATTTGTAATTTAGATTTTTGTATGGTTAGTTTTAGTTTTAGCTTTAGCGCTTTTCGGTTTCACGCAATGTGTCGATAAGTGCCTGTGCGACAGCTGGTGAGCTGGTCTGAGACAGAGTGTACAAAGTTGCGCTGCGAATGAATGCTTGCTTGAGATTCATTGTTGTTCCTTTCTTGTGTATTTCTTCCTGACGATTATTACTATAGCGCAACCACAAGATTTGCGCAAGCGTTTGTGCAAAGTACTTACCGGTTGGTTGGTACTATTGATGTTTACGGCGTGTCGTATATAGAATTGTTGAAATATATGGGTTCTATTTATGAATATAAGATGAACTACAATAAACATGGCAGTGAGATACTGGAGAAAATGAGCTGTTAATTACTTCACAAATACTTCTATTTAATAGTGGGTTATCAGTAATTGCGCAATCGTTTGCGCAACATGAGTATGGAAACGAAATATTGAAGTACGAGTTTGTGCAAGCTTCTGCAGTTCGATAATACAGTTCAACGGTCTTGTATCAAACTGATAAATGTTTATAATCTCAAGTAGTACAAGACGATTGATAAGGGTGAGTGTAGTGGCGGAACGTAAAGGGAATACAACATCTCCATCAAATACTAGCGTTGGATCATCGAGAACAACTGCTCAAAAAACAGCAATACATAATCAACTGCGTCAAACACAAGACTTTATTTCGGCTCAAGAACTCCATAAACAATTGCAAGAACAAGGCATACGCATCGGCTTGGCGACGGTGTATCGTCAGCTCAATGCGTTAGCTGCAAGTGGTCATGCGGATACTTTGCGCATGGGTGGAGAGCAGCTGTTTCGAGATTGCGCAGAGCGCTCTCCGGAACATCACCATCATTTAGTGTGCGAACAATGTGGTAAAACGGTAGATATAGAGCCGCCTGAGGAGCAATGGTTTACTCAAGTGGCACAGCATCATGGGTTCAAAGTGCGTACGCATGTTATAGAAATATTTGGTATATGCCAAGAGTGCGCACAATAGTGTATTTGCGTATGGTAGAAATACGGTAGAAGTAGTGCTTAGTGTTCTTTGGTGATAGTGTTAAGGCGCTAGGAAGAGTGTATTTATAACATAAGCAATTGAGGCAATATGGCACTGACGCAACGCGAAGAAGAAATATTGGCATGCATTGAGCAAAATCCAATGATTTCGCAACAGGAGCTTGCATCCATGCTTGGTATTACTCGTTCTGGTACTGCAGCACATATTTTTAATCTGATGCGCAAAGGATATATTCAAGGTAAGGGGTATATCGTCTCTCCAGCGCAGTATGTTGCCGTTGTTGGTGGTGTAAATATTGATATTCATGGTATGGCCAGTGAACACGTAGTGGGCTTAAGTTCAAATGTCGGGCATTTGGTTACTTCTGTTGGTGGTATTGCACGCAATGTTGCCTACAATTTAACAAGTTTTGGGATTAAGAATTATCTTGTGGCACTGTACGGCGATGATGCCAATGGTAAATTATTTAAGGAAGATGCGCGGCATCACAATATTGATATTACTCGATCGTTGCAGGTGCATGATAAAGCCAGTCAGTATCTATCGGTGGTTTCCGCTAGTGGAGAGCAGATTGTAGCGCTTGATGATATGGGGATTAGTTCGGGGATTACTCCTCAGTTTCTTCAGCAACGGTTAGGGTTGTTTACCCAAGCTGCGATCACTGTACTTGATACCAGTCTTTCGCAGGAAGCCATTGCATGGTTGTGTGAGCATGTGCATAAGCCAATATATGCGCGTGTAGTTTCTGTTAATAAGGCACAGCGATTAGTTTCGGTGCTTGACCGTATTGATACGTTAGTGTTAGCAGCTACAGAAGCGCAGCTTGTTTCTGGTATTGATGTGCGCAGTGTAGATGATGCTGTGCAGTGTGTACGCGTGCTGTGTGAAGCTGGTGTACGCACAGTAGCGCTATTGCTTAATGCAAGCACTGCTGTTTTTGCTCAAGAACATGAAGTATGGTTGGCTCGTATTCCTGAGGAATTGCTCGGAAAGCATTTAAGTAATGGTGCGCCGACTGCAATATTGAGTACATTAGCATGGCAGTATATAGAACAAGAGCATACTTTTCAAGAGATTATTGGTATGGCAATGGCGAGTGCTTCTTTGGTGCTAGATAGTGTTGAAGCAACTTGTACTGATATGACTGCCGAACAAGTAGAGCGTCGGGCTTTGTCAATTGAAGTGCAGCGGGTGCAATAGTGTAGTTTGCATGTACAAAGTGGTGCATAACAGTACATTGTATTGAGCAACACGCAATAAACAAAAGTTGTGCTTAATAAACACATGTTGTATATTGGGTGTTGGTTAAACGCTTGACCTATGTGTAATCAGTGTGGATACGATAGGAAGAGGAGGAAATATGGAAGCAATGAAGCCCCAAAAACCATACGCTATAGTTATCGGCGGCATGAATATGGATATTTGTGGTCGCCCTCATACAACCGTAATTGATCGAGACTCAAACCCTGGTGTAGTAAGTTTATCTGCAGGTGGAGTAGGACAAAATATTGCACAAAATATGGCACATCTTGGCATACCAACATATTTAATAACTGTCTATGGTGATGATGCCAATGGAAAATCATTAGCAGATGCATGCGCAGCAAATAATATTCATTTAGACTATGCTGCACAATTGCCTGGAAGACGTTCGTCTACCTATATGTTTATTACTGATGAAACAGGCGATATGTTAGTTGCGGTTAATGATATGGATATTTGTAAAGAAATAACACCGCAATTTTTGCAAGAACGCCTTGAAGTGATCAATCATGCAGCCATCTGTGTACTTGATGCTAATTTAGAGCCTGAAACCCTTACATGGATTGGCGAACATGTTACAGCGCCGCTTTTTGGAGATACTGTATCAACTATTAAAGCCCATCGTTTTGAGCCAATTCTAGATAAAATGACGATGCTCAAGCCAAATGATTTGGAAGCATCAGTACTTACCGGCATTAGTATCACTAATCAATACACTGCGGGTGCTGCGGCAAAGACCTTACTTGATCGAGGCGTTGCTCATGTATTTATATCGCTCGGGGCGCACGGCATGCTTTGTGCAAAACATAGCGAACAAGGATATGACTTTATCCATGTGCCTCCATACAAAACCAATATTGCTACAGCTAATGGTGCTGGCGACTCTGGTATGGCAGCAATAGTGTGGAGTTTCTTTGACAATCCAGATCGTGAATTGCAAGAAGTTGGGCGTATCGCACAAGCTGCATCAAGTATTGCTCTGGAATGCACTAAAGCAGTTCCAGATATCACTGTTGAGCGTATGTATAAGAAAATGCAAACTGATGTAGAAATCAACGCACAATAAAGAGTACGCAAGAAAATCAGTGTGCGGCAAGGTTTTGCCAATACATTTCATTGAAAAATTATCAATATACCAATACAGGGGGAGACTATGGTAGTTAAACAAATCTATTCCATTATTGAATACGAAGAAGCATTGCAAACTATTGCAGCAGGCGCTGACCATCTAGGGCTTGTACCGATGCAACATGGAGGTGTACCAGCACATCGTGTGCCACTTGAGCGCGTCGATAAGATTTTTGCAGCATGCCGCGAACATGGTGTAGTAGCAGTGGCTATTATGCTCACCAATGATCCTGATGAGATGATCGAACTAGCCCAGCGCGTTAAGCCAGATATTTTGCATATTGCTGGAGATGGGTATGCAGCAGACGAGGCGTTTGCCCAGCGTCTGAAAGAAGCAGTGCCAGGGATTAAGCTGATGCAAGCGGTGCTTGTAGATAATGCTACCGCCATAGATCGTGCAAAACAATACGCGCAGTATTGTGATTTTATTCTCACCGACTCCGGACTCGCGCCTGATACCGGAATCGGAGCAAGTGGCCTTACTCACGATTGGAGCATTGATGCTGCAATCGTACGCGAATGTGGCAAGCCAGTTATTATGGCAGGTGGGCTTGGTCCAGATAATGTTGCAGATGCTATTAAACAGTGCCACCCATATGGCGTAGATTCACTAACAAAGACCAGTATTAAATACGAAGGTGGATTTATGCAAAAAGATATTGCACTGGTCAAGAAATTCTGCGAAGAAGCAGATAGAGCTGCATCCCAGCTTGCATAAGCACAGTAGGAGTTGAAATGGATTCATTATCAATATCCATGGTACAACCAGTGCAAGTAGTATACAGTGAGCATCTCGCGCAAAGCCTTGTCAGCATTTGCGATAGAGAAGGCTACTCCCGCGTGCTGGTGGTAACAGATAGTGTTATACATTCGTTAGCACCAGTGCAAGAGGCGATTGCTGCACTTGAACAAACTGGCAGGCAGATTGCAGTATTCGATAGCATACATGCAGATCCTCATATAGCAACGGTTGATGATGGAGCAGCACGCTATCGTGAACATCAAGCCGATTGTATTCTTGCCATTGGCGGTGGCAGTGTGCTCGATGTTGCACGAGGAATTGCCATTGTGGCGACGCATGGCGGCAGCATTGCCGACTATGTAGAACTCTCTGGTAGCAATGGTCAGCCAAAACGTCGCGCTACTCAACGATGCCAGGGTCTTATCAGTGTGCCAACAACATCAGGTACAGGTAGCGAACTATCTAATGCGCTCATTGTAACTGATGAACATGGTAATAAACTTGCTGTGCTGGCAGATAATGCAACCAGCACATATGCGGTGCTCGACCCTACATTAACGCTTAATTTGCCGCAACGCATGACTATTGCTACTGGTCTTGATGCTTTTTGCCATGCTGCAGAAGGCTACCTATCGGCTTTAGCTAATCCGATAACGGATGCAATAGATGAAAAAGTTATGTTCTTACTCTATAACTATCTGCCTCGCGCAGTAGCTGATGGCAACGATCTTGAAGCTCGCCGTAGAGTAATGATTGCAGCAAGTCTGGCAGGTTGGAGTCTCAACCAAGCAGGTACTATTGTCGGTCATTCAATAGCACATGTGCTGGGAGCTCAACATCACATCGTGCATGGAGAGGCAGTGGGCTATGCGCTACCAGCAGTTGTGGAATTTGTTGCTGACGTGCGTGAACACAAAGTACGGGAGATTGGCAAAATTTTGGGTGCGCAAATTCCAGACCATGCTCCCCTCGATCAGGTACGAGCTATTGTCGTTCGTGCCATTTTGGAATTTAGAGATTCTATGCTTGGACTACACCCATTTGAAGATTATGGCATTAGCCATGAAACATTAGTATCCTACGCGCCTGCAGTTGTTAATGAACGATTTGCTGGTAACACGCCAAAACCAATAGATACTGCGGATGCCGCATGGTTACTAGAACGTTTTGGCAGTCGAAAATAGATTTCAAATACTGTGTACAGCAGGTATTTGCAGAAAGGAACACAATGACAACACCGATTATTTTGGATTGCGATCCAGGACATGATGACGCAGTTGCTATTTTATTGGCAGTTGGTAATCCTGAAATCGAGCTACTAGGAGTGACCACTGTTGGCGGCAATCAAAGCCTTGAAAAGGTGACTTATAATGCTCGAGCTGTTTTAGAAAAAGCTCATGCAACTGATATCCCAGTTTATGCTGGCTGCGATAGACCTATTGTGCGTACTCAAGAAGTTGCAGCATCCATTCATGGTGAAACGGGTCTTGACGGTGTTGAGCTTCCTGTGCCAAGCCGTCCACTTGAATCCACGCATGCTGTTAACTACATTATTGACACTATTATGAGCCACGAGCCGGGTACCATTACCTTAGTGCCGACCGGCCCTCTCACCAATATTGCTATGGCAGCACGCTTAGAACCAAGAATTGTTGAGCGTGTGAAAGAAATTGTATTGATGGGCGGTGGCGTTCATGAAGGCAATTGGAGTGCGGTAGCAGAATTTAATATTAAAGTTGATCCAGAAGCGGCACATATTGTGTTCAATGAGCCATGGAAACTTACTATGGTTGGTCTTGATGTAACGCATAAGGCTCTGTGCACTCCTCAAGTACAACAGCGTATTGAAAGTCTTGACACTGATTTGGCTCACTTTGTTTCTGGACTTATGGATTTCTTCCGTAAAACATATCAGGACAATCAGGACTTCATTGATCCTCCAGTGCATGATCCTTGCACAGTAGCATACCTGATTGATCGTTCAGTAATTGAGACCCGCCGTTGCCCACTCGATGTTGAAATTCATGGTGAAACCACGTTGGGTATGACTGTTGCCGATTTGCGAGGGCCAGAACCAAGTGAAGAAGAGTGCCATACACAAGTTGGTCTGGGTCTGCATGTTGAACGCTTCTGGGATTTGGTAACTGACGCTATCAAGCGTATCGGCTAACACAAACTTCATATAGGAACCAAGTAAAAGGACATATGATGACTACTACAAAGTCAGAACCAATGTTAGATCAAGGTGGAAAATCTATTGTTGCCTTGATGACTGCTCTTATGGCTGCAATTTTCGCATTCCAGCTCAACGCTTCTATGCTTTCTCCAGCACTTACTACAATGCGTATCGAGTTGAATACCACCGATGCACAAATTGGTTTAACACAGACGGTGTTCTTCACATCATGCGCAGTGTTTTCTCTATTCCTGCCGCGTTTAGGTGATTTAATTGGTCGCCGCAAAGTACTGCTGGGAATTTTGACACTTACCGCTGTGGGTTGCGCTATTTCAGCACTATCTGTGAACGTAACCATGTTGATGATTGGACGTGTAGTTCAAGGTGTTGCTGGTCCTATTGTGCCAATGACACTGATTATGCTGCATCATAAGGTTACTGAAGATGCACGGTATGCACGACTGATGGCAATCCTTACCTCGGTAAACGGTGGTATTGGCGGCGTAGATGCTATCTTGGGAGGCTGGCTTGCTGGCACATTCGGTTTCCGTTCAGTATTCTGGGTGATGGTTGGTGTAGCAGTGCTCGCCATTATCATGGTATTTGCATGGAGCGAGGAAAGCACCGCAAGTGAAACGCCAAAGATGGATTGGGCAGGTGTTATTTTCCTTGCCGCAGCATTCTTGGCAGCATATTTGGCCATCAATGAAATTCAGAAACTCGCTGACGCAAATTGGGTGCTGGTTATTGTAGAAATTGTTATCGCAGCAGTACTATTCGTGGTGTTCTGGAATGTGGAAAATCGTCAGCAGCACCCAATGGTTACTACTCACTATTTGAAGCAGCGCCGTACTTGGGGTCTGTTACTGACCACACTGCTGACTATGACTGGTGTATTTGCCATTATGAACGGTATCGTTCCAGCACTTGCACAAGATAGCGAATTTGGCACTGGTATGAGTGCTAGCGTAGTGTCCTTTGCTACACTGACACCATATGCTCTTGTTGGTTTAGCTTTTGGACCTGTTGCTGGTATTTTGGCTTCACGATTCGGCTATCGTATGGTGCTGCGTGGTGGTCTGATCGCCAGCGTAGTATTTGTGCTCTTCGGTATCTATTTATGCAAGGTTCCTAGCATTTGGGCTCTCGTTGTGTTGTCAGTTGCGCTAGGTATTTCTTATGCAGGCACTGCCAATATTATGCTTAACGGTTTGGGTATTGTGCTTTCCCCAGAGGATAATCCTGGATATCTGCCAGGTTTGAATTCTGGCGCATTCAATTTGGGTGCAGGTTTAAGCTATGCAGTACTGTATGCTGCTCAAAAGGCACTGACTGCTTCTAGTGGCGCAACTGCAGGATATATTGCTGCGATGGTTGCTGGATTGATTCTATTAGCTCTGGCATTCTGCTCGTCATTGCTTATTCCTAAGCCAGCACAACACCAGTAATACATATTGCGCGAAGCGGTTGTATGAGAGTGAAATACCCGCATACATAAATCAATAGTGTGCGTGAGCTTTGCGGACATATAATAATCGGGGTTTTCCCATTGTGGAAGACCCCGATTATGTATAGCAAATGCAGTAGTTACGACTATGCATAGACGCGTAGTTGTACGTACAGATATGCAGGTACTGCAATCTTGCACATAGTGCCTTACTTAAGCAGCGTGCAATGCTTTAGCGCCAATGTCATGACGATAGAACATTCCTGGAAGCTCTAAAGCATCAAGAATTTCATACACGCGATCTTGAGCCTGCTGCAATGTTGGTTGTGAAGTTTCGATTAAGAATACACGCCCAGAGTTTGCTACGATATGCTCAGCATCCTCGCCCTCAACACCAGCATAATACACATGAGTATGATCATCGAATTGAGGAAGCTGAGGAACCTGCGCTCCTTTAATAACAGCCGTAGGATAGCCCTCGGATGCCACAACCACGCCAAGAGTAGCGCACTGCGTATCCCAAACAAATTCTGGAGTCTGACCTTTCAGCAGATTGCTAATAGCTAGCCCCAAATCGCTAGTAAGCTGTGGCAATACCACTTCAGTTTCTGGGTCTCCAAAGCGAGCATTAAACTCAATCACTTTAGGGCCATCAGCAGTAGCAATAAGACCGGCATATAAAATACCAGTAAATGGAGTGCCTTCATCCACCATAGCTTGAGTGACAGGGCGAATAATCGTATCGATTGCCGTAGTCACCATATCCTGGCTAATTTGAGGCACAGGGCTGTATGCACCCATACCTCCAGTATTTGGACCTAAATCATGATCAAATGCGCGCTTATGGTCCTGTGAAATTGGCATAGGCCAGAACTCATTGCCACGCACAAAGCACATCAGTGAAAATTCTTGACCTTCAAGGAATTCTTCAATCACCACACTAGCTCCAGCTGAGCCAAATCGATGATCAAGGAAAATCTCTTCAAGAGCATGCAAAGCGCTATCCATATCCATAGCAACAGTAACGCCTTTGCCGGCAGCTAGACCATCAGCTTTAACCACAATTGGTGCACCAACGTGCTCAACATAAGCTTTTGCTTGTTCATATGATGAAAAACTTGCATATGCTGCAGTTGGTACGCTGTGGCGCTCCATCAATTCTTTAGCAAATGTCTTAGAACCCTCAATTTGCGCTGCTGCACGATGAGGGCCGAAAGCAGGGATTCTAGCTGCTTCAAAATCGTCAACGATTCCCTCAATCAAAGGCACTTCGGGTCCGACAAACACCCAGTCAACATTATTTTGGCGAGCAAAATCAATAAGTGCTGCATGATTAGACTCACTTAATTGCACAACATGAATACCGTCACGTTGCATACCGATATTACCAGGCGCACAATATACAGTTTCCACACTTGCTCCACGCAAAAGTGTATGTGCGATAGTATGTTCGCGTGCTCCCGAACCAATAACTAGAATACGCTGTCCCATAATGCTCCTTAGCTCCTGCGCTTGTACAAGGATGTGATAGAAGTGGGTTTTGGTAGAGAAAGGTTTGTAGTACTGCAATACTATGCGAATACTACGCGGTCTTCGCCTGACTGCTCAACAATACTGCCAATAATATGATATGGCTCATTAGCATCGTTAAGCAACGCAGTGGCAGTATCTAATTGTTCTGGCTTAATAGCAAGTACCATGCCAATGCCCATATTGAAAATATTGAACATTTCCACATGATCAACCTGACCTGCACGTTCAATAACATCAAAAATAGGTAGTACTGGAACATCATTAAGCGAAATCTGCGCAGCAAGCCCCTGAGGAATCATACGCGGAATATTCTCAATAAAACCACCACCGGTAATATGTGCTACACCACGCACTACACCAGCTTTGAACAGTGGCAGCAACGTTTTCACATAAATACGAGTTGGTGTCAGCAGCACTTCTCCAAGTGTTTTGCCACCGAACTCGTCAAGCACAGTATCGACACTGTAACCAGCCTGTTCAAATAATGCCTTGCGTACTAAAGAAAAGCCGTTAGAATGTACTCCGCTTGAAGGAAGCCCTACAAGCACATCGCCTTCGCAAATGGTAGAACCATCAACAATGGCGGATTTTTCAGCAACACCAACAGCAAAGCCTGCTAAGTCGTATTCGGTAGGGTCATACATGCCAGGCATTTCTGCAGTTTCTCCGCCAATTAAAGCGCACCCAGCCTGCACACAACCATCAGCAACGCCAGCAACAACCTGCTCAAGCAGTGCTGGATCATTAGCGCCGCATGCGATGTAGTCAAGGAAAAACAGTGGTTCTGCGCCTTGTGCCGCAATGTCATTAACGCACATTGCCACGCAGTCAATGCCTATGGTGTTGTGCTGGTGTGCCATATTAGCCACCATCAACTTAGTACCTACGCCGTCAGTACCAGAAATCAGTACAGGTTCTTGGTATCCAAGAGAGGCGAGGTCAAATAGACCGCCAAAACCGCCAAGTCCTCCTAAAACCCCTGGCCGTTCAGTACGTTTGACATGTGCTCCAATACGGCGCACAACCTCATATCCCGCTTCTACGCTAACTCCCGCATTTTCGTAGGCTGATGGCATGATATTCCTTTCGGTGTGTGCCGCACGGCCGTACCTGCGGCAGATTTAGTTGCAGGTTTTGGCTAGTTTTGGCTCTTTACTTCGTGTTGCTCGGTATGCACTACGGTATTAGTGGTGAATTCGTTACCAATATACGTACTTGCATCATGAGCGAAACGAGGAATACGTTCGCGATCTTCTTGGGTAAGGGATGCAAGGAACTCTTCCTCATAATCACCCAGTGCAGTTGGATAATCCCCGTTAAAGTACGCTACACATAAGCCTCCATATGGAGCATCGGCATGAAGTCCAATGGAGTCCACTAGTCCTTCAAGGCTTAAGAATTCCAAGGAATCTGCGCCAATATAATCACGAATTTCTTCTACAGACTTTTTCGCAGCAATTAACTCTTTGGTAGTGGAAATATCAATACCGTAGAAGCATGGGTATTTCAATGGCGGTGAGGAGATGCGCATATGAACTTCACTCGCTCCCGCTTCGCGCAAAAGCTGCACAATACGGCGTGATGTTGTACCGCGCACAATAGAATCGTCGATTACCACTACACGTTTGCCTTGTACCACGCCGCGCACTGCAGCCAGTTTCATACGCACGCCTTGTTCGCGCAATTCTTGTGTAGGCTGAATAAAAGTTCGTGCTACATACTGGTTTTTAATTAAGCCCATTTCATTAGGCAAGTGAGCAGTTTCTGAATAGCCGCTTGCTGCTGAAAGCGAGGAATTTGGTACGGCAATAACCATATCCGCATCTACTGGAGCCTCTTGAGCAAGGCGAGCGCCCATACGTTTGCGAGCAGAATGGACATTGACACCATAAATATTGGAATCAGGACGTGCGAAATAGATAAACTCCATCGAGCAGATAGCAAGCTGCGTCTGATCGGTGTATGTGGTGATGTGGTATCCGCTATCGTCGATAACGATGATTTCACCCGGGCGAATATCGCGAATAAGCTCAGCGCCCACAATATCCAAAGCGCAAGTCTCTGAAGCTAATACGTAAGCGCCGTTACGCATTTGCCCGAGCGACAGCGGTCTAAAGCCGTTAGGGTCGAGTGCGCCAATCATAGCGTCTTCAGTAAGCAGTAAGTAAGCAAATCCGCCGTGTACTTGGCGCAGGGATTCCTTAAGCTTATCCATAAATGTTGGCTGCTGTGAGCGGCGCAGCAAATGCATAAGCACTTCTGTATCAGAATTAGAGTGGAAAATAGCACCCTGATCTTCAAGCTCTTTGCGCAATGACTGGCTATTGGTGAGATTGCCGTTATGTGCTAATGCCATATCGCCATCATTAAAGCGGAATAAGAATGGCTGAATATTGTCAACTGATCCGGATCCTGCTGTGGCATAGCGCACGTGACCGATAGCACGACTACCTTGTAGTCGAGTAATCTCACGTTCGTCGCTAAATACTTGTGTCAGTAGTCCTAGGTCGCGGTGACCAATTAAATGACCTTGATTATTGGAAACAATGCCTGCACCCTCTTGTCCGCGGTGTTGCAAAGCATGGAGACCAAAGTATGTAAGACGAGATGCGTCGGGGTGTCCCCAGACGCCGAAAATACCACATTCTTCGTGAATGTCTTCGAGTTCGACGGACATGCCTAATGGCTTCCTTCCTCAAGTAGGGAAATAGAAGTATTGCCAATCGTTACGCGACTACTCTAGCAATCAGTGTTGATATTAGGCAACATTATTTCTGAATGTGGATACCGATGAAGAGACACCAACATCTTTGATTCGAACATTTGTTCTAATTTTGGTATAGTGTAATCAAAGAAAGGAGCATAATGCATACTTCAACACAGAGCAGTACCCAGCAGCACACCTATATTGCCATTGATTTGAAGTCTTTTTATGCTTCTGTAGAATGCGTGGCGCGAGGGCTTGACCCATTAACTACGCATCTGGTAGTAGCTGATGCCAGTCGCACAGACAAAACCATTTGTTTAGCAGTTTCGCCGTCATTGAAGGCTTATGGTATTGGAGGACGTGCGCGTCTCTTTGAAGCTAAACAAGTACTCCAGCAGGTCAATGCTCATCGCATCATGCAGGCTCCACACCATAGATTTACTGGTAGTGCTACTCAAGTATATGATCTTGAAACCCATAGCGAATACGCGGCTGACATGATTATTGCCAAGCCACGCATGGCACAGTATTTGCAAGTAAGTGCCCAAGTATATCGCGTGTATTTGCAATATGTTGCTCCAGAAGATATCCATGTGTATTCCGTCGATGAAGTATTTATGGACGTCACCCGATATTTACGAACTTACCAATGTAATGCGCATGAGCTGGCTACTCGTGTTATTCGCGATATTATGCGTTCCACTGGTATTACAGCAACTGCTGGAATTGGCAGTAATTTATATTTATGCAAAGTCGCTATGGATATTGTGGCTAAACATATGCCTGCTAATAGTGATGGCGTGCGTGTAGCAGAACTGGATGAATACCGCTATCGCAAACTGCTGTGGGCGCATACGCCTATTACTGATTTTTGGAGAGTAGGGCGTGGACTTGCCAAGCGATTAGCATCGTTAGGGTTGATGACTATGGGTGACATCGCGCGTTGTTCATTAGGCAAGGCTTCTGATTATTACAATGCTCAGCTGCTATATAGCACTTTTGGTATCAATGCGCAGCTTCTTATTGACCACGCATGGGGTTATGAATCATGCACGATTGCTGATATTAAAGCATATAAACCAGCGCATACCTCGTTAAGCTCTGGTCAAGTGCTACAAGAACCATATGATTATGCTCACGCATTATTAGTGACTAAAGAAATGACGGATGCACTTGTTCTTGATGTTGTTGAACAGCATTACCAAGTGAGCAATATAGCGCTCGCTATTGGGTATGAACGTGTGTCTGCACAAGAAGTTGCTTATGTGCCAGAGCGTGCAGCAGCGCAGTATGCGCATTATCGCCAGCAGCATGCTTTGGCGCATGATCATTATGGCAGGGTAGTTCCTAAACCAGCTCATGGGTCGGTAACGCTGCCAGTGCCTACAGCTTCTGGAACGCGATTGCGGGAGGAAATTGTGAAGCTGTATCGCGCTATTGTAGATCCGACTTATATGATTCGGCGTATCACCTTATCGTTTAATGACTTAGTGCCATCATATGCGCCTCATCTTCACTATGAGCAGCCTGATCTCTTTGCACAACTTGCGGCACACGCACAGGCTGATAAGGATATGCGTACTCAACAGGATACTCGTATACAACAGTCTACGAGCACAACTACAGAAGAGCGTGAGCTACAAGTTAGTCATACATTGCGGGATATTCAGCAAAAATTTGGACGCAGTGCCGTAATGAAGGCGATGAATCTCGAACAAGGTGCTACAGGGTTGCAGCGCAATCGGCAGATAGGAGGTCATGCCGCATGAAAAAGTTATTGGCCGTCACATCGTCTATCGCAACAGACGCAGAGTGGCAGGAAATGGCTGCTACTTTACCGTTTGCTTCAACACAGCGGTATAACGATATTATGGATTGTCTCCATCCGCAGCCTCACGGACGTGCTCCATTGAGTGCAGCACAGCGAGCAGCACAATTTATGCCTTTTGCGGCATTAAGTGGATATGAAGCATTAGTACGGCGTACTGCACAAGAACAATTGGACGCAGTAACGCAAGCTGACACACCAGTAGATGGCATAGAGCAAGGTTGGGTTCCTGCATAGCTGAATTTTGATATCGATATCGTATTTCCACGAAGCTAACAAATACGAGACTGCCTACTTGCATAACAGTCATACAGTAGCTATGTAAGTAGGCAGATTCTCAAATGTAGTATCAGTACGTGCTTAAAACGGGGTAGATACTAAAAGTTAGGCAAAATAAGCAACACCCGCTTCAAACAGTGGTTGATCAACAACGTCAGGAATATTCATGTACAAATGCTGACCACTGCGCTCAGTGTGTCCCATCTTGCCAAACACGCGACCGTCTGGGCTAGTAATACCCTCGACTGCCAGCAACGAACCATTCGGGTTATATTGCAAATCCATCGAAGGTACGCCTTGGTCGTCAACATACTGCGTGGCAATTTGACCTTGAGCAAGCATACGCTGTAACACGTCATCAGTTGCCACAAATCGTCCCTCGCCATGGGAAATAGCAATAGTATGCGTATCGCCAACCTGAGTTTGTGCAAGCCAAGGAGAGAGCGTAGAAGCAATGCGCGTATGCACAATCTTGCTCTGGTGACGTCCAAGCGTATTAAAGGTCAGTGTAGGGCATGCCTCATCAATAGGCACAATATCGCCGAATGGCACCAATCCCAGCTTAATAAGTGCTTGGAAGCCGTTGCAAATGCCGAGCATCAATCCGTCGCGATTATTAAGTAAATCGCGCACTGCTTCAGTGACTTCTGGAGCGCGGAAGAATGCAGTAATGAACTTAGCAGATCCATCAGGCTCATCACCTCCAGAGAAGCCACCAGGTAGCATAACAATCTGGCTTTCTCGAATAGATTGAGCCAATGCATGTGTGGACTGAGCTACCGCACTAGGTGAGAGATTGTTGATAACCAAAGTCTGAGGGACAGCACCTGCTCGCTTAAACGCAGCTGCTACGTCATATTCGCAATTATTACCTGGAAATACTGGAATAATAACGCGAGGGCGTGCAAGTCGAGAGCCACTATACGTATGGCGTTCAGCAGTAGCAAAATCGGCTGTTGGCACGTGCTGGGATGCCTCTTGATCGTCAGATCGGTAAGGGAAAACATCTTCAAGACGAGATTCCCAAGCCTCCTGCAGCTCAGCAAGGGGTAGCTGTTCACCACCCAAATCTAGAACATACTCATTGCAAGTAGTACCCAGCTGTTCTACAGTAAATGCGCCAGTTGTTGCAATATCAGTAATATCAGCTGAATCAGCAAGCTCTAACACGAACGAGCCGTAAGCAGGGGCGAACAATGCCTCAATATCAGCAGCTGCATCACAGTGCAGACCAATATGATTACCAAGCGCCATGGTAAACAATGAGCCGGCAGTACAACTGTAACCAGGAGTTGCAGCAGCACACACCACCCCTTGTCCAATAAGCTGCTCAACAGTATCAAATACAGCAAGTAGCGACTGAGCCTGAGGTGTAATGCCATCAGCTTTCATGCGTGGAACAAGGCGTACCACACGATGTCCGGCACGCTTAAACTCCGGAGAAGTAGTGCGTGCGACATCGCCAACAGAAACAGCAAAACTGATGAGGGTAGGAGGTACATCGAGATCCTCAAAGCTACCACTCATAGAATCTTTGCCACCAATAGCACCCACGCCTAAATCAACCTGAGCCATCAACGCACCAAGCACGCTAGCTACAGGCTTACCCCAGCGTTCAGGAGTATCACGTAGCTTCTCGAAATACTCTTGGAAACTTAAATAGGCATTGCGACGTGAATAACCGGTAGCAATCAATTTTGCCACTGATTCCACAACAGCCGCATACGCCCCAGTAAACTGGTTGCGCTCACTTAAGAATGGGTTAAATCCCCAAGCCATAGCTGAAGCAGTGGAGGTTTCACCCTCAACAGGAAGCTTCGCCACCATAGCCATTGGCTCGGTGAGCTGATATTTACCGCCAAAAGGCATGAGCACAGTGCCAGCTCCAATAGTGGCATCAAAGCGCTCAACCAAGCCCTTGTTACCGGCATTATTCAAATCAGTAACTACAGCACGCATGCGTTCCGTAAGGTTTGTGTATTGTTGAGGGGCACTCCAAGGAGTATGCCAATCTTGTGGCTGCTCTACATGCACCTGCTGATGTTTAGCAGCGCCATTGGAAGACAAGAATTCACGACTCAAATCCACAATGGTATCGCCATCCCACTGCATCACCATGCGCGGATCTGCAGTGACTGTGGCAATTACTGTGGCTTCGAGATTCTCTTGTGCAGCATAACGCATAAATTCTTCAACATCATCTGCTGCCACATCAACAGCCATACGTTCCTGAGATTCAGAAATAGCAAGCTCAGTGCCATCCAAACCGTCATATTTCTTTGGAACAGCATTCAAATCTACCAGTAAACCATCGGCAATTTCACCAACGGCTACGCTTACGCCGCCTGCGCCAAAATCATTGCATCGCTTAATTAATCGAGTAGCTTCACCGCGCCTAAACAAGCGCTGTAACTTGCGCTCTACTGGCGCATTACCTTTTTGGACTTCGGCACCATCAAGTTCTAGTGATTCTACATTATGTGCTTTAGAAGATCCTGTGGCGCCACCAATACCATCTCGACCTGTGCGACCACCGAGCAGAATAATCTTGTCGCCAGGAGCTGGAGTTTCACGGCGAACATGATCAGCAGGAGTGGCGGCGACTACGGCGCCAACCTCCATGCGCTTAGCTACATAGCCAGGGTGATAAATTTCATGAACCTGACCTGTTGCTAAGCCAATCTGGTTGCCATATGAAGAATACCCTGCAGCAGCTCCAGTAACAAGCTTGCGCTGTGGGAGCTTTCCTTCAAGTGTGTCAGCTACGGGAACCGTTGGATCTGCGGCTCCAGTGACGCGCATAGCCTGATATACGTAGGCACGTCCAGATAGTGGATCACGAATGCATCCGCCAATACAGGTAGCTGCGCCACCAAATGGCTCAATCTCTGTAGGATGATTATGCGTTTCGTTCTTAAAGAGGAACAGCCAATCCTCATCGTTGCCGTTGACATCAACAGTAACTTTTACTGTACATGCGTTAATTTCTTCTGACTCATCAAGCCCAGTGAGTACCCCTTGAGCTTTCAACCATTTTGCGCCCAAAGTTCCCATATCCATTAACGATACGGGCTTAGCATCACGCCCTAATTCATGACGCATGCGCAAATACTGTTCAAAAGCTTCGCGCACTACATCGTCATCAATAGCAACATGGTCTAACTCAGTGCCAAATGTAGTATGTCGGCAATGGTCTGACCAGTATGTGTCAATAACACGCAGTTCGGTAATAGTTGGGTCACGTTGCTCAGACAAGAAATACTGGCGTGTAAATTGCAAATCAGCCACATCCATAGCCAGCCCATACTCTTCAATAAGCTGCGCTAACTGGTCGTCGCTATATTCTCTAAAGCCGGTCAATCGTGCAACTTTGGCAGGATGGGTAACTGGTGTATGTAGTGTAGTACGCTCTTCAAGGCTGGCAAGACGGGCTTCAACAGGATTGATTACATACTGCTCAATACGCTGCACGTCATCAGCGCTGAGAGTTCCATCGAGAATATACAGGATGGCGGTGCGCACTGTAGGGCGTTCACCTTGGCTAATAAGCTGAATGCATTCGCTTGCAGAGTCTGCACGTTGATCGAATTGCCCCGGTAAATATTCGGTAGCAAATACCTGCTGATCAGGCTGAATGCCAATCTCATCAAAAGTACGATATACCACATCTACTGGTGGCTCACTAAATACTGTTGGAATACAAGATTCAAACAGTTGCTCATCGATGCCTTCAACATCGTAGCGGTTGAGCATCTGCACGCGAGTTAGTGTAGTAATCCCTACAATATCGCGTAGCTCTGTAAAAAGTTGCCTTGCTTGGACATCAAAACCGGCGCGCTTGCCAACATAAACGCGGTATACCACGTGGTTCTCCTTATTGAACTGCTTCGTACTGCATTACTACAGTGCTATTGGTATTTAGTACTCAAGGTATTAAGTAGGTATTTGAGTAGTGAAGAGTAAATAATGAAGAGTAAAGCCGAGCAGCATACACTACTCGGCTTTGCCATACGTTAGATAGTTACTGACTCACGCTGAGCTAAGGCTTCTAAGCGTGCAGCAATCTCTTCGTACGCTGGAATAATGGATCCAAGATCACGTCTAAACAAATCTTTATCGAGATGTTCAATCTGACCTTGTGCAGCATCATGGCCCCACAGACGGCATGTGTCTGGAGTAATTTCATCAGCCAACAAAATCTGACCGTCACTGGTCTCGCCAATTTCAATCTTAAAATCAACGAGTGTGACATCAATAGCTTGGAAAATTTCGGTTAACTTTTCATTGATTAAACGAGCTTGACGGGAAATTTCAGCAAGCTGCTCTGCTGTAGCAAGACGCAAAGCCACAATAGCATCGTCATTGATGAATGGATCGCCCAAATCATCAGACTTGTAGCAGAACTCTAAAATTGGTTGAGCAAGCTCGGTACCTTCTGCAACACCGTAGCGCTTCGCGAATGAGCCGGCAGCAACATTGCGCATGATAATTTCCAGAGGGAACATAGTCATGCGACGTACCAGCTGGTCGGTTTCATTGATTTGACGAACAAAATGGCTTTGCACGCCGCGTGCTTTGAGCAGTGCAAAAATAAGGGAAGTAATGCGATTATTCAGCTTGCCCTTGCCTTCAATTTGTTCTTTTTTCGCGCCATTACCTGCAGTGGCTTGATTGGAATACTCTACCCAGAGAACATCTGGATCGTCCGTTGCGTATAGTTTCTTTGCTTTGCCCTCGTAGAGCTTTTGCTGCTTTTCCATAATTGCCTTTCTTGGCTGCAAATGCAATGCACAAATGCAGGTGAACCAAGGGATTTGGACACTCAAACACTACCAATAACAACATACATCGTGTGAAGTTTACAGGCTATGTTTAGCGCCATATTGTGGCCACGCTGTTGTATATCAGCGTGTACCGCTTGCTATTGCTGGTTTTGAGATACTGTAATTTCAAGCGTCTCGGCTACTGCTGTAGCCTTAGCGCGCGCTTGCTCGACAGTGGTACCTGCCGCAAGTGCTACTGCCATACGGCGTTCGCCATGGACTACAGGCTTGCCAAAAAGACGCACATCAGTATACGGTTCGCTTAATGCTTGTGGAAGGTTGCTAAAAGTGACTTCACCTTCGCCTTCAACAACAATAGCATGGCTGGCGCTGACTAATGCAGGGTTGCGCAGTTGCACAGTATCTTCAGTTACTGGAATACCAAGTACTGCACGCGCATGGAGCGCAAATTCGCTAAAATGCTGAGAAAGCATCGTAACCATACCGGTGTCATGTGGGCGAGGAGAAACCTCATTAAACAGCACGGACCCATCTTCAAGGACGAAAAGCTCCACGCCATAAACGCCCCAACCGCGTTCACCTTGAGCGCGCGCTGCATCAGTAAGACCCTGCACAAGAGTGGTTGCATAGGCAGCAGCTTGTTCACGTACCGACTGGCTGATATTGGCTGGCTGCCATGATTCACGATAATCGCCATGATCTTGACGCTGGCCAATAGGGGAGCATGTGACTACTCCTGCACTTGAGCTTACGGTTAGTATAGTGAGTTCTTCAACGATATTGACAAAGCCTTCAACAACTACGCGGCTTATTTGTCCAGCAACGGCTACGCGACCGCCAGTTTGTGCTGTATTCCACGCCTGCTCGATGTCTTCTTCGCTGTGCATTACTGCTTGTCCATGTCCAGAAGAACTCATTACTGGCTTGACTACGCATGGGAAGCCCACGGCTTGTACACCGGCTTTGAATTCTTCAAAAGAACCTGCAAAGCGGTATGGAGAAGTAGGAAGTCCTAGATCTTCGGCTGCAAGACGACGCAAGGCTTCTCGATCCATGCAAATGCGGGCAGTTTGGCAGCTTGGTACAACTTGAATACCGTCAAGGGCTGCAAAACGAAGCTGATCGGTAGCAATAGCTTCTACTTCCGGGATAATGATAGTTGGTTGGATTTCAGCAATGAGGGCGTTTAGCTGGTCTGGGTCTGCCATATTCAGTACGCGGGCCTCATGAGCTACATGATGTGCTGGTGCGTGCTCATAGGAGTCTGCGGCACATACCCAAGCTCCTAAGCGCATGAGCTCGATAGTGATTTCTTTACCTAACTCACCGGAACCAAGCAATAATACCCGCACTGGATGTTCACTATATGGAGCACCAAGATGATGCTGCACATGGAGTTGATCGGTATCAGTAGGTATTGCATTGGTTGCAGTGGTAGACACTTGCCCTGCTTGCGCTACAGCATCAGTGCGCGCTGCGGCATTAGCAGGTAAGTTAATGGCACAAGGACTGTCATGAAGTTGAGCATGATGGTTAGCCATAGTTCATATTGTGTCATGGTGACTACCCCAAAGTGCGAGGCTGGTGGCGTATACAGGTATTGCGTCCAACATGTGGACGAATAAAATTCGGTATACTAAAGGTAGACAGGCAATGTAGGGGGAGTTATGCAAGAAAGCATTATTCAAGAAACCGAGATGAAGGCGTCATCTAAACCGCTTACTATTGCGCTGGTACTTGATAGTTTTGGTAATCGCGGCAATGGTACTTCAAATTCGGCACTGCAATATGCTGCAGAATTAGAAAAATTAGGCGCACGTGTGCGTCTTGTTGGCATTGGCGCAGGTACATACGCAGTACCTGAGCGCCATATTCCTATGATTTCCCGTATTGCAGCAAAACAACAAATGCATTTTGCGCAAGTAGATGAGCGTGTGCTACGGGCATGTTTTGCCGGAGTGGATGTTGTTCATATTTATATGCCGTTTACTTTTGGCAGGGCGGCACTTCGAGTAGCACGTAGTATGGGAATACCAGTTACTGCTGGTTTTCATATTCAACCAGAAAATATTTTGTATTCTGCGGGTCCTCTACGATATATTCCCGGTGCAGTGAGTATTATCTATCGACTGTTTCGGCATTGGCTCTATGATCATGTACAGCATATTCATGTGCCAACTACTATGGGTGCGAAGTTGCTACATGCGCACGGGTATCGCGCTAATATTCATGTTATTTCTAACGGATATGAGCCTGTATATACGCCAAAAGCAGAGTCTGGTACGTCGGAGAATGCTGCAGATGCTGCTGATGTTGCAGATGTTATAGATGCTACTGATGTTACAGATGTAAAGCAGTTTCATATTGTTGCCAGCGGTAGATTAACTCGGGAAAAACACCACATTACTCTGCTGCGCGCGGTGGCAAGATGCAAGCATCGAAATAGTATTCGAGTCAGTATTGCAGGCACTGGTCCACTGCTTCGTCCATTACAATTAGCTGCACGTGTGCTGTTGCGTGCTCAACATGGGTATAAGCGTGTACGCTGTGACATTGGTTTTCATGAGCATAATACGATGCCTGACTTCTTGCGTAGTGCTGATTTGCTTGTTCATCCGTCTCTTGTTGATTTGGAATCAATTAGTGTGTTAGAGGCTACTGCTTGTGGGGTAGTACCGGTTATTGCGCAAAGTCCATTAAGTGCAGCTAGTCAATTTGCACTTACCGAGCATTCGCTGTTTCCTGTGCGCGACGTGCAGGCATTAGCGGACGCTATTGATTGGTGGATTGAGCACCCACACGAACGTCAGATATGGAGTGGTGTGTATGCAGAGCGTGCAGTAGAGCAGTATTCACTTGTTTCTTGTGCGCAACAATTTATGGATATGGAACAGCAGGCGCTGGCGGACGCTGCAATATATCATCGCGACACGCTGAAACGGCACTAAAGATGCAAAGATTGCTCGCATAGTGTATAGTACCAATTCGTTGTGCTGGTCACATGTGATCAGATGCAACAATGGTGGCTATAGCTCAGTTGGTAGAGCATCTGATTGTGGTTCAGAAGGTCGCGTGTTCGAGCCACGTTAGCCACCCTCGTTAAGGGCTTTGTCTTAAGGCAAAGCCCTTTCTCGTTCTACGTGGTTTCAGTACGTGACCTAGGTAAAATCAGAGTTAAATGGTTTTGGGATTTGTGGCTTATATGCCAACACTCTAGTACCTTATATGTCCACTTTTCTGCCATGTGCCAAAAGCGGCTACTTTGGAATATCTGATGTTTCAAACCGTACGGAAGAACAAGGTAAACAGGCTGCCAAAATCTGCTAGTACCCAATAGTAACCGGTAGCAAGCAATACAAGCCCCTCCAAATACAAAGAGTCTGTAATATGGGGCTTATAGTAGCTACATAGTGCAATAAAAAACTCAGTTACTACTGGCTGATATGGTACTGAAATACGCGATAACAATACCAATGCAGAGTAACTGAGTGTAAAACCGTAGTTGCGCTTTTGAACTACATCAAGTTTCAGTTATTTAGATCTAGTCTTCGCCCCAAACTTCAGCAGCTACCTGACGTACTAAAGCAATTTTAGCCCACTGCTCCTCTTCGGTTAATTCATTGCCTTCTTCGGTAGAAGCAAAGCCACACTGTGTGGATAGGCACAAGCGATCCAGGGGTACATACTGTGCAGCTTCTTGAATGCGAGCTTTAACTACTTCTGGATCTTCAAGTACTGGGGACTTGGAAGTAATAAGACCAAGCACCACAGTAGCGTTTGGATGAATTTTGGCTAATGGAGCAAAATCGCCGGAGCGGTCATCGTCAAATTCCAAGTAGAACGCGCTTACGTTTTCACGAGCAAACAGAATATCAGCTACTGGCTCATAGCCACCTTGAGAAGCCCAAGTTGAGTGATAATTACCACGGCAATCGTGTGTGGTAATGACCAAATCTTCTGGCTGATCGGCAATAACGGCATTATTGATTGCTAAGAAACGTTCTTTTGGATCTGCATACTCTCCTGGAGCGATCAGCTTTGCTTTACCGTAATCTGGATCGCAAAGCATGCCCCATACACAGTCATCAAGCTGCACATTGCGACATCCTTCATCATAGAGTGCTGCGATCAGACCGCGGTATGCTGCTACTAAATCAGCGTCAACTGCGGCATCAGCTTCAACGCCCTTGCCATATACGGCTTCCAAAGACTCAATATTTTCTGGACGGTAGAATTCAGCAACGGTTTGTGCAGGTGCTGGAATAGTTTGACGTGCTACTACGGTATCGTCTTCAAACTGCTTTAAGAAGCGGAAATGCTCAACAAATGGATGAGTGCCGTCAAAAGCGATTTTTCCCGTTACGCGCGCAGACTCTGCTCGGGTTTCTTCGCCGTGGAACTGATATCCATGGTCGAGTGCTACCTTGTCAACACCGGAGAATCCCCACATTGCGTCAAGATGCCACCAGCCGCGCCTAAATTCACCGTCGGTAATAACGTGCAAGCCAGCTTGCTTTTGTTGTTCGACAAGTTTGGTAATTGCGGCATCCTCTACAGCTTTCAATCCTGCAGCATCGAGTGTGCCTGCTTCAAAAGCTTTGCGAGCGTCCTTTAGTTCCTGTGGGCGCAAATAGCTGCCAACGACATCGGCGCGAAATGGTGCATTCTTGGTATATGCCATGGATCCTCCTATTGTTTGCTGACATACACAGCATAACGGCAAATGCAAGGGAACACTACGTAATCGTTATTAGAAAAACTGATAGCGAGTGATAAATGCTCAGTGTGCATGGTACTTTGCAAAGTAATAATGCGTGCTGTATGACGAGAGATGTGTGATCTACGATGCACTGATGTGTGCGGTATGTATACAACTGGTAGCTTGTCGGGTCAGTAGTGTAGGCTTTAGCGAAGCAATCGGTATTAGTGTGTTTTGTCGCACGGTATGATATACTGATTATTTGTGTGTGCCATTAATGGTGCCTATGTTATGGCGTCATTCGAGTGGGACATTCTGGAACACGGTGAAGCAACCTAGTAATAGCGCGCTGAGTGTGAAGGACCATCGGGCCGGTGGACTGTGGCTTTCTACTCTTTGCTCTTGAGCATGGATAGATGTGGGCTGCAGTGTGGCGGTTCCACAGAATAGAGAACATCCATGTGAATCGGAGAGACAGTTGCCTACGATTGAACAGCTGGTCCGTAAGGGCCGCAAGCCAAAGCCAAAGAAGTCCAAGACTTTGGCACTGAAGGGTAGCCCACTGCGTCGCGGTGTGTGCACCCGTGTGTACACCACTACACCAAAGAAGCCAAACTCTGCACTTCGTAAGGTTGCACGTGTACGCCTGAGCTCAGGTATTGAAGTTACCGCCTACATTCCAGGCGAAGGTCACAACTTGCAGGAGCACTCCATTGTGCTCGTACGCGGTGGCCGTGTGAAGGATTTGCCAGGTGTACGTTACCACATCGTCCGTGGTGCATTAGATACCCAGGGCGTTAAGGACCGCAAGCAGGGTCGTTCCCTGTACGGAGCAAAGAAGGCGAAGTAAGAGATATGTCACGTAAAGGACCTGCCAAGAAGCATCAGCTCCTGCCCGATCCAATCTACGGTTCGACGGTAGTGGCACAGCTCATCAATAAGATTCTGCTTGACGGTAAGAAGTCAATTGCTGAAAACATTGTGTATTCTGCACTTGATATCGTCAAGGAAAAGACCGAACAGGAGCCAGTCTCCGTTCTTAAGCGCGCTTTGGACAATATCCGTCCAAGCCTTGAGGTTCGTTCCCGCCGCGTTGGTGGTGCAACCTACCAGGTACCAGTTGAAGTAAAGCCAGCTCGTGCAAACACTTTGTCTTTGCGCTGGTTGACTGACTTCTCCCGTGCTCGCCGCGAAAAGACCATGGCTGAGCGTCTGGCAAACGAGATTCTTGACGCATCCAACGGCTTGGGTGCTTCCGTAAAGCGCCGCGAGGATACCCACAAGATGGCAGAGGCTAACAAGGCCTTCGCTCACTATCGTTGGTAATCCCCAATATTCAAGTTCGAGAGCTAAGGAACATCCATGGCACAAGATGTGCTTAACGACCTCAATCAGGTTCGTAATATCGGCATTATGGCTCACATTGATGCCGGTAAGACTACAACAACAGAACGTATTTTGTTCTACACGGGCAAGAACTACAAGATCGGCGAAACCCATGATGGTGCGTCGACTATGGACTTCATGGCCCAAGAGCAGGAACGCGGTATTACTATTCAGTCTGCTGCTACCACCTGCTTCTGGAATCGTCAGACCCACGACACTGACAAGCAGTTCCAGATCAACATCATCGATACCCCAGGTCACGTGGACTTCACTGCTGAGGTAGAGCGTTCTTTGCGCGTACTCGATGGTGCTGTTGCAGTATTCGATGGTAAGGAAGGCGTAGAGCCACAGTCTGAAACCGTATGGCGTCAGGCTGATAAGTATGGCGTTCCACGTATCTGCTTCATCAACAAGATGGATAAGCTGGGTGCAAACTTCTACTACTCAGTAGACACCATCAAGGAAAAGCTCGGTGCAACCCCACTCGTAGTTCAGCTGCCAATTGGTGCAGAGAACGACTTCGCTGGTGTGGTTGACCTTATCCGCATGAAGGCTTATATCTGGAACGATGTCTCCAGCGATCAGGGTGCCCACTATGACACCGTTGATATTCCAGCTGATTTGCAGGAAAAGGCTGAGCAGTATCGTGCAGAACTTCTTGATCAGGTTGCAGAATCTGATGAAGAGTTGCTCGAGAAGTACCTTGAATCTGGTGAATTGAGCGAAGAAGAGATCCGCGCTGGTATTCGCAAGCTCACTGTAGCTCGTGAAGCCTACCCAGTATTGTGCGGTTCTGCATTCAAGGACAAGGGCGTACAGCCAATGCTTGACGCTGTTGTCGATTACTTGCCAAGCCCAGAAGACGTTCCAGCAATCAAGGGCTTCGATCCAGCCGATGAATCCATCGAAATTGATCGTAAGCCATTGACTAGCGAACCATTCTCCGCTTTGGTATTTAAGATTTCCACTCACCAGTTCTACGGCAAGCTCGTCTTTGTGCGTGTATACTCCGGTGAAGTCAAGCCAGGCGATACCGTTCTTGATTCTACCAAGGGCAAGAAGGAACGCGTCGGTAAGATCTTCCAGATGCACGCTGACAAGGAGAACCCAGTAGATAACGCTTCTGCAGGTAACATCTACACCTTCGTAGGTCTGAAGAACGTTTCTACCGGTGACACATTGTGCGACGAGAAGGCTCCTATTTCTCTGGAATCCATGACCTTCCCAGATCCTGTTATCGAAGTGGCTGTAGAGCCAAAGACCAAGCAGGATCAGGAAAAGATGGCAAATGCTTTGGCAAAGCTGTCTGACGAAGATCCAACCTTCCAGGTGAAGACCGATGAAGAGTCTGGTCAGACCTTGATTTCTGGTATGGGCGAGCTTCAGCTTGATATTATCGTCGACCGTATGCGTCGCGAATTCAAGGTGGAATGCAATGTAGGTAAGCCACAGGTAGCATACCGCGAGACCATCCGCAAGGCTGTAATGAACCAAGAGTACACCCACAAGAAGCAGACCGGTGGTTCTGGTCAGTTCGCAAAGGTACTCATGAACTTCGAGCCTTTGGATACCGAAGCTGGCGAAAACTACGAGTTCGTCAACGAGGTTACTGGTGGACACATCACCAAGGAATTCATTCCTTCCATCGACGCTGGTGTGCAGGAAGCAATGGAATCCGGTGTACTCGCAGGCTTCCCAGTGGTGGGCGTCAAGGCAACCGTCACCGACGGTCAGACCCACGATGTCGACTCCTCAGAACTTGCCTTCAAGATCGCAGGTTCTATGTGCTTCAAGGAAGCAGCTCCTAAGGCTCACCCAGTAATCCTCGAACCAATTATGGCTGTTGAGGTGCGTACTCCAGAAGAGTACATGGGTGACGTTATGGGTGATATTAACTCCCGTCGAGGCACCATCCAGTCTATGACTGATTCCACTGGTGTTAAGGTTATTGACGCAAAGGTACCACTGAGCGAAATGTTTGGCTACATTGGTGATTTGCGTTCTAAGACCCAGGGCCGTGCAATGTTCACCATGCAGATGGACTCTTATGCAGAGGTGCCAAAGGCAGTATCTGACGAGATCATCAAGGCCCAGCGCGGCGAGTAATTCACTTACAGAGTTATCACCGCAATCGGGGTTTTGCAGTTGTTTAACCTCCGAGTCAGCGTTACAATTTATAGGCTGACTCGGAGCGTTGAGCTCATAGCAAAGTCCCAACAATCTAGTAATATGTAGCGAGTGTCTTGTGCATGGTTTGCACAAGCAAACTACGAATCGTCCAGGAGGACATAACACATGGCAAAGGCAAAGTACGAGCGCACTAAGCCGCACGTTAACATTGGTACTATTGGTCACGTCGATCACGGTAAGACCACTCTGACCGCAGCAATCTCCAAGGTTCTGCACGAGGAGTATCCAGATGTAAACCCTGCATACGACTTCAACCAGATTGATGCCGCTCCAGAAGAGCAGCAGCGTGGTATTACTATCAACATTGCTCACATTGAGTATCAGACTGAAGCACGTCACTACGCACACGTTGACTGCCCAGGCCACGCTGACTTCGTTAAGAACATGATTACCGGTGCTGCACAGATGGATGGCGCTATCCTCGTAGTAGCAGCAACCGATGGTCCTATGGCTCAGACTCGTGAGCACGTATTGCTCGCTCGTCAGGTAGGCGTTCCAAAGATCCTCGTTGCACTCAACAAGTGCGATATGGTCGAAGACGAAGAGCTCATTGAGCTCGTTGAAGAAGAGGTTCGTGACCTCCTCGACGAAAACGGCTTCGATCGCGACTGCCCAGTAATCCACACCTCTGCATACGGCGCATTGCATGACGATGCTCCAGATCATGAGAAGTGGGTTGAGTCCGTTAAGGAACTCATGAAGGCTGTTGACGAATACATCCCAACCCCAGTACACGATCTCGATAAGCCATTCTTGATGCCAATCGAGGATGTGTTCACCATCTCCGGTCGTGGTACCGTAGTAACCGGTCGTGTTGAGCGCGGTAAGCTCGCAATCAACACCCCAGTAGAAATCGTTGGTATTCGTCCAACCCAGAACACCACCGTAACCTCCATCGAGACCTTCCACAAGCAGATGGACGAGTGCGAAGCTGGTGACAACACCGGTCTTTTGCTCCGTGGTCTCGGTCGTACCGACGTTGAGCGCGGTCAGGTTGTTGTAAAGCCAGGTTCCGTAACTCCTCACACTAAGTTTGAGGGTGAGGTTTACGTCTTGACTAAGGATGAGGGTGGCCGTCACTCACCATTCTTCTCCAACTACCGTCCACAGTTCTACTTCCGTACCACCGACGTAACTGGCGTTATCACCTTGCCAGAAGGCGTTGAAATGGTACAGCCTGGTGATCACGCTACCTTCTCCGTAGAGTTGATCCAGCCAATCGCAATGGAAGAGGGCTTGACCTTCGCAGTTCGTGAAGGTGGCCACACTGTTGGTTCAGGTCGTGTAACCAAGATCATTGGCTAGTTCTAGTTAAATAGCCGTATAAGCCTCGGGAGTAATTCCGAGGCTTTTTCATAATCAGATGTAATTACGTAATTACAAGACGGTGCTCACACTGTAGTTACAGAATGCTCAATATGCATAGAGATGATTCTATCCTATAAGCCATATTGTTTACGTGCAACAAGCTCACGTAGAAAATACGCTATAACACATGCAACTTAGCATCAATAAGTGATAATGAGTAATAGTGAACGGCAAAGAGACAACAACCAATAAATGTATACGGATAGTGGCATAATATTGACGGCTTATTGTGAATACGAATGAATAGGTGAATCAATTGGCACAAACAACCAACGATATTAAGAACGGATCAGTATTAAATCTTGATGGTCAACTCTGGACAGTAACTAAGTTCCAGCACGTTAAGCCAGGTAAAGGTCCAGCTTTCGTACGTACCACTATTAAGAACGTACTTTCTGGCAAGATTGTTGATAAAACATTCAATGCTGGCATGAAAATTGATTTTGAAACCGTAGACAACCGTACTTTGCAATACTCCTATGAAGACGGCGATAACTACGTATTCATGGACATGACCACCTACGATCAGATTTATATTCCAAAGGCTCTTGTAGGCGATCAGAGCAAGTTCTTGCTTGAAGGCACTGACTGCATCGTCAGCTTCCATGATGGCACCCCATTGAATGTGGAACTTCCTGCTTCTGTAATACTCACTATTACCCATACTGAGCCAGGTTTGCAGGGCAACCGCTCTAACGCAGGTACCAAGCCAGCAACTGTGGAGACCGGAGCTGAAATTCAGGTTCCACTCTTTATCGGTGAAGGTGAAAAGGTTAAGGTTGATACCCGCGACGGCTCCTACTTGGGTCGTGAAAACTAAGAGACTTGAGGGAGCTTCATGGCACGTTCCACCGCTCGTAAACGAGCTCTAAACACGTTATACGAAGCAGATGAAAAAGGGCAGAAGATTCTGTCTCTGCTTGAAGAGCGTATTGAGCATCCAGGTGCGCAAACACCTCTACCAGAATATGCTATTGAAATAGTTCGAGGTGTAGCTGAACACAAACGAGTAATCGATACGTTACTTGGTGAGTGTTCTGAAAAATGGACAGTACGCCGTATGCCTGTAGTCGATCGCAATATTATGCGTATCGCAGTCTGGGAAATTGCGTTTAATGACGAAGTTCCTGACGGCGTAGCTATTGATGAGGCTATTGCACAGGCCAAAACATTAAGCGATTCGGACTCACCGTCGTTTATGCATGCTGTATTGTCTGCTGTTTCAGATCGTGTACGCGCTATGAGCGAAGAAGATTTGGCTGCACTTGATGCGCCACATCGCACAAAACAAACTCAGTCTTTTGCGCATGAGGGAGCACCGGCAGTTGATGCTGGTAATCCTGATATTCCATCTGAAGATTGATATTTGAGCCGTCACTTATGTGGCGGCTTTTTTGTAAGCACAAATTACCAATGAACTTGTGGTGTAGCACTGCGTATCAGAGTGCAAGCATACTTATGAGCAACAGTGTGTACAGCATGAGAGAATCACGTATGATAAATAGAAGAGCAAAAAACCAGACCATCTGCTTAAGGGGGATTTGTGAGCCTCAATGATTCTGTTACTCTCACTGAACAATACTACAGTGCAGAGGATGCCGTACTTGTACTCGAAGATGGACAAATCTATGTTGGTCGCCCATATGGAGCCCATGGAGAGACCTTTGGCGAAATTGTTTTTGCAACTGCAATGACCGGTTATCAGGAAACATTAACTGATCCGAGTTACGATCGACAGATTGTCGTGCAAACATTCCCACATATTGGCGATACTGGTGTGAATACTGAAGATCCAGAATCATCAAAAATTTGGGTCTCTGGCTATGTGGTGCGTGAGCCAAGTCCAGTAGTGAGTAATTGGCGAGCACAAGGCAGTCTTGACGAAGAGCTAGTGCGTCAGGGGATTGTGGGTATTAGCGATATTGATACACGAAAGCTGGTACGTCATTTACGTTCGGCAGGCGTGATGCGTGCTGGTATTTTTTCTGGAAAAGCACTACTGAGCGAAGCCGGTACATTAGTTCCTCCAGCAGCTTTGCTCGCACGAGTAGGTGAACAACCTCCTATGGCAGGTGCCAATCTAAGCGCGGAAGTCAGTACACAAGAGCACTATGTTATTGAGCCAACGGGTGATTTTGCAGGTAAAGAGCCAGTTGCTACCGTTGCGGCGCTTGATCTTGGTATTAAGTCTATGACCCCACACCGTTTGGCAGAACGCGGATGCAGGGTAGTAGTGATGCCAATGCAGTCCACATTTGCAGATATTGAAGCTGTTGGTGCAACTGGGGTATTCTTCTCGAATGGTCCTGGAGACCCTGCTGCGGCAGACGACACCGTAGCCTTGTTGCGTCAGGTCTTAGATGCACGTATTCCATTCTTTGGCATTTGCTTTGGTAATCAGATTCTTGGTCGCGCACTAGGTTTTGGCACGTATAAACTTAAGTTTGGTCACCGTGGTGTTAATCAGCCGGTAAAAGACTTAACAACTGGAAAAGTTGAAGTGACTGCACATAATCACGGATTTGCTGTAGATGCGCCAATTGGTGAGCCAGTGCTCGCACCATATCAAGATGGAAAGTATGGCCGAGTGCGCGTCAGCCATATTGATTTGAATGACAATGTGGTAGAAGGTCTCGAATGCCTTGATATTCCAGCATTTTCAGTGCAATATCATCCAGAAGCTGCAGCTGGACCACATGATGCTTCGTATTTATTCGATCGATTTGTAGACCGTATGCGTCAAACGGCAACTACACAAGCACAGGCTTAGGAGGACACACACATGCCTAAACGCACAGATATTCACTCCGTGATGGTTATTGGCTCCGGTCCTATTGTTATTGGTCAGGCTGCAGAATTTGATTATTCGGGAACTCAGGCATGTCGAGTGCTACGAGAAGAAGGGATTCGCGTTATTCTGGTGAATTCCAACCCTGCAACCATTATGACCGATCCTCAAATGGCAGATGCTACCTATATTGAGCCAATTACTGTGCCTATTTTGGAACGCATTATTGCTAAAGAACGCCCTGACGCTTTACTGCCAACACTCGGCGGACAGACTGCGCTTAATGCAGCAATGGCATTAGGCGAGGCAGGTGTGCTGAAAAAGTATAATGTTGAACTTATTGGCGCATCCCTTGAAGCCATTGACCGCGGTGAAGATCGCGAACTCTTTAAGCAAGTAGTAGAACAAGCTGGTGCCGAATCTGCTCGTTCAAGTATCGCGCATTCTATGCAAGAAGTAGATCAGATTGTTGCTGAACTTGGCTACCCGCTTGTGGTACGCCCAAGCTTTACTATGGGCGGTTTGGGTTCTGGTATTGCGCATGATGAGGAAGAACTGCATCGTATTGCCGGAGCTGGTCTGCACTATTCTCCAACCAACGAGGTACTGCTAGAAGAGGGCATTGAAGGTTGGAAAGAGTATGAGCTTGAGTTAATGCGCGACCGCAATGATAATGTGGTAGTGGTGTGCCCGATTGAAAATGTTGATCCTGTTGGCGTACACACTGGTGACTCAATTACCGTAGCTCCATGCTTTACCTTGACTGATCGCGAATACCAGAATCTACGCAATATTGGTATTGCTATTATTCGCGGCGTTGGTGTGGATACAGGCGGCTGCAATATTCAGTTTGCTGTACACCCTGAAACTGGTCGCGTTATCGTGATTGAGATGAACCCTCGTGTGTCAAGGTCTTCTGCATTGGCTTCTAAAGCCACAGGCTTCCCAATTGCAAAAATTGCAACGAAGCTTGCACTAGGCTACACCTTGGATGAAATTCAAAACGATATTACTCGTTCTACTCCTGCAAGTTTTGAGCCAACTATTGATTATGTGGTTACTAAGGTTCCGCGATTTGCATTTGAAAAATTCCCCGGAGCAGAAGAGCGCTTAACAACATCCATGAAGTCCGTTGGCGAAGCTATGGCATTAGCTGGTAACTTCCAAGAGTCACTCGGTAAGGCTATGCGCTCTATTGATAAACGTCATATGGGCTTTAGCTGGGATGGTCCAGTGCCTGATGAGGAAGAAGTTGCAGGATTGCTCGAGGCAATGCACGTGCCTACTGAGCATCGCTATCTGCAAATTCAGCGCGCTATTTGGGGCGGAGCTAGTGCTGAGCAGATTTTTGCAGCAACAAAAATTGATCCGTGGTTTATTGCCCAGTTTATGCTGATTAATGAAACTGCTATGGCAGTGCGTAAAGCAAAAACACTGACCTATGCGCTCTTAAAGCGTGCGAAGAAAGCTGGACTTTCAGATGTGCAGATTGCACATTTGCGCGGACTCGGTGACGAAGGTGAGAACACCATTCGTGAGCTTCGCTGGACTTACGATTTGCACCCAGTGTTTAAGACAGTGGATACTTGTGCAGCAGAATTTGATGCCGTAACACCGTATTATTACAGCTGCTATGCTGATGAAACTGAGTTGCGCACTCGTGAGCGTGAAGCAGTAATTATCCTCGGTTCTGGTCCAAACCGCATTGGTCAGGGTATCGAATTTGATTACACTTGCGTGCATGCAGTGCAAGAGCTTGGTCAAGATTATGACACCATTATGGTGAACTGTAATCCAGAAACTGTGTCTACTGATTACGATATGTCTGACCGCTTGTATTTCGAACCATTGACCTTTGAAGATGTGCTGGAAATTTATGAGGCAGAGTTGCAGATGGGTCCGGTTAAGGGCGTTATTGTGCAACTTGGTGGACAGACACCGTTATCTTTGGCTGCGCGTTTGAAGGCTGCTGGTGTTCCAATTTTGGGTACAACTCCAGAATCAATTGATTTGGCAGAAAATCGTGAGCTGTTTGGCGACGTACTACGCCGTGAAGGCTTAAATGCTCCACGCTACGGCACTGCCTTGAGCCTTGAAGAAGCACAACAGGCTGCTAATGCCATTGGTTACCCTGTTTTGGTGCGTCCTTCTTACGTACTCGGCGGTCGTGGTATGGAAATTGTGTATGATGATGCGCAATTGCGTACCTATGTGGCACGTGCTCTTGAGGAAGCGCAAGCAGATATGGTGGTTTCTGGTCGTTTGCCATCGCCATTGCTGATTGATAAATTCCTCTCTGACGCTATCGAAATTGACGTTGATGCGCTCTTTGATGGCGAGGAACTGTATATTGGCGGCATTATGGAACACGTCGAAGAAGCAGGTGTACACTCAGGTGATGCTGCTTGTACGCTGCCTCCAAGCACGCTTTCTGACGATCAGATTCGTCGCCTGCGCGAAGCAACGCTAGCTATTGCAAAAGGCTGCAATGTACAGGGTTTGATCAATGTGCAGTATGCGTTTATGAGCAATACGCTGTATGTGATTGAAGCGAATCCTCGTGCAAGCCGCACTGTGCCATTTGCTTCTAAAGCTACAGGTACTCCTTTGGCTAAGGCAGCGGCGCGCATTATGGTTGGTGAAACTATCGCTCAGCAGCGTGAGCGTGGGTTACTGCTTCCTCATGGCGATGGCGGCGAAGTGCGCAATGGTCAGCCAGTTGCTGTGAAAGAGTCTGTATTGCCATTTAAGCGTTTCCGCACCCCAATTGGTCGCACTGTTGATGTGTTGCTTGGTCCTGAAATGCGCTCCACTGGCGAAGTGATGGGCTTTGACCGTGACTTCCCACATGCTTTTGCAAAGAGCCAGCTTGCAGCATATGACGGTGGTTTGCCGACCAACGGTAATGTGTTTATTTCAGTAAATGATGCCGATAAGCGCCAATTGCCGATGCTTGCAGTGCGATTAGTGGAGCTTGGTTTTACTATCTGGGCTACTGCGGGTACTGCTTCAGTGCTACGACGCTATGGTATTGAATCCAAGATTGTGGATAAAATTACCAGCCGTATTGATTCTGCAGAAGCGAAAGTGCAGCATGTTTCTGGTAGCGTGGGCAAGAATGTGGTGCAGCTGATTGAGGATAATCAGATTGATATGGTGTTAAATACGCCAAATTCTCGCGGTTCTCGCTCAGATGGTTATGCTATTCGTGCAGCTGCAATTACTGCTGACTTGCCGCAGTTTACCACTATTACTGAATTCCAGGCAGTGCTGTTGGCTATTGAAGCAGTGAAGAAGAATGATTATCAGATTATGAGTATTCAAGAGCATGCGCGTGAGCTCTTTGCTCTAGAATCAGAGTAATCGGCACTTCGACTTACCGTTCGGTGTAAAGTAGTGTGTGGTACTGTAATCGGTGCCATGCACTACTTTTTTGTGTTGTGCGACTTTGGCTGCAACAGGTTGGGCTTATTGGATGGGTGTATTAGTAAGGACTACTCATGAGTGCGATAGGGGTTCCAGTAGGGAATATTGAGCGTTCTGAATTTGGCGCGCGCTTACAATCCGCTATGGATCAGTATGGGCCGCTATGTATAGGCATTGATCCACACCGCCAGCTTTTGCGTGATTGGGGTTATGATGTTTGCGCTGAGGGTGCTGAGCTTTTCTCTATGCGCATGTTGCAGGCAGCCCAAGGAAGAGCTGCTGCTGTAAAGTTTCAAATGCCGATGTTTGAACGCTATGGTTCACGCGGTCTTGCAGCACTCGAACGTGCATTGTATGCTGCGCGCCAGATGGGCATTATTACCATTGTTGACTGTTTGCGCGGAGGCTTGCCTACTACGGTTTCAGCATTATCAGATGCGTATTTGAAGCCGGGAGCTCCTATGCTTGCTGATGCTATTACACTGCTGCCGTATTACGGTTTTAGATCATTAGTAACTCTTGTTGGTGAGGCGTTGGGAAATGGTAGAGGTGTTTTTATTGCATCGGTAACTTCCAATACTGAGGGCATCTCATTACAATCGGCAATCCGCCAGCGAGGTGATTTCCCAGGTCAGACCGTGGCTTATGGTGTGGCTCATGCGGCGCAGAATTTTAATGAGGGTGTCCATGGCATGGGATCGGTTGGGCTTATTATTGGTGCCACTATCGGTCAGTGGATGAAAATGAGTGGCGTAGATCCTTCGGTATTTACTGGTCCGATTCTCTCTCCAGGCTATGGTTGGCAGGGTGCAGAGGCTAAAGATTTGAAAACGGTATTCCACGGAACTCGCGGTAATGTTTTGGTGACGGTTTCACGCTCTATTTCTACGCATGGCCCTGATATTGCAGCTTTGAGTGCGGCAACTGATCAGATTGCTGATGATGTGCGTGCGGCATTGCAAGAGGCGGTAGATGCTGGCACAGCACAGGAGTTTTCTGTAAGACCTGAGCCTGAGGATAGTGAAAGTGCAGCTGTATCAGCTTCACATTATATTACTTCGGCTTTGTCTTCGAAAGTATAGGGAACCGCATATTAGGTGCGCATTGAGCCGGTTGGAATATCAATAGAAGTATGCATACTCTAACTTTTGCTTTCTTAATGTATGTATTTGTATTGATTTTTTCATGCAAATGATATATTTTGTAATACAAAAGGAGGTATGTGGATGAGCACAACAACTGTGAGTATTCGTATGGATACGCAAATAAAGCAGGAAGCAGATCGGCTGTTTAACGAGATGGGTATGAGTCTTACTACAGCATTTAATATTTTTGTACGCCAAGCACTGCGCGACCAAGCTATGCCGTTTTCTATCCAATTGAAGCAACCTAATCGCGAAACTATAGCTGCAATGCTTGAGGCAGAGCGTATAGCTCGGGATGAAAAAGTTCTAGGGTATGAAACCGCACACGATGCAATCGCTGCAGCGCTAAACGAATAGTAACTGTTATGGCACGCTATACCATTAAGTACACTTCGCAGTTTCGTAAACAGCTGAAAACTGTCAAAAAGCGCGGCAAACGGTTTGATAAGCTCGAAATGGTCATTGACTTGCTTGCCAATGATTCATTATTACCAGAAGAATATCGTGATCATGCGCTTACTGGTAACTGGGTGAATCATAAGGAATGTCATATTGAGCCAGATTGGCTTCTGATTTATTATAAGCAGGATGATGTCCTAGTTTTAACATTGGTAGCAACAGGGACTCACTCCGATTTATTTTAGCGTTCAATGGTAAGCAGTGCATTCGTGGGGAGTGTAGTGCATAATACATATAGGTCTTATCCCTTGTAAAAAACTAATCATAAGTAAGTGAGTGCTATGAATACTGCAACACCATCCACAACTGCCGACGCGCCAACACAACGCCGTTTAGTAATTATTTCCGGACCTGCGGGTGTGGGTAAAGGCACTGTTGAAGCACGTATGTTGCAAGATCACCCTGAGGTGTGGGTATCAGTTTCTGCAACAACTCGTGCTCCTCGCCCCGGTGAAGTTGATGGTGTAAATTACCACTTTATGACCGATAGTGATTTTGTAGCCATGCAAGAGCGAGGTGGCTTTTTAGAGACGGCAGTAGTTCACGGTATGGCGCGCTATGGCACACCACTGCAGCCTGTGCTCGATCACTTAGCACAAGGGGTGCCAACACTGCTTGAAATAGACATTCAGGGAGTACGCCGTGTGCGCGAGCGAGCCAGTGAGTTGGGATTAGAGATTCTTACCGTATTTATAGCGCCGCCAAGTTTTGATGAGCTTGTACGCCGTCTTGCTGGACGTGGTACAGAAACTGCGCAGCAGCAGGAGCGTCGTCTGCAAACTGCTCGTGTTGAGCTTGCCGCAGAGGATGAGTTTGACGTGGTGATTGTTAACGATGAAGTTGACCGCGCCGCTGAGCAGCTTTGGCAACTTATGGCGCAGGAATACGATATTAAGTAACGTGTTTTTGCGTTTTTCACATGTTGAAGCATTGTGAAGCACTTGGCAAAGCGTTGTGGGGCATATATGAGACACGTATTGTGTTTTGGAGATTCAAATACTTTTGGCACTGATCCACTAGTTGCTGGAGGTCGCCACCCTGATGATATGCGATGGACTGGCATTCTGCAGCAGCAATTGGGTGCCGACTGGCGCGTGATTGAAGAAGGTTTAGGCGGGCGTACTGCAGTCTATGATGATCCAATAGAGCCTGTTCCTACGAAGAATGGCGCTACTGCGCTGCCGATTGCATTACATTCACACCGCCCACTAGATGTAGTAATTATTGCGCTGGGTACCAATGATTTGAAATCCATGTTTCACGCTACACCTCGCGTTATCGCAGCTGGTATCGGCTTGCTGGCGCATATGGTGCAAACTTACGAGTACGGTCCACAATGTGCAGTGCCTCAGGTGATACTAGTTTCGCCGATTCATGTGAAGCCGGGTATTGCTGCTAGCGTGTTTGCTGGCTTTGAAGAGGATGCGGTAGAGCGCTCGCAGCAGCTTGCTTACTGGATCAGGCAAGAAGCACAGGCACGGGGCTGTGGGTTTGTTGATGCTTCGCGGGTCGCTGAGGCAAGTGATGCTGATAAATTACATATGGAATTGCCGTCGCACCGCGCACTTGGTACGGTTCTTGCCGAATATATTACGCAGCATTATGCGTAGATTTGAAAAAAGACTTGCATCAAGTTCGTTATTGGTATTTTCTGCAGGCGTCAAAACTATAAAAGAGCCTTCGGGTTTGAGCATTGTAAAGAGGCTTGGAGGCTACTGTCACTACATACGATATTCCCTCAGGTGTTTGAATGCAAATCCTGAGGTAATATCATCATTTTTGAGTTTGTCTTTACAGTGGTTACTCTTCAAAACTGGAATTATTAAATTTTAATGATTGTGCATTTCCTTCGATAAGTTGGATTGACTGTATGGAGGCCTGTCTTCCATATAATGATGCAGGCAATGTGATATTAGACTAATCAAAGTAGAGTTTTACAAGAACTTGAGGAGAATATGTTCATGCCCGGTAGAATTCCTTGGGAAAGAATCTCAGGTGATGATGTAGAAACTATCATTGCAGTATTCATTTGTAGAGAAAATCCAGAAGCGATGAGAATCCGACCATCACGAGGAGATGGTGGTATTGATTTGCTATGCAAGAGAGATGATGGTTCGTATGACGTATATCAGGTAAAGAAATTTGCAACAAATCTTTCGAATAGTCACAAATCCCAGATTGTTAATTCTTGGCGCAGAGTACAAGAATACTGTAGAGAAAATCAAATGACTATTTGTAATTGGTATTTGGTTCTTCCCCTAGATCCAACGCTTGAGAACCGTACGTGGTTTAAGACTACAATAGAGGATTGCTCTTCTTTTAAATGTCATTGGTATGGGCTTACCAATATAGAGGCCTGGGCATCTGCTATGCCAGAAGTATATGACTACTATATGGCTGATGGCAAAGAGGAAATTAATCGTCAAATCAAAATGATATTGGAAGCTGCACAGGAGTCTGATTTAAGGGATCAAAATGAACTAACAAAGAAATTATTTACTTATGCAGAACTACTTAGCAGTACTGATCCGAATTATGCATATACTATTCGAGCTATAAGCAAATATGATAAGAATAATCCGTTATTTATTACTCGGCCAGGTCTTGTATATTCCAGCAGTATAACTAATAGTGAGGGTTACTCTGTAGTCATAGATGTAATTGCAAAATATACAGCGGCAACTGAATTTGCTCCTCTTAAGGAATCGTTCACTCTGTATGCGGACACATCGGAGAAGAAGCAGGAATTACTTGATTTTATTCAATACGGCACACCTTTTACAGAGTTGTCGATACAAAATATAAAAGGTACATTATTTAAGTCCTTGATTGAAGAAGCTGAAGATGTGATTTCTTCGTCTATTCGATTATTGAAGAAAACTGATCCACATCCAACTTCTTTTATATTAGTTTCAGATGATACACATGTTGTTTTGAAACAGGTGAGTCGCACATCAGGTCAAACTGGAATTGAATGGGTCGGGAAAGATGAATCGCAATTAATACACGTGAGGTTGAGAACGGAGAAAGATACACTTCACACGACATTAGAATTATCAGTGGATTTTGACTCTCTATCTGGGAGCGATGTATCAGCTGCTTTTTGTGCTGTGCGATTTCTTTATGCTGTTTCGCGGTCTCAAGAAATAGAACTGGATACAATTGATGGCGATACCATCTATGCTAATCAAGGCGTACGTTTATTCGATGAAGAAGTGATTAACGAATGGTACAGTATTATTTCTTCGCTGAAGACAATTTATGATTCTGCATTTGGTGATTTTCGATGCCCAGATTTTAAAGTTGTAAAAATGACTGATGTGAAGAGGTGGAAGGAAATCGAGTATTTGCTAAGTGACGAATTAGTAATTCGTCACTGGGATACTATGACGTTTGTTCAAGACTCTGATACTTGTGTTAATTTTCCAGCTGGTGTATGTATTTTTTCTAAACTAAAAGCAATCATAGGTACGGATGAAATATTTTTGGGTTATTCTCAGCAATGGCTGAACGCAACTTCTATAACCTATCCAACTACTTCAAAAGAAGAATGTGTTCTTCACTCATCGCCAGAGATAGGAGATTTACTCGTTGAACGTAGAATTACTTTGAAAAATGAAGATAAAAAGAAAGCGTCTCGTGTCTTCATCGGTCCGCTATTGGATATGTCTGCATATGCGCAATATATAACCTCAGACTAATAACAATTATTCGTTTTAGACGTTTTCATTGCCATCATTTATGGTGTGCTTATCTAAAGAATTATCTATTGCTGCAGATAAAGATCGAATTTTGCTGTTTTATAAGTGATACAATATATTGATCATAGAGTTACACTGATAAAAGTGAAAATAGGTATTGAAAAATAATCGAAAATAATGGAATGAAAATGTTTTTCGATGAGATTTAAGAAAAACATGTGGTTTGAATGATTACATATTATTGCTATTCGCATAGTTGTGTTCGTATGGGCAGACAAACAAAGGATAAGTACTAAGACTATCTTAGCTAATTGGAACTTATATATGAAATACTCAGTGAAAGGATAAGATGTGCCAGAGCAGTTACAAGATCAGTCGTGGAAACCTGTGTTACCTGCTAGCCAAGCTGATCCGGAGAATCAGATTCATATTGTGCAGCACTCTTTGGATCTGGCTCATTTTCATACTTGCTGAGGCAAGAATATGTCAAGAGATTTGAAGTCTTCCGAAGCGAAGCATGGGCAATTCAATGAAATTAATCAGGCGAGTAGCGAATTAGAAGTTATTGAGTCACTCACATATGTGTTAGATGAAGCAAATCGTCAACAGGAGTATCGACGGCATCAAGTTGATACATCAATACAACTTAGTTTACAGTTGATAGGGTTTGCATCTCTTACCTCTCCGCTCACAGCTATATCAAATGTTCAAGTGCAATGGCTAAAGTATGTTGCTCTATTGTGCATATTCTTCGCTGTCATAATTGGGTTATTTGATATTTTTAATCCAAGACGGATAGATTATGAGCTTCCATTGCAAATATTGCGCGATGACGCATGCATAAAGAGTAAGAAGTCTGTAATCCTATATCAAATTGACAATAAAATTGAGAATGAGAAGAAAGCACGCGAGGATGAGAATAGGCGTATCCGTTTGATTAAATGGGGCTACCTGTGTCTAGGAATGGCAGTGTTCTGCACTTTGTTTTCTATTATCGACTATTGTGCAATTTTTAGCTGGTTTCACTAAACACAAAGTGACAAGGATTGTTCATTTGTAGAAAAGCTAAGATATAGCTAATGGTATGGAGCACGGACTTGGCAACGCACCAGATGAGCTTATATCCACGTTTAGAAACGATACAAGGGCTATGCTTGTATAAGCGTACTGTGTCAATGATGTAAGCGAGGTTTTTATGCTTAGTATGTCTGACACGCCAGTTGAAAATTTTGCTACAATTTTTGCTAAGTTGAATACACCTGTGGCATTTTTAGTTCCAACTCCAACTGGCTACAAAAAGTCCATTATGGATGCTGTTGCTCCAGTGAGAGATTTGCTATCGGAATCAAAGGTTCACGATTTCCAGACTCAATCGCAAGGACCAGAAAATAAGCATGTTGTTCCTGCTTTTTTCGTTCACTCAGATAGGGTGGTTGAGACACAAGCATCGCTTTATCGTCCAATCACAAAGTCCGGTGATCCTAGAATTTGGTTTTACGATCTGAAAAAGTACTGTCAGCCGTGTAATCTACTAGCGCTCACAGTAATAGATGGCGCAATATATGTCTTTAATCTCTCTGATACCTTTGTTGCTGATTCTCTTGTAAAGCATGATTATGCATATAACATCCTTAGTTCTGGTGACAATAGCAGTCTAATAGAGCAGCAGTTGCTTGAGCTTATTCGTCAGATTAATGCTGCTGGACCACAGCGTTCTATTACTCCTGGTGATCCGGGAGTGGGAGATACTCTTGAACATGCCCTCGGTATTCAGCGAAACAATTCCAAGAATCCTGATTATATGGGTATTGAACTCAAAACAACTAGACTTACACGTAATGGGAAATTGCGTACACCGACACGTTCGACGTTATTTTCTCAAGTACCTGATGCTGGCATGCCATATAGAGAAATCGTTGAGAAGTACGGTAAGATGCAGGTTCCACGTGGATCCTCCGATGCACGACTGCAGCTTTATGAAACTTTCCGTGTTTCTAGACCAAATGCGTATGGGTTAGTACTGGAAGTAAATGAGAATGATGATCGTCTTGATATGAAGTATCAGGATGGTGATAAACGAAGTTATGTCGCATCGTGGACTATGAAACTGCTTAAAGAGCGACTACGTACTAAACATCCTGAAACATTTTGGGTTGGAGCGACTTCAGAAATGATTGATGGAGTCGAATATTTTCGTTATGTTCGTGTAATGCATACAAAGAACCCGAACGCATCGCTGCTTGCCCCACTAATTGAAGCAGATAAAGTGACATTAGACCTCGCCGCTCACTTTAATGTAGACGGCAAGTGGCGAGATCACGGTGTCTTATTCAAGATGAACAAAAATGATTTCCCTCTTTTATTTTCTGAGCCTGAAGAGTTTATTTTTTAAGCTCTAATAATATTGATTTCACGACTTTCCCCAATGCGCGTCCAAGAAGTGGGGGCACTGCATTTCCAATTTGCGTGTATTGGGGAACTTGATAGCGTCTACGTTCACCACCCGTAGTTGCAATACCTCGGAATTCGAAAGTATCAGGGAAAGATTGAATGCGAGCCATTTCTCGAACTGACAGAGTGCGAGGTTCACAATAATGTGCAACATCATCTGGAATAGACAGAGCTGCTGGAGCTGGAAGGTTACTAATTAAAGCTCTTTGTGAGAATTTACGAGTAGCTAAACCTTGCAAATATCCAACCATCTGCTCAGGAGTTTTAGGAAGTTTATCTTCATAGTAAAGCAAGTCTGCTTTTGCTAACACTTGATATGTCAGCTCTGAGATAGTGGATTGTTGTTTACGCATAATTTTTTTGATCTCATCGCCTATGGATTTAGATGAGTTTGCAATAATCTGGTATAAGCGGAATCGTGCTTTAACTTTAGGTGTGCTATTAGGATGGCGCAGATTCTTCATTTCTTTACTGCCGCCCTCGAGATAATCACTAAACGTAGAATTGATATTGTGTACGTATTCACTGAGAGGGGCAGGGTTTTCGTCTTGAAGGTCGCAAATTGCGTCGAATACGCTATGTTGGCGTTCTGTATCGCGGAAAGCGACTAGTGGTTCAAAGAGAGAGTTTTGTGCTTTATTAGAATCGGTGTTAGTAAGATCCCAATAAGCCCATAGTGCCTTATCGAAGGCAGGATTATTATTTTTAACTTCTTTAATAAGCCTGCGACCTTGTTCGAACCAAATTAAAGTATTGTCGTCAAGATTATTAATCAAATCTTCGCGTATAGCCAGCATGATAAAACGAGGCCTATTCTGTGCTACACCAGCAAAACGAGCATTCACCAGCATCGGGCATGTAACATAACCTATATTGGCAAAGGCCTTACATACCTCAAACCACGCATAGTAGGTAACATCTCCTTCTTTAAAAGGACGGAGAATGCCTTCTACATTCTCTAGTAAGACCATACGTGGGCGTTGAGAGTTAACGAATTTAGCAAACTCCCATGGTAACTGATTTCGTTGATTTCCTAACTCGCGGCGTCCAGCTAAAGAGAAACTCTGGCAAGGAGGGCCGCCAGAAACTAAATCGACTTCTCCGTGGATTAGCGGTTCACCACGATTCTCAATAAACTTATTTAGTCGGCGAATATCTCCGACGATAAGCTTGCCGTCAAAATCATCTGTACTTGATAATTCCGATATATTCGTTTCTGGTCGTTCAAATGGATTATCAACAAGACGCTCGAGTACATCATCGGAAGAGGGGTTAATCCAAAGAACCTTACGCTCTTTTATCTCCGTTTGTTGGAATGTTGTCGAACGCATATCAATATTCATCAAATTAAGAGCAAAAGTCTCTGCAGGCATAGAAGACAACTCATTCGCCATGGATTCATGAAATCCTACAGAGCGAAGTCCGAGACTAAGACCTCCACAACCTGCAAACAGTTCGATAAAATTAGGAGTATTGGACTGTACCACTGTCTTCTCCTTTATTTAAGTATGTACGATGCGCCATCTTACTTACTCTTGCATGTATTTTCTATTTTTCTCAGTAAGCAGATTTGTTAGAGCCTGCTCAAGAATGTTTTGCATAGTTTCATCATGTTCTGCTGCATAAACTTTTATGGCGCGCTTTGTGCTACGTCGCATTTTCAATGATGTGACTTCCCAGGGGTCGTCCTGCTTACTTTCTGGTGAATTTTCGTCTGTGTTGAGCATCTGGTTTCACTTTCTGATTACTACATTAATACTATACTACAATATTATAATATCAAGAAAGCTAATCAGGTGTTAATCAATTTTTAAAGTGTTAAAGAGAGAGATAGCTGAATAGTTTAAATTTGAAAACAAAAGAATACTAAATAACTCTAATTTTGTAAATAGGGGGAGCAAGTGCTTACATTTGCTTGTAAGCGAACGAAAAGTAACATAGACGAATTATTGAGATATGTTTCCACTACTAATGTTTAAGTAGCAAAGCTCATGTCAGAATGAAGTATGGACATATTACAAAAGGGCATAGCTTGTGACTATGCCCTTTCATACAAATACGATGTAGCAATGCTGCGCTTAGGCGAGTCCGCTCATCTTGTCGATAAGTTCTGGGTCGCGAGTTGCGCCTTTATCAGCTGAGCGGGCAAATGCTGCATAAGCCTTCAGAGCTTGTGAAACGTGACGATTGCGATGAGCAACATAACCGTCGCCTGCTTCAAGTGCTGCACGGCGCTGAGCAAGCTCTTCATCGCTTAATTCCACGTTGATGGAACGGTTTGGAATATCAATAGTGATAATATCGCCATTTTCAACCAATGCAATTGGACCCTTATTTGCAGCTTCCGGAGCCACATGTCCGATAGACAGACCAGAGGAACCGCCTGAGTAGCGACCATCAGTAATCAGCGCGACATCCTTGCCAATGCCCTTGCCTTTAACAAATGAAGTAGGGTAGAGCATTTCTTGCATGCCAGGACCGCCCTTTGGGCCCTCATAGCGAATAATCAGCGCCTGACCAGGCTTGAGGGTGTCATTCAAAATTACTTCAATAGCCTGCTCTTGAGATTCCACAACCAAGGCAGGACCGCGGAACTTCCAAATCTCTTCTGGCACGCCGGCAGTTTTCACCACGCAACCATCAGGAGCTAAATTACCGCGCAATACAGCCAAACCACCCTCTTTGATAGCAGGATGATCGATATCACGAATAGCGCCATGCTCGCGGTCAGTGTCCAAAGAATCAAAAGTAGTAGCGTGTGTCCACGGTTCTGGTGACTTAATATGACCTGGAGCCGCTAAATACAGCTGCTTGGCTTCTTCAGTGCAAGACTCACGCATAATATCCCAGTCGTTGAGCTTAGCCTCTAACGATGGATAATCAACGCTGTGAGTATTGTGATGTAGTTTGCCTGCACGATCAAGCTCGCCGAGAATACCGTTAATACCACCTGCGCGGTGTACGTCAGAGATCTCCCAAGGACCCGATGGGCTTGCCTGACAGATACATGGCACATCGTGGCTAATGCGTTCAATATCATCAAGAGTGAAGTCCACGTCAGCGCTTTGTGCTGCTGCCAAAATATGCAACACAGTATTGGTAGAGCCGCCCATAGCCACATCCATAGTCATGGCGTTTTCAAAGGCTTCCTTGGTGGCGATAGAACGTGGCAATACCGAAGTATCATCGTCATCATAATAGCGATGTGCCAACTTGACGATTTCGTGCCCGGCTTTCACGAACAAATCCTTACGATACTGGTGTGAAGCCAGCACAGTGCCATTCCCAGACAGAGCCAAACCAATAGCCTCGTTCAGGCAGTTCATGGAATTTGCTGTGAACATACCGGCGCATGATCCACAAGTCGGGCAAACAGACTGCTCGTATGCCAGCAAATCTTCATCAGAAACGTTATTATCTGCCGTGGCATACATAACGTCAATCAAATCAGTATTTTCTTTGACTGTACCATCAGTAAGCACAGTAGTGCCGGCTTCCATTGGACCGCCGGAAACAAAAATGGTTGGAATGTTAAGGCGCAATGCCGCCATCAACATGCCCGGGGTGATTTTATCGCAGTTAGAAATACAAATCAGAGCATCCGCACAATGCGCATTGACTGAATACTCTACAGCATCAGCAATTAAATCACGGCTTGGCAGTGAGTAGAGCATACCCGTATGACCCATTGCAATACCATCGTCGACGGCAATAGTATTGAACTCACGTGGAATGCCACCTGCTTCTTTGACGGCCTGAGAAACCAAGCGTCCTACTTTTGACAAGAACACGTGACCAGGTACAAACTCGGAGAAAGAGTTTGCAATTGCAATAATTGGCTTGCCAAAATCGTTAGCGTCTACGCCCGCGGCGCGATAGAGTGCACGAGCCCCCGCGAATACGCGGTTATTCATGAGTTTAGCTGATCGCATTTCTACCATGGTGACATTCAACCACTTATAGTACTTCAACGCGTAGGAAGGTCATATTGTGGACAATAAGGGTGGTGACTTAAGAGTGGATTATGCTGCATCATTGTATACGTGGCTCATGTCAATGATTGGCGCTAGACTTGTGAAGTTCAAAGTTAAGAGTATGTCGGTATCGGTATACCAATACGAATAGAGATATACGTACAGACGTAAAGTTGGGAGTAGCCATGGCACTCGGCACAAGCCCAGAACCACAGGGTCTTGCAAATCCACCACTTGATGATTTGATGAATCATGCCGATTCGAAGTATGCATTGGCAATTTTTGCTGCCAAGCGTGCGCGTCAAATTAATTCGTACTTTACTCAGCTCAATGAAGGTCTGTTGCAGAATGTAGGACCTCTTGTTGAGTATCAGAATCAAGAAAAGCCATTGTCTATCGCATTCCGTGAAATTGATGAGGGACTGCTTGAAGAGACGCTTGGTGAAGATGACGTTAATGAGGGTAATTAATAAATAACCATTAAGCGTAGTTCAGGCTCTGTTTAGCAGTACTTCTGTGCTATGCAGAGCCTTTTTTATAACAGTAGTATTACAAAAAGTATTGCAGGAGCGTGTAACCACAGCACGTGTTGCGTAAGTACATGGAGATGGAATGGATATACGACTAATTAGTGCTGAATCGGTGACTGAAGGGCATCCTGATAAGGTGTGCGATCAAATTTCTGACGCAATTTTAGATGATATGCTGCGTCAAGACCCGCACTCTCATGTTGCTGTAGAAACGTGTGCTACCACTGGGCAGTTCTTTGTATTTGGTGAGGTTAATAGCGAAGGCTATAGCGATATTCAGTCTATTGTGCGTGATGTAGTTGCTCGTATCGGCTATACCAGCTCAGACATTGGCTTGGATGCTGCTTCTTGTGGCGTGGTGGTTTCGCTTACTGGGCAGAGTGCTGAAATCAATCAAGGTGTCTCTCGTTTGGATGCAAGCCAGGAATCTGTTGCGTCTCAAGAAGAGCGTTATGAGGCGCAGGGTGCTGGCGATCAGGGCGTTATTTTTGGCTATGCCAGTGATGAGACGCAAACTTTGATGCCATTGCCGATTTATCTTGCGCATCGTTTGTCAATGAGACTAGCCGAGGTGCGTAAAGAGGGGATTGTCCCACATTTGCGCCCGGATGGTAAAACTCAGGTGACCATTGCATATGAAGGCAATACGCCGCAGTATGTGGAAACAGTACTTATTTCTACGCAACATGATCCTGAGGTTGATAGTGCTTGGTTGCAAGAGCAGCTTACCAAGCATGTGATTACCCCGATTTTGGATGAAGTGTGTGCTGACCGTATTGCTCATGACCAGTATCGTGTGCTGGTGAATCCTACTGGTTCTTTTGTGCTTGGTGGTCCGGCTGCTGATGCTGGGCTTACAGGGCGCAAAATTATTGTCGATACGTATGGTGGTGCGGCGCATCATGGTGGTGGCGCGTTCAGTGGTAAAGATCCAAGTAAAGTTGATCGTTCTGCAGCATATGCTGCGCGTTGGGTAGCTAAGAATATTGTTGCCGCTGGTCTTGCGCATCGTGTAGAAGTGCAGATTGCTTATGCGATTGGTGTAGCTGATCCTGTTTCTATTGATGTGGAAACATACGGCACTGAGGCACAAGGTATCAGCCGCGAAATGATTCAGCATGCAGTGCATGAGGTGTTTGATTTGCGTCCTGCAGCTATTGTTGACCAGCTTGATTTGCTTCGTCCGATTTATAGTAAGACTGCGGCTTATGGTCATTTTGGACGCGAGTTACCAGAATTTACATGGGAACACACTAATAAAGTCCAGCAGCTACAACAGGTTATTGCTGCAATGAAGTAAATGTAATACACATAGTGCTGGTGATTGGACATGTCGAGTTCGCCAAAGAGCAATGAAGAGCATAATGATATTGCTGCACGCCAGCAAATTGCTCAACAGGCGCAGCAGCTGGCATTAGATGGATTGGCTCCACGTAAGCGCAAACGCGCCAACCATAAAATCCATGTGCCGGCTGATCATAAGCCTATTGCTTCGGTAATGCTTGATGTGCAAGCCACACATTTAGGGCGAACGTTTGACTATCTTGTAGACCAGTCGCAAGATAGTCAAGCATTACCAGGTGTGCGTGTGCGTGTGCGATTTGGTCACCAGTTGCTTGACGGTATTATCTGGAAACGTCAGGAGCATAGCGATACTCCTACTGCATCATTGCGGTTTCTAGAGCGCGTTATTTCACCGGTAATTGTTGCAGATGAGGCAATGCGCGGCGATATTGAAGCAATTGCAGATGCATACGGTGGTACTCCCGCTAATATTATTCGGCTTGCCATTCCTCCCCGAGTTGCTCGGGTTGATACTTGGCTTACAGAACGCGCCGAGCGCACGCAGCGGCATAATACACAATTACCGTTTGGTACTCGTACCGAGCATATTCAACAATCGTCAGAACAAGCATGGAAAAGAATACAATCCCAGTATTCTGGTAGTGACCAGCTGCGTAATGCGCTACAAGCTCATGCCACACAAACAGTGGTATATCAAACTCTGCCCGGGCCTCGTCTGTGGGCTAAGGATCTCGCTTGGGTAGTAGTACAGGGCTTACTTGAGGGCAGAAGCATAGCTGTTGTATTACCTGATGTGCGCCGCCTTACTGATATGGCTAGTGCTTTAGCGGCCTACGGACTGACTCCATTTACTTGCCAAGATGAAGCATCAGGAATATACAGCGGAGATGTGGTGACGCTATATTCCACAATGACTCCAGAAGAACGCTATCGCGGATACATGGCACTAGCGAGTGGGCAAGTGTCCTGCGTGATTGGACTGCGAGCCACCATGTATGCGCCTCTAACCAAGCGACCGGTATATATTGTCGTCGATGATGATGTGTATCAGTATGCCGATGGGTTTATGCCTTATCCGCAAGTGCGCCACGTGCTCGCATTGCGCGCTCGCCGCCATGATGGTACTTTGATTGTGGCTTCCCATGCTCGTTCTGCTATGAGCCAGTGGCAGATAGAGCAACGTCAAGCCAGTGAAGTTATCCCATATCGTGCCACGTTGAAAACACATATGCCGTGGGTACGTTGGCTTAATCCGGAAGATGCTACACAGCAAGGCGACCCAACAGCGCATACACGTTTGCCACACCGTGCGGTAGAAGCAGTGTATCAAGCATTGAAAAAAGGTCCAGTACTTGTTGCTATGCCGCATGCGAGTACAAGTTCTGTTTTTGCTTGCGGCACTTGTCATACACTTGCAAGATGCCATATTTGCCAAGGGCCGCTACAATCTGCACAAGCGTACGCACCACAATGTGCATGGTGTGGTACTCCGGCAGTGCATTTTTCGTGCCCGAAATGTGGCGGCACGCAACTGCAAACAGTGCGTGTAGGATCGCTCGATACAGTACAAGAATTACGCGATGTACTGCGTAATGTGCCTATTGTGGTATCTAATCCAGACCAGCCTCGCGGTATTGTGGAACAAATTGATTACAGTAGCGTAGTAGTGTTGGCAAGTTATGGCGCTATTCCGAGGGTTACTACACCTCATGGGTATGGCACCTATCGGGCAGTGCTGTTGATTGATGCTTGGGTAAGTTTGTATGCTCAAGGTATTGATGCGCGTATTGATATGCTTCAGCAGTGGATGCAGGCAGCTTCTATGGCAGCAAGCAGGGCGAATGAAGGGCAAGTGCTCTTGATTGGGCAAGCAGATGAAGCTATGGCAAACTCACTGATGCAGTGGGATTCGAGTATCTTGGCACAAGAAGAGCTTCAAGAGCGTGCTGCCGCGGTGTTTCCTCCGGTTATAAGTGCCGCTACTGTTTGGGGAGAGCGTGATGCAGTGACCCAAACGCTTCATGATATTGGAGTATTGGATGGGCCTTGGGCAACTGTACATTGTGGTGATATGGATTGGCCTAGTGTATTAGGGCCGCGTCCGATTGCGCCTGAACCTAACGAGCGTGGGCAGCTTGATATTGCTCAAGACCGTGTGCGTGCCATTATTCGTGTATCTCATGATCAGCGTGATGAACTTGCGCTGCGACTGCGTGCTAGTATTGCCAAACATGCTGCAGGACGGGCTCGTACGGAATTGCGTTTTGCTATGGATCCTAAAGATGTGCTCTAGACTTGCCGAGCGCATATGTTGTGCAGATTCAACCTATTTAAGTAGCTCTAGTTTGCCTATAGGTAGCGTTTCATGTATAGGTAGTATGTAGGTGATACATCCAATAGTTCTTATGTAGTAGTTGCGTTACGTAGTTACACAATGCAAGGAGGCAGTATGAAAGGTTGGCCAGGAGAGCCGCAAATGCAATATAACGTTATGGTGGCTGAACAACAGGCAGCTGCGCATTTGCATGAGCCAATTACTGATGTAGTCTTTGATTTTGGCAATGTGCTTATTACGTGGGATCCGCAATCTGTACTCAAACCACGGTATGCGCAGGATGTGATTGACGCATTTCTCGATAATGATATTTCAGGTTTTTATGATGTTAATGACCGCATGGATGCAGGGGTATCACAGGAGGAAGCAATAGCATGGATGCGTGAAACACACGGCGAGCCTTGGGCTTCAATTTTAGAATACTATATTGCTAATTTTGAAGATTCTTTAACTGGCGTGGTTCCAGGTGCACGTGTGCTGGTGCAAGAGTTGAAATCTTTGGGGATTCGCGTATGGGGATTGTCAAACTGGGAGAAAGAGCTATTCCCAATTGCTTACCAGTATTGCCCAATTCTGCAGCAGTTGCAGGACTCAGTTGTTTCAGGCAATGTTGGATTGCGCAAACCACATGCTGATATTTACGAGTATGCGTTGCGCCAGTTTGGTATTAATGCGGCAACAAGTGTGTTTATTGACGATAAAGCTATGAATATTGTTGGTGCTAATGCTGTGGGCATGCGCGGTATTCGTTTAAGTGATATGCAGGAAGTACGTGCAGAGCTTATACGCTACGGTGTGCCTTTAGCTCAGCCATTACATCTTAATGATCTGATGAGCTGATGGATTGATGCATTGATAGTTTGATATATATTGATAGTTTGCTGTTGGTGCATATGCTAGTGCAATAGTGTAATCTAGACAATTGGGTACATAGTATTGTGCAATGCTAGGTCAAGGAGAAGGCGTGCGTATTATTTTTGCTGGAACACCTCAGGTGGCAGTTCCTTCACTAGAAGCATTAGTAGCGGCTGATGATATTGATGTTGTTGCCGTATTAACAAGACCTGATGCACCAAGTGGACGTGGGCGTAAGCTCAAACCAAGTCCAGTAAAGACGCGAGCACTTGAACTAGGATTGCCAGTATATGAGGATAATCCTAATAGTGAGCAATGGTTAGAGACCTTGCGCACGTTGCATGTTGATGCAGCAGCAGTGGTTGCTTTTGGCAATATCTTAAAACGTCCAGTGCTTGAGGCGTTGCCGCAAGGTTGGTTTAATTTACATTTCTCTCTATTGCCAACATTGCGAGGGGCAGCACCTGCTCAACGTGCTATTTGGCAGGGTATGGAGAGTACGGGAGCTACCGTATTTCGTATTGACGTAGGCATGGATGATGGCCCTATTGTGGCGCAAGAGCCTACAGCAATTGCTGATGAAGAGAATGCTGGTGAGCTGCTTGAACGAATGGCAGTAGAGCAGGCGCCACTTTTAGTGCATGCTTTGCAACAGGTAGCGCACGGTACAGCTGTTTTGCATGCGCAAAGCGAAGAGGGCGTGAGCTATGCTGCAAAAATCACCCATGATGATGCTCATATTGCAGTGAGCGCGCCGTGTGAACAGATAGTCAATCAGATTCGTGCATGCGCTCCGGCTCCCGGAGCTTGGGTGAGCTTAACCGATGCCACTCAGCCTGATAATGGGATACTGTTACGAGTATTGCGTGCCCAGTGTGTGCCATCTGAAGATGCGCAAACTGTACTGGAACGTGGGTTTGCTGGTGTTAATCTTGAAGATGTTGCGCTTGGACGCATTGCTGCTGACAAACGTCACGTATGGCTGCGCTGCGGTCAAGGTTTGATAGAACTACTTGAAGTGCAGGCGCAAGGCAAAAAAGTTATGCGTGCTGCAGATTGGGCACGTGGAGCACACTTGAGTGATGCCGTGCTAGCCAAGTAGTGTGCTTATGGTGCAAATTGTATATAATAGTCTTATACGTACTATGTGACGAATAGCAATTGTGTATGAACATAGGTGAATATGAATGCTCAAGGTCTTGCTGGACAACGTCAACATCGTTCGGCAAAAACATTAAATCGACGTGCACAAGGTCAAGAACCACATCAGCAGGCGTCAGCTCGAGGCGCATCTCAAGCAAATCGCAAAATACCCCGTCATGCTGATGCAAGGCGCGTTGCCTACGAGGCGCTGCTGCGGATTGATGAGCAGCATAGTTTTAGTAATCTGTTAGTGCCAAAACTATGTGCGCATGCGCAATTAAGCACAGCGGATAGCGCATTAGTAACCGATATTGTGTATGGAGTACTGCGCTGGCGAGGGCTGATTCGTCCAATTATTGCGGCTGCTGCGCACCGTGCTCTTGACGATATTGATGACATGATAGTACCTATTCTTGAGCTTGGCACGTATCAGGCATTGTGGATGGAAATTGCGCCACACGCTGTTGGTGCCAGTACTGTAGTATTAGCGAAATCACTGTATGGCAAAGGAAGAGCTGGCTTTGTTAATGCAGTAATGCACCAAATTATTGCTAAGCCATTGCAGACGTGGCAGTCAATGATTGTTTCTCGTATTGATAGCCATAACCAATTTGAACGTCTTGCTGTGCGGTATTCTCACCCGAAATGGATTGTTGAAGCATTGTATCAGGCGTGGAAGCATGCTGGGTATGATGAAGAAGGTGATGCTATGGCGGTAGTAAGTAGCATGCTAGAGGAGGATAACCAACCTGCTATGGTCACGCTGGCTCGCCATGGTCAAGCTATTTCGCAAGAGGATTTGCAAGCACAATTGCCACGCCGAGCAGTAGTACAAGAGGGGCTGCTCAGCCCATACGCATTACGTGTTAGCGGTGTAAATCCAGCGCAGATTCCAGCCATACAACATAAGCTGGTTGGCGTAGAGGATGAGGGAAGTCAATGTGCTGCTTTGGCTCTGGCACACGCTTCGGTTGAAGGTCAGGCGTCGGATTACGAGCAGCAGAGTTTAGCAAGTATGCCAATATCGGCACGCGCTCACTGGTTGGATATGTGTGCGGGTCCTGGTGGAAAAACAGCATTAATAGCGTCTCTAGCTGCTGAACGCAATATTGTGGTTAGTGCGAATGAGCCAAGTGCTCATCGTGCAAACTTGGTGCGTAGCAATATTGAAGGGCTACCGAGTGAAGCTGTGGATACCGTGTATGAGCATGATGGCAGGTATTTTGGCAAACATATGCGCGAACAGTTTACGCGCGTACTGGTTGATGCGCCTTGCTCCGGTTTAGGTGCATTGCGTCGCCGTCCCGAAGCAAGATGGCGTAAGCGACCAGAAGATATTGATGATCTTACGCAATTGCAAGCGCAATTATTGCGTTCCGGTATTGACGCCACAATGTCAGGTGGTGTTATCGCGTATGTCACATGCTCTCCGGTAGTAGAAGAAACTGTGCAAATTGTAGATGATGTGCTAGCAGACCCGCAGTATGCGCAGCGTGTGGAAAGGCTTGATACCACCGAGGTATTGCGTAGAGTATGCAAGCCGATGCCGTTGCCTAATCGACCAGGAGATGTGACGCTTTTTGAACATTTGCATCACAGCGACCAAATGTTTATCAGCCTATTGCGCAAGCGATAACGAGTTCGCATTTGGCATGGCGTATACAAGGGTGATATACAGCGTCAGGTGATACCCATGCTGATTTGCGTATTAGTTGGTAATATGCAGTTTCTGAGCAATAATCGGCCAAGCCAGCATCAGATCGCGGGTATCAATAGCAAAAGGCGCGCTGGCACGGGTTTTGGGTTTAGCGCAAAATGCGATACCCACACCTGCACTAAGAATCATAGGAATATCATTCGCACCATCGCCAATAGCTACTGTTCGATCCATGGAAAGACCACACTCTTGTGCCCAAGTGCTCAGCATTTGCTGTTTGCGTGTTTTAGTGACAATATCACCTTCAACATTGCCTGTAAGTACACCATTGGCTATTTCAAGGCGATGCGCTAAACAGTAATCAATATGTAAATCACGCACTAACATATCTGCAACCTCGTGGAAACCACCAGAAACTACACCTACTTTGAACCCATGTTGATGCGCAGTCTCAATAAGCTCACGCACGCCATGCGTAGGATGTAAGGTGCGATACACTTGCGCAAATACACTACTTGGCAAGCCTCTAAGTAGTGACACACGATGTCGTAGCGCTTGCTCAAAATCCAGTTCGCCGCGCATTGCTTGTGCTGTAATAGGGGCAACTTGGTCTTCTACTCCTGCAACCATTGCCAGCTGGTCGATAACCTCTTCATCAATTACTGTGGCATCAATATCCATAACAATAAGTCCCCTAACCGCATTGTTCTGCAACTGGGCATTATTACGCGATACTGCATTATTCTGCGATTCGCCTATGTCTGAGCCCTTGGTGTGCAATGAGGTACTGTGCTGATCTGGGTCGCTGTGTGCTGGAGTAGTTGAATTCATAGCAACACTCTAACAAACATATTGCATGAAGTATGCACTGTTACGCAATGTGGGAAAGTAAGGAGTATGCTCTTGCCCTTGCTTATAAATATGGGCACAATAGATTGCAGAACTGGTATATCCCACTTAGGGAGGGTACGATGAGCGATACTCACAATACGCAGGCAGCCACTGAAAGCGAGCGCAAACTCGCTGAGTTGGCTCGTCATGCTGATGTACTGATGCAGAAAAATCATGCGCTCGCAGCTGCATTAACTCGTGCTAGTCAAGAACTGAAAATTGCTAAGTCGCAGCTTGCAGGATTATCACATCCGCCGCTTACCGTTGCTACATTTCGTAGTATTGACGGGTCGTATACGGATGATGATGGTGTGCGCCATACTACAGCATTAGTGACGCTCAGCGGGCGACTGATGTCGGTAGGAGTAGCACCTACGGTGAATGTTCACCGTCTCAGTGCTGGACAAACGGTGCTGGTTAATGACAATTTGATTTTATGTGATACGAGGCAGCTACCGTCTACAGGTCCGGTGCGCATAGTGGATACTGTACTTGAGGATGGACGATTACAGGTTGCGGATCAGTCGGGTACGCTCAGCATAGTATTGCGTTCTGGAGAATTGGCTCACACATTAATCAAACCGGGCAGTATGGTGTGCTTAGATGTGCACGCTATGTTTGCGCTTGAAGTTATCGACCAGCGTGAAGACAGTGATTTAGTGCTTGAAGAAGTGCCAAATACGACATTTGAAGATATTGGCGGGCTTGACGCACAAATATCGCAAATACGAGATGCAGTTGAATTGCCATTTGCTTACAGCGATGCTTTTGCGCGTTATCATTTAGTGCCGCCTCGTGGAGTGTTGCTATATGGGCCTCCGGGTAATGGTAAAACGCTGATTGCTAAAGCATTGGCTCATGCGTTAGCTGAGCGTCAGGGCGGTAAGGGCGTATTTCTTTCGGTGAAAGGTCCACAATTACTCAGTAAGTATGTCGGTGAATCTGAGCGGTTGCTGCGAGAAATGTTCGAACGTGCCAGATTGCGCGCTCGCGATGGACGACCGGTCGTAGTGTTTATCGATGAAATGGATTCGCTGCTACGTACTAGAGGAACAGGCATTTCTTCTGATGTAGAAACAACAATTGTGCCGCAGTTTCTTGCAGAGCTTGACGGTGTAGAAGCCTTACATAATGTGATTATTATTGGCGCTTCAAACAGAATTGACATGATCGATCCTGCAGTATTACGCCCAGGGCGATTGGATATTAAAGTACATATTGCTCGCCCAGATAGGGCACAGGCTGCTGCAATTTTAAGTCACTATATTACTGACGACTTGCCTTTTGAATCTGGAGTGAATGCGCAAGATGTTATCAGCGCCATGATTGAGGATATTTTTACACGCGATAGCAGTCGATTAGTATGCCAGTTGCAAGAACAAAAAATGCAAGCGGGTAGTGCGCAAACAGTATTGCGACCGATTTATTTTGCTGATTTAATAAGCGGTGCAATGCTACGCAATATTGTAGATCGTGCAAAAACAGCTGCTATTAAAGCGACGATTAGTAAAGCACAATCAACACCAACTGATGTCACAGCTTACACGATGAAGAATGATGAAGCGGCTTTGCAATTTATGCCTATGAGTATGGCGCTGGTGCATCAAGCAGTAGAACGCGAATATGAAGAGCTTGCTGCACAATCTAGTGAAGCTAATCCGAGCCAGTGGGCGCGACTTAACGATATTGCGACTGAAGGTGATATTGTGGCATTGATTGCGGCATGTGTACGGCAATAAGACAGTAAACATAAGGTGGTAAGCGTGAGTGTATTGCGTCCAATGGGTACTGAACTTGAATATGGCATTCTTGACAGAGATCATCCCAATGCTAATCCTGTTCAACTTTCCTTTGATGTAATTGATGCTGTAGCTACCTCAGCTCGGCGTCATATTCGATGGGATTATCGAGGAGAAGACCCTATCAATGATGCGCGTGGATACCATTTGCCGCGAGCCAGCGCTCGTGCTGATATGCTCACGGATGAGCCTCAGCGTTTTATTACCAACACGGTAAGTGATTTTGGCGCTCGCTGCTATGTAGACCATGCGCACCCTGAGTATTCGAGTGCGGAAGTTAATACTCCTCGCGCAGCAGTTGCTGCCACTATGCTGGGTGATACGCTCATGCTGTCTGCCGCGCAGATCTTACAAACTCAAGGGCGTAATATTCACCTGTATCGCTCAACTACTGATGGCAAGGGAGCTAGTTGGGGAGCGCATGAGAGTTACCAAATATCACGAATAGTGCCGTTTGAGCAACTCGCTGATCTTATGCTTGCCCATTTCAGTTCGCGTATTGTACTGGTTGGCGCTGGCAGGGTAGGGATTGGTGAGCGAAGTGAGCGGGCGGGTTTTCAAATTTCCCAGCGTGCAGATTTTATGCATGCCAAACTTGGTCTGCAAACTACTTTTGAACGCCCTATAGTTAATACGCGCGATGAATCACATAGCAGTAGTGCTATGCGCCGATTGCACGTAATTTCGGGGGATGCTAACTGTATGCCTATCCCAAATATGATAAAACTTGGAGCAACATCCATGTTGGCGTGGCTTGCTGAATGTGCCTATGACCCGGCATGTAAGGAATACACTCCTGCGGCATTTGCGGCGTTATTAGATGGTGTAGTACCAGAGGATCCAGTGCGTGCCATACATGAGTTTTCGCATGATCTTGCTTTGCAAGTAAAAGTTCCTGTGCGCAGCGGTCAGCAGCTTACAGCGCTTGAAATACAACATAGGCTGTTTGATGAAGTACACAGTGTTGGTGCGGCGGTTTACGGAATTGCGGACGATGAAAGTGAAAATTCTGGTGACATAAATCGCGAGAAGCAGCTAGTATGCTGGCCGGATCAGGATACAGCACTCGTTATGCAGTTATGGCAGCAAGTGCTTGATGACCTTGATACTCTTACAGGGATAAGCGATGAGGAACGGCTTTTTGCGCGCGATGCAGCAAGTCGTATTGAGTGGTTGCTCAAATGGCAGATAATTGAGCGTATTCGCCGCAAGTTACACACTAATTGGGCAGCTGCACAGTGCGCGGCATGCGATATTGCATGGGGAGCGCTTGATCCAGAAGAATCACTTTATGCCAAAGTCTCGGGTAATGTACAGCCTCTGCCAAACCTTGATAACATTCCTAATAGCAAGGCAGAACAGTACCGTGCGTTGTACACACAAGGGCTCACCGACCGAGCGCGACTTCGTGTAGCTTTGTTGAATAAATGGCCTCAGTCTATTCGTGCGCTCTCATGGAGTTCTATAGTAGTGTGTGATACAGAGGGAAACATCCATGATATACGCATGCAGACTCCCGATGATGCTGCTACTCAGCGACGCTTACAAGTAATAGCTAACAGTTCCAGTATTGAGGATGTATTGCGTCATTGGTAGCGGTAAAGGAGTGCCGCTAGAATAGCTCATAGCAAACTAATCACATAGAAGTATACATAAGTAGGAAATAGGCAGAAATAGAGAACGACAAAACCGTATTAGAGGGTAGTAGGTAAAACCGATACGTTTTTATATACGTGTTTATAGCTAGACGAGAGCCAATATGGCCATGCACACTATAAAAGAATGTAGAGAGTGAGTGCAAATGGATTTACGTGAACTTGCCTTACAAGTAGTTGCTGTAGTTACTGAAGCTGGACAGTATGCTTTAGGAGACCAGCTCAAGCCACATGATTTAGACCAGCAAACACAACAAGCGCAAGATCGCCGTATGCAAATTTCCTCAGAAATTGACGAGCGCGTTATGCGCTTTTGCCACGAGCGCATACGGCAGATTGCGCCTTTTGAGGATTGGGAAGCTGTTGGATCTGCGCGCCAGCCCGGAGAATATTACTGGTGTATTGGTCATATTGACGGCTCAATTAACTATGCCCGTAATATGCCTGAGTGGACGATTACCGTATCGTTGCTGCACGTGAATAATGAAGGTGAAATGTATCCAGCAATGGGTATTGTGCATGCTCCAGCATTACGCACCACCTATATTGCTGCTAAAGGCCAGGGTGCTATTCGTATTCGCGTGAATGCTGCAGGAGAAGAGAAACGCGAAAAAATCATGCCAACAACCACACCAACACTACAAGGCTCCGTATTGTGCTTCGGCATGTCATACTTCTCTGATGAATCGCACCGTGCGTTAGAAACCGTCTCCGATATTGCCGGTATGCCAGCCGATATTAAGCGCATTGGGCCTGCATCTATGGATTTGTGCCGTGTAGCGGATGGTAGTTATGACGCATATTTTGAACCAACATTGCATTCATGGGATTTTCCTGCAGTCTCTGCAGCGGCAGTTGTGGTGTGGGAGGCACAAGGCAGGCTTTCACGCTGGGATGGTAGTGAAATAGTATGGGGTGAAAATAACGATATTGTGGCTTCTAATGGTCCGATTACTGACGCATTAACCCCATATTTGCGTGCTCACATGGGAAACTAGGTATTGCACAAGCATCGCGAGCGCACTAGTCTGTAAGCATGAGCCGGTATGCATAAGTCGGTAAGTGTTACATGGTAAGCATGAGCCGGAAACGAAGTAATGCACACCGCGCAATGCGACTGCAACTTGTGCAATATGGCACCATGCAATATGAAGCTATGCAGTGTAACACCATGCAAAAGTGAGGAAGTATGCCACAAGAGCAACAACAACGATCGTCAGCGCAGCAAGACCAAGTGGTAGCGCAGCAAGAGGCGCAGCACAGCCAACAATTTCAGGCACAAACTCAGGACTTTGATGCAGTACTCGACGATATTGCATCGGTACTTGCAACCAATGCCCAAGAGTATGTATCAAGTTTTGTGCAACAGGGCGGTGAGTAAAAACTATGCCACAGCTACGCACCAGTAGCACCGATCCACATTCTGCTTCCCAACGCAGGCGCACACCACTTGCTGCGACTTCGCGCGTTACTCGCCATGCAGGGTGGTCGCAAATACCGCATTATTCTAGAATTTTTGGTATTGAAACAGAGTACGGTGTGGCAGTTACTGGTGCTAATCAGCCAATAGCTGCGACACAGGTTGCTATGGAAATGTTCAAACCCGTGGTTTCGCGCGACCGATCTACCAATACGTATATGGATAACGGTTCAAGGCTGTATTTAGATGTTGGTTCACACCCTGAGTATGCGACCGCAGAATCTAGAACAGTACTCGAAGCGGTAGCACAAGATGCTGCAGGCGAGCAGATTATGGCGCGGTTAGCGCAATCGTGCCAGCAGCGCCTAGCAACACAGTATGGTGAGCATACTCGTGTGCATGTGTTCAAAAATAATGTGGATTCACAAGGGCACTCGTTTGGATGCCATGAAAACTATTTACTGCGCAGACAAGTGCCATTACGCGCTATCGAGCATGAGCTGATTCCGTTTTTAGTAACGCGCTCGCTGTATACCGGCGCTGGACGAGTAAGCGGCAGTGGCAAAAATGCATACGGGTTTGAATTAACTCAGCGTGCTGATTTCCTTGATGATGCAATTTCAAGCGCCACTACGCGCGTGCGTCCTATGGTAAATACTCGCGATGAACCGCATGCCGATTCTGATTTGTTTAGACGATTACATGTGATTGTAGGGGATTCAAATCGTTCACAGGTTGCAACATGGATGAAGTTAGCAACCACGCATCTGGTGTTGTGTGTGATTGAGGCTGCGTGTAGGGCAAGAGCGCTTGGTGAGTCGAGTGAACAAGATGTATTGCGTACAGATATTGCCGGTGATGGTCCATTTGCCCACCTGCAATTAGCGAATCCAACTGAGGCGTTACGCCAAGTAAGTCAGGATATTACAGGAACAGCTCCTTTGGCATTAGCGCATGGTGGAAGTATGAGTGCTCTTGCTATACAGCGCGAGTACTTGCGCGTGGTACGTGATTTCGTGCGTGGGCATAGTGAAGACACCAATATTGCTTTCCCTCAGGTGCAGCGTGTGCTTGAGCATTGGCAGTTGGTGCTTGATGCACTGGCTAGTGGTCGGTGGCAATACTTAAGTTCTTGGGTGGATTGGGCATGCAAGTTACGCATTATTGAAGGCTTGCAGCACAGAGCTAAACAGCAAGGTCATACACTGAACGCTGATCAATTGCAGCAGCTTGATTTGGATTATCATGATGTTGCTAACGGTACAATATTTTCCAAGCTTGTATCGAGCGGACAGATGGAGGTATTGATGCAAGACGCTGATGTGCAGCAGGCTTTACATCATGCGCCGCGCGGTACCCGTGCACAATTGCGTGCGCAGTTTTTGCAAGCAGTGCGTCATACGGATATGCGCTACAGTGTGGATTGGACGCATGTGCAATTACAAGAGCCCTACTCGATGCAAGCACAGTTACTTGACCCATTTAATGCACAGCCAACTGCGCAATTGAGTGCGATTATGGATGTACTGACAGGCAAACAGCATGGTTAGCGCAGACCAGTCGCATCGTGGGAACGTGCTGAACACTTCATTTGAAGAGTTACTTGAACAGTTTCTTGCCTATATACGTATTGAACGCGGACTTTCTCCTGCAACACTTGCCGCATACCGTTCTGATTGTTTGCGCTATATGCAATTTGTCCAAGATCAGGGCTGTGCTGACCTCGCACAAGTCAATACAACACTTGTAGAGCAGTTTATTACTTCACTTGCTCAAGAAAGTGCTAAAAGTCGGGCCAGACGATTAGCCAGTATCCATGAATTGCATCGTTTTGCACTACAAGAAGACTTTGTAGATAGCGATGTGTCTCATAGTGTGAAAGCTCCGCATATGGCGCAGCATTTGCCAGATGTATTAAGTATTGGGCAAGTGCAGCAATTATTAGAAGCTACAGGTGTGCCTGCTCAAGCTGATGCTACGAGTAGCGAGTATGAGCAGGCTCTTGCTTATCGAGATCGTGCGCTGTTGGAATTTATGTATGCTACCGGTTGCCGCGTTTCTGAGGCGGTGGCGCTCAATTTGCAGGATCTTGATTTGGAACGCGGTTTAGCTCGACTTACTGGTAAAGGCAATAAGCAGCGTCTCGTGCCAGTTGGTTCTTATGCTCGTGAGGCTTTGCAAGTGTACCTATCTTCTGGGCGTACAGTATTAATGCAACGTGCCAAAACTGAAGCTGAATTACAAGCAGTCTTTTTGAATACGCGTGGCAAGCGACTTTCTCGCCAACTCATGTGGAATGTGGTACAAGATGCCGGTAATCGTGCCGGTCTGCAAGTGCCGCTGCACCCGCACACCTTGCGCCATTCGTTTGCTACGCACCTTATTCAAGGTGGTGCTGATGTGCGTACTGTGCAAGAATTACTGGGTCATGCTTCGGTAACGACTACGCAGATTTATACTCATGTTTCTCCGCAATTACTGATGGAATCGTATATGTTGGCACATCCTCGTGCTCGATAAGTTATACAATGCAAAACACGATTTCACAAAGCGGAAGCCATGTTGGTACTCTGAGAGTATGCCAACTGATCTTTTGGGACGTGAATACGAAACATTTGCTGCACCAGCAGCATTAGACCACCATGGTCCAGCAACTATTATTGCTATGTGCAATCAAAAAGGTGGTGTAGGAAAAACCACATCATCAATCAATATCGCTGGTGCTTTAAGCGGGTACGGTCGCAAAGTCTTGATTGTTGATTTAGATCCGCAGGGAGCTACATCGGTTGGATTAGGTATTAACGCCAATAGTATTGATACCACGATTTATACGGCAATGTTTGATACAACGCTTAATCCACATGAAGTAGTGCATCATACGCGCTTCCCGGGGCTTGACGTTATTCCGGCGAATATTGATTTATCTGCCGCAGAAGTGCAGTTGGTAACTGAGGTAGGTAGAGAACGTGTACTAGCAAGCGTCCTCGAACCATTGCGCGACGAGTATGATGTTATTATTATTGACTGCCAGCCATCTCTTGGTTTGCTTACTGTTAATGCTCTCGCTGCTGCTGATGGCGTAATTATTCCAGTGGCTGCTGAATTCTTTGCATTACGTGGTGTGGCATTGCTTATGCAGTCGATTGAAAAAGTGACATCACGTATCAATCCGCGATTGAAAGTACAAGGTGTACTCGTCACCATGTATACGCGCACGCTACACTCTCAAGAAGTATTAGACCGTATTTATGAAGCATTCCAAGATAAGGTGTTCCACACGGTAATTACGCGATCTATTAAGTTGCCTGATGCCACAATTGCAGCAGCACCAATTACCATGTATGCGCCTGAGCATAAAACGGCAAAAGAGTATCGTGAGGTTGCGCGTGAGCTCATTGCCAACCATGTCGTAAGGTAGGGCAGTAGTGCCGGTTGGGCAGCAATCTCATGAGCAAAGCACTCGGCGTACTCAAGACGATCGTGTTGAGCGTGAGTTTCTCGTAGCACTTGATGCGTATAGCGGTCCATTTGATGTACTACTTAATTTGCTGGCACAACATGAGCTTGATATTACTGAGCTTGCATTAGCGCAGATTACTACCGAATTTGTGCAGTATATTGCGCAGTTTGCCGGTGATGAGCTTACGCAAGAGGCTAGTGCTTTTATTGATGTGGCGTCAATTTTAGTAGAAGCGAAAAGTGCTGCAATTTTGCCAGATGCTAACGGACAAGAGCCGGTAATGCATGATATTGAAGCCTTGCGTGAACGTGATTTGCTTATTGCAAGACTGTTGCAATATAAGGCTTTTAAGAATGCTGGAGAAGATTTCCGTAGGCGTGTGCGAGAGCATTTAGGCAACCGCACGCATCCTGCATCCCCGATAGTTACGAGTGCTCCCATTGTGTCCCAGCTGAAGTGGACGCTGAGCGCTGAAGATTTAGCGCGACTTGCTGCGAGGGCTCTTGCGTTAGCGCCGCCAGATCATGTAGTCGTACATCAATTGCATGCGCCACTGGTGGATTTACGTCATGAAGCTGGAGTAGTTCGAGACCGTTTACTAGGTGTTCCAGCAGGGCAGGCGGTGCGGTTTAATACGTTGATTGCTGATGCAAGCTCAACATTAGAGATTGTGGCACGATTTTTAGCAGTTTTAGCGTTTATGAAACAGGGTGTCGTGCAGTGTAAGCAGCAAGCAGCATATGACGAATTGCTCGTGCGATGGGTGACGCATGATGATGGCACCAGACCCACGGATAATCTTGATGTGATTACCGAATGGAACGAATAAATACAGCAGTTGCATAGAATTACAAAGCATATATGCAATAGAAGCGTTGATTTTAAAAAACGCTCGGCGTGCCCTACCTTCAGCGCGAGTGAAATGTACTACAGTGGTCTACGTTGAACGAAGATGATCAACGAGCTAGACCGTGTCTTGCTGACCATACGGGTACACAGTGGTACTCTCTCACGAAAGTGAAAGAAGGAATAATGGCAGAACGTAAAGTTGCTGTAGTTACAGGTGCTGCACAGGGTATTGGCGAAGGTATTGCCATGCAGCTTGCGAAAGATGGATTTGATATTGCTATTGGTGATTTGGAACAGCAGCGGCAGAAGGCTCAAGGTGTGATTGCCGCTATTGAAGAACTTGGTCAGCGAGCATGCTTCCATGCAGTTGACGTATCGCAGCGCGATTCTATGTTTGCGCTGATTGATGCTGCAGTAGATGAGCTAGGTACGCTTGATGTGCTGGTTAATAATGCTGGTATTTGTGATGTTGTGCCAATTGCTGATGTGACCGAAGCGCAGCTTGAGCGTATTTTTAGGATTAACGTATTCTCTGTAGTCTACGGTATTCAAGCTGCATCAGCAAAGTTTGAAGCACTGGGTAAGGAAAAGGGCAAGATTATTTGTGCTTCCTCAATTGCCGGTTTTGAAGGATTCCCAATTCTTCCAGCATATTCTGGTACCAAGTTTGCTGTTCGCGGTATTTTGCAGGCTTCCGCTCAAGAGTTAGCGCCAAAGCATATCACTGTTAATGGTTATGCGCCTGGTATTGTGGCAACTCCAATGTGGGATTATATCGATCAGGAACTTGGCAAGCTCAATGGCAAGCCAAAGGGTCAGAATATGGCTGATATGCTTGATTCTATTGCGTTGCATCGGTTTGAGTATCCAGCTGATGTAGCAGGCGTCGTGTCATTCTTGGCAAGCGATAAGGCTGATTATGTCACCGGTCAAACCGTCATCGTTGACGGCGGTATGCAGTATCGCTAAACCAACCCCTTGCTGTTTGTAAGCTTTCAATGACGAAAGACCGATTGGACTTCAGGTTGGGAAGTTTACAGGCTTGAGTGGGTTTCCCACTCATTTCGGGGGTTCAGGGCTTCTCTTGTGCATGGTATGTGTGCGGTGTATAAGAGAAGCCTCTTCTATAGGTGCAGGCGTTGGTGATTCTAGTGACTCTGGTGATTCCAGATTATGAAAGTGCCAAGTGTATTGAGCTGACAAGCAATTGGCGTGACACGGATGTATGGGTGTGTTGAGCATGCGTGTTGGTTTGACTTCAAGTGGACTTGAAGTTGCACAATGCATAGCAAGTATATTGCAAACCACTAAAAGAGAGTGGCATGGTGCTGCAGAAGATTCATGGTTTAGTCATATTGCTATTGCTGTTCCAGGAGTTGTTACCAGCAATGAATGGCTTGAACCGGTAGTATTGCAGTAAACATCTTTACAATATTTCACAATATAATGCAACAGGAATAATGAGCAATAGGAGTAGTAGTTCATGAATACACTAGTTGAAGTTTTTCATCCAGCATTATCAACTGGATCAGTAGTCAATCGTGCACTTGCACAAGCTGCTGGCACTGTAGACGGGGTGCAAGTTCGTGATGAGTACGCGTTATATCCGAATTTCCAGATTGATGTGGCAGCGGAGCAGGAAGCATTGGCTTGGGCTGATCGCATTGTATGGCAGTTCCCTATGTATTGGTACAGCTCTCCGGCCTTGCTTAAGCAATGGGAAGTCATGGTATTGAGTTATGGCTGGGCGTATGGTACGAATTTCGCGCTTGAGGGTAAGGAATTGATGATTGCGGTCAGCTGTGGTGCAGATCGTGATAAGTATCGTGAAGATGGCGAGTATGGGGTTAATGGTAGTGATTTGCTTTTGCCATTTAAGACCACAGCAAGGTACACCAAGATGCAGTGGGCTCAACCATTTGTAGTGCATAGTGCGATGAATATCAGTGATGCTCAAGTACAGGCAGCGTGTGAGGAATATGTTCAGCGTTTGCAATAGTAGTACGTGCAATAAGTAATAAGTATTGATAAATATTTGTAAATATTAGTAAATTTTGCGCGTATGAATAGGGCTTCCCTTTTGGGGAAGCCCTTAGTGTTTTTGTACTTTGTGCTGTTGTACTACTGCAAACTACTCTTCAGTGTGTTGCGACTGAGTAGCAGTAGTAGACTTGGCGGATCGCACGCGCAATGCGATACCAACAGCTAGAGCAAGCACAGCGAGCACTACAATGGCTGCAATGGCAGCGCCAGTAGCTGCAAGCGTGGTGCTTGGTTTGCTCTGTGTAGCCGACTTTGCTGGAGTAGACTGCTGATTTGTGGAATTGTTCTTGCCAGTTTGCTGGTTATCGGCTGGCTTTGAATCCGGCTTCTGCTCAGGTTCAGGCTTTGGCTCTTCCTTAGCCTTGACTACCACTTTTACGCTCACGTTGAAGGTTTGGCTATCTACGGTAACCGTGCCTTGTTCAGTGAATTCGCCAGCTTGGGCTACTGCATTATCGCTGATGGCATCCCATGATGGCATTACCGACTCGGTATCACCATTGGACCAAGTGACTGTCGCTGATGGAAGGGTTGCAGGTGCCGTTCCTGCTATGGTTTCCACAGTTTGTGTTTGAGGAACAACGGAAACAATAGCTGCAGCATGAACCTTTACTGTTACTTTCACTGGCGATCCAGCAGCAGTGCCATCAACCTCGAATGTACTGGCATTACGCGTGGAATAGAGTGCTGTATCGAGCTTATTCCATGTGATTGATTCATTCGTGGTCTGTCCATTGGACCACGTAACCGATGCTGTTTCTGGCAGCTTTGGTGCAACACCAGAATCAGTGGATACATCAGGTAATGGAGCAATACTTCTGACAGTAGCAGGTGTGACATGCACAGTAATAGTGACATCGTCTGTGGATGTGGCTTCGCCAGTTACTGCTGCAAACAGTCGCATCAGTAGGCGTGGCTGAGGCTTAGTGTAGCCTGCCACATCGCCACCGAGTGTGAAGCTACCTCCCTTGATTGAAGTGAGAATAACTTTCTGCTCATCAGTCAGTGCATTCCACTGTACTGCAGCTTCACTGGTGCTTCCGTTGCTCCAGTGCACGGTAACTGTTGCAGGTAGTTGCAACTCATCTGCTGTAGTGCCGGAATTGACGGTGATGTCATCAGGAGAAACAATACCAGTAATTGTTGCTGCGATTACCTTAATAGTAAGAGTGACGTTCTTGTTTTCAGCAGTACCTGAAAGGGCGAATGAACCCTCATCTTTTGCAGCAAGCACTTCCTTTTGCTCGTCAGTCAGCGCATTCCATTTTACTGGTACGGTAGCAGCAGTACCATCAGAATAGTGTGCCACTACAGTTTTTGGTAGCTGTAAATCGGCCTCTTTGGTGCCAGATGCCACAGTGATGGCAGTCGGATTATCTACTTTATCAAGAGTTGCTGGAGTGACATGCACTGTAATGGTAGCTGGCAATGTTGTGCCTGCTACAGTTCCTGTCAGCTGATATGAACCACCCTTGGTTTGGGTGTACTGGTCCTTGCTGCTATCAGCCCATGTGACGGCAACTTGTTCACTTTCATCATCAGAGTAGGTGACGGTGACTTGCTGTGGCAGAAGATCTTTTGGATCCGTACCAGATGGAGTAGTTACAGCTTCTGGATTATTCACCTTGACGATACTCGCAGTGACGGTCAGCGTTGTTGTAACAGTCTGCTCATGCTTTGTGCCAGTAAGAATGGTGCCGCTAATTTGCTTTTCACCACGCTTGGCATAGTCAGCATTGGTGATATTCCAAGTAATCTGCTCATCAGAAGTGTCACCATTTGACCATGTGACTTTGGCAGTTTCAGGTAGTTTCGGTGCAGTTTTTGCCTCGGTAGTTACTGGAGCAATTGGTGCAATGTTAGATACCTTGGCAGGAAGCACGGTAACAGTGGTCGTTACTGTTTTGCCAGCAAGCTTGCCTTGAACGGTGAATGTGCCTCCATTGCGCTTTGTATACTGCGACTTTTCTATTGCATTCCATTGCACATCTGCCATCTCAGTATCGCCATTAGACCACACTACTTGACCTTGCTTGGCGAGTGCAGGTGCTGTGCCAGATGGAGTTTGTACTTGCTTGTCGGCATTTGAGATATCAGCACTAACTACAGTGGCAGGAGATACGGTAACGGTAATTTGCAGCGGCTTATCCCAACCTGCAACAGTACCGGAGAGAGTAAACGAACCGCCTTGACGAGCTTTCAACGTCTGCTGTTGCTCGGCAGTTAACTCATTCCATGAAACAGGCACATCATCAGAAGTGTTGTTGTCAAAAGTCGCGTGAACTGTTGTTGGTAGGCCAAGGTCAGCTACTGTAGTACCTGATTTGACGGTAATGCCGTTTGGATTGCTAATACCGGTAATCTTAGCCGCAACCACATTAACAGTAATATTTCGTGTTTGATCACCTGATGCTACAGTAATTGTTGCTGTTCCCGGTTTAATGCCAACAATTTTATCGCCATCAACACTAACAATATTTGTGTCACTGCTCTTAAGTGAAAGAATATAGCGAAGATTGGTGTCATTATCATATTGACCACCAGAGTAGACTTCACTCATTGCAATAGCGTGTGTTTGTCCAACAGAAAGGCTAACAGGGCTTTGAAGCTCTGCATTTTGGAAATGACTGGCTTCCATTGGGAGGGTGAATGTTAAATCGCCTGACCAGTTTGTTGGATTGTCGTTATCGGAACGTGTTGTAGCTTCACCGGCCCAGCGCCACTGATTCGCGCCAGCAAAACCATAAGAGGAATACTTAGGATTAATCAAAGTAGTGTAATGCCCAGTAACTCCACCGGTTTTTCCAACCCAATCTGCTTTTTCAGTTGCCCAATGATTGATGGCCTGCGCTACTGTCGAATCGCCCCAGGAGAGTATCTCACTACCGCTTTGAATACCATTGTAGGAGACTGTCCAAGGAGATCCTCCATTCGGACGTGTATGACCAAGCTCATATGATAAGACTTCAGCGATGCGTTGAATAGCCAAGCGCTCCATAGCGTATGACCATTTCGGATTAAGATATTCTTCGCGAGAAATCCCCATTGTTGTGAGTGCATCAGCAACTGTTTTTTCTTTGCCGTTAACTACCCATCGTACGTTAGTATCCAGTGCGTCCTGACGCCATTTTTTCACAGCAGCAAGAGCTTCTTCTTTAACACCGACTTGATTAATAGAAACGGTAGATGTAACACGAGCTCCAGAACCAAGTTCAAGTCCTTCACTCGTATCAATACCTCGACTAGCAGTAGTAGATGCAGTCACAGTATTAGTTGATGTATCTTGACCTAAAGCCAGATTTGGTGCTGTAATCGCGAAAGTGCCGCAAGCAGCTACTGTGGCTACTCCTGCAACAGCGCGAGCTATTGTTCGTTTAAGTTGAATCATTTTTCCCCGCTTATCTCTCTACTTTGCAACGTGTTGCAAAGTATGAATCCCCAATGAATCCTAGAGAATTACAACGCTCCTATTATATCGAATATAAAAAATTCATGTAGGGAAAACTCAAGAAAATGCAGCATAAATACTGCGTAATTAAATATCTGTAATCGATAAGATGACATAGGTAACAACATGGTATTAAACGACACGCCAAGAGCGAGAACTTGAACTTCAAGCGCTTGAAGTTCATAGGGTAGAACTATGAGCACTACGCAAACTTGGTACACGATACGAGAGGCATCCGAATTATGCGGTATGCCAGAAAGCACACTGCGATACTACGAGCAAGCTGGCATTATTGGACCGATTGCACGTGATCCAAGCTCCAGACACCGAGTCTATACAGATACGGATATTCACAATTTAGTAGCAATCTCTTGTCTACAAGCTACAGGAATGCCATTAGCAAGTATCCGCCAATACATGCAAGAAGCACCGCAGGGTAAAGCTGCAGCACTTCGGCAAATTGAACTTTTAGAAGAACAAGCAGAACGCTTACACGAGCAGATGGAAGATTTGCTTAATCAACAACGCTATGTGGCATTCAAACAGCGGTATTGGCGAGCTATTGCTCAAGGTGAAACTGATGAAGCGGATCGACTTGTGAAAGGACATCAAGATTTGATTCATGAAGTCTCACACCAGCAACGCCAGCGCATTATTGAACAGTCGCGGTTTACTACGCGCCGTATTGCACAGGAATCTGAGCAAGCTCAAGCATACGTATAAACACTGATATATACAAACCAATCGAATAAGCAGATACACACTGATAGGAGTATTATGAAAGCAGCAATATTCAAAGGCAAAGGGCAAATGGCGTGTGAAGAACGACCAATGCCAGAAATTCAAGAATCAACAGATGCCATTATTCGCGTAGTGCGCGCATGCGTATGTGGATCTGATATGTGGTGGTTTAGAAGTGGAGAAAAGACTGCCGATTCTCAAGCAGGACATGAAGCCATCGGCATTGTAGAAACTATTGGGCAAAATGTGACCATTGCCCAAGCTGGAGATTTGGTTATTGTTCCATTCCCATACAGCTGTGGTCAGTGCCCAGTATGCCGAGCAGGCTTTGAATCAAGCTGCCCACACGGCGGATATTTTGGTAGTAATGACGGCATGGGATGCCAAGCAGAGTATTTGCGCGTACCGTTGGCAAACGGCACATTAGTACCAGTACCAGCCAATCCAAAAGACCTTAGCGACGCGCAATTGGCATCACTACTCACATTATCTGATGTGATGGCCACTGGTTACCATGCAGCGGTAAGTGCTGCAGTCAAGCCGGGAGATACTGCTGTGGTATTTGGCGATGGGGCAGTAGGATTGTGTGGTGTACTTTCAGCAGATATGCTAGGAGCCTCACGCATTATTGCTATGAGCCGTCATGCGGATAGGCAAGCCTTAGCCCGAGAATTTGGTGCCACGGATATTGTCGAAGAGCGCGGTGATGCTGCTGTCGAGCGTGTGCTTGCACTAACAGACGGCTACGGCGCAGATGCTGTTCTTGAATGTGTAGGATCTGAGCTTTCCAATGAAACTGCAATGAAGGTAGCTCGTGCGGGTGCGATTGTCGGTCGCGTTGGATTACCTCAGGGGCAAGTGGATACCATTGCAAACTTCTATCGTAATGTCGGATTGCGCGGCGGCCCTGCTCCAGTGCGCACCTATGATATGCAGCGTCTTGTCGAAGCTGTGTTGAGCGGCAGTATCAATCCTGGGCGCGTATTTACTAGCGAATACTCATTAGATCGAGTCCAAGAGGCATATGAAGCTATGGATCAGCGCACAACGATTAAAGCCCTGCTGCGTGTAAGCGAAATCTAACCAGCTTGTTACTCAGGTTTGCTTACTGACCGCAAGCCTGAGCATCCAGCTACGATTCATTAGTTGTTAGCGCTATTGCCACGGTGATCGCTCTGCAACGATGAGTGATATGCAGTTACTGACCAACTTGATGCTATGCAACTTGATGCTATGCAACACTTCCCGCATATGCTCGAATTTGCGTGTACACTAGTACGCGAAGTTGAGTACGGATTAGTACAGTAGAGTATATGCGGGAGTTTGTGTCAGTATGGTTGCCAACATGCAAGCGAATGAGCGCCAGCAAGAGCAGCAGGTGCGTGTCAGTGATCCTGCGCTTTCTCATCCTCGTGAGTTGTCTTTAGCTGAGCAAGAGCGCCGCAGCACACACAAGTGGCGTATTATTGCTTATACTCTTGCACTTATTGTTGTTGCTAGTGCTCCTTATGGGTTTGGGCGCTCGCTTGCCATGAATCAAACCGACCGTATTCTCAGTATTACTTCACATATTACTGCGCAAGGAATGGCCTTACTCGGCTGGAGTATAACAGTCATTATGCTGCTCATTTTGGCAATGGCAGTGCTTGAATCACGACACGTATTGTGGAGAATACTCTTTTTACTTGCCCTTGCTGCAGAGCAGTTTATTGGCGGTATTGCGTTATTGCGTCTAAACTTTTGGACAGCAACATTCGTTATCTACGGTAAAGAAAGTCTTGGTGTTAATGCGCTTAATATGGGTATTATCGCCGCTGGTGCTGCGCTTGCAGTTTTTGCTGTCGTATACGTGGGTATGTTAGTGCTTATTAAAAAAGATTCTAAAATCAATATCTTGACGCGATCTTGGTCGGCAATGACTCTGTTTTTCCTCATTGAAATACTGGCACTGCTAGTGGCGATTTTTGGTGGTTTGCCAATGCTTATGCAGTAAAGGCTGCGATAAATTTTTACTATTCTCCATATATAAAAGCGAAAAGGGGAGGCGAACCTCCCCAAACGGCATTAGTGCGGTATGCTATTGCTCTGACACAAGCTCTGACGCAGTACACTACATTAGATGTAGCTAGAAGTAGCTGATGCCATGCATGGCGTGCTGCAAGGTATACTAGAAATTAAAATTATCTGGGTCAGCGCCATTACGCTTTCCAGTATTCATTGCATCAATGGCATGCATATCTTCATCACTAAGAGCAAAATCAAACACATCAAAATTCTGTGCAATACGCTCCGCATGAACTGACTTTGGTAGCACTACCACACCATGCTGCACATGCCAGCGAATAACCACCTGGGCTGGGCTCTTGCCATAGCGCTCGCCAATAGCTGCCAACCGTGGATCAGCAAGCAAACTACCACCAGTACCACCAAGTGGACTCCATGCCTCAACAACAATACCGTGAGCCGCGCAATAATCAGCAAGTGCACGGTTATCAAACTGTGGCGAGGATTCAATCTGGTCGGCAGCTGGGGTAACAGTAGCAAATTGAGCAAGCTCTTCAAGATGGTGCCGCTGGAAATTGCTCACACCAATTGCCTTAACCTTACCTTGCTGATAGAGGTCTTCCATGTCTTTCCATGCTTGCTGCCAACCGGCTGCAGGCCAATGGACTAAATACAAATCTACATAGTCAAGTCCAAGACGGTCTAGGCTTTCCTGATAGGCTTCTTTGGCACGTCCTGCGCGAATATCATTATTCCACAGCTTGGTAGTAACAAAAATATCTTCACGAGCAATGCCGCTTTCGCGAATTGCGGCGCCGACAGAAGCCTCATTGCCATAAATCATTGCGGTATCAATATGACGATATCCGGTTTCAAGTGCTGCAAGCACAGCCTGTTCGGTAGTTTCACCATCTGGCGTCTGGAATACGCCTAAACCGATTTGTGGAATCACAGTGCCGTTGTTAAGCGTAAGCAACATTGGATTTTCTATAGACATATACTGCTCCTTATAAGAGATAGCAATCAATATGCAAGTTATGCATACATACGGGCAGATAGTTGCATTGTAATAATTCTTCGTAAAGTCAAGCAGTAGTTATGCAACAAGCATAGAGTGTCATTGGACAGGATGTAGTTTTCGCAAACCAAGCTGTGTTGCTTATATGTATTTCTTTTTGCGAGTGCATAGGACATGTTCAACACGGTTTCGCAGTAATGACAAAGGGTTGTGTATAATAGTCGATTGGCGTGATTTCGCCCGCGGATTCAGAGCGCTATAGCCAGTGTGGTTGTAGCACCGCGCAACGAGTATAAGGAGGAGCTGTGGCTCTTAGCAATGCTGAAAAGCAAGCAATTATTAGTGAGTACGCAACACACGAGGGTGACACAGGTTCCCCTGAAGTCCAAGTTGCACTGTTGTCCAAGCGTATTTCTGACTTGACTGAGCACTTGAAGTATCACAAGCATGATCACCACTCCCGTCGTGGTATGCAGTTGATGATTGGTGACCGTCGTCGCCTTCTCGACTACCTCAAGCGCGTTGACATTGAACGTTACCGTTCCTTGATTGAGCGCCTTGGTTTGCGCCGATAGTTTTGTTACGCCCGGGCATATGCTCGGGCGCTTTTGCATATAAGCTATAACAGTTAGAAGTATTCAACAGCGTGTGATGTACAAGATGTAACAGGGTGTGTAGAAGGGTTCTACATATCCTTCCAGCAGGTTTAAACAGGTTTAAGATGAAGTTATGTTGAGTGTGCTGGTAAAGAGGTTATGAACATGTAAGGAGGAACCCGTGGAGGGTCCCGAAATCAAAGCCGTAGAGGCAATTATTGATAATGGTTCGTTTGGTAAGCGCGTATTACGATTTGAAACCGGTCGCTTAGCACAGCAGGCAGATGGTGCAGTAGCAGCTTATTTAGATGATGATTCTATGATCTTGAGCACAACAACTGCAGGCTCAAGTCCAAAAGAAAACTATGATTTCTTCCCACTAACTGTGGATGTGGAAGAAAAAATGTATGCGGCAGGACGTATTCCTGGCTCTTTCTTCCGCAGGGAAGGACGCCCAAGTTCGGAAGCTATTTTGGCATGCCGTATTATTGACCGCCCACTTCGTCCTCTGTTCCCACACACTTTGCGCAATGAGGTGCAGGTTGTAGAAACAGTACTTTCCATCAACCCAGATGATGCCTACGACGTAATCGCGCTGAATGCTGCATCAGCATCCACTATGATTTCTGGCCTGCCATTTACTGGTCCAGTTTCAGGTGTGCGTTTAGCATTGATTGATGGTCAATGGGTGGCGTTCCCACGTTGGAGCGAACGCGAACGCGCAGTATTTGAGATTGTTGTAGCTGGTCGTGTTATCGAAAATGGCGATGTTGCTATCGCTATGATTGAAGCAGGTGCCGGACACAATGCTTGGAAGCTAATTTATGAAGATGGGCAGACCAAGCCAGATGAAACCGTTGTAGCAGGTGGTTTGGAAGCTGCAAAGCCATTCATTAAGACCATTTGTGAAGCACAAGTAGAATTGCGCCGTATCGCAGCTAAGGAAACTAAGGAATTCCAGCTGTTCCCAGAGTATACCGACGAGCTTTACGCACGTATTGATGAAATTGCTCATGCTGATTTGGATGAAGCACTTTCTATTGCGGAAAAGCTCCCACGCCAAGATCGTATTGCTGAAATCAAGCAGCAGGTCAAGGATACCTTAGCATCTGAATTCACTGATATGGATGACGATGAGAAGGAAAAGGAATTAGGCAACGCATTCAAAGAGTTGCAACGCCAGATTGTTCGCCGTCGTATTTTGACACAGGATTGGCGTATTGACGGTCGTGGATTGCGCGATATTCGTACGCTTTCTGCAGAAGTAGATATTGTGCCTCGTGTTCACGGTTCTGCGCTCTTCCAGCGTGGTGAGACTCAAATTCTTGGTGTTACCACACTTGGCATGCTGAAGATGGAGCAGCAGGTTGATGCATTAAGTGGTCCACAAAATAAGCGCTATATGCATAACTATGAGATGCCTCCATACTCAACTGGTGAAACCGGTCGTGTAGGCTCTCCAAAGCGTCGCGAAATTGGTCACGGTGCTTTGGCAGAAAAGGCATTGGTACCAGTACTTCCAGATCGCGAAGCCTTCCCATACGCTATTCGCCAAGTATCTGAAGCCATTGGTTCTAATGGTTCTACATCAATGGGTTCTGTCTGCGCTTCTACATTGAGCTTGTTGGCAGCAGGCGTACCATTAAAGGCTCCAGTCGCAGGTATTGCTATGGGTCTGGTTTCTGGTGAAGTTGATGGCACCATGATCTATAAGACCTTGACTGATATTCTTGGTGCAGAAGATGCTTTTGGTGATATGGACTTCAAGGTAGCTGGTACTGCTGAATTTATCACCGCATTGCAGCTTGATACTAAACTTGATGGTATTCCAGCTGATATTCTGGCAGCAGCACTGCAGCAGGCTAAAGAAGCTCGTACTACTATTTTGGAAGTAATTACCGAGTGCATTGATGAGCCAGCTGAAATGAGTGAGTTTGCTCCACGCATTATCACCACCAAGGTTCCAGTGGATAAGATTGGTGAAGTTATCGGCCCTAAGGGCAAGACCATTAACCAGATTCAAGAAGAAACTGGTGCAGAAATTGCTATTGAGGATGATGGTACCGTATTCATCTCTTCTGAAGGTGGTCAGGCTGCAGATAAGGCTCGTGAGCTGATCGATCAGATTGCTAACCCTCATGTGCCTGTTGCTGGTGAACAGTATAACGGCAAGGTAGTTAAGACTACTAGCTTTGGCGCTTTTGTGAACTTGGCACCTGGTACTGATGGGTTGCTTCATATTTCTCAAATTCGCAATCTTGCCAATGGTGAGCGCATTGACACTGTAGAAGATGTGCTTAAAGAGGGCGATAACGTTGAAGTTATAGTACAGGGCGTTGATGATCGCGGTAAGATTTCTCTTGCCATCCCAGGTTTTGAGGAATCTGAGGATAACGCTCGTCCTGAGCGTGGCGAGCGCCGTGGTCGTGCTGACCGTGGCGACCGAGGCGAACGTGAGCACCGTTCTCGTCGTGATCATGGCTATGATCGCGACCGTGAAGATCGCAGTGATCGTCCGCGTCGTCGCCGTCGTTATGACAATGATGATCGCACTGATCGTTATGAGGATGATGACCGTTTCGAGCGTGATGAGCGTCCGCGTCGTCGCCGTACCGAGCGTGACTATGATCGCGAGGATCGCTATGAGCGTCGCCCACGTCGTGAGTCTCGCTATGCTGTGGATGATGCTTATGACGAATATCGACAGAGCCGTGAAGAGCGTAGCGAACGTCCGCGCCGCCGCGTTCGTCGTGACTTTGACCCATTCGATGACGAAGAGTAAATCGCTCTCAAAGAGATAGTATTGTAACTACTATCAGTCGTGTTAAGCTAAGGTGCATGCGCTTAAAAGGCGTATGCACCTTACTTCATAGTTGAACCACCCATGTATGTTGCCGCCCTGAGAGGTATGAATGAGTCAACGCACTGACGAAAATGAACCGTCGCAGTCAGACGAATTACCACTTGGTTTACAAGCGCCAGGTGGATTAGCAACTGCTGTAGAAGCGGTGCTTATCGTGGCAGCCGAGCCGCAAACTGCTACGCATCTCGCGCATATTCTTGAGGTATCGGTTGATGAAGTAGAACAAGTACTGTTGCAATTACAGCAAGAATATGCTGGAAATGTGCAGTTTGACGAGCAAGAGCAAACAGCCCACATTACTAGACCTCGCGGCTTTGCGCTGCGGCATCAAGATAATACATGGCAATTAGTCAATAGTGCATCCACTCAAGATATTGTTGCCGCTTTTATTTCAGGAGATCGTACAGCTAAACTTTCTGCTGCTGCTTCAGAAACGCTGGCTATTATCGCATATCAGCAGCCTATTACACGTGCAAAAATCGCGGCAATTCGAGGCGTTAATGCAGATGGAGTAGTGCGTTCTCTACTAGTACGTGGGTTAATTGAGGAGCAGGGTATGGATGAGCAATCACATGCCGCTACTTTGGTCACTACGAATGAATTTTTAGAGCGACTGGGATTGCACTCACTTGATGATTTACCAGCATTAGCACCATTTTTGCCACAATCTGCACAAGAAGAACCGAAAATGGAGCAAGGCACTTTAGCTCTGAGCAATGCATAGGACTATATAGCAATGCTGAAGACTATGCGACAATAGTATGAGTATCTAGTGAAGAATTACAGTGAACAATCATAGTGAAAAACGTCGAGTACAGGAGAGTACATGCTACGCATAGAACATATTACGAAGCAATATAAAACTGGTGATTTTGTGCAACGTGCACTCGATGATGTGTCGCTAACACTTCGTGATAATGAATTTGTTGCTATACTTGGACCTTCTGGCTCTGGTAAAACAACATTGCTTAATATTATTGGTGGGCTGGACCGCTACGATAGCGGCGACCTGGTGATTAACGGTATTTCAACTACTAAATATCGTGATCGCGATTGGGATTCCTACCGTAATCACACTATTGGTTTCGTATTTCAAAGCTATAATCTTATTCCTCATCAAAATATTCTTACCAATGTAGAGCTCGCACTGACTATTAGTGGGGTCAGCAAAAAAGAACGCACAGAGCGTGCGCGCAAAGCCTTGGAGCAAGTAGGATTAGGTGAGCATATTCATAAAAAACCTAATCAGCTTTCTGGCGGTCAAATGCAGCGTGTGGCAATTGCACGTGCCTTGGTCAATGATCCTGATATTGTGCTTGCTGACGAGCCAACTGGCGCTCTTGATACAGCAACTTCAGTGCAGATTATGCAATTGTTGAAAGAAGTAGCTCAAGATCGACTGGTAGTTATGGTTACTCACAATCCAGAGCTTGCCGAACAGTATGCAACGCGCATTGTTAATCTCAAAGACGGGCATATTTTAGGCGATAGCAATCCATACACAGTAGATTCATCTGAACAAAAAGCTCCTGTGCATCGCACGATGGGCAAAGCATCTATGTCACTAGCCACATCAATCGCCTTGAGCTTTACGAATCTGCGCATGAAAAAAGCACGCACTATATTAACGTCATTCGCTGGTTCGATTGGTATTATTGGCATTGCGCTGATTCTTGCAGTGTCTACAGGCGTGAATACTTATATTGTCAATCTCCAGCGTGAAACAATGACTTCGTACCCGATAACAATTGACGCGCAAAGCTGGGATTTGCAGTCACTTATGGAAAATAGTGCGAAGCGCGGGGAGAAGAAAGACCCAGGGCACGGCACGGATAAAGTGTATGCGGATAGCACGGCATTTACCCAAGCCTCAAGCATCACCACGAGTATTGCGCATAATAATCTCACCAAATTCAAGCAATATCTTGATAATCCTAAGAGTGAAATTCGCCAATATGTTGGTGATAATGGTGTGCACTACTCCTATGATATGCGCTTTCAAGTAGTAAGCAATGACCCTGACAATAAGCTTGTAACTGCTAATGGTGTAACCTTTGGTCAATCAGCTAAAGGCATGACGAACCAAATGGTGATGGCATCAGGCTCACGCACAACGATGTCAGATATTACCTCCATGCAAATGGGCGAATTAACCGGTAATAAAAAGCAAAATGCTGCTCCATCATCATTTGAACAGTTGATGCCGGGACGTAGTGCCAATGAGCTGATAAGCCCAGTCATTACCGATAATTACGAAGTAGTTACCGGTGCTTGGCCGAAGAATGCTCACCAAGTAGTACTGATTGCCGATCGCAATAATGAAGTACCAATGGATGTGCTCTATGGAATTGGGTTACTACGATCTGCCGATTATCAGCAGATTATGAATACGATTGCCGATGGCAAAAAAGTGTCTATTGATACGACGAGCTTAAAGTATGACGACGTCGTAGGGCATACGATGAAGCTGATTACAGCAAGTGACCAGTATGTACTTGGTAGCGATGGACACTATACCTATGTTGGTGATAATGAGCAAGAGATGAGCAAACTTGCCAATTCTGACGCGGCGCAACAGCTCGAAATTGCAGGTGTAATTCGTCCAAAAGCAGATGCAAAAACAACCATGCTTACCGGATCCGTAGGCTACACAAGTGCGCTCACTGATGTCATTATTGATCGCACAGCACAAAGTGCTCCAGTTCAGGCTCAGGAAGCTTCAAAAGATGTCAGTGTCATTACAGGATTGACGTTCTCGCCAAGTGATGATGCGACAAAAATTGCTGATGCACGTCAATATGTTGCAGGATTGGGTGTGAGTGAAAAAGCCAATATGGCGAAATCACTGATGACACAAGCCGCCGCAGCGCAAGGTGCGACAGGTTCAGCAGGCGAGTCAAGTGCAGCCGGATCGGGCGCCATGCCAGCCTTAAGCGAAGATCAGATTGCCTCGCAGTTTGATGCATACTTAGCTACGGCTGATAATCAAGTACTGTTGCAAATTTATGATCGCTATGTATCTACAGGCACATATGACGATACCCTTGCTGATTTTGGATTAGTAGACCGCAATGCGCCAAGCGAAATTCGCATTTATACGGATAGTTTTGAAGCAAAAGACAAGGTTTCTGACGCTATTAAAGCCTATAATGACAAGGCAAGCGAGCCAGATCGCATCGTGTATGTAGATTATGTTGGTGCTTTAATGAGCTCAGTGACGACTATTGTTAATGTGATTACATATGTGCTGATTGCATTCGTGTCAGTCTCTCTTGTGGTATCGTCCATTATGATTGGCATTATTACCTATATTTCTGTGCTTGAACGCACGAAAGAAATTGGAATTTTGCGCGCAATGGGCGCTTCAAAGCGTAATATTGCACAGGTCTTTAATGCGGAGACTGGCATGATTGGATTGTGTGCTGGCTTAATTGGTGTAGGAGTGACGTGGCTGTTATTGCTGCCGGGCAATGCATTACTGCATTCACTGATGGGTAATACGGAAGTTAATGCTGTACTTGAGCCGCTTCCTGCGCTGATATTGGTAGTGCTGAGTGTCATCCTTACCCTTATCGGTGGCATTATTCCAGCTGGTCAGGCTTCGCGTAAAGATCCTGCTACCGCGCTACGCACTGAGTAAGTTGCATAGTCAAAGCCAAAAGTCAGGGAACATCGCTAAACTTAGCCAAGGTTACGCTGGTCAGACCAGTTGATACAGAGCATGTGTACACTGTCTACGTTTGGTGTTGTATCCCTGACTTATATGACATCGGTCATATCGAAGTCATGTGCAGCACTGCTTGCGAACGAGATGATGTGCTGCTCTGCATAGTGGCATAAGTGTTGTATGACCGGTGACGTTTGGTATAACAAAGAGAGGTTTCAATGGCGGTACGCGCGGATATTAGAAATGTGGCAATCGTGGCACACGTTGACCACGGCAAAACCACATTAGTGAACGCCATGCTTCAGCAGTCTCATGTATTTAATGAGCGTGAAGAAGTACCCGATCGTGTTATGGATTCCAATGATTTGGAACGCGAAAAGGGCATTACAATTCTTGCAAAGAACACTGCAATTCAATACACTGGTCCACTTGCTCAAAAGTTAGGTCAAGAGCACGGCATTACTATCAATGTGGTCGATACACCAGGTCACGCTGATTTTGGTGGTGAAGTTGAGCGTGGTATTTCTATGGTTGACGGCGTGGTACTGCTCGTCGACGCATCAGAAGGTCCATTGCCACAAACTCGCTTCGTCTTGCGTAAGGCTTTAGAAGCTAAACTTCCTGTGATTTTGTGTGTGAATAAAACTGACCGTCCAGATGCTCGTATTGAAGAAGTAGTTTCTGAATCTACTGACTTGTTGCTCGGTCTTGCACAGGATGTAAGTGAAGAGGGCGTGGACCTTGATCTTGACGCTTTGCTGGACTTGCCAGTGATTTACTGTGCAGCAAAGGCTGGTCATGCATCTACCGAGCAGCCAGCAAATGGTAGTGTTCCAGAAAATGATAATTTAGAGCCACTCTTTGAGGCTATTATTAACACTATTCCTGCCCCAGAATATGATGAGGGCGCGCCATTACAGGCTCATGTCACCAATATTGACGCTTCTGAATATTTGGGTCGTCTAGGATTGGTGCGTATTTATAACGGTACACTGCAAAAGGGTCGCCAGTATGGCCTTTCTCGTGTAGATGGTTCTATTGAGTCTTTTAAGCTGACGGAAATTTTGGTTACCAAGGGCCTTGACCGAGAGCCTGCAGAAAGCGCAGGTCCTGGTGATATTGTGGCTATTGCTGGTGTGAATGACATTATGATTGGTGAAACTATTGTTGATCCAACTAATCCACAGCCACTGCCACTTATTCATGTTGATGAGCCAGCTATTTCTATGACTTTTGGTACTAATGATTCTCCATTAGCTGGTACAGAAGGCAAAGATCACAAGCTGACAGCGCGTATGCTGAAAGACCGTTTGGATCGTGAGCTGATTGGTAATGTATCCATTCGTGTGCTACCAACGGAGCGTCCTGACGCATGGCAGGTTCAAGGTCGTGGTGAGCTTGCTTTGGCTGTGCTTGCTGAAGAAATGCGCCGCGAAGGCTATGAGCTTACTGTTGGTCGTCCACAGGTAGTGACCAAAACTATTGATGGCGTGATTAACGAGCCAATGGAAAGTACCACTATTGATGTGCCAGAAGAATATATGGGTACGGTAACCCAGCTGTTGGCAGATCGTAAGGGTCGCATGGAATCCATGACTAATCATGGTTCTGGTTGGGTGCGTATGCAGTTTACTGTGCCATCTCGTGGTTTAATCGGCTTCCGTACAGCATTGTTAAGCTCCACACGTGGCACTGGTATTGCAAGCTCTATTTCTGCGGGTTATGCTCCTTGGGCTGGTGCTATTACCATTCGCCAGAACGGTTCTATGGTTTGCGATCGTCAGGGTAAGGCAAGCCCATACGCTATGCAAAAGTTGCAGGCGCGTGGCAACTTCTTTGTCGATCCACAGTCCCCAGTGTATGAGGGCCAGATTGTTGGCGTTGCGAATAAGCCTGGGGATTTGGATATTAACATTACCCTAGAAAAGCATATGACGAATATGCGCTCCTCAACAGCAGATGTGCTAGAAACGCTCACTCCTCCAATTAAGATGAGCTTGGAAGAAGCACTTGATTTTGCTAATGAGGACGAGTGCGTGGAAGTTACTCCAGAGTCGGTGCGTGTGCGCAAGATTATCTTGGATCGTGAGCAGTGGTACAAGTGGAATGCGAAGCAGCGCCGTCAAAATAAGAATGCACAATAATAATATCTCTGTCATCGCAATACGCTATGTGCTGTGCAACGTATTGCGTGATTACACATAGCGATAACCTCAAGTGCTGTTAAGAGTAACGAGGTTATGTTTTGAGCCGGTGGTGTGGCATGGTAGAACAACTAACACAACATGCTGATGGTCAACAGCGTCAGTCTCAGGGGTCGGTAATTGTTCGCCGTGTATTGCGCACCATCGGCTCTGCGCTTGCTGTAGCATGTATTGGTGCTGCGGCACACCGCACTGGTGCACAATATAATTTTCCTTACGGTTTGGCGCTATCACTGCTATTAGTGGCTGGATCGACGTATGCTGCACGCAGACGCGGAGGCGCACTTCATGTGGGATTACATTTACTATGTTCCACAATAGTAACCGGCGTTATTTCACAGACTGCAACCCATACTCGTGCACTGATTATTTTAGGATTCGCTGATACCTCATACCCATATTGGACGCAACGAGTGGGTATTTGGTGGATGCTTGGTATGGTAGTGGTACAAATAATAATCCTAGTGTTACCAAGTCGGTGGGTAGTAGATGATAACAGCCAAACAACAAACCACAAGCACAACAGGTGATGTGTCTGATACAGTACCCCTGTATTTTTTGGGGCCGCAAGGATCCTTCACCCATCTTGCTGCTCGCCGTGCAGTTGCGGCATTAGCGCAATATCACATACATGTTCAACCTCAGCCTGTCGAAACAGCTCGCGAGATTATCGAGCAAGTACAAACTGGTCATGGCCTTGGAATTGTGGCATGGGATAACACTGTAGAAGGTGTAGTTGTCCCCAATTTGGATATGCTTATGGACGCGCAATGCGCTGGATTCTTGAGATTAAGCGTACCGATTACCTTTGATGCTTTTGTGACGCCGCATACGGCACAATTACTCGGCGATATTCCGCTTGCGCAGGTGGCACACACAGTGCACGCTCACCCTCATGGATTGGCACAGTGCAATGCCTTTATTCGTGAGCATCAGTTAGCAGCGATAGCCAGTGCTTCCAATGCTGCTGCATGTAGAGATATCCAAGATGGACAAGTGGCATTAGCTCCACCGATTTGTGCAGAACTCTATGATGTTGTTCCCGCATACCAATCAGTACAAGATTATGATGGTGCGCGAACGGACTTCCTAGTACTAGCTCCTAGAACAACTGCAATATCGAGCATTGCTCGCGTGCGAGAGCAGGGTAATAGTGGTGGTAACACATGGGAGTCCATTGTGGCATGTGCTCCCTTAAGCACAGGACCTGGAGTATTAGCGAATTTGCTTGACACTATTCGCGATGCCGGGTTGAATATGACGTCGTTTATGTCCCGTCCTATTAAAGGCAATGCTGGTACTTATAGTTTTATTATTACCATGGACGCGGCCCCTTGGGAGCATTCCTGCAAAGCTGTGCTACAAGGCATGATAGAGCATGGCGATTGGGTAAAAACACTAGCAGTGTATCCGCGAGGTGAGCGTCCAAATCCTCCAGTAGATGCATGGATGCTTCCTGAAGGTGGTGTTTGTTCCAACCCAAGCCAAGAAGGACAACAGCCACAACAGCAGGGCGTGGAACATATCGTGCAACGCGCATTATTGTGGTAATAAGGGTTATGTAATTGGTCTGACATATGCAGCACTGACAAATAGTAAAACAGCAAATACAGTAAAACAGCAAGTGGTAGTTGGTAGTAAGGGTGAGTAAGGATGAACAGCGCATACACATCATGGCAGGAGGCAATGCCTAAAACGGTTGCAATTGCTGGACTTGGGCTTATTGGAGGCTCTTTAGCTTTGCGGCTTGTTGAGCGTGGCATTCGAGTTGTGGCTTGGAATCATCGAGAAACTCCTTACGCCAAGGCGCAGCGTATGGGTATTGAAACAGTGGATCGCGTGGAAGATTTGGTGCTTGCTCACCCCGATATTCTGATACTGTGTACGCCACTAACCACCATGGAACAAGTGTGCAGCACGCTTTCACGAGTGTGGGATGCCAATATTACGCTCACAGATGTGGGTAGTGTAAAGCGACAAGTTCGTGCCAGTGTTGAGCGTGCAGGTCTGGGAGCATCATATGTCGGCGCTCACCCTATGGCAGGCAATGAACATAGTGGTTTCGATGCAGCATATGCCGGACTGCTCGACGATGCACTCTGGGCAATTACTATCGATGAGCGCTCGCCGCTTACTCGAGTACAGCAGTTGCTTGCGCTTATCGTTGGTGCATTGGAAAACCGCGCTATTGTGCTTGATGATCTAACTCATGATCGTGCTGCTTCACTTATTTCTCATATGCCTCATGTTGTGGCTACAGAGCTTGCCAATGCTATGCAATCAAGTCCGCTGCGTTTTGTTGCACAAGCCTTGGCTGCCGGCTCTTGGCGTGATATGACTCGTGTTGCGCTCACCGATCCTGCGCGTACGCGAGCGATGGTGGAAGAAGATGGTGATACTGTAGCGCCACTGTTGCGTCAGATTGCGTCTGATTTATTAGTGATGGCTGAGGCTTTGGAATCTGGTGAGACGCTGGCAAGTCAAGAGTTCTTTAGTTTTGCGCAACCATATAGGAATTTTAGACAAGAACAGTGCAATCAGCCTAAACACGACACTGAGCTACTGCACATAGAAGAAGAGCAGTGGCAAGAACAACTTGTAGCGCTCGCCTTTGCCGGTAAGCAAATACAAAGTTTAGAAGGTGAGCGCGGTCTCGGTGTTAATACTGTGACTGCATGGTAAAACTAGAACGCGCAGCATTTGCACATGAGTTGCAAGCTGCAAGCCGCAAGTTGCGATTCATGTGTTGCTGGTCGCGATTTGTAAGTTACTAGCAACTACTTGCTCGATGCTCTTATTCGTACATTGTGCTAGGAGCGTGCTATAGGATAATGCTTCGGGCGTTCTGGCACTGGTTTAATACGCACAATAGTTTTGCCTTCGATAGTTATGATTTGCGCAGGTCGCGCACCATTAGCTGATTCATCACGCAATAGGGTGAGCGTACTCCCATCCCAATTGATGACGTGTCCTACAGCGTCACGCAGTATTGTCCGACCAGTCTCTTCGTCTATACCCGCAGAGCGGCGAACTACTACGCGAATACCCGTCGGAATATGCTCTGGTAACTGCTGAATTGCATACTGTGGTTGTTGTGTTGCGTTCTGGCGATCTTTGTAGTTATGGTCAGGTAGTTGTGATGAATTTCGCATAATACTCCAGACTTGCAAATAACTTCGCATGTACTGCAATTACATACAGGTATACTGTAATCAATGGCGATGAATAGCCGTAGCAGTTCGCTACGCTGTTTGATATGCCGCCTGCATAGCAGCTGGAATCCGTTCAATAATATCGCTGGCGATAATTGGTTTTCCAGTATTGCGCATTGTTGATCGCAACCAAGCATGTAGTGCGGGTTGAGGCTGCTGTGGATTACATGGCGGATAAACCACGCCGTGACTACGGTCAGCACCACTAGCTAGGCGACCGGCAAAACCATGCCAATGCGCTCCAGCAGCAGCAAGTATCGGCATAAGATGGGCAAAATCTACAGCATATTGCGCATCAGCACGATACTCAGGTGTGCTATGACGTGCTATCCATTCACTAGCACTTGCGCAAATTGCCCCAGTAAGTCCTGCAAGCACATCGCCGCTACCGGCAGTGGCCATCCAACTACATGCATTATCAGCAACAATAATGGTTGGTTCCTGCTCTCTTGGCCCGCCCACAATAACCGTATGCGCGCCTTTAAGCAGTACTGTAGCGCCGGTAGTCTGCCATAATTGTAGTGCACTTGCTACAGGATGATTAAGCACATCATGCACGCTAACTTGGGTAAGCTGTGCAGAAGACTGAGATTGCAAGGTATTGAGCAATCGAGCACACTCTGCAGCGTGTGGGGTCACTATTGTGTGGGAGAGTTGCTGTGTATGAGGGTCAATAAGGTCCAACGCTCCAGCATCAATAACCATAGGGCGTATTGGTTGAGCCATATATGATGGCTCAACAGGCAGTTGCTCAGCGGGCATTTGCTCGGTATGAGACTGCTGTGCTTCATGGTCAGTCTGACCGAGAGCACAATACTCCTGTAACAGCGTTGCAATCGCTTGTCGCTGCTGTTCGTCCCCAACAGAGTTTTGACTATGGCGACTATCTGGGACACCAGATCCAACAACCCAAGCACTTGCTGTGCCAGATCCAAGAACAGCCTCCGGTACTTGTGCAAGCAGCATAGCACGCACATGCTCTGGTCCGCAGTAGCGTACCATACCCACACCGGCGCGACTTGCTGCTCGTACAGACAGCAATGCAGCACCTAGATATGCTACAGAGCCAGTGACCAGTCCTGCAACCCCACGTGAATATTTACTATCGTCGAAACGTGTAGGACTCATACACCAATGTGCTACTAAATCAGCATGAACTACGCTTGGATCAGATAATGTCAAGTCAAAATCAAGATCTGCAACAATGATATCGCCGCAGACATAGGCTGCTGGAGGCAGCAGATGACAAGGTTTCAACACGCCACATGCTACGGTAAGTGTGGCATCCAGAATAGGTCCATCGCAAGAACCGTCATCAACGCCCACACCTGAAGGGGTATCTACCGCTAATACTGCGGGAAAATGTTGGGCAGTGTATTGCGCTTCTCGTAATTGTTGCACCAAATTACCGGTAACCCCGCGTAACGATCCCTTAATACCGATGCCAGCAAGAGCGTCAATAATGACGTCGGCATCACAAATTGTTGTAAGCACTTGAGCAATATCTTGATCAGTGTGCAGCGTAATGCAATCACAGCCTGCTTGCTGTGCTGCTGCTAAACCTTGAGCATGTGGTGCATCGCTGGTGCATACCAGAGTAACGGTTGCTCCTAATGTGCGTAATTCGCTTGCTGCAAATAATCCATCACCACCATTATTGCCGCCACCGATTGCAGCAATAATACGAGCTTGCTCAAGCCGAATACCACGTGATTGAAGTAGTGCTACGGCACTTTGTGCAATGCAGTGCGCTGCTTGTGCCATCAGTGGTCTACCAGCTTCCAGTAGAGGCTGCTCCATAGCTCGCACATGCTTAACATTCCATGCTGCATGAGTGAGTAGCATATCGGTATTGCTGGCGCTCTGGTCGGTATTAGCGATATTGCCGGTATTACGATATTGGGATGAAGGAACTCCAGCATATAGACGTTGGTATGCTGCTCGTGCTGCAGAAAAACTCATAATGCCTCGATTTCGCAATGCTTGTGCAAAGAATGTATGCTTCTTGCCTCAGCACAGTGCAAGTATGTTAGGTTAGCAATATGCATAATCATAGCAAGCAATCATATCGTGTACATATTCGTGCTGTTCAACCATCTGATATTAAGCCATTAGCACGTATGGTACAAGAAGCTTGGCATACGGATGATAATCTCGACGCTTTTGCGCAAGCACAATTAGGGATGTTAGATGCTGTCGGATGCATGTTTCGCAGTACTCAAATTCTTGTAGCAACACTGATTGATAACAAGACTGGGCAAGAGCAAATTGCTGGGTGTGCAGCAGTTGTTGATCGTCGTCACCCTGAACACAAGCCATATCGTACACTCTTTGCTCATCATGCAGTGCGTGCACTGTGCGCATTGGCAAAACAGCCAGCATATGTGGTGCGCAATGGTAAGCAAGTTGCTGAGCTGTTGCAGTATCAGCATAATGATCATCGCATGCTTCGCCAAGCGCAACGTGAACATATGGGATACCAAGGCGAATTGGCGCTGTTTATTGTTGATCAACGCCTGCGTGGTTTTGGCTTAGGCAAACGATTATGGCAGGCAGCTATGCAATGGTTTGATCGTCGCCAAATTGCACGCTTTTTCTTATTTACTGATTCCACGTGTGATTGGCAATACTACGAGTATATTGGTTTAACTCGCAGAGTAACCTTACCTACCCGTATCCTAGCCCAAGTGGAGCATGAACATAATCCAGACCGTGCGGTATTCGCGCAAACGGATACGGGCATGATGACTATGATGTTATATGACGGTTTAGTTCACGCCAATAAACCTATGAGCAATACCGTATCCAACATGAATTAAGCCACGACCCAAAGCCCCTGGCACAGTTAGCAGACGACCGATAAGCGTATGAGTTACTGCATCATATGCCTTCGGGTTTTGGGTACGCAGCGTATTCCACAATTGAGCCTTGTGCTCATAGTGTTCTGGATTTTTTGACAATACCATGAATACCGAGTCAATACCCATATTGATAGTGAGATAGTGAATCATATACCGGTATAGTCCAGCAGGTACGCCTTCTGGTTGAGGGGTGGCATAAATCATGGCTTCTACTACTCGAATAAGCTGATCGATGCGGGAAATCATGGTTTTTTCTTCTACAGATTGACCGTCTCTACCAATGAAATACTGGTATAAATCTACATCTAAATACAGCATAGTACGCACATGAGGTAGTGGTACGTATGCGTAGAGATTATCGACATAGAAGGTGTGTTCCGGTAATACAAGTTGTGTTTTTCACGCAAAATAGCTGTACGGTAGGTAAAAGAGTGCATGAGCAGGTTTTGATCTGGAGCCATGCGCTTGACTTCATTCCATGTAAATGGGCGACCTACTGGCATGACATTGCGATAACGCACTGTTTTTTTGACACGTTTGCCCTGTTTATCATAGCGATAATTGGTAATCAGCAAATCAATAGGTGCAGGGCTGACGCTTTGTTTACGCACTTCATCAAGTACGACGCGCAAGGCTTCTTGATCGAGCCAATCATCAGCGTCAACTACTTTAATATAGGTGCCACGAGCATTGGCAATACCAGTATTAACAGCACCTCCATGGCCTTTATTTGGCTGGTCGATAACGCGAATCACATCAGAGAATTGTTCTTCGTAATCATGAGCGAGTTGCAGTGTGCCATCGGTTGAACCATCATTGACTACCAGAATTTCCACGCCAGTGTGGTCTTGTTCAATAAGTAATGATGATAAGCAACGACCTAAATACTGCTCTACATTGTATGAAGGGATAACAAACGTAATAGCAATAGAGGTAGCATCTTGGCTTGTGGTTTCTTGCATAATTGTACGCTAATCGAAAACATAGACGTTTATTACTATGCTTGGGTGTTATGCGCCAAAACCAGTGTGACTCCAAAAGTAGCAACGCTATGCATAATAGCTCTGTGACCAGCGATACTAAGAATAGTAAAACTGTTAGTAGTAATACTGTCAGTAGTGCTTCGACGTGTAGTGATTGCGCAAGTGCTGATAGTGCATACTTTGATGCAGCACTACATCAGTATGCCACATATTTGCGAGTAAATCGCGGTCGTGCTGCACACACGGTACAGGCATATATCAGTGATATTCGGCAGTGTCTTATACAACTTGAGCACTATGGAGTGAAAACACTGCAGGATGTTTCCGCAGCAAATTTACGCATGTGGATGGCTTGGCTTTCAGATAATCACACGCGAAGTAGCGTAGTGAGGAAGCTTGCAGCAGCACGCGGGTTTTTTGAATTCTGCCAAGACCGGCACATGATTACACATAATCCTGCAGGACTGTTGAAAACACCGAAGCTACCACAGGTGCTACCCACGGTATTAGATGAAAGTCAAGCGCAGCAGTTGATGGAGTGTAGCGAACAGCATATAGCGCGAACGACATCTTCTACGCACGATAAAGCTACTGAACCTACTGAACGCACCGATTATGCGTGTGCGCTGCGCGATGCAGCCATGGTCGAACTGCTCTATGCTACAGGAATGCGCGTAGGCGAGCTGGTATCGTGCAATATTTCCAGCATAGATTGGGATAATCATATGGTGCGTGTGCTTGGTAAAGGTAATAAAATGCGCGTGCTGCCGTTTGGTATTCCGGCATTACATGCATTGCAAACGTGGATTGAAGAGGGGCGTCCAATACTACAGGCGGCATTGCAGGTGGGCAGTGCCCGTGATAAGGCTACAGCGGATGATGCAAGTCAAGCACTGTTTCTGGGTGTTCGTGGACGGCGTATTGGTGTCAGACAAGTGCGTACGATTGTCCACCGACTTTCACATGAAGCTGGAGTACCTGATATTGCACCTCACGCATTACGCCATAGTGCAGCAACGCATATGCTTGATGGTGGTGCAGATTTGCGAGAAGTACAAGAATTATTGGGTCATGCCTCGCTTGCTACTACGCAACGCTATACCCATGTGTCCATTGGTCAGTTACTAGAACGCTATGATCAGGCTTTTCCTAGAGCGTAGCTTTATGAGCAATTGCGATTGCTGACAAACTGTGATTTGTAGACAACATACTTTCGTAAACGCGCGATACTCGTTAGACTTAAGTTCATGAGTATTTCCATTACTACAGCGAATTTGAACGGTATTCGTGCAGCGAATAGAAAACATGTGGGACAGTGGGTTAGTGAACATACGCCAAATATTTGGTGTATGCAGGAGGTGCGTGCTCCACAGAGTGAAATTGATCCAATTCTTGATGATTTTGCCTCTCGCTATGTTGCTGCTGGCGCAATTGAGCAAGAAGATCAATTAACGCGTATGAATGAAGTCTGTCGCATTAAAGGTAGAGCAGGAGTGGCATTGCTGTCTACGCTACCAGTAGTGGATATGCGTTATGGACTTGGTGATTTACACGAGGATGTGGATTCCGGTCGATGGATTGAAGCCGATATTCAAACCCCTGAAGGTTACACTATTACGGTAGTTTGCGTGTATGTGCATGCGGGCAATGTTGATGATGAAGTGAAGATGACACAAAAGTATCGCTTCCTTGATGCGATGGTTGTGCGTATGCGTGAGCTTAGGGATATTGCTGCAAACGGTGGTAATCAGGCTGTATTATGTGGCGATTTTAATATTGCTCATACGCCAATAGATATTAAAAATGCAAAATCCAATGAAAAGAATTCTGGTTTCTTGCCACAAGAGCGTGCTTATATTGACCGCTGGCTTGATGAGCTGGAATTTGTTGATGTGATGCGTAATTTGGCAGGAGATATTCAAGGACCGTATACGTGGTGGTCACAGCGTGGTCGTGCGTTTGATAATAATACCGGTTGGAGAATTGACTACCAGTTCGCTACCCCTGAACTTGCTGAGGCAGCACGTGGATGGCGTATTGATAAAGCGCCAAGTTATGATATGCGCTGGTCGGATCATGCTCCGCTGACTATTGAATACCAAGTATAGAGTTTTACTTTGAACCAAGTTGTGTTGGGCTTTGAGTAGACGGCATTGAGTACATCTGTAACCGGTACAGGGTAGTGTAGTAGCGGTTACAGTAGTATGTATAGGCAATACTTTGTATAAATACTTTGTATAGGCAATACATACGCCCATATATGTAAGGAGACATGATGGGATTCTTTGGCTTTGGTCGTAAGGCGAAGAAAGAGCAGGCAGCACTCGATGACGAGCATGCTGGTGAAGTAGCTGAGCAAGAGACAGCAGAAACTACGCAGGATACGGCAGATAATGCAAATGCTGCAAACGCTGATGACGTGCGAGGTCAAGATTGTGGACCATGGGATGTTGATGATGACAATATTCCAAATTACGACGACTATCTAGATATTGGAGCATTGTATTTACCATATCTCGATGGCATTTCCCTTAGACTAAAAGTCAATCAAGATGATGGTTCTGTTGTTGGAGCTAATGTTTCTGTCAACGGTGCATCATTGGAATTAGAGGCTTTTGCAGCTCCAAAATCACAAGGTCTTTGGGACGGAGTGCGTGCAGATTTACTCGCTGCTAATCCTGAGGCTGAAGAAGTTGATGGCACCTTTGGTAAGGAACTGATGCTTCCAGTTCACGTCGGTAAGCATACTGTGATGACTCGAGTAGTTGGTATCGATGGGCCACGATGGATGCTCAGAGGTATTTTCTCTGGTGAAGCAGTTCATGATGGCGAAATGAAGGACACTTTTGACCAATATTTCAAGGATGTAGTAGTAGAGCGCGGTGAGGAACCATTAGCCCCACGCGATCTGTTGCCAATGCATGGTCCTATCACTCCTTCACAGCGTCGTAAGCTGGCTCAAGCTCAAGCAGCAGAGCAAGAAAGCGAGGATGCAACAATCCCAGGTCAGCCAGACGGACCATTAACACCAATGCAGCAGGTAGAAACGCAAACTACTTTGAAGCGTGGTCCACTCTTCTCCGAGGTTCGCTAAATACCGATAACACGAAGTATCATGTGCATTCAGCATGGAGCTTTGCTCCAACTACTGCACAAGTGCTATGGGAATGTGAACTCGTAATTCGTGGCATTGAAGCGCATAAGTAGCCTACTCGAAGGTCTCGGGTAGGCTATTGTTGAATTCGTAGTGTAATGGAGTAAATGAAGTATGGCGCACACCCAAGCAGAGCATCAAGCCAGTAATACCCAAGACGGTAATACCCAGTCGGTGACTGGTCAATCTCAGCAGACTGATGAGGCTCAACAAGCTAGTCAGGCTGATCAAACTACTCAATTAAAGGGTAGTGCGACACCACGAGCTGGTCTAGCAAGTCTGGCTAATGATGACTTTACGGTAATGCAGGCTATTGGCGGGCCTCGAGGAATTGTGGAATCGATTTTGCCCGGTCTTGTGTTTGTGGTGCTTTTTGTAGTGACACATAATGTGTTGATTACTGTTGCTGTTTCTGCAGTACTCGCGGTATTACAGCTTATTGCACGCCTTATTCAACGACAGTCTGTGACGGGAGCACTTACTGGTCTACTTGCTGTCGGTATTTGCTTGGTTTGGGCATGGTTAAGTCATGATGCTCGAAACTATTATGTTCCCGGGTTTATTGTTAATGCGTTTTGGATTGTAGTGCTTAGTATTTCGCTTATTGCGCGAATTCCAGGGCTGGGTGTGTTAGTGCAATGGGTGTCGCATCCAGTTACTGAGCATTTTTCTGCGTGGCTACATGATTGGCGTGATGATAAGCCACTGTGGCGTGCTTATATGCAAACCACAGTATTGTGGGTTGCTGTATTTACCTTACGACTGGCAGTGCAAGTGCCGGCTTATCTGATGGGTAGCGTTGGCTGGCTTGGAACATTGCGCCTCATTATGGGAGTGCCATTATTTGCGTTGGTAGTGTGGGTTTCTTGGTTGATTATTGCTACACCATTGCATAACCACAAAGCATCAGCGCATAAGGAGTTGTCGTGCAATTAGAAGTACGTATTGAACGGTATGCCGATCAGGGCAGGTGTGTAGCACATATTGACGGTCGTGTAGTATTTGTGCGTTTCGCGCTCCCCGGCGAGCTGGTAGAAATTGAGTTGGATGAACCGCATAATCGCAAAAATCGTTTTGCTACAGGGGAAGTAGTTCGAGTTATTGAGCCAAGTCCGTATAGGGTTGACCCTGTGTGGCAGCTAGCTGGACCTGCAGCGTTAGGCGGCGGTGGCGTAGGTGGCGCTGATCTCATTCACGTATCGTTACCCGGTCAAATTGAGTGGAAAAGCACGATGGTACGTGAGCAAATGGAGCGGCTTGGTAAAGTCACTCTTGATACTGTGCCAGTCACTCGACTTGACTGTGATACTAAGACGCAAGGATTATACTGGCGTACGCGCATCGAAATGGTGACGAATGGTGAGGGGCGAGTCACTATGCGTAAGCGCGGCACGCATGTGGGTGTGCCAATTGACACCATGCCGTTAGCAAGTAGCGCTTTACTTGAAGTTGCTGAACGTTACCATGTGTTTGACGGCGGTGCGAAGCCTAATGCCCGTGTGCGTCTTGCAGTACCCGAACCGCGTGAGGGACGGTCTATCGAAGATAATTTCGCTTGGATAGTTAACGATAAGCTTATGGCCGGAACTGAGCTGGTTACCGAGCGAGTGAGCGTGCAGGGGCGTGAGTTTACTTACAAAGTACACGCTGGTGGTTTTTGGCAGATGCATCGTATGGCGCCGCTGGTACTAGTGGATTACGTGCTTTCGCTGGTGCAGCAGCAATTGCGTGAGTTACGTAAGTCGAGCGGGGAACGTGCGAAGAATGCGCCGGTACTATGGGAACTTTACTCTGGTTCGGGACTGTTTACGCTTCCGATGGCAGCATTGGCGACGGGCGACGGTACTCAGCCGCGAATTTTTACGGTGGAAGGTGCGCGACCGGCAGTAGAGCAGGCGCGTGCGAACGCTGCCGCAATGGGTTTTGATAGTATCGACGCAAGGATTGGCGATGTTGCGAAAACCTTACGTCACGTACCTCGAGAGTTTGCCCATCCGCAGGTTGTGGTGCTTGACCCGCCTCGAGCAGGTGCTAAAGCTGAAGTTTGTCGTGCGATTGCCGCTTCTGGAGCTGAGTCAGTGGTGTATGTTGCGTGTGACCCAGCAAGTTTGGCGCGTGACACCGCTACATTGCAGGAGCTTGGCTACCGGCTTGAGTCGATTCAAGCCTTCGACATTTACCCGCACACCCACCATGTGGAGACGGTAGCGTTGATGTCAAGGGTCGAAGGAAAATAGCTGCGAAAGCTCGCTAATACTACGGTTTTCGGGCAGTTGGGCAAATTGGGCGCCGAACAGGACAAACGCTTCTCGGCAACTTATCCAAAGAAAAATTTCGAATCAGACAACCGAGGAGGGAATGCCATATTTATCAGGGAATGTTATATATATAGTCTGCGCTGTTCTTTGCTGCATGAGGGAAATCCGAATGTAGATAATGTGCAATTGACTCGAAAAAATGCTTCTTTACAAATTGATTACTTTGTTCTTAAGGTAGAGAAGAAAAAAAGATTTTGACATTTACGCTGATTCAAACGGTATTCCTGACATTTTAGGGCAGCATAGACGCGAGTATACTATGAGTATTAGGTGCTATGTTTAATGATGTGTTGTGTATCAGAAAAGTTTTACAAGGATGATAAATAGAAATTTCAATTTATTTATGAAATTCTTGATTGGGATAAGGCGACGGAACATTTGCCTAAGATTGATATGGCGCTCAGAGCGCGGCATATTCGGGTGGCTTGGGATTCCTTGATATATGTGATGCTGAAGATGCATCAAATGAACAGCTGTTGCAGATGGCAAGAAGAGAGGGATTCAACCTCAGCACATACAGAAAATAGCATTTATCATTTATTATGATGCAAGGAGGCTTTGTTCTTATGGGAAGTAATGAATTGGTAAAAAAGGGTTCCACAGCTGTAGCAACTATAAGTGATCAGAATGCCATATTTAGCGAGGTGCCGGTTGTCAAGTATTCTTTGATAGATCACTCAAAGTATGCTTTTGAATATAAGATCGACGATGGTATCGATGTAAATATGTTTGAGTCTGACAGGACTTTTGGCAGCGATGAATTTGTAGATGCTGAATTTGACGATGCAGTAAATGAGAAAGACTATTCATATTATGTCGTTGCGGTTGCAAGTGGAATAGTTACCGGTTTGTTCAGCCAGCTTAAGCTATCTGCTGAAGCTCTTGAGAAAATTAACGACTGGAAGAACAAGGACTGGGAGAAATATATCACCATAGCTGCCAAGATGGCAGGTTATAAGAAGACTGGTTATAAAGGCGCATCTGCTTTCATGAAGGACAGATTTGTTCCATTTGTTGAGGAGAATCTTAACATAGAAGTACAGGCAGGTATAGAGGAATGGCTAAACATATTATCAAACCATCCTTCTGTTGCGGGATTTGTATTTTCTATGTTTACACAGTTTAGTGGTAACAGATATAAGTTCGGCGATAAAGGTATTATTGCGGAAAAGGCACCGGATTACTATGCCATTGGAAGAAATACAACGGAGAAGCTTACATACGGTTTCTTATACTGGGTATTTAGTCTTGCTGTTGATGCAGCCATATCAAAGAGAGCGCTCATAGATGATTTAAATCTTCCTAAGGAAGTACTAAAGCTTCTTAAGGAGTTATATAAACTGCCTGTATTTAAGAATATTTCTAAGAACTTTGAAGAGGCAGAAAAACTATATTCATCATGGCTGATTAAGCTGTTTGAAAACAGCAGATTTACAGATGAAAACGGTCAGGAGCGGACTTTTAATTTAGAAGAAGAGATTGCAAACCTGGGGTCTGTAGGAACTGTTGTTTTTGAAAAAAGTTTTCCCATACTCATAAATGAGTGTCTGGTAAGGGGCTTTTATGTAGTAAAGAAGCTTGCTATTGAAATCAAAGAAAAAGAAATAAGATCTTTTGAGGAGCTGGATAAAGCGGATGTAGTCAATATCATTCCGTTTAATAACAGGCTGATTTCAAGGATGGTTCTGATATCAAGCGGATGTTTTGTAGGGATAAATGTTGCCGGGGCTACATTAAAAGCTGTCTTAAACAAAGATAAGAAGAGCGGCAAGTTTGCAGGAACATTGCTTGCAGATGTAGACATTGCAGGAGTAGGAAGATTTATATTTGCCTGTGTGGCTGACAGTAAGTATTGGAGTGATGACATAAAAGTATTCTTCCAGAGAAAAGCCAAAAATAAATCAAACATAAATGAAACTGAGGCAGAGGAAAGGATAGCAGAGGATATGATGTCAAATGATTGCTTTAACGTCTTTTCTTTAACTCCGGCACAGACAAGGGCTTTATATTCTCTTGAATCGATAGCTATCACAAAAGATATCGAACATACTGATAAGGAAGATATCAAAGAAAAGAAAAAGCTGTGGCTTGAAACATGGCAGCAGAATGTCCTGGCAGGAATGGAAATTGATGGCGGGGACTATTTTGTGACAGATGAAAAGGGCATATATGATGCTATCTACTCTTTACCTGATACAGAAGAAAACCGCAGATGGTTCTATCTTCTTACCTGTGAACTGGTTGTGTTTAAGCCATATTATCCTCTTGGCTCAAAAAATGATGGAGCCTTTAAGGGGCTCGGAAAAGGTAAGTACGATTATATCGATGATCAGTTTGCACGCAGACAGACTATTGTAAATCAGACTGAGATTAATGCAATCAGGGAAGCATATAAAAAATACGAGGCTGTTATCAGCGGAAGTACGCAGAATAAGATCATAGCTGCTGGAATTGTAGCTATTACGGCCGTAGCTACAGGGGGTCTGGCATTTGCTTTCGCTCCCGGTATAGCAACTCTCATTGCTGGTGAAGCAGTAGTTGGACTGCATGGAGCAGCACTTACAAGTGCCAGCTTGGCTTTTGTGGGTGGTGGATCGCTTGCTGCCGGAGGGCTTGGTATGGCAGGAGGAACAGCTATTATAACAGGTGGAGGAGCGTTGCTTGGAATAGCCGGTTCCGGAAGTGCATCTATGGCAGCTATTCTATCCCAAACCAATAGTGGATACTGGCTCAGGCAGACTGTAAAACTGCTCGTATTTAGTAAATGTGCTCTGAAAGATGCACTTAATGATGTAGATGCCATAAAGAAACTATCATCTGAAACCAGCCTTACAATTAAGAAAGTTGAAGCCAATATAAAAGAGCTTGAAGATGAAAAATGCTCGCTGGATAAGGATGCAATAAAGAACTCAAAAGAGTGTCTTAAATACTTGGGTAAGTGCAAGGCTGAGCTGGATAAATTGCTTTAAGTAAGTGCAAGGTTGCAGAGGTAGATATTCGGGTTATAGGCCAAAATGTGTGTCCGGTGCTGGGTCAGTCGGGGCGCCGTGGTATTCGGTTGGGGTGTGGAATTCGTCCCAGTCGATGCCGGTGCCGTATCGCATCGGGATCACGGTCGTCTGCCATGCACCCAGCGGGCTGTGTTCCTGGGCTTCCCGGTAGATCGCCTTGATCCGCCGCACCAGGGACAGGCCCCGGTGCCGCAGCGGCAAGTCGCGGATGCGTGCGTTCCTTGAACTCCAATGGAGGGTGGAATGTCGTCGGCTGCGAGTCTTTACTAAATCAGCCAATCCTTCAGTACAGCAATGAAATTCGCTCCGCTGTCCTGATCGTTCACGGAGAGAAGGCACACTCCTGTTATTTCAGCCGGGATGCCTACGCCAACATGGTAAAGGACAGTAAATACACGGACAACAAGGAACTGATGATCATTCCGGATGCAGTTCATACGGACCTCTATGACGGTGGCGGTAAGGATGCGATCCCCTTTGAGAAGCTGCAGAGCTTCTTTGAGGAATATCTGAAATGAAAATCATGGGATGAGAGAGAAATGCAGAATGGCTGGGAAAACGGATATCAACTTGTCCGGCGGCTGGTTTGCGATCCTCTACGGCGGTGAAGAACAGTCGGCGTCCTATCGCAGGTGATTGTGGCTCCATCTAACGGAGGAAGGCAATCAGTTGATCCAGATGCTTCCCCAACAGGCCACATTCCAGTTGTCTCTAGAAGAACTCTACAGGAGGTAAGCTGCATTGAGAAAACCGGCTATTCTGATGGCTTCTATATTGCTCGTCCTTTCGGGATGTGCGGCGCAAAAGAGTATCTCTACGGAGCCTCAAACGATATCTTCCCAAATAGAGAGTGTGATACCGGTAGAACCGTCCGATGAAGAAAAGCAGAAAGCAGAGGATACCATGCGATTATTGATCGGTGAAATAGAGGTTCCCGTAACTTGGGAAAACAATGCGTCTGTAGAGGAGCTGAAGGAATTAAGCCCTGTTACAATTCAGATGTCGATGTACGGCGGCTTTGAGCAGGTCGGTTCGATTGGGTAGAGCATCGTGCGGAATGATGTACAGACCGAAACAAGCTATGGAGATATCGTTCTTTACTCCGGAAATCAGATCGTGATCTTCTACGGTTCCAATTCCTGGGCCTATACCAGGCTGGGACATGTTGATCTGTCGCAGCAGGAAATGAGAGAGATGCTTGGTATCGGAGATGTTGCGATTACATTAGAATAATCTACGAATAATGGCAGGAACAAGGCTGCGCTGTTGAAAAGATATCAACAACGCAGCCTATTTTTCATGACAATGGCCTTTCCTTGATTGATTTTGCAGCAAATGGGACATTTCACGTCATATGCTCTCAAATTCCAGACACCACCTCTCAACGGGTTCACCCAAGTGCTTTGATGACATGCTTTGCCCTGATTTGAACCGGACGGCAAGGTGGTCGTCGTGAACGGTGATCCACCGGATCCCAAGTTGACGGCATACTGGGCCTAGACCTTGATCATAAACCGATTGGGCAGGGGAGGGCATGTTGAGACGATGGCCTCCCTCCAGCCCGCCGTATTATAGGTAAAAAAGCATGTGGACCAGTTCCCTCAAACGGAGAGCACCTGTAAAAGCGCCGTTTTTGGCTTTGAGCAGTTCCCGCGAACGGACGGAAATGTGTACGGAATCCAGACATTCAGGTGCTTGTATCATGCCATGTTGAGACGGTGGCCGTGCTGACGAAAGAATAACTTAGTCGGTCGACTGACCAAGATAAGCGACTAAGTTACCGACTAAGATAAAGAAGAGTCCCTTCATGTTTAAGCGTGAAGGGACTTTTTTGTCCCATTATTTGCGCTTTCGTGCAAAATCGGGAAGAATCTGACCAAGTATTGCGCCGACTGAAACTAAGCCATTCAGAGGATCAAATTCCCCTGGGTGGCTATTTTCGTAAAAAAAATTTTTGCAAAAATCCCGATCTTGATAGAAATCATTTGGGGAAACATGTTTTCCCGGTATATTAAAAGCCTCAAAGCAAGGAGGTCAAAAGATCAATGCAAAAATGGTTAATGAAAAATCGCAACCGGCTGACGGCCGCTACGGGCATCTTAATCATCCTGGCCTTTGCCGCAAAATGGTTATTTAAAAGTGAAACAGCAGAGTCTGGCCTGCTCCTGGCCGCCTCCCTCATCGGCGGCTTCCCGATCGCCGCATCCGCTTGGCAGGCCCTGAAAGTCAAAGTCATCAGTATCGACTTGCTGGTGACCCTGGCCATCTTAGGTGCCTTCATCATCCAGGAATTCGAAGAATCCGCCATCGTGGCCTTCCTCTTCTTGTTTGGGGCTTACCTTGAACAAAAAACTCTGGCCAAGACCCGGTCAGCCATCAAGGAACTGGTGGAGATGGTGCCAGAAACCGCCCTTCGGCAAACTGAAGACGGCGACTTTGAAGAAGTTGACTTAGACGACCTGGACGAAGGGGACATCCTTTTGGTCAAGACCGGCGGCAAGATCCCGGTTGACGGGGAAGTCGTCTCCGGTTCCGGGACGGCCAACGAAGCCAGCATTACCGGTGAGTCCATGCCTTTAGGCAAAAAGCCCGGTGACCCGGTCTATGCCGGTACTATTTTGGAAAACGGGACCATCCGGATCAAGGCGGAAAAAGTCGGGGATGAAACGACTTTTGGCAAGATCATCGAACTGGTCGAAGAAGCCCAGGACTCCAAGTCCCAGGCTGAGCGTCTCATTGACCGCTTCTCCAAGTACTACACCCCAGTCGTCCTGCTCCTGGCCATTATTGTTGGCATTATCAGCCAAGACCTGGAACTGGCTGTAACCATCCTGGTTCTCGGCTGCCCAGGCGCCTTGGTTATCGGGGTTCCGGTCTCCAACGTGGCCGGGATCGGGAACGGGGCCAAGCAGGGGATCCTTTTTAAAGGCAGTGAAGTCATAACCAAGTTCAGCAAGGTCGACACGATCATGTTCGACAAGACCGGGACCTTGACTTACGGCGACCCCCGGGTCAGCCAGGTGAAAAAGTACGGCCAGGGACAGCTGGCTGAACAGCTTTTGGTCAGCGTGGAAAAAGAATCTGCCCACCCTTTGGCGAAAGCTATCACTGGCTACTATGAAGACCTAGAAGCTAAAGAAGTTGAAGCTTCCCAGGTCCTCCAGGGCGGCGGGATCGTTGCTCAAGTAGCTGGCCAGCAGGTCCTGGTCGGCAACCGCTACCTGCTTGACCAGTACCATGTCCCAGTCACAAAAGAAATGAAAAGGGACATGGAAGAGCTGGCAAGTGCTGGTAATTCCCTGGTTCTGGTGGCTGTTAACAGACAGCTGGAACTTGCTTTAGGCTTAAAGGATGAGATCCGGGCCGGGGTCAAGGAAGACCTGGCTGCTTTAAAGAAGCTGGGCGTTAAGAACCTGCTCCTCTTGTCCGGGGACAACCAGAAGACGGTTGACCTAGTAGCGGAAGAACTGGGCCTCACTGAGGCATATGGTCAGCTTTTGCCAGAAGACAAGGCCGAATTTGTCAAAAAGCGGCAGGCAGCCGGTGAAATCGTGGCCTTTGTCGGCGACGGGATCAACGACAGTCCGTCACTGGCCCGTGCAGATATCGGGATTGCCATGGGCAGCGGGACTGACGTGGCAATTGAGACTTCAAACGTGGTCCTCATGAACGGCAGCTTTGACCGGATTCCGCGGTCCCTGGCCCTAGCTAAGGCCACCCGGCGGAACATGATTGAGAACATCACCATCGCCCTGGCTGTCGTAGCCGTCCTGCTGGTCAGCGTGTTAGCCAGCTCATGGATGAACATGGCCATCGGGATGTTTGTCCACGAAGGCAGTATCCTCGTTGTAATCTTAAACGCCATGCGCCTTCTGGCCTACCGGTCAAAATTACAAAAATAGCGAAACTTGATAGAAAACAATGTTTCGCAAGCAGCAGGCCCGTATACTAAGGGCATCGAAAGCATCCAATAGAAAAAGGACAAGAAATCATGCAAAAAGCAATTTTACAACTTGAAACATTGGCCTGCCCGACCTGCATGCAGAAGATCGCAGGGGCGATCGCCGATGTCGACGGGGTTGAAAAGACCAGCGTCAAGGTCCTCTTCAACGCAAGCAAGGCCAAGGCCAACTTCGACCCGGAAAAAACCAATGTGGACACGATCACTCAAGCCGTGAAGAATATCGGCTATGACGTCTTGAAGGCCAGCGCTAAATAAGAGAAAAGCAAAAAAGAAAAACGACTAATCAAGAAAAAGGAGAAAAATGATGATCAAGGAATTTTTTACCAAGAACGATGAAATGTTAGACTTATATACGAAGGCAATTACCAAGGCCCACGGCTCCCACCACCCGGAAGTTTTTGAAGTCCGCAAGGTTTATGAAGACATCCAAAAGAAGGTGAAAGCAGGCCAGGAAGACTTGACTGCCGACTTCAGCAAGCTGCGGTCCTTGACCGCGGATTACGCCATTCCGGCCGACGCCTGCGGTGCGATGACTAAGACCTATCAGACCCTGGAAGAATTCGACCACTTGGTCTTGGGCTAATTTTTACCAGCAGAGGAGAGCAAAGTGCAGCATACGTGTGTCAGCCTGGTTCCCTTATTCATGGACCTGCCAGAAAAAGACCAGCTTAAGATCAATTCCCTGGCCATCCACCGGCGGTATCAAAAAGGTGAGACGATTTTTCAGCCAGGGGATGAAAAGCTGCAAATCGTGGCCCGGGGAAACATGAAGGTTTACCAGCTGACCTCCAGCGGCCGTGAGCAGCTGCTCCGGGTTGCCCAGCCGGGTGACTATGAAGGGGAAAAGCAGCTTTTTGGCCTGGAAAACGACAGCTTCTTCGGCCAGGCCATGGAGAATACGGAAATCTGCAGCTTGAGCAAGGCCGACTTCAACCGGGTCCTCCTAGAAAATCCCCAGCTCTCCCTCAAACTGCTGGAACTAAGCACCCAGAAGCTGCTGGCCACGGAAAGGCAGACCCAGTTCCTGGCCATGGAGCGGGTCGAAGAAAGGCTGGCCAGCTACCTGCTCGACTTGGCTAAAGTGGCTGGAAGCGACCAGGTCCAGCTGTCCATGAAGATGAAAGATATCGCCTTCTACTTGGGAACTACTCCCGAAACCCTCTCCCGCAAATTCAAACTCCTCGAAAAAATGGGCTATCTGAAAAGGACAGGCAAACAGGTGAAAATCCTTGATGAAGATGGTCTGCTGGACTTGTAATAGACAAGAAAAATCTCCCTCTAGATTACTAGGAGGAGATTTTTTTACTATCGAAAAAGAAAGATGAAGACGGCTTAGTGCAAGGCGGTTACAAAAGTGATCAGGCCGAAGATAATGCCAGGGACATTGGCAATAAAGACCGGCCAGTCCTTGTACTTCTGCAAAAGGGCGTAGCTGCACCAAAAGGAGCTGTTGAAGGATATATCGTGATGACGTTTTCGGACAAATCCAATAGTCGGTATCAGCGTTATAGAGTATTACAGGAAGCTTTTCCGATTTTATCCGGTGTTACATACCTACCGACTAAGATGCGACTAAGTAAGGGTAATAGGTCAAAACTGAAGTATATGCAACTGCTGTATGTACAATATGGAGTTTGAGGATAGAGCATGAAAATAGTGCATCATTTGCATATCACTATATGCCGTGTAATAGCAGGTGCTCTCAGTGTATGCTTGCTTATTGGTGTTGGTGGCTGCAGTCAAGAACAGCTTTGGCCGAAAGTTGCACAAGAGTCTGCAATTGGAGATACACCGCATCTTGAGCCATATCCTGCACATGATGGTGTTGATTTTAGTGATATGCAAGTTGCGATTATTGCGCACTCAAGCGAACACCAAGATACTGATCGGCGCAGTGCATTCATTGAATCTGCCGTCAACATTCAGGATATGAAAGCTATTGTCATGCAATCGCATGGTGATGCTGGCGGTCAGCAGCGGCTTGTACAAGATGCTATAACTCGAGGAGTAAGCGCTATTATTCTTGCATACGATAGTGCTCAAGGTTGGGATGATACTTTAGCAAAAGCCCGCGCTGCTGGGATTCCAGTTATTTTGCATGAAGAGTATGCGCAAAAGGGTGAAGAAATAGATCAATACATTGCAAATAAACTCTATGCTGCAAGGATTGTATGGCAGGAAAGTCACCAGTCAACTACTGCTGACCAAGCAAAAACACAACTTGCACAGACCATTGCCGATGTAATCAATAACGAGCCTCATGCTCGAACACTTACCTTAGATACTGCTTGGTTAAGCGAATAAAGGCTATGCGTACAAGTGCAGTCAAGTAATGCTGGTAAAGGCAAAGAAGTATTCGGTAAGTATTTCACGAAGCTTCACCTAACCTCATACTACAAACCCGATATTCATGTAGACTACATGTAGTTGATATGCGGTTAAGGCATGGGGGTGCCATGGACACAGAACAATCGTTGCCACAAGTAGCCACAATTGGTCTCACCTCGGCGCAAGTACAAGAAAAAGTACGAGCAGGTCAAAGCAATATTGTGCAAAATCGTTCCACGCGCACACTCGGGCAAATTATTACAGCGAATGTATTCACCTTATTTAATGGCATTGTGCTCACTGCGATGGTGCTAGTACTACTGACCGGTCAGTGGAAAGACTCCGTATTTGGATTCGTTATTATTATCAACACGGGAATTGGCATTATTACTGAGCTTAAAGCCAAGCGCACTCTGGATAAACTCGCTATTTTAGTGGCTGCACAATATACTGTGCGACGGGATGGTCATGATATCGAAGTTGCCAGTGAAGATATCGTACTTGGCGATACTCTGTGGATTCGTGCAGGGCAGCAGGTTCCAGCTGATACGCGCATTGAACAAACCTGGGGGTTAGAGCTGGATGAATCCATGCTCACTGGTGAATCAAATACTATTCGTAAAGGTGTAGGAGATATTGCTCACTCCGGTTCAACAGCAGTGTCTGGATTAGCTATAGGTACAGTTCATGCGGTTGGAGAGCATAGTTATGCAGCAAAACTTACTGCACAAGCAAAGGTATATCAGCGTACACATTCTGATCTGGTAACCGGAATCAATACCATCTTAAAGTGGATGACGGTAGTAGTGGTTCCATTATGCGCGTTGCTGGTATGGACACAGATTCGTACGGTTGGCGGTTGGGATATTGCCATACAAACTGGCGCTTGGAAGCAGGCAGTAGTCTCTTCGGTTGCTGGTGTCGTTGGAATGATTCCAGAAGGTCTGGTTTTACTGACATCACTTAATTTTGCTGTTGCTGCCATGCGTCTTGCCCGTCATAATACGCTGGTTCAAGAATTAGAAGCAGTAGAAACGCTCGCGCGTGTAGATGCGCTGAATCTTGATAAAACAGGTACGCTTACGGATGGTGGTATTGCATTAGAACGTGTGACACTGCTTGACGATGTATCGCTTAATGCAACCGAACTTTCAAAACATGGTGCACAACAAAATAGTGAACATAGTGCTTTTAGTACCTATAGTGCAAGCCAAGTTTACCAAGTATTATTTGATATCAGTAATGAGGGGCAGCCCAATAGTACAGCGCAAGCGCTACTCGCTTCGCTCCGTGAGCAAGGCTATGCGGGGCGCGAACCATTGGCTCGAATTCCATTTTCTTCTGCGCGAAAGTGGAGTGCGATTATTACCGATGCAGTTATGCAAAACGAGCCAAAGAGTCCCGTGCTATGGATTATGGGAGCTCCTGAAGTTGTGCTTGCACAGGAGGCTGAGCGATATCAAGCACTATTAGCACAAGTTGGTAGTCTTGCCGATGCAGGTTCACGTGTGCTTATTCTTGCAGCAGTGCCATTGCAACAGCTCAATCAGCACCAACAGCAGCAGGATGCAGCGCAAGATACTTCACAAAATAATGCTACTCAAGATAATGCGATGCGCCATACAATAGATGCATTCGTAGATCAGCCATCATTACCTGCGCAGATCACGCCTATTGCGCTGGTAACATGTGCAGAGCGTATTCGTGAAGATGCCAAAGACACGCTTGCATGGTTTAGAGAGCAAGGTGTGCGATGCCGTGTTATTTCTGGTGATAATCCACGTACAGTAGCAGCCATTGCTCGAAAAGTTGCTTTAACAGGTGAGCGTGAACCCATTGCCATGGATGCGCGAGAACTTCCAGATGTCCAAAATATTGAGGCACTTGCTGAAGTATTAGAACATGTTGATGTGTTAGGGCGTGTGCTGCCTGAACAAAAACGCGCTATAGTGCAAGCCTTACATTCGCGAGGATCGGTTGTTGCAATGACCGGCGATGGCGTTAATGACGCATTGGCATTAAAAGAGGCTGACCTAGGTATTGCTATGGGCAATGCTGCGCCCGCCACCAAAGCCGTGGCACAAGTTGTGCTTGTCGATTCACTGTTCTCACATATGCCTGATGTTGTTGCACGAGGCAGGCAAGTGATGGCCAATATGGAACGCGTGGCAAGCCTATTCTTAGTAAAAACCGTGTATTCTGCGCTGATTTCCTTAGCTATGGTATTGCTGCAATTACCATTTCCGTACTTACCACGGCATATTACCTATGTTGGCGCATTAACCATCGGCATGCCTGCATTTATTCTGGCACTTGCTCCAAATACAAGGCGTTACATCCCAGGATTCTTGGGGAGAGTTATTCGCTTTGCACTCCCGGGAGGTATAGCGATTGCTATAAGCATTGTACTTACAACGCTAATTGTGCCACAGGTACTTGGTCTTGATGTCTTTACTGCAGGTGATTTAGCACAGTTGCGCTCGCTATGTGCCATAATTTTATTTGCTCTTGGTGTGCTCGTATTAGCACGAGTGGCACGACCGTTGCGTTCTTGGCGAGGTTGGCTGGTTCTCGCATTTGCGCTTGCTGGAGTAATTGGCGTGTGTATTCCGTTTATTGCCAGGTTCTTTGCTTTTATTCCTCCAACAGGTTCTGCAATGTGGGTGGCTATAGCATGTACGGGGTGCGCATTCGGAATTTTTGCGTTATGCATGTGGGTATTCCACAAATTGGGCGGATTGTCTCATACTAAGTGAAAACACGCTAGAAATATAAATACGCTATACCTTGGTAGTGTCCAATTTCTGATGCGCTTTCGCAGACAGGAGGCAAGATGAGCCTACTCGATTCTTCATTAGCCACGCTGCATATTGGTGAACAAACCTATGACTATGTTGATATTGCGCAATTTGAGCAAATTCAACATTTACCATATGCGCTTAAAGTTCTTGTAGAGAACCTTATTCGCAATATTGATGGCGCAAATATTACAGACCAGCATGTGCATGCGCTCTTGGATTGGAATCCACAGGATATGCCAAGCCACGAAATTCAATTCACGCCATCGCGCGTGGTAATGCAGGATTTTACTGGTGTGCCATGTGTAGTGGATTTAGCGACTATGCGTGATGCGGTCAGTGATCTTGGTGGTGACCCAGAGGTTATTAATCCGCAAGTACCAGCTGATTTGGTTATTGATCACTCTGTACAAATCGATACCTATGGCGTGCCAGGTGCTGTTGCAGCCAATATGGATAAAGAGTATGAGCGCAATGGTGAACGTTATCGTTTCTTGCGCTGGGGACAGCAAGCGTTTAAGAATTTCCGTGTAGTGCCTCCTGGAACGGGTATTATCCACCAGGTTAATATTGAGTATTTAGCAAGTGTGGTGATGCATAAAGCCCAAGAGCAGCGCCAGCATGAGCTCGCATATTTGGATTCTTGCGTGGGCACTGATTCTCATACCACTATGGTTAATGGTTTAGGTGTGCTCGGCTGGGGCGTCGGCGGTATTGAAGCTGAGGCAGCAATGCTGGGGCAGCCTATTTCTATGCTAGTGCCGCGGGTAGTAGGTTTTAAACTTAAGGGCAGTATTCCACAAGGGGTTACTGCTACTGATGTGGTATTAACTATTACTGATATGCTGCGTAAGCATGGTGTGGTTGGCAAGTTCGTAGAATTCTACGGAGATGGCGTAGCTTCAGTGCCACTGGCGAACCGTGCCACCATTGGTAATATGAGCCCTGAGTTTGGTTCAACATGCGCTATTTTCCCAATTGATGAAGTAACGCTTGACTATTTGCGTTTAACTGGTCGTAGCGAACAGCAGGTAGCGCTAGTTGAAGCCTATGCTAAAGCTAATAAGTTATGGCATGATACTGCTGCTCCAGATTATGTTGAGCCTCAATATAGTGAGTATTTGGAACTTGATCTATCTACAGTAGTGCCTTCTATTGCTGGTCCTAAGCGCCCGCAAGACCGCATTGTACTGAGTGATGCGAAGCATACGTTTGAGCAAACTTTGCCGGACTATCTCACGGATGCCACTGATAAGCAGCCTGTGGAGGTTTCTACTGATTTTAGGGGCGATTTTGCTTTAGAAAACGGCAATGTTGCTATTGCTTCTATTACCAGCTGTACTAATACTTCTAATCCATCGGTGATGATGGCAGCTGGATTATTAGCACGTAATGCTGTTGCAAAGGGCTTGAAACCTAAGCCATGGGTAAAAACTTCTTTGGCGCCTGGTTCACAAGTAGTTGCTGACTATTTGCGCAAGGCAGGGTTGCAAGATGATCTTGATGCATTAGGCTATGAGTTGGTTGGCTTTGGATGTACTACGTGCATTGGTAATTCAGGACCATTGCTGCCAGAGATTTCTCAAGCGATTAACGAGCACGATTTAGCTGTTACCGCAGTATTGTCAGGTAATCGCAATTTTGAAGGTCGAATTTCTCCAGATGTGAAGATGAACTATCTGGCATCGCCTCCTTTAGTTATTGCGTACGCTTTGGCTGGCACTATGGATTTTGATTTTGAAAACCAGCCACTTGGTACCGATCAGGATGGCAATGACGTGTATTTGCGCGATATTTGGCCTTCTAATGAAGAAATCGACCGTATTGTTGCTGATACGGTTAGCCAGGATATGTTTGTTAATGATTATGCTTCTGTTTTTGACGGTGATGAGCATTGGCGTGCGCTTGATGTGCCTCAAGGTGAGCGATTCGCTTGGGATGCTGATTCTACATATGTGCGCAAGCAAACATTCTTCGATGGCATGAGTGCCCAGCCTGATCCAGTAACGGATATTCATGATGCGCGAGTACTCGCATTATTGGCAGATTCTGTTACCACTGATCATATTTCTCCTGCTGGTGCGTTTGCGGCATCAAGTCCTGCCGGTCAGTATTTAACTGAGCGTGGGGTAGCACAGCGTGACTTTAATTCCTATGGTTCACGCCGTGGTAATCATGAGATTATGGTGCGTGGCACATTCGCCAATATTCGCCTGCGCAATCAACTATTAGCCTCCGTGGGGCAAGAAGTGGTTGCAGGCGGATACACCTATAATTTTATTACTGGTGAGCGCTCTACTATTTTTGATGCTGCGCAAGATTATCGTAATGCTGGCATTCCTTTAGTGGTGCTGGCTGGTAAAGAATACGGTACTGGCTCTTCGCGCGATTGGGCGGCTAAGGGTACGCTGATGCTTGGTGTTCGTGCAGTACTTGCGCAGAGTTTTGAGCGTATTCATCGATCGAATTTAATCGGTATGGGTGTGCTTCCTTTGCAATTGCCAGAAGGTGAAAGTGCTGCAAGTCTTGGCTTGAATGGTACTGAAGTCTTTGATATTGAAGGCATTACTGCGCTCAATACTGGTGATATTCCGCAAACGGTGGCTGTTCGTGCTACGCGTGGTGATGGTTCAACGGTGAATTTTGACGCAGTAGTACGTATTGATACGCCGGGTGAAGCTGAGTACTATCGCCATGGCGGCATTTTGCAGTATGTATTACGTAATTTGATGAAGTAATACTTGCCATGATAATGCTATAGATAATGAGGCACCTCGTTATCTGTTACTGAATAAGTAATGGGTAACGGGGTGTTTTGTATATATACGATATGCAAAAGCTCCCTGCAAATTTGCAAGGAGCTTGTGGCGATGAGTATCACATGCTGTTTAGCAGTGCTGCTTTGAAATAAGCAGTTTAGCGTTCGCTACCAACTAAGCGCAGCACATACATAAACATGTTAATAAAATCAAGATAGAGATTTAATGCGCATAGGATAGATACGCGCTTCATCATCGTAGTATCACCTGCATATTGCTGGAATAATGCACGAGTGCTTTGTGCATCATAGGCGGTAAGACCTGCAAAGAGCAGAATACCGATACCAGTAAAGAGCATCGTACCCAAAGCGCCAGGGGCTACAAACATCAAAATAACTTGTGCCACAACAAACACAATCAGCGCAGTCAGCAAGATAGGACCAGCTTTAAGCATATCAATTTTTGTGGTAAGCGCCAGCATAGTCAGGCATAGGAAGAATCCTGCAGTAAGTGCTAATGCCAATACAATACTACCGAGACTATAGACAGCAAAAATTGAGCTTAATGTCAAGCCCATAAGCGCTGCATACACATAAAACAGTACGCGTGCAGTGCTTGGATTCATACTCATTACTTTGGCGCCAAGAGCAATAGCAAGTGCTACTTGTGCAATAGCTAAACCAATCCAACCAAATGCACCAGTAGCGGAAAGAATGGTATAGAGTAACCCTGTAGCTTGGCTCATAAGAGCAACTAGCGCGCTAATTGCAATACCAATAGTCATTTCTCCATAGGCGCGTGCTGTGGAAATTTGCGTGGCGCGGAAAATAGTATCGCTACTACTGACCGCTGTTGCATCCATGACGGTTGGACCGCCTTGCGCAGTGGGATTGACATATTGCTGGTTAAATTGTTGCTGCCCGTATGATTGCCCGTATGGCATTTGCGTATTTGGTTGCCCGTATTGTGGTTGCGCTTGCTGAGCATACTGTTGCTGAGCGTATTGCCCGTATTGTGGCTGACCGTTAGGCTGTCCGTATGGAGACTGCGGACGAGAATTATAATTCATAGTTCCTCACTTCACATCGCTTTAACACTAGCGTACCTGAAATTGCTGGTGAATATCTGAAAAGCTCATGGAGAAACTGTAAAGCACAAGCCTAGCCTAAATCTTGATGAATATGCTGCATGCGCTGTTCAATATCAGCAAGATCATGAGCGCAATCAAGCAGTTCCTGTGCATGTGCAAGTTTACGCGACTCGTCAATATCATTCTTGTATCGCAACCGATGTTCCAAACTAGCCCAGTAATCCATAGCAATAGTGCGTAATTGCACTTCTACTGCGGTCAGGCGTGGACCAGTTGATAAAAATACTGGTACTTGAACAATCAGATGTAAACTGCGGTAACCATTTGGCTTTGGCTTGGCAATATAGTCTTTTGTACGAAGCACAGTTATATCTGATTGCGCAGCCAAGGTTTGTGCCACATTGTAGACATCATCAATATAGTTGCAAATTACTCGAATACCGGCAATATCGGTTAATTCATATTCAATAGAATCACAATTTATAGGTAAATGTTTACGCTTGAGCTTGTCTATCGTCGATTCAATGCTTTTTAAGCGACATTCCATGTGATGAATAGGATTGTGGAAATTGCGCACATGGAATTCTTCATCTAGATTTTCGAGTTTGGTTGATACTTCACGCATTGCTCCTGAATACACTTGCATCAGTTCGGCATATCGAATAATTTCATCTCCTGAAAAGTATGTGGTGCCCAATACTGCACTAATACGTTCAATTGATGCTCGAATCTGAGGAACAGTTAACGTAAAATCATGCTCTAAAATCACATACTCATTGTAGAGCATATGCCGTATGAGAGTGATAACCAGTTGCCAGAGTTACATGCTGTGCAGTTGGTCGGCTGTGCAGTTGACTGGCAAAACACAAGTTTTCGGCTTGGCAATGCAAACCGCTAGACTTATCAATCATGAACGAGGACATGATGACACAAGTTGAGCGTAACCCACAGGCACATGTACAGGGGGATGCTCGAGGCACTGCACGTGGAACATATATGGTGCATACGCTTGGTTGTCAGATGAATGTGCATGATTCTGAGCGTATTGCAGGCATATTGGAAGATCACGGATATAGTGCGGCAACTGAAGCGCAACGCGAGAGTAAAGACGTTGATGTGATTGTGCTTAATACCTGTGCTGTGCGCGAAAATGCTGCCGAGCGTATGTATGGCACACTCGGACTTTGGGCGCAGTATAAGCGTCGCAATCCGCATATGCAAATTGCTGTTGGCGGATGCATGGCACAACTTGACCGTGAAAAAATCGCTCAACGTGCACCGTGGGTTGATGCTGTATTTGGTACAAAAAGTATTGGAGCACTACCACATTTGCTTGATGAAGCGCGACTTAGCGGACAAGCACAGGTTGCAACAGGAACAGCTGGCACTGGTTTTGCTAGCCAGTTACCGGTATCGCGTGCATCAGATACATCAGCTTGGGTGTCTATTTCTGTAGGATGCAACAATACTTGCACATTTTGTATTGTTCCAGCAACAAGGGGGCGTGAGCGCGACCGTAGACCTGGAGAAATTCTCGCGGAAATTCGCTCTTGCGTGGCACAAGGTGTTAAAGAAGTAACCTTACTTGGACAGAATGTGAACTCGTATGGTCGTGGGTATGGTGATCGCACTGCATTTTCAAGATTGCTGCGCGCCTGTGGCGAAATTGAAGGACTGGAGCGCGTGCGGTTTACTTCACCACACCCAGCAGCGTTTAGTGATGACGTTATTGAAGCGATGGCACAAACGCCGAATGTTATGCACCAACTGCATATGCCACTGCAGTCTGGCTCAGACAAAGTATTGCGTGCTATGCGACGCTCATATCGGACGAAAAAGTATATGGAAATCTTAAGCAAGGTGCGTGAGGCAATGCCGGATGCGCAAATTACCACTGATATTATTGTGGGCTTTCCTAGTGAAACAGAGGAGGATTTCCAGCAAACTATGGATCTTGTGCGTCAGGCAAGATTCCAGTCAGCGTATATTTTTGAATACTCGCCACGTCCTGGCACTCCTGCTGCTGCAATGGAACAGGTGCCTCAGGAGGTTATTCGCGATCGCTTTAACCGGTTGCATGCGTTGCAAGAGGAGATTACTGCGCAATGCATGCATGAGTTCGAGGGTAAAAGCGTTGAAGTATTGATTACCGGTCATGCTGGTAAAAAAGATGAGCAATCGCATCGTGTGACTGGTCGTGAGCGTACAGGTGTGCTTGTTCATATTGGCGTACCTGAAGGCTATGCGTTACCGCAGGTTGGTGATGTGGTCACATGTACGGTAACGCGCGGTGCAAAGCATTATCTGATTGCTGACCCTGATGTGCAAGCTGGACAGGTATATGCAGTACGACACAAGTGATGTGGCAGATGCTCATTCGAATGCGAGTACAGATCCAAATGTGAGCACGAATATTGGCGCCAACGCAAACTCAGGTTTAGGCTCAAGATCAAACTCAAACGCAGTAGCTGAGAGTAACGATGCGTTTAAGCGCTCGCATCGTGTAGTATCTATTGTTGGACCTACTGCTTCTGGCAAAACTGGTTTGGGTATTGCATTGGCTCAAGCACTTGAAAAAGCTGGGGAGCGTGCAGAAATTATCAATGCTGATGCCTACCAAATGTATCGGTATATGGATATTGGTACAGCAAAAGCAAGTGTCCAAGAGCAGCAGGCTGTTCCTCACCATTTGCTCGATATTATCGATCCAAGTGAGACGATGAGCGTTGCATGGTTTCAACAGTTGGCGCGGGATTGTATGAGTACGCTCTATAGTCAGCAGATTCGACCGATTCTTGTCGGCGGATCGGGGCTATATGCGCGTGCTGCTGTTGATGCCATATCATTTCCACCAACTGATCCGCAAGTTCGCGCTAGACTTGAGCAGCATGCACAGGAGGTTGGTGCAGGCGTGCTGTTTCAAGAGCTGGAGCGCAAAGATCCTCAAGCTGCACAACATATGGATGCGAGAAATATGAGGCGAGTAGTGCGGGCGCTTGAAGTGATTGAGATTACTGGCGAAGCATTTTCTGCTCATTTGCCGCAATATCGCTATGTTGTACCTTGTGTGCAAATTGGTTTAGATATTCCAAGAGCACTGCTCGATCAGCTTGTTGATAAACGCACCCGTGCTATGCGCGAAGCAGGTTTAGTCGATGAAGTGCGCCGTGTGCGCGATCGTTTGGGACAGACTGCAAGTCGTACACTAGGATATAGCGAAATTATTAGCTATTTAGATGGGCAAATAAGTCAAGACGAAGCATTTGATCTTATTGCGCAGCATACTAAGCGGCTTGCTCGTAAGCAAATGGGCTGGTTTGGCAGAGACTCACGTATTCATTGGTTGAATGCGACAAGTGAAACCTTGCTAGAGGATGCGCTGGATATTGTTCGGCGTGCGGATGCTGGAGAATTTGATGCAGCTGATACTCAGGCACAAGCGGTAGTGCATCATTTAGGACAGATTGAGTAAGCGTACGCAGTTGTTTTTCTGGTAATGCGCTATAGTGGGTTGAGCACGAGGTCACATAGGTAGGCAGTAGAGTAGAGAAGCGTTATGGCACAGCAACGTAAATCGAGAAAAACTTCTTCGCAAACCAATCGTAGTCAGACATCGGCTCATGATACTTCTTTTGAGCAGCAGTCTGATTGGCAACGTACTGCGATTTGCTTTGCATCTATTCTTATGGCCATATTATGTATTGCCAGTGAGTGGTTTAGAGTTCCTGGGGCGCTGAGCGTGGGCTTGCATATTCTTGCTTCTTCACTTTTTGGCATGATGAGTGTGCTGTTGCCGCTTATTCTTTTTGCTGTGGCTATTCATGTTTTTCCGCATCAACATGGTAGATTCAGCACGCCTCGCGCTTTTGCAGGTTGGGTGCTACTGATTTGGTCATTATGCTCTATTGCTGATGCCGCAATAATTGGCAATGATACGCAATTTAATATGGAACGTGTGCGTCAAGCAGGCGGTCTACTTGGTTTTATTGTCGGATCTCCACTTGCTTGGGGACTTTCTTCTGTTTTTGCCATTATTGTTTTTGTACTCGTTGCGTTGTTCTCACTACTACTTGTCACTGGTATCACCATGACTGATATAGCAACATGGTGGTCGAATTATCGCGTGCGTGCTGCTGAGCGAAGAGCACTCGATAATGAGCAGGCGCAAATGCGTCGTGAAGTAAGTGCACAAGCCAAACAAGAGCGTGAAGCAGCACAGCGTGAATCTGCATCAAGCCAATCAACCAGTGCTTTTGCCGATGACGAGCCGCTTGAGTTCGCAGAACGTGTTCCTCGCCATGATGGCACCGATGACAGGGATACTGTCTCTCAGCGTCGTTCGCCATTGGGCAAAATGCAGCAAGCTTTTGCCGGATTCTTCAAAAAATTTGGCAAGCGCACACAGGAAGAGTCCTCAGAGCAACTCGATCATTATGCTGCTGATCAAGCATTCGATAAAGCGGCACAAGTTCATGGTGACGGTGAAGAAACACGAGTTGATACCACGCCACATGCTGGTCGTATTCTTGGCTCTGCTGCTGCAGCACAATTATATGGTACAGATACTATTCCTGCATATGCGCAGCAAATGCAAAATATGGCTGGAGCCGCTACTATGGGTTCAGCCGCTCAAGAGACAGACGCAGGAGCTCATTATGCTACACAGAGTGTGCCAGCAGGTAGCGCGTCTGTAACCGATGTGTTGCCGACAGCAATGCCAGCTGCTGAGGCAACGCTTGATGACGATGACGATGATGATACGCGAGCTATGCGCTCTGGAACTATGCCTGCTGTAGCTGCGGCAACCGGTACGGTTCCAGTAGCCACTGCTACAGCGCCAACGAATGTAGCCACTGCTACAGCGCAAGGGGTAGCAGAACCACAAAATGCAGACCAAAGCAGCCAAGTAGATAGCGCAAAATCGGTTGTAGCTGATATGAGTTTGGCAGCCAGCTACCAATTGCCGAACCTCAATATTTTGACCAAAGGTAAGCCTCATGCTGTAAGAACACCAGAAAATGACAGAGTTACTGCAGCATTGCGCGAAACATTTGAACAGTTCAAAGTCGATGCACAAGTGGTTGGTTTCTTACGTGGACCTTCGGTTACTCAGTATGAAATTGAGCTCGGTCCCGGCGTGAAAGTTGAAAAAGTAACTAACTTGCAGCGTAATATTGCCTATGCTGTAGCAAGTTCTGATGTTCGTATTCTTTCGCCAATTCCAGGCAAGTCTGCTATTGGAATTGAAATTCCAAATAAAGACCGCGAAATCGTTCATTTAGGTGACGTGTTGCGCTCGCCAGTGGCTCTGAATGATCCTAATCCAATGCTTGCTGGAGTTGGTAAAGATGTGGAAGGTAAGTTTGTTACCGCAGACCTTACCAAAATGCCGCATTTGCTTGTTGCAGGAGCTACAGGTTCTGGAAAGTCCAGCTTTATCAATTCGATGCTGACTTCTATTATTATGCGTGCTACTCCAGAGCAAGTACGTATGATTATGGTTGATCCTAAGCGTGTAGAACTTTCCGCATATGCTGGTATTCCGCATTTGCTTACGCCAATTATTACGGATCCAAAAAAAGCTGCCCAAGCATTGGAATGGGTAGTTAAAGAAATGGATTCGCGCTATGATGATTTGCAGTATTTCAAATATCGCAATGTGAAAGATTTTAATAAGGCCGTTATGGAAGGCAAAGTACATGCTCCTGCCGGTTCCAATCGCATTGTTGCGCCGTATCCATCAATTCTCGTGGTTGTCGATGAGATGGCTGATTTGATGATGGTTGCAAAAAATGATGTAGAAAGTTCTATCCAGCGCATTACACAGTTAGCTCGAGCTGCAGGTGTGCATTTAGTTTTGGCAACGCAGCGACCCTCTGTTGATGTAGTAACTGGTTTGATTAAGGCAAATATTCCTTCTCGCTTAGCGTTTGCAACATCTTCCTCTACGGATTCAAGAACTATTCTTGATGCTGCTGGTGCAGAGTCGCTTATTGGTCAGGGTGATGCGCTCTTTATGCCGATGGGTGAGGCCAAGCCACGGCGTGTACAAGGGTCTTGGGTTTCTGAATCAGAAATTCGTAGTGCCGTCGAATTTGTGCGCACTCAGCGTAAGCCAAAATATCGTCAGGATATTGAACAAATGGCAAAAGAGGCAGAATCTCAATCTGTTGCTCCTGCAGAAGATATTGGCGATGATATGGATGTGTTGTTGCAAGCGGCAGAGTTGGTTGTTAGCGCACAATTCGGATCGGTATCCATGTTGCAGCGCAAACTGCGTATTGGTTTTGCTAAAGCAGGACGTATGATGGATTTGCTTGAATCACGTGGCGTTGTCGGTCCGTCTGAGGGTTCTAAAGCACGTGAGGTATTGGTGCAGCCTCAGGATTTGCCTCAAGTGTTGAAGTTTATTAAGGGCGAAAGCTCATCACTGACAGTGCCACAAGGACCAAGTGAACCTCCTGCTGAAGGTGTGGCATAAAGTTGCAGATTAGTCAAAGGTAACGCTCGCTTAGTTGTGGGCTTGGTTTATCGTAGTAATACATCCGAACGTGCGAGGTTACGATGAGTTCATCAAAGAAGCAATCACAGCAATCATCCCTGTTAGAGGGCTGGAATACCCCTGCAAATCTGGTGACATTTGCGCGCATTATTTTAGTAGTTATTACGTTAATACTTATGATTATGGCAGGGCCGTTTGGTTCTGAGAATCCTGCTTTGCGTTGGACTGCAGCAGTGCTGTTTATTGTTGCTGCCAGTACTGATAAGCTCGATGGCTGGCTGGCAAGGCGCAATAATCAAGTTACTGAGCTGGGTAAATTGATGGACCCTATTGCTGATAAATTGCTCATGTGCGCAGTAATGATTGTGATGAGCGTATTTGGAGAGCTTGCATGGTGGATTACTGTGCTTTTCCTAGTGCGTGAAATTGGTATTACAGTGATGCGCTTGGCTATTGTTGACGGTGGCGGTAAGGTGATTGCAGCTGCTTGGCCAGGTAAATTAAAGACAGTTTTCCAGTCTATTGGTTTATCCATGATTATGGTTCCGTTGTGGACGCTTACTACTGCAAGTGTTGATAGTGCGCGTGCTGGTTGGTATGGCCGGTATTTGTGGCTTTCATTGATTGTTGTGCTCGTGGCATTGGTAATGTGCTTGTACTCCGGGTATTTGTATGTCAAACCAGTACTTGCTTCCCGCACTAAGCGCTAAACGTGCATATGATGCATCTTTCTGCGGCTATAGATGCTTGCAACATATAAAGTTGCATACAATGCTGTATATGTATGAAGAATTGAGTTGAAGCATCAGCTTCATTGAAGATTCAACTTTTAGATAATGCAAAGCTGTGTGATATGACACTACAGGACGATACGGCTTCACAAATTTTAGAGATATGTAAGCGTGACGGATGGTATATTGCTGCTGCAGAATCGCTCACGGGAGGCTTGCTGGCAGATGCTTTTGTGCGTATTAGCGGGGCATCGCAAGTGTTTCTTGGTTCTGCTGTAACCTATGATATCGCTGCAAAAGCTCATCTATTACATGTTGATACTTCTGTATTAAAACAATTTGGTGCTGTATGTGAGCCTGTTGCACGTGCTATGGCATTAGGAACGGTGCAAGCCTATGCCAATACTGCAATTACTGATGATTCCAGTATCAGCAATGTGCGTAAAGGGCGCGTGATTGGACTTTCGACTACTGGAGTCGCAGGTCCAGGTCCAGATGGAAATAAGCCTGCTGGTGCCGTGTTTATTGGTTTGGCAGTGCCTCAAACTTTGAATACTGCTGCGGGTTTTGCGCAGGTGGAAAGTGATACTGGAGAGCAGCAGAATTCCTATGTGACGCATGTATGGCGATTGTCGTTGCAGGGTGATCGTGAAAGTGTACGTCGGCAAGTTGTGCAAGCTGTTTTAGATCGTTTATTGGCAGCGCTCCAATAAACTTGAGTGTATGTGGCTCAAGTTCACTGTGAGGTGTATCACATTTTGCAAGTCGTAGGGAATAAATTCGCTGAGCGCGTGTTGTACCTCTTAGTGAACGATGAGGCATAGTTTAGGAGGCTACGATGGCACTTGAAACATCTTCAACAATGACCGCACCACTCGCAGCAACAACTCGTTATGCACAGGAGACAGCACAAGATCTTGATCGTATGCACAATACTGCTTCTGTAGTTGCCGATGGTAGCACTATGGCTTCTACGCTTACTCCTGCACAAAAGCGTGCAGTATTGTTTGCTCAACAGCAAATCCTGCGTGCGCGTGCTGCGCGTAAGGCTAAGGATGATCGTCAGGCTGCATTACATCGCATGTGGGCTAATGCAGATAGGGAAGAAGAGCCAGTAAGCCGTGTCAACGACGCAGAGCGCACACGTGTTGTTGTTCGCGAAGATGCACCAATTTCTTTACGTAAGATTAACGGCGAAGTATTGCGTTCCTTGCGTACTAAAGATCATAAGACCTTGCGTGAAATCAGCAGTAAGGCTGGTGTCTCTTTAGGATACCTCTCTGAGGTAGAGCGTGGTCAGAAAGAAGCGAGCTCAGAATTATTGGTATCCATTACTCATGCTCTTGGTGTGCGTTTAAGTGATATGTTGATGATGGTTGCTGACCGTGTTCGTGAAGCAGAGTCAGCTACGCCTATGAGCATTGCATAAGTTATATATCGTATATGTGGGAACGAGAATTTTGGCAGTTGCTTGAAGAAGTGTTCGGGCGTTCGTATGGACGTGCTCTTGCACAAGATCAGGCTATCGCAGCTCTTGATAACCGCACAGTACTGGAGGCTCTCGCCGATGGTGTAGAGCCTCGTATTGTGTGGAATTACTTGTGTGACCAGATGGATATCAGCGATGACTTGCGCTGGGGAGCGGATCACAATGCTCCTCCACTTCCTGCATCGTAGTGTGCTACTTGCAAATTACATGCGATATAACGGGTAAAATGCGCTATACTGTGGTGCTGTTGGTAAGACACGCGATACTTGACTCGAACATTTGTTCGTATATAGTCTTATCAGAAGCATAAGCTTGTCCACCACAGCAGCATACGCAGCAAGAGTTAATACATAATACTACGCTGATATGCATAGCATTATGTAATAAGGAGAGAGTATGGCACAGCAAAAAAATAGTGTTGATACTAAACAAAATCAAGAAAAACAGCGCAAAGCTGCGCTTGATACCGCTCTTGCACAAGTAGAAAAGCAATTTGGCAAAGGCTCTGCTATGCGCTTAGGTGATAAGCCTGTGCAACATGTCGAAGTCATTCCTACGGGCTCATTAGCCTTGGATATGGCATTAGGTATTGGAGGATTGCCCCGTGGTCGTATTGTAGAAGTTTACGGTCCAGAATCTTCTGGTAAAACCACACTGGCACTTCACGTAGTTGCCAATGCACAAAAAAATGGCGGTGTAGCTGCATTTATTGACGCTGAGCACGCTTTGGATCCAGAATATGCGCGCAAACTTGGCGTAGATACAGATTCTTTAATTGTTTCGCAGCCAGATAATGGTGAGCAGGCTCTAGAAATTGCCGATATGCTTATTCGTTCTGGAGCATTGGATGTTATCGTTATTGACTCTGTAGCAGCTTTGGTGCCAAAAGCAGAAATCGATGGCGATATGGGCGATAGCCATGTTGGTTTACAAGCCCGATTGATGAGCCAAGCACTACGCAAGATGACAGGCGCACTAGCACAGGCTGGCACCACTGCTATTTTTATCAACCAGTTGCGTGAAAAAATTGGTGTATTCTTTGGTAATCCAGAGACAACAACCGGTGGTAAGGCGCTGAAATTCTATGCCTCAGTACGCTTGGATATTCGCCGTATTCAAACCATTAAAAATGGTGATGAAGCAGTTGGTAACCGTACCAAGGTGAAAGTTGTTAAAAATAAAATGGCACCGCCATTTAAGACGGCAGAATTTGATGTGTTGTATGGCGAGGGATTCTCTCGCGAAGGCACTATTTTGGATATGGCTATCCAAGGTGGTGTAGTCAAGAAATCTGGCTCATGGTTTACCTATGAGGATGATCAACTTGGACAGGGACGCGAGAATGTACGTCAGTTCTTGAAAGATAATCCTCAATTAACTGATGAGATTGAGCATAAAACTCGTGTAGCATTTGGGCTTGAATCAGATGATACACAAGAAGGTGCGGCTGTCTCAGATGATACTATTCAAGAAACTGCTGCACAGGAACAAGCAACAGAAACTAAAAAAGGATAGCTACAAGTTCAAAGTGTACAGGTAGTTAAGTTGAGTTTGTAATTTCTTATGATTTCTGCTGATGAATTTTTAGCTGGCTATCGTGGTCAAGATGTCAAGAGTAATCAAGCTGCAATAAACGGCGCTGAAGAACCACCATCTCATGATGCAAAAGATAGCCAGCATATAGGGCTATGTGCAGAGTCGGCTATTGAGTGCAAGGCGCAACAATCGCATCAGTCATATTTTGATCAGTTTATTGATGAAGATTTTGATGCGTGTAAAGAAGCTGCACTACGTCTACTTGATGCGGCCCCGCGATCAAGTGGAGCATTGCGCAAGCGTCTTGAACAAAAAGAGTATGATGACGAAGTTATAGAACGCGTTATTGAACGTCTTACTGCGATTCAACTACTTGATGACTACGAATATGCTCAATCAGTATGCAGACAGTGTGTAGCTCGAATGATGGGAGCAGCAGGGGCACGTATGACGCTACTGCGTAAAGATGTCGATGCTGCTCTTGCTTCGCAAGTAGTGCAAGAGATGCAAGAAACTGGAGCATTTGACGAGGCTGCATGGCAATTAGGTCATCAGAGTGCTCGAAAAACGCAAGGGCTGGATAGCAAAGTGCGCAAGCGCAGATTCTGGTCTGCAGCTGGTAGAAAAGGGCATAACCCTGCAATTATTACACAGATTGCACATGAACTCTTCGATGAATAAATTACAGTATTTTAATAAGTGGAGACCTCTTATACCCCGGGTTCTGTCGGCTTGCGCCGGATGATCATCCATCTCGACTTATTGTTACCAATAAGCTCTAGCAGTCTACCCGAAGACACGAGCGAGCAGCTCTTAACGCCTTCTGCTTGACCTTGCTCCCAATGAGGCTTGCCATGCGGTTCCTGTTACCAGCAACCCGGTGGTCTCTTACACCGCCGTTTCACCCTTACCGCTTGCATCAATGATTCAAGCGGCGGTCTATTCTCTGTTGCGCTATCTCTCAGGTCACCCTGGGCGGACGTTATCCGCCATTGTGCTCTGCGGAGCCCGGAAGTTCCTCAACCTCAAACTACTGCCTGAAGTCGCGATCATCAAGAGGTCTCGGCGCTCAACCATAGCACAAGATATGGCTAAGCGTGTCGCTAGTAGTAGTAAGGCAAATACAACATGGAAATAACGTTAACAGAATAATTACACCAAAAACATAATTTGTACGTTACAATCGAAGTAACCTTTCGCATTGACGCGAACAGGTGTCCACAGTGGTACACCCACTTTGATAAAGGAGGATCACATGGAAATCGTCGTTACCGGACGTCATACGCAAATTAAGCAAAGGTTCCGTGATGTCGTTGACAGCAAGATGAATCGTGTGACCGCTATTGCTCCAGATGCACAACGTGCACAGATCGTAGTTACATTTGAAGGCAATCCACGCCAGGCTGATACTGCAAAGAAAGTTGAAATTACAGTAATTGCAGGGCGCACAGTGGTCCGTGCTGAGGCTTCAAGCACTGATGAATACAGCGCACTTGACTTAGCGCTTGATAAGCTGACTTTACGTTTGCGCCGTACTCGTGATCGTCGTAAGGATCATCGTCGTGGATACACCAATCCTCAGCCAGTTGATTTAGGTGTGGTTGAACCAGTTGAGGAGCCAGCAGTAGAAGAAGAGCCAAGCAATTCTCCAGCTGATGCTGTTTCTGCAGACTTAGGTCCTGGCGAGTCTGTAGAGGTGCAAGTAGGCGATACTCCTATTGTGATTCGTCGCAAGCTGCATATTGCTGAGCCAATGACTATTGATGAAGCACTCTATGAGATGGAACTCATTGGTCACGATTTCTTCCTCTTCGTGAATAAGGATACTAATCGTCCATCCGTGGTGTATCACCGTCATGGATGGAGCTATGGTGTCTTTGAAATTGACACTCCCGAAAATGTGCAGTAACTAGAAGTAACTAGCATATGTGTTTGAGAGCACCTGCCGAAAGGCGGGTGCTTTTATGTTATGAGATATAAACTCAATATGCGGCGTGCCTGAATGTCAATATCGGTGCAATCGCGTAGTATGGAGGGCAGTGTGTGTTCAGCGTGGGTGCTGGCACAGTTGGTGTAGTCGCATCAGTTAGGGAGATGACTCGTGGTAAACGTTCTGGACAGGGTCCTGCGAATTGGCGAGGGGCATCAGCTCCGTAAGCTCCAAGCCGTGGCTGAGGCCACTAATGCTCTTGAAGATACTATCAAGGCAATGACAGATGAAGAGCTTAAGGGACAGACTGCAAAATTTAAGCAGCGTCTTGAGCAGGGCGAGTCATTAGATGACTTGATGCCAGAAGCTTTTGCAACTGTGCGTGAGGCTTCACGCCGTACTCTTGGCATGCGTCACTTTGACGTGCAGCTTATGGGTGGTGCCGCCTTGCATTGGGGCAATATTGCAGAAATGAAAACCGGTGAAGGTAAAACATTGGTAGCAACATTGCCAAGCTATTTAAATGCTTTGGATGGCAAAGGCGTGCATGTGGTAACCGTCAATGATTACCTTGCAAGCTACCAGAGCGAGCTTATGGGTCGTGTGTTTAGATTCTTAGGCATGACCACTGGCTGTATCTTAACTGAGCAGAAGCCAGCAGAGCGCCGTCGTCAGTATGCCGCAGACGTAACCTATGGCACCAATAATGAGTTCGGCTTTGATTATTTGCGCGACAATATGGCGTGGAATAAGTCTGATTTGGTGCAGCGCGAGCATCATTATGCCATTGTCGATGAGGTTGATTCCATTCTTATCGATGAAGCGCGTACACCATTGATTATTTCTGGTCCTGCTGAGGGCGATGTGACCCGTTGGTATGCACAGTTCGCCAAATTAGTAACTCGCCTAGACCGTGATGTTGACTACGAAGTTGATGAGAAGAAGAAGGTTGTCGGCATTCTTGACCCTGGTATTACTAAGGTTGAGGATTATCTGGGTATTGACAATCTCTATGAACCAGCAAATACTGCACTTATCGGTTATCTGAACAATGCAATTAAGGCTAAAGAACTCTTTATTCGTGATAAGGACTACGTGGTCACTCACGATGAAGTTTTGATTGTTGATGAACACACTGGTCGTATGCTGCCAGGTCGCCGTTACAATGAGGGATTGCATCAGGCTATTGAAGCTAAGGAACATGTTAAGGTTCAGGCTGAAAATCAGACCTTTGCAACGATTACTTTGCAGAATTACTTCCGCATGTATGACAAGCTTGCTGGTATGACTGGTACTGCTGAAACTGAGGCAGCAGAGTTTATGAATACCTACAAGCTTGGCGTTATTCCAATTCCTACGAATAAGCCAATGATTCGTGAGGATAAAGATGATTTGATTTTCCGTACTCAGAAGGAAAAGCTTTCTGCAATCGTTAAGGATGTTATTGCCCGCCATCAGAAGGGTCAGCCGGTTTTGCTTGGTACTGCTTCTGTTGAATCATCAGAAGTAGTTTCAACGTTGCTGGATGTGGCTGGTATTGAGCACGAAGTGCTGAACGCTAAGCAGCATGAGCGTGAAGCTGCAGTGGTTGCTGTAGCAGGTCGTAAAGGCGCAGTTACTGTAGCAACCAATATGGCCGGTCGTGGTACCGATATTATGCTTGGCGGTAATGTGGAATTCTTGGCTGATAAGCAGCTTAAGGCTCAAGGATATTCGCCAGAGGACACTCCAGAAGAGTATGAGAAGCTTTGGCCTGAAACATTAGAAGCTGTTCGCCAGCAGGTCAAAGATGAGCATGAGGAAGTTGTCAAGCTCGGTGGCTTGTATGTACTCGGTACTGAACGTCATGAGTCTCGTCGTATTGACAATCAGCTTCGTGGTCGTTCCGGTCGTCAGGGTGACCCTGGTGAGTCTCGCTTCTACTTAAGCCTCGAAGATAATTTGATGCGTTTGTTCAATACTCAGCTGGTTGCTCGTGTGATGGCGAAAGGTATGCCAACTGGCGAACCAATTGAAGCAAAAAGTGTGTCTAAGGGCGTGCGCAATGCGCAGAAGGCAGTAGAGTCGCGCAATTACGAAATTCGTAAGAACGTGCTGAAGTATGACGATGTGATGAATAAGCAGCGTACTGTGATTTACGCAGAGCGTCAGGCTGTGCTTAAGGGTGAAGATATTGCCGAAGATGTGCAGCGCTTTATGACAGACACCATCGAGTCATACGTGCGTGGAGCAAGCCGCACCAGCGATAAGCCAGCGGAGTGGGATTTGGATGCGCTGTGGAAGTCCTTCGGACGCTTGTATCCAATTACGGTAGAAGTTGAAGATGGTAAGCAGGCTATTGCTGAGATTCGCAAGGCTGATAAGGCTGTAGAAGTACTGCGTGATCTGATTGTGAAGGATGCTACTGAGCAGTATCGCCAGCGTGAAGAGCTTGCTGGTAGCACGCATATGCGTGATTTAGAGCGACAAGTTGTGCTTTCGGTTCTTGATCGCATGTGGCGTGAGCATCTTTACGAGATGGACTATTTGAAGGATGGTATTGGTCTGCGCGGTATGGGTCAGCGCGATCCTTTGACTGAGTATCAGCGTGAAGGCTATCAGATGTACAATTCCATGGTTGAGGCCATTAAGGAAGAGTCCATCCGCTTGCTCTTTAATGTTGATTTGCAGATGTTGCGCGCTCAGTGGCAGCAGGAAGCTGAAGAACAAGAAGCTGAAAGCGAAGTCAGTGAGGGACAAGCACTTGCTGGTGAGACCAACGAGCAGGATGCCTTGCAAGAAAGTGCTCCAGCTGATCCTGATAGTGTTGATGAAGATCAAGATGAAGCCGATCTCGCATCTGATCAGAGCGCAGCTGGAACGGTAAGTGGTGAAGGTCATGTTACTGGTCCAAAGCCAATAAGTCATGCTGATGGTAAAGTTCCTGCCAACAAGCGTCCTAAGTCAGAAGAGCAGCACGCTCCTGAAGCTGATGGTCGTACTTTCCCAGGCACCCGCAAGAATGATCCTTGCCCATGTGGTTCTGGTAAGAAGTACAAGTTGTGCCATGGTAAGAATGAGCAGTAAGCGTTTGCAGTAATACGGTTATCAAGTTATAAGGCGGGTGTTTCGGCACTCGCCTTTTTGTTTCACAGTTGCTTGCGATAGCTTCACAGTTCGCGATATGAAATATTTATAAACTGAGCTAGAGCTTTTGCATACGGTATGCCTACAATGACGAAACCACAACGATAGTGGCATATTGTAGACAAACTACTCACGTGGGAGACGATTATGACCAACCAGATTACATGGAAGTCAATCCTTAATACATTGGTACATGGCGAGCACCTGAGCGCACAAGAGAGTGAGTGGTATGTCGATGATTTGATGAACGGTCAGGCACAGCCTGCTGCAGTTGGTGCTGTACTCGCTATGCAAGAGCAATTAGGTCTTACATCGCAGGAAGTTGCAGGAGCTGCTCGTGCGATGGTAAATCATGCCATTGATTTGCCGATTGAAGGTGAGACTACGGATATTGTTGGTACCGGCGGAGATGGTGCTGCAACGGTGAATTTATCAACTATGGGAGCAATTATTGCAGCTAGCGCTGGTGTGAAAATTGTTAAGCACGGTAATCGTGCAGCATCAAGCAAGTGTGGTGCTGCGGACTGTCTTGAGGCTTTAGGATTGCCACTAGACTTAACTCCGGAACAGGTACGTGTTGTCGGCGAAGAAGTGGGTATTACATTTGCTTTTGCAAAAACCTTCCACCCGGCTATGCGTTATGTTGGACCTGTGCGCAGTGTGCTCGGCATCCCATGTGTGTTTAATGTATTAGGCCCGCTGACGAATCCAGCGCATCCTAAGCATGTGGCTATTGGATGTGCGAATCGTGATATGAGCCCGATTATGGCTGATGTGTATGCATCGCAGGGACAAAACGGTATGGTGTACACCTCGAGTGAAGGTCTTGATGAATTAGCACCTACTGGTCCGGTGTCAGTATGGGAGATTCGCGATGGGGTTGTGACCTATGTCGAGTTCGATCCTATTCATGAATTGGGGTTGCAGCCTGTAACACTTGATGATTTGCGCGGCGGAGAGCCTGCACAAAATGCGCAAGCAGTTCGTTATTTGCTTGCTGGTAAGGACGTGCCATTTAGATCTACAGCACTATTGAATGCTGCTTCAGCCTTGGTGGCACAAGGTGACGCGGTTGCCAGTGCGGGAAGTGGTTTCGCAGATCGTTTCCGTGCGGCCTATGCATTGGCTCAAGATGCTGTTGATAGTGGGCGTGCTCAGGCTTTGTTAGATCGTTGGATCGCAGTAGCTCGTTCGGTAGCGTTGTAGTTAAAACACGCCAATACCAACCGATTGGTTATAGTTTGGAAATGAACATACTCTGTGATAAAATACATGGAAACTTGAACGTTCAAACTGTTGTTGAAACACGCTCATAGGCGAGTAGCAGCATTCGGGAGGCAGCATGTACACACTCGGTATTGATATTGGCGGTACAAAAATTGCGGGCGCAGTTTGCGATGAAAATGACACTATCGTAAGCCAGTGGAGAGTTCCTACTCCAACAGAGCCAGAAGAAATCAATGACTGCATTGTAGAAATTTATGAAGAGGCAACTAAGCTTCATCCAGAAATTCCATACATTGGTATCTCTGCTGCTGGCAATGTGAAAGCTGACCGTAGAACGATGAGTTTCTCTGCAAATATTGCCAAGTGGATCGATTATCCTTTAGCTGATCGCATCGAAGAGCTACTGCAGGGTCGTGCTAAAGTCGTAGTAGAAAATGATGCTAACTGCGCCGGCTGGGGCGAATATATTTTGGGTGCTGGTAAAGGATCCAAGAATATGGTGATGCTCACTGTTGGCACCGGTCTTGGCGGCGCTATTGTTATTAATGGTGAACTCTATCGTGGTTCTTTTGGTATGGCTGCAGAGCTTGGTCACTTGCCAATGGTATCTGATGGTGATTTCTGCGGATGTGGTTTGCGCGGTTGTGCAGAACGCTACACTTCTGGTAGTGCACTAGAGAACTTTGCGCGTGCTGGTATGCGTCGTATGCCGCAAAAGGCAACTCGTTTGTTAGAGCTGTGCGGCGGTGACGTGAATGCTCTAGAAGGCAAAATGGTTTCCCAGGCGGCTGCCGAAGGTGATGAACTAGCACTGTATGCCTTCGGTAAGATTGGCGAATGGCTGGGTCGCACTATGGCTGCTATTGCAGCAGTACTTGATCCTGATGTATTTGTGATTGGTGGCGGCGTGGTTTCTGTCGGCAATATTTTGCTTGATCCTGCGCGCTACAACTATCAGCGATTCTTGCAAGCATCTGCATACCGTGAGCATGCACAGATTCTTCCAGCAACCGCTGGCGGTGATGCGGGTATGATTGGCGCTGCTGATCTGGCTCGTAAGGAATTGAGCAAGGAACAAGCATAGTTGCAAGCACTGGTATAGATATTAATCGATATTAGTTGATGCAATAAGTATTAAATACTGATATTCATAAATGTATGTGCCCTGTAGAGTCTTCTGCAGGGCACATTGTATTGCGCGTATTGCGTTGGGGACTATATGAGTGTATATCAGATAGCAATGCGTATGTATGTTCTTGTGTCAGTAATGCTATACGCGAGCTCCATCATCGTCGGCAGAGCGCCTTGTCTGCGTAAATCCACGATGTACCGACAAAAATCCTGCGGCGCCGAGCAATGTTCCTAAGCCCCCGACAAGTCCAAGTATTCCTGAAAAACTTGGCAAGAGCACTGCGCCAACTAAACATAGCACACCCAGTACGAGCAGTACCGTGTATAAGAGTGTGCTGGTTTTTATAGGACCTAATTTAGGATTTGGCGGTGTGAACATATCATCAACATCATCGAGCCAACTGATTCCGGTATGATCTCTAGGTCCGTATGATCTCCTGCCAGCCTGAACAAAAATATCATCACTAAAATCATTTACAGTAAATTGTTGTTCAACCTGGTGTTGTTTGGCTTCCTTTTCGCGTTTTTTATCAAGACGCTCGGCTTTATGCGCAAATCGTTTTGATGCAGTCGATTGAGCAACATCGGCCAAGTCATCGCCATGCTCGCCGAGAAAAGCTGCCCACTGCTCATCAAGATTGTCAGATGGGCCATTCTTATTAGTGCGACCCTCGCTATTGCTGTTTGTGCTCATACTGCTACTGTATCGTAACGTATGCGCGAAAGTATGAAAGTATAGGTCTTTGCCATGAGGTTGTTTTAGACTAGTGCACGTAACGTGAAGACTGGAGGATCTTGTGCTGTATTGGTTTTTCGTTAAAGGTTTGGGTTGGCTTGCTGCATTACGCATTCATCCTACTATCGAAGGTGTAGAGAATATTCCTGAACATGGTGGAGCCATTATTGCCGCAAATCATTTAGCAGTAATCGATGACGCACTTATTCCTATGAGCTGCCCACGCATGGTTCATTTTATGGGTAAAGCTGAGTATTTTGACGGGTCTACGTTAAAGGGCAAGCTTAAAAAATGGTGGTTTACTTCCGTAGGTGTGTTCCCAGTAGATCGTTCTGGTGGTTCTAAGAGTTTGGGAGCACTTGCTCATGCTCGTCAAATTATTGAAGATGGGCATTTATTTGGTATTCATATTGAAGGAACCCGTTCTCCAGATGGTCGCTTGTACAAAGGTCACACAGGAGTGGCGCGTCTTGCTTTTGAAACAGGCTGCTCTATTGTGCCAACGGCTATTATTGGAACTGGGGATATCCAAAAACAAGGTCAGCTGATCCCTGATAAGGGCTACACCAAAGTAATTTATGGTAAACCTATTGAAGTGGAGCGTAAAGATCCCGCAGAGGTGACACGTGAAATGCTTCGCGAGCTCACGGATCGCATTACTCAAGCTATTCGTGAGATGAGTGGCCAGGAATATGTTGATGAGTATGCGCAGGATGTTAAACGTCGTTTGGCTCACCAACAGGAGCAATTGCATGCGTAGTGCACGATGATGTGCATGACTGTAGTGCCCCGGATGCGATTCGAACGCACGACACCCGCTTTAGGAGAGCGGTGCTCTATCCCCTGAGCTACCGGGGCAACAGCAATCCATTGTACACGCTAAATGCATAAGTACAAACTCAACACAAGGGTGTATGGCAGGAGGCGGAACAGACTAGGGTAGTACGCCGGTCAACTGTATGACGGTTGTATAGTAGTTGTACTCAGAATTCTGTAGATGAAGCGGTGTATCTGTATCTGTATATATGTGCATTACGTGCAATGATTGTAAGTAATACATGTAGACCGTGGTTTTTGGCGTATGATTCGCTATCCTATAATGAGCAATGGCGCCGGAATCAGGACTGCCTCGCTGACGCCGGCGGGGAAGGAACGGTGTAATGAAATTAGGCGTAATGCGTGTGGTGTGGGGGCTAATTTCAGGCGTTTTCGGTCTTATTACCCTGATTGGTATGGTAGCTCGCTTACTCCCTGCAGCATTATCTGATTTACCACTCCTTCCAGAGATTGTTTCATTCACTCCTTGGTATTGCATCAGTGGAGCTATTGCGCTATTTGCAGCGCTCATGGCACACCAAACTCTGCGTGTGTGGACTATGGTAATTTGCCTTGCCTTAAATGTGTGCATGCAAGTGCCACTATTCGCTCATATCGGAGTGCCTCAGCAATCAGCACAACAATCTTCGAGTAATCAAACGCTTTCTGTGATGACTAGTAATGTCTATCGTGGAGCTGGTAGCGTTCAAGATATTGTGCAACAGGTACGGCAACACCATGTGCAAATCCTTACTATGCAAGAAACAACTGCCGATTTTGAGCAGAAGCTCTATGATGCAGGGCTCGATCAATTATTGCCATATCACCATCGCTCCACGTCAGACCACATGTATGGTAATGATATTTGGTCAGCATATCCACTTGCTGATGTAGTTAGTGATGAAGTTGATTCTTCTGCATCGCCAATGCCTGCTGGCTCAATTACGTTAGATTCAGGAGCTGTAGTGCGGTTTGTATCAGTGCATACCACCTCTCCAAAATTTGGTTCATGGGCGCAGTGGAAACGCAGTATTGATGAGATAAGCGCATTGCAGAATAATACGCATACTACGTATGTGCTTATGGGCGATTTTAATGCTACACTTGACCATGCTCCATTTCGCGCTATGCTTGGTTCCCGCTTTCGTGATGGGGCTTATCAACTTGCTCATGGATACACGATGACATGGCCAGCAAATTTGAGCATTCCAGCAATGGTTGGCATTGATCATGTTGTAGTTGATCAGGGGATTACTGTAACTAGTATGCAAACACAGACTATTACAGGCAGCGACCATAAAGCTCTTATCGCAACGTTGCGTATAGCGTAGTCGTGCAGCATGGCATAGCTTAGTAATATAGCGCAGCGCAGTAATGTACCGCAGTATTGACAAGAACGTCTACTAGCTCACATCAGCTTGTGATAAGCGTAGAAAAGAGTAAGAGTACAAATGTGCGACACCTGTACCTACACGCTATCTCTGTGTTGAGCAGCGTGAAATTGTATGAGTGTTTGCGTTATAGGTTGTATAAAGGAGTACCAATGGATAAAAGCGCAGCATTAGCACGTATGGCTGAAGTATCGACTGTTGACGAAGTACTAGCATTGGCTGAGCAGCTTGGGTTAACGATGAATTACGAACAAGCTGATTATGCGCTTGGTCGTATCAACCAAACGAAGAATGATGCAGCAGAGCTTTCTGGGGATACCTTAGAAAAGGTGGCTGCAGAATTATTTAATCTCTAACTGCTCATCGTAATTTAGCTTAATTGCGTTTGGAGTTTATACTCCGACTTATCTCTGAATAAGGCGCCTGTACAAAGGTCTATATCATTGTAGATATCGCTATTATTGTAAATATCGCGCAATATCATGTGGTATGTGCCAGATCGATAATAGATCCGATGAATAGACGCCTTATATAATTTGAGGTTTACTTACCAATTTATTGACTTTTGCAAGTACTTATTGCTCAAGATTGGATTGTGTACCTGCACTTGCTCCGGCGCTCGCCTGAGAGGCTTGTGCTGCATCAAGTTGTTCGCGAACGCTATCTAATAGTCCTTGTGCTCGTTTGGCAAGCGCTTCACCAATTTGCCACTGCTTCATAGAAGCATCAAGATCAAGACCGCCAGCTTCCAAAGCCTGTACTGCTTTAATCAACTGGTCACGTGCTTGCTCGTATGTTAGTGCATTAATTGCTGCAAGCTCTTCTTCGCTCAATGAAGTGGAGATTGCAGGCTGTGATGTCTCGCTCATGGTATTCCTTTCGTAAACTTTTAGGTACTGGTGTTTGCTACTTGTATTTGGTGTGTGAGTAACTAGGATTTCGAGGTTGTGGCTGGCGCAATTTCCTGTACTTGGGCTGTTAACATACCACTTCGAATAGTAATATGCATCGTTTCACCCTCGCTAACCTGTGAGGTTTCCTTAATGACTTGTCCGTGCTCATTTTGTACTACAGCATATCCGCGATCTAGTACGGATTGCGGACTGAGTGCGGTAACGGATGCGTGTAAACGTTCAATAGTTGCTTCTGCATTATCAACCAACCGTCGCATAGCAATATCTAACCGCATACGTGCTTCATCAACAAAACGCTGCGGTTTTTCAAGCATGGTAAGTGGTTGTGTCAGACTTGGACGATTAGCATACCCCTCAATAAGACGAATTTCATTATCTACACGAGAACGAATACGATCGCGTATACGGCGTTGTGCTTCTTCTATCAGTTGCCATTGTTCCATAACATCAGGCACTACACGCTTGGCGGCATCTGTCGGTGTAGAAGCTCTCATATCCACAGCGAGGTCAATAAGTGTCCAGTCATCTTCATGTCCAATTGCAGAGACAATTGGTGTTTGGCATTGTGCTGCGGCACGTACTACACCTTCGTCAGAAAATCCCATAAGATCTTCAAAGCTGCCTCCGCCGCGAGCCACAATAATAACATCAACACTAGGGTCGGCATCAAGTTGCGCGATCGCTGCGATAATATCGGGAGGGCAGTTTGGGCCTTGTACATGGGCATGTACTACAACAAAATCAATTGTTGGCCACCGCAGGCGTGCATTGGTGATGACATCGCCCTCTGCGCGAGCGTGTGGTGCGCAAATCAAGCCAATGCGATGCGGAAATTCTGGAATTGGAATTTTTTGGTCAGCATCGAACAGACCTTCTCCTTTAAGACGCTTACGCAAGGCTTCAATCTGTGCCATTAAATCACCTTTGCCTACCCTACGAATATCATCGGCAAGGAAACTTAAGCGTGTCTGTTTCATCCAAACATCAGGTCGACCATGGAGTACTACGCGGTCGCCTTGGCGGAATTCTTTTGCGAGGACAGCAAAACGACCGAAGCCAGAAACACTAATGGCAATATCCTCAGTGTTGTCGCGCACAGTCAAATATGCTGACCCAGAGCGTCGCGTATTAATTTCTGAAATTTGTCCTTCCACCCAAGCGCCTGGCCATTTGGCAACAGCATCATGATACTTTTGACTCAACAAAGCAACAGGCCAAGGGTTTTCTGCTGTAGTGTCACGCGCCAATCTTGGTAGCGGTTGTGTTCCTTGAGGCGTAGTAGATTGTGGCTGAGCAAAAGATGTCATACCTCTATTGTGCTGCCTTGGGCAGACTGAATAACATGCTAAATGACGTAGCTGAGGTGCGATTAGTGTGACACGCCGAGCGAAAGTAATCTTATTCGGAGTGTTGGGCTAAATAGAGCGAAAACCACTACATCTATGTCTATTTTTGTTATCAATCACTAGATATTGTGGTTGAATAGATATGGTTTACAGAGCAACTACACAAAGAAATACCATGTTGTAGCCAAGTTGCTGGTTAAGTAGAGCCAGCCAAGCGAGTACTGTGCACACGGTTAGGGTATCCGTGTACACTGCGCGAAGAGCGTAAGAGCATATGGTATAAGGGAGGCAAGTGATGGAAGCGCAAACACTTGAGCGCACGCGCAATGCTGCTGAGGAATTTAATGCTGTTGATGAATCTAATACTATCGATGAATCCCGTGTTATCCGTGAATCAGCATCTGTGCACCAGCAGGTAGACGCGCATAATGCGTCTGTAGGGCAGACTCAAGTTGCTGACCATGGTCAGATTGCGCACCCATATTCCCGTAGTTGCGATACTGCTCGCACGGGTGTGCTTGTAGAAAAGCGTGACGGTCGAGTAGTTGCTTTCGATCCAGTGAATATTATGAACGCTGTAAAATCAGCCTACGCAGACTTAGATATTGAAATAGGGCCACAGGAAGAGCAGCGAATTCGTGGCATTGCCAACCAAGTAGAAGCTGAAATCAAGGATCGTTATCATGGTCCTGCAAAAATCGAAGATATTCAGAATCTTGTTGAGCATGCGCTGATTGAACTGCATGAATATGATGTAGCACGCACGTATACGAACTATCGCCTTGATAAAGATATTCAGCGTGCAAAAGCAACTGACGTGAATGAAGCAGTAGCTCGGTTTGTTAATAATGACCCAACGCTGATTCATGAAAACGCTAATAAAGACGCTAATGTTTATGCCACTCAGCGTGATTTGCTTGCAGGTGCTGTGAGCAAGGCGGCGGCATTCTCAATGCTTCCTCCAGCAGTATCGAATGCTCATATGAAAGGTGATATTCACTTCCATGATGCTGATTACTCGCCATTTACTGCGCAGTCGAACTGCTCCCTGCCAAATTTCTGGGATATGCTTGCCAACGGCTTTACCTTGGGCAATGCGCCAATGGCTAGTCCAAAGTCTATTGCTATTGCTGCCACTCAGATTACGCAGATTATGAAGGATGTGGCATCCAGCCAGTATGGCGGACAAACCGCTAATCGTGCCGATGAACATTTAGCACGGTATGCGCGCAAAGACTATGAGAAATTCTTAGAAGAGGCACGTGAAAACATTCCAGATGGCATGCCAGTAGAATTTGCGAAACGACAGGTGCAAAATGCTAAAGCACATGAGCCAAGCAAACTGCATTTTGGTTCACGAGAACCGCTGCCTATGGATACGCCTTTCCATGACGATGTTGATGAGCTAGAGCAGCAGCGTGAGATTTTAGCGAAAATTCGTACGCGCAAGGCAATTTATGATGCTATGCAAACGATGGAATACCAGATTAATTCCAATCGTGTATCCAATGGGCAAACACCATTCGTTACTATTGGTTTTGGCTTAGGCACTGACTGGTTCTCTCGTGAAATTCAGCGCGCTATACTGCTGAATCGCATTCGAGGACTTGGTAAAGAGCATCATACTGCGATTTTCCCTAAGCTTGTGTTTACTATTAAGCATGGTGTGAATGCGGATCCAGAAGATCCAAACTACGATTTGAAGCAGCTGGCTTTAGAGTCTGCTACCAAGCGCATGTATCCAGATGTTGTATTTTATGAGAATATCATTAAGATTACTGGATCGTTTAAGGCGCCAATGGGTTGCCGATCTTTCTTGCAGGGCTGGGTTAATCCACAAACTGGGGAAGATGAAGAAGATGGACGCATGAATCTTGGCGTAGTTTCTGTCAATATTCCTCGCATCGCTTTGGAATCTCGCGGTGATATGGATCGCTTCTGGCGCATTTTTGATGAGCGCATGGAAGTAGCACATCAGGCTTTACAATTCCGCATTATGCGCTGTAAACAAGCAACACCAGTGAACGCGCCAACATTATTCCGTTTTGGAGCATTCGGTCGTCTTGGTGCCAATGAAAGTGTGGATCAGCTCTTCAATAATGAGCGCGCCACTGTGTCTCTTGGATATATTGGTCTAGCAGAGGCAGCAAGCGTGTTCTTTGGTAAGGATTGGATTCGTGACCATGATTGGGACGAAGACGGTAGGCAGTTTGCGCTCAGCATTGTTCGTAAGATGAATGAGCTGTGCAAGCAGTGGAGTGCTGCTGAAGGATACCACTATTCTGTGTATTCGACACCTGCAGAGTCGCTTACTGACCGCTTTAATCGCATGGATCGTGAAAAGTTTGGCGAAGTAGAAGGCGTAACCGATCATGACTTCTATACCAACTCATTCCACTATCCAGTATGGTTGCAGCCAACTCCTATGGAGAAACTCAATTATGAGAAGGACTTCCCATACTATGCTTCCGGTGGTTTTATCAACTACTGCGAGTATCCATGTCTGCAAGATAATCCGAAAGCTCTTGAAGCAGTTTGGGATTACGCATACCGCATTGGTATTGGCTATTTAGGCACTAATACGCCAATTGATCACTGTTTCGTCTGTGGCTTCCAAGGTGATTTTGAGCCTACAGAAGAGGGTTTCAAATGCCCAGAGTGCGGCAATAGCGATCCAGATAAGTGCAATGTTACCAAGCGTACCTGCGGCTATTTAGGCAACCCTGTTTCTAGACCAATGGTGCATGGCAGGCATGAAGAGATTGCACACCGTGTGAAGCATATGTCTGGCTCCACAGGCAAGGTCACTCTTGATAATGGACAAACTCACGAATGGTTTGAAGAAGCTAAGTAATGGGTAATCATGATTTTTCGCCGACGGATCGTCATCGCGGTCCGTCGGTACCTTCCCATGGTCTGTCCAATGATCCTAGAGCAGGGCAATGGGTTGGTTCTCGTCTGTCACAACGCATGATTGCGGATTATAAAACTTTTGTGGTCACTGATGGTGAAGGTATTCGCAATTCCTTGTACGTTTCGGGTTGTCCATTTCATTGCCAAGGATGCTTTAATGCATCCATTTGGGATTTTAAGGCGGGTCACCCATATACTCCTCAATTAGAGCAGCGCATTATGGACGATCTTGCGCAGCCGTGGGTGCAAGGGATTACCTTTTTAGGCGGAGAACCTTTGCTTAATACTCCAGTATTACTCCCATTGGCACGCAGGATTCGTGACACATTCGGCACGTCTAAAGATATCTGGTGTTGGACTGGCTATACATGGGAAGAACTCATGCGCCCAGGAGAGAGCGATGACAAACTGGAGCTCTTGCAGTATATTGATATTCTTGTAGATGGCAGATTCATCGAGCCGCTTAAAGATTCATTACTACAGTTTAGAGGAAGCTCAAATCAGCGTATTCTCGACGTTGCACGCTCATTGCAAACAGGCGAGCCGGTAATCTGGGATAAGCTACATGATCAAGAGCGTGATATTCCTTCAATGTATTTGAAAGATCGTGTAGCGGGAGAATCTCAACAGGCCTCATGATGTCGTCGTATGGTGTTCAAATTCCTCAGGTGTGATTAGACTACCAATGCGTAAGCCACTGCACTGTAGCGCATACACTTCCTTTCGATGATGATAGTTGAACCCAAGTGTGGCGCTGCTTATGTGGAAGCCGAGATAGAGGTAATGGTCGCATGAGCGTCATGAATGATTCTGCAATATCTACACAAGAGTACGTATTGTCGCACACTGCGCAGAGCACCACTCCACAGCGTATTCGTATTGGGCTTGATATTGGTTCAACTACAGTAAAAGCAGTGGTACTGGCATCAAGTGACGCGCTCGAGGATGCGCTTTTTGCGGATTATCGCAGACATCATGCGAATGTTCGTGCTACTGTAAGCGAACTGATTACCGATGTTCGCACACAACTGGCGAAACAACAGCTTGATCAAGTGCCCATCGATATTGCCATTACCGGCTCTGGTGGTCTTGGGCTTGCTGACGGGTTGCATGTGCCATTTATTCAAGAAGTTATTGCGGAAACAAAAGCAATTACGCTGCGCTATCCTCAGGCTGATGTTATTGTAGAGCTCGGCGGTGAGGATGCCAAAGTAACGTATATTAAGCCAACACCAGAACAGCGTATGAATGGTTCTTGCGCTGGAGGAACAGGTGCATTTATTGACCAGATGGCCACATTGCTGGATACCGATCCCAGTGGTTTAGACGAGTTGTCGCAGCACTACAACACGTTATACCCTATAGCCTCTCGATGCGGAGTATTTGCAAAGTCTGACTTGCAACCACTGATTAATGATGGTGCTGAAAAAGCAGATTTAGCAGCTTCTATTTTTACTGCTGTCGCCACACAAACGATTGCAGGTCTTTCATCCGGACGCCCTATTCGAGGCAATGTTGTATTTCTTGGAGGGCCTTTATTTTTCCTTTCAGGGCTTCGAGCAGCATTCGCTCGCGCTCTTGATGGCAAAGTTGATACGTTTATTTTGCCCGAGCAAGCACATCTATATGTGGCTTATGGCGCAGCTCTTATGGCACAACAGGAAGATGAAGTATCGCAAGCCGAGGATAGTGCCGCTACAGCTCACGTATTTGCTGATCGCACTTGTGATGACCTCTTGCATGATTTGCAAACTCTTGCTCATATGCCTTCGAATACATCAACTATGCCGCCATTATTTGCTAACGAAGAAGAACGTGAAGCATTTCGCGCACGCCACGGGGCTAACCATGTCACTATCGGCACTCTAGCAGGCGCAACAGGACCGCATTATCTTGGCATTGATGCAGGGTCTACGACCATTAAAGCTACTTTGATTAACGATGACCGCGATATTGTCTGGTCCTCATATGCTACGAATGAGGGAAGTCCACTTACGGCTGCTATTAGCATTGTGCAAGACATTCGCAAGCAGCTGCCTAAAGAAGCGTATATTGCAAGAAGTTGTGCTACCGGCTATGGAGAAGGACTGATTGCTACAGGACTACATTTGGACGAAGGTGTAGTAGAAACTATGGCTCACTTTAGAGGAGCCAGCCTGATCAGCCCGGGAGTGACTTCCATTATTGACATCGGCGGACAGGATATGAAATATCTATCCATTGCTGATGGTGTTATTGATTCTATTGCTGTAAACGAGGCATGCTCTTCTGGATGCGGATCATTCTTGCAAACATTTGCACAATCTATGGGATTAAGCATTGAAGCATTCACACAAGCAGCACTGCGCTCTACCGCCCCAGTGGATTTGGGTTCACGTTGCACAGTATTTATGAACTCTTCAGTAAAACAAGCACAAAAAGAAGGAGCCAGCTTAGAAGATATTGCAGCAGGACTGTGCTATGCCGTAGTGCGCAATGCATTATATAAAGTGATTAAATTACGTGATGCTGGCGAGCTTGGAGATACGGTAATTGTGCAAGGAGGCACCTTCTTAAATGATGCGGTGCTTCGCGCTTTTGAGCTTTTAACAGGATTGCAGGTTGTACGACCTTCCATTGCAGGTTTAATGGGTGCCTATGGAGCAGCACTTACCGCACGCATGCATTATGAAGATGGTATGCGTTCCACACTACTTGATGCGCAATCCCTGGCAAAGCTTACGATGAGCACTTCACGCGATGTGTGCAAACTATGCCAAAACCATTGCAAACTCACCATTACGACATTTGCTGATGGTACACGCCATGTCACCGGTAATCGCTGCGAGCGCGGAGGAGACGCATCTAAAGAGCGTTCAAGTAGACCAAATCTGTATGAATACAAATATAAGCGTTGCTTCGGCTATCGTCGTTTAACCGATAAAAAAGCAACTCGCGGTGCTATCGGCATTCCGCGCGTACTCAATATGTACGAAAACTACCCATTCTGGTTTACGCTGCTCACTTCGCTCGGTTTCAAAGTAGTTATTTCTGGAAGAAGTAGCCACGAATTGTTTGAAACGGGTATTGATTCGATTGCTTCAGAAAATATTTGCTACCCAGCCAAACTGGTGCATGGTCATATCCAATGGCTACTTGACAAGGGTATTACTACCATTTTCTACCCATGTGTTTCTTATGAACAGCACCTACGGGAAGAAGAGGATAACCATTATAACTGCCCAGTGGTTGCAAACTATCCAATAGTTATCGGTGCAAATATGACGGCTCTACGTGCTCCAGGAATTCGTTTCATGCACCCGTATGTGAATCTTGCCGACCGCGAGTTAATGGTGCAGCGCATTGTTGAAGAATTCGCTTGGGCTGAGGTGTCTGAAGAAGAAGCACGTGTAGCAGTACAGGCAGCGTACGGCGAAGATGCGCTGTTTAGGCATGACGTGCGGCAAGAAGGACTGCGTGCGCTTGCTTATATGAAAGAACATGATTGCAAGGGAATTGTGCTTGCAGGTCGCCCATATCATGTTGATCCAGAAATCAATCATGGTATTCCAGAAACCATTTGTGCTCTTGGCATGGTGGTATTAAGTGAGGATGCTATCTGTGATATCTCTGCCCAAGAAGCCATGCATCCTAGCGAGTTTTTAAGTCAAGGAGAAGAAGACCCCAAGCGTAAAGATGCTGCCGGTTTTAGGCATGTGGACGATCGTGTTGTCACGCATCTTATGGATGTGCCGTTACGCGTGACGAACCAGTGGGCTTATCATTCTAGACTGTATGCCGCAGCTCATACTGTCAGTCAGGTGCCTGGATTAGAGCTGGTGCAGTTAAATTCCTTTGGCTGTGGGCTCGATGCTATTACCACTGATCAGGTTGCAGAAATCTTAGCGGATAAAGCAGATGTGTATACTATGCTCAAAATTGATGAAGTAAGCAATTTGGGCGCGGCAAAGATACGGTTACGCTCGTTGCAAGCTGCTATCGAAGAGCGTGAGAGCAACAATCATGCGAAGAGCGGCGCACAAGAGCAATCATCTGATCATGAAGCGGAGCATGAGCCACTGGTGCATGCTGCGCCACATCCAGTATCGCACGGGTTTAGAAGCACCGGTTCAGTTGCTCCGACTGCGGGTCGCCGAGCCATGCTTGATGCGGTAATGGGAGACAAGCAGCATACTGCACAGGCTTTAGGTCAACACGCTCAGCATCACACTGGACATCAGGCAGCATCGCTGTCCAAGTACGCTCATAAAACGCCGTATACCAAGCGCATGCGCAAAGACTACACTATTGTTGCTCCACAAATGAGCCCTATACATTTCTCGCTTGTGGAATCAGTGATTCGCGCATCTGGATACAAGTTTGATGTGCTGAAAGTTGCCAGCCATGATGATATGCAAGTTGGGCTTAAATATGTCAATAATGACGCATGTTTCCCAGCTATTGTGGTTATTGGTCAGTTAATTGATGCTATTGAGCAAGGTAAGTATGATCCTGACCACACGGCATTAGCTATTACCCAAACTGGTGGTATGTGCAGGGCTACCAACTATTTTGGGCTGATTAGAAAAGCCTTAATTGATGCAGGATACCCACAAATTCCAGTAATTGCTATTTCTACGCAAGGATTGGAAGATAATCCTGGGTTTAACGCTACGCCATTGATGATTCATCGTGCAGTCAAGGCATTGATTATAGGCGATTTGCTCATGAAATGCCTATATCGTGTGCGCCCATATGAAGCCAAGTCGGGTAGTGCCAATGCATTGTATGAAACATGGAATACAGTAGTGCGAGAAACCATTGAACATCATGGATATTCTCACACTGCAAAGCAGCGTTTTGGCATTGGATATCTGCCATATCCAATGTTGGTGCAACGCATAGTCTCTTCATTTGACCAGCTGCCACTTAAAGAAGGTAAGCGCAAGCCACGAGTGGGTGTTGTTGGTGAGATTTTGGTCAAATATCATCCGGATGCTAATAATCATTTGGTTGATGTTATTGAATCTCAAGGCTGCGAAGCGGTTGTTCCTGGCATTATGGAATTTATGACCACCAGACCATATATTGACGATTGGAACCGTCATTATGTGGGTAAGGGAGGCAATAAAGCCAGCTATGCGGCAATGCGTTGGGCATTGGACCGTTATCATGCACCTGTGCGGAAGGCTTTATCGGCATCCAAGCGGTTTACTGTGGATGCGCCAATGCCAAAACTAGTGCAAATGGCTTCTGAAGTAACCTCTATTGGTGTGCAAGCTGGGGAGGGCTGGCTACTTACTGCTGAAATTCTTGAGCTTATTGAACAAGGATGCCCAAATGTAGTATGTGCACAGCCGTTTGCTTGTTTGCCAAATCATGTTACTGGCCGTGGTATGTTTGGTGAAATTCGCCGGCAGCATCCTGAAGCGAATATTGTGTCGATTGATTATGATCCTGGCGCTTCTGAGGCCAACCAGCTCAACCGCTTAAAGCTGATGATTGCCACGGCAAAAGAACATGCCTGAACATCCTATACCTGTTTACAGCTCGGATAGTTATGTTCACGATTTCTATGTATAGCAATCGCTGGTGAAATGTGATCCATGTAGGTGGTATCCTACATGGATTGCTTCTTCATGGTTTCTTGAGATAAGGCATAACGAGTTGTTTGCGGCATGGTATAGTATGCTGAGCAACAGCGATGATCCGTTATCAGCGGGGAGTATTCGGAAGAACAGCGTGTGTATTGTTGTAGCGCATGCTTAGTAGAACCGACGGGTTCGGCCCGAAATAGCCGGCAAGAGTGGTTATGGATGCTTGTGTGAATGTGTTTTGCATAAGCGCTATAGCAATCGAGGTGGTACCGCGGTCAAATACCGTGAGGTTTTTGGTCGTCCTCGTAACGGTAAATACGATACTGTGCGAGGAGCAACGGTGAGCAATACGTTCCCAAAGGCAACCGCTCAAGACGGTATGCAGCAGGTAATGCCAAACCCAAGTTTCCCCGACCTTGAGGTCAGCATCCTCAAGTATTGGGATCAGGACGATACTTTCCAGAAGTCAGTGGAACAGCGTCCTTCAGGCGATCACTCAGGTAATGAGTTTGTATTTTTCGATGGTCCTCCGTTTGCTAACGGTTTGCCACATTACGGTCATTTATTAACAGGCTATGCCAAGGATGTTATTCCACGTTACCAGACGATGAAGGGGCGTAAAGTCAACCGTGTATTCGGTTGGGATACGCATGGTCTTCCAGCAGAACTTGAAGCGCAAAAAGAGCTTGGTATTGACTCAGTCGAGCAGATTGAGGAAATGGGAATCGACAAGTTTAATGATGCCTGCCGTACTTCAGTGCTCAAATACACGAATGAGTGGCAAGATTATGTGCACCGTCAAGCACGCTGGGTTGATTTTGAGCATGGATATAAGACCTTAAATATTCCATACATGGAATCAGTGATGTGGGCTTTTAAGCAACTATATGATAAAGGCCTAGCATATCAAGGTTATCGTGTATTGCCATACTGTCCAAAAGACCAGACACCATTGAGCGCACACGAGTTGCGCATGGACGATGATGTGTATCAGAACCGACAGGATACTACAGTCTCTGTGGCAGTAAAGCTTCGCGATGAAGAAGACGCTTATGCTGTGTTCTGGACTACTACACCGTGGACTGTGCCAACGAACTTTGCAATTGTAGTCGGTGCGGATATTGACTATGTAGAAGTGCAGCCAACAGAGGGTAAGTTTGCTGGTAAGAAGTTCTATTTCGCAAAAGCACTAGTCGGCTCATACGAGAAGGAACTTGGCGAAAACTATGAAGTAGTGCGTGAGCTGAAAGGCTCTGACATGGTGGGCTGGCGCTACTGGCCGGTATTCCCATATTTTGCTTCTGATGCAGCGACGAGCGAAGCTGGCACTCCTGGACCAAACGCATATCAGATTTTTACTGCTGACTATGTTGATACCACAGAAGGTACTGGTTTAGTGCATCAGGCTCCTTATGGTGAGGACGATATGAATACGCTGAATGCGCATAATATTCGTTCCACTGATGTGCTCGATGCAGGTTGCCGTTTTACTGACGCTTGCCCAGAGTACGAAGGCTTAAGTGTTTTTGACGCTAACTCGCCAATTTTGCGCAATTTGCGTGCGGGGGATGGTCCACTTGCTCAGGTGCCTGAAGAGCATCGCGCGTTGTTGTTCCAAGAGAAGAGCTATGTGCACTCATATCCTCACTGCTGGCGTTGTGCAACACCATTGATCTATAAGCCAGTAAGCTCTTGGTTTGTCTCTGTGACCAAGATTAAAGATCGTTTGCTGGAATTGAATCAAGAAATCAACTGGATTCCGGGCAATGTGAAAGATGGTCAGTTCGGCAAGTGGCTTGCCAATGCGCGTGACTGGTCGATTTCTCGTAACCGTTTCTGGGGTTCCCCAATTCCAGTGTGGGTATCAGATGATCCAAACTATCCGCGTGTAGATGTGTATGGCTCTTTGGAAGAGTTAAAGCGCGATTTTGGTGACTACCCGCGTGATCATGAAGGCAATATCAATATGCACCGCCCGTATATTGATGAATTGACCCGACCAAACCCAGATGATCCTACGGGTAAGTCTACAATGCATCGTATTAGTGATGTGCTTGATTGCTGGTTTGAGTCTGGTTCTATGCCATTTGCTCAATTCCATTACCCGTTTGAGAATAAAGAGTATTTCGAGCAGCACTTCCCATGTGACTACATTGTTGAATACATTGGGCAGACTCGTGGCTGGTTCTATACCATGCATATTATGGCAACGGCATTGTTTGACCGTCCTGCATACAAGAACGTCATTTGCCATGGTATTGTGCTCGGCTCTGACGGACAGAAAATGAGTAAGCATCTGCGCAACTATCCAGATGTCAACGGCGTCTTCGATAAGTACGGCTCTGATGCAATGCGCTGGTTCCTCATGAGTTCGCCAATTTTGCGTGGCGGCAACCTTATTGTAACTGCTGAAGGTATTCGCGATACAGTGCGTCAGGTCATGTTGCCGGTGTGGAGCTCGTATTACTTCTTTACCATGTACGCAAATGCAGCCAATCATGGAGCAGGATACGATGCTCGAATGCTGCGTACGGAAGAAGTTGCGTCCTTGCCTCAGATGGATAAGTATCTTTTGGCACGCTTACATCAGTTGGTGGCGCAAGTACAAGAGCAGTTGGATCATTTTGAAATCTCCAATGCTTGTGATGCAGTATCTGATTTTATTGACGTGCTGACAAATTGGTATATTCGCAATACTCGAGACCGTTTCTGGAATGAAGACGAGCATGCCTTCAACACGCTCTACACTGCGTTAGAAGTACTTGCTCGCGTAATGGCTCCGCTTGCTCCAATGGAAAGTGAAGCTATTTGGCGAGGTCTTACCGGCGGCGAATCAGTGCATTTAACCGATTGGCCATTCCTTGCTGATGAGCATACTGGTGCGGTGACTGAACTTGGTGCTGTGCTTGTTGATGACCCTGATCTGGTAGCCGCTATGGAACAGGTGCGCGATGTGGTGTCAGGCACTTTGTCTTTGCGTAAAGCTCAGCAAATCCGCGTCCGTCAGCCACTTTCTACGTTGACCGTGGTAGGTGCTGATGTGCAGGCTATTGAGCCATACACTGACGTGCTGAAGTCTGAGCTCAATATTAAGCATATTGCACTTGTGCGCTTGGATGATGCTGAACAGCATGGATTGCGTATTGTTAACGAACTGAAGGTGAATGCGCGTGCTGCTGGTCCTCGTTTGGGTAAGAATGTGCAGTTTGCTATTCGTGCTTCCAAGTCTGGTAATTGGCATGTTGGCGAAGACGGAATGCCAGTAGTGGACACACCCAATGGTGAGCTTGCTCTCGTTCAGGGAGAATTTGAGCTGATCAACCGTGTGGAACTTGCTGAAGAAGATGCGCATACGTCTGTAGCTAGTGCCAGCCTGCCGAAGGGCGGATTCATCGTGATGAATACCACATTGGACGCGGATCTGCTTGCTGAGGGTTATGCGCGTGACGCAATTCGCGCAGTGCAGGACGCGCGTAAGGAAGCTGGATTGGAGATTACCGACCGCATCGTCCTTACGTTGCAGGCTCCTGAAGCTGATGCTGCCAAGTTAGAGCAATTCCGTGACCTAATTGCGGGAGAAACCTTGGCTACCACATTGACTGTAGAGCCTCAAAATGTGCAGGAACTACAGGTTAGTGTTGCAAAAGCGTAGTTAAGCTAGATATCTGAACATGGGGATGGTGTCGTTCCAAGACATCCATCCCCATTGTTGTTCTTGGTAGTCTTAGTGTATTTCAAATAGTCATATCGATACGCACTCGAAAACCTCGTGCTGAGTAATATGAATCTGCACCATTATGGTAAATAAAGGTTGTCGCATACCGTTTATCGCCAAATAGTGCCCCTCCAAGCTCGCGTACTGTGGATGGGGTATCGAGCCAGCTCGATGTTTTTGTATCGAGATCCATCAGAGACCGCAAGTATAAGTACTCTTCTTGATTTAATAATCTTCCACCAAGTCGTTGCGCATAAGTAACTGCATCCCCATATGGTTTATTGGCTTTTCGTGCTTGCCATGCTGCCAGGTCATAGCACAGTGCCCGCCTACCTTGCGGCGTTTGCTCGCTACAGTCGACCCAAGAAAGTGTTTCATCATGCTGCCATTGCACACATGTTAGTTCTCCTCCAGTAGCTTCCATAACAGCAAGTGAAGCTTGAAGTTCTGGATTATGTACCAATGCATCTTGTACAGTAGTCCAAGAAAGCGAAGGATGTAATGGTTGCATATTTGTAAATCGAGTGCTCAGTGTGTGAAGTAGTTCATCAAGTTCATGCTCGTCGAGTATGTGCCTAGCATCAAGCGTGTCAAAAGGATTCGGTTTAGGGGCAGATTTAATTACTTTTGGCATAGTGCTCCTTTGGCAAGTGTTGCAAGTTTGCAGAAGTACTTCACTCAACAAACTCTGATAAGCAATGCGTAAAATAATAGTAAAAGTGCAGTGCGTAATATGTCAACAGTACATCTGCGATGTCAAACGATAACTTCATGCTTATACCGGAATAAACACACAACAGTCGAGGTAATGTGCAGCCCATGACAGTACAACACAATCAAACAAACAAGCGCCAGCAGGACCGGACTGAAAAAACACAAACCCATATTGTTACTGGCATATTGGCACATGTTGATGCTGGCAAAACCACGTTATCAGAAGCAATACTGTTTGAAACTGGAAAAATACGAAAATTTGGTCGCGTAGATCATGCTGATACGTATTTGGATACTACTGATCTTGAGCGTAAGCGTGGTATTACTATGCTGGCACATCAAACACAATGCAGCTTTGACAATCTTGATATGACATTGCTGGACACTCCTGGGCATGTTGATTTTGGCGCTGAAACTGAGCGTGTAATATCGGTGCTTGACTATGCGCTATTAGTGGTCAGTGCTACAGATGGCGTGCAGAGTCATACACAAACTCTCTGGCATCTATTAAGAAAACACCATATTCCGACCATTGTTGTTATCAATAAAATTGATGCCGCTGGTGTGGATATTCAGGCGGTTTATCAAGACATACGTCAGCATTTAAGCGACAACTGTGTGCTGATGGATGAAGTGCCTATAGGTGATGCAATTTTGGATGGCACGATATATCAAGATAGTACAGCATCTGCAGCTGTGCCTACCGAAGCAGGGCATGGATTATCTGAGATTGATAATGCTGGCAATATAAGAGGCGAGCTTGTTGATGAAATTGCATTATGTGATGAGCTTGCTTTACAAGAAGCATTAGATACTGGCGCTATAAGCGCCTCAACCATAAGTCGGTTGATTGCTGATGAAGAACTTTTTGCTTGTATTCCTGTAGCTGCATTAAAACAAATCAATATTCGTACGCTACTGATGCGATTAAGTCAATGGTGTATTGAGCCGCAGTATGGCGCAGATTTTGGTGCAAAAGTATTTAAGATTTCTCATGATCCTCAGCACGCTAGACTTACATGGTTAAAAGTTACTGGGGGAACACTGCTGGCAAAAGCATTGGTAACAGGAACGTATCATGCTCAGCATCACCAACCGCACGCTCAGTCGGGAAGTCACACATCTTTAACAACGCAACATGCTCACGAAGAGTATTGGGAAGAGAAAGTAGATCAAGTCAGAGTCTATGATGCAGATTCATTTACTATTGCTCCGAGCATTCCTGCAGGTTATGTTTGTGCGGTTACAGGGCTGCAATGGACTACTCCCGGAATGGGATTAGGAGCAGAAGCGGATGACATGGATCCACAACTGCAACCCGTGCTTAATTATGCGGTGGTACCTGCTTCTTCTGACGGGGTAGAGTACACAAGTGATGGGGATATTGAAAATGATGCTGCTGTGAGTGGGCGTGCTATCCAAGAAAGTGACTTGAATGAGGATGAATATAAGAGGCACAGTAGTGAACCCCTATCTGATGTAGAGTCAAAGCATAGACGTCTTGCTCAGTTACCACAGTTCGATGAAGTAACTCTACATCGCTGTTTAACAGCATTATACGAGTGCGAAGATGAGGATCCGCTATTACATGTGCAATGGGTGAGTGAAATAGGGCAGATTCACATACAGTGCATGGGCGCTATACAACAAGAAGTACTTGTATCACGGTTGCATGATCAATTTGGATTAGATGTGCAATGCGTGCCCGCAGGCATTATTTATAAAGAAAGTGTTACTGCTGCGATCGAAGGAGTAGGACATTTTGAACCATTACGGCATTATGCAGAAGTACATGTGCTGATTGAACCTAATGCATCAGGCACTGGCATAACCTATGCCTCACAATGCGATCCTAATGCGCTCAGTGTTAATTGGCGTAAACTTATTATGACGCATTTACAAGAGCGCGAACATAAAGGAGTACTGATAGGCGCTCCTATAACAGATGTGAAACTCACCTTGCTTGCAGGGCGTGGGCACGAAAAGCACACAGAAGGTGGAGATTTTCGTCAAGCAACATACCGCGCAGTAAGGCAAGGGTTGATGCGCGCTCGCCAGCAAGGTATGTGTGTGCTGCTTGAACCATGGTATCGGTTTACACTTGAAGTGCCTACAGCATATGTAGGTAGGGCACTATCTGATATTCAGCGTATGCATGGTGTACTTGAGGCTCCTGAAATGACAGATTACGGTACAGCACTGATACAGGGCACTTGTCCGGTTGCAACTATGCATGAGTATGCTACAGAAGTAGCTGCGTATTCGCATGGTAGCGGGAGATTATCGTGTGTGGTGAGCGGGTATGAACCATGTCACAATGCTGATGCAGTGATCAGTGAATATCAGTATCAGCCGGTTGCGGATCTTGAGCATACTCCTGATTCAGTGTTTTGTGCTCATGGCGCTGGGTATCCTGTGGCATGGGATAAAGTTGAAGAGCATATGCATATTGATTGGATGTACACGTAAACGTAATAGTGATACAGAAAATGCCCTAGTAGATTCTCTCTACTAGGGCATTACGCTGTTAAATTTCAGCTTACAGCACTGCCACAAGCTGAATACAGTACCGTTTTACTCTTCGGAAACTGCACGCTTGAGCTCGGTGCCAGCGGTGAGCTTTACACCGTAACGTGATGGAATATCGATGGTTTCACCAGTGCGTGGGTTGCGACCGGTACGAGCAGAGCGCTTTACGCGAGTTGCAGAAAGTACGCCAGTGAGCTTAATGCCTTCGCCTTCCTTCAAGGACTCAATCAAAACATCCTTGAATGCGTCAACGGCAGCCTCAGCCTGGGACTTGGTGAGGTTGGACTTCTGAGCGATCTTGGATACCAGTTCCGACTTATTGTATGCCATGATGCAAATTCCTTCTATCAGTGGTTCTCCGCCTATCGGAAAACCCTTGAACCACAACGATTGTAGCGTAAAGTGTGCCAAAATATTGGTAATTTTAGAAAAAAAGTGTGTTCTGTGTCATTTTCTCCACAACTCACACCATTTTTCGCGTAAACCACACTCTAAGCCTACACATACTGTACTTTTCCGTGCTGACAGTAAGAGGCGAGTAGTACTACTACAGTGCGCCAGTAGCATTCATCCAGCGTAATGCGATAGCACCAATTGGTAAACGTAGCCAATACGTCAGAAGACGAAATAGCAGTGTGGAACTTAAAGCTACAGCGTAAGGAACTCCTAACGAAGTAAAGCCAAGTGCTAATGCTGCCTCAATGGCTCCAAGCCCACCGGGTGTAGGAACAGCAGAAGCAACAGTGTTGGTGAGAACAAAAATAAAAATCGTTTCAATTGGATTAGCTTGTTGTCCAAAAGCCAGTAAAGCAGCCCAAAAACTCAATCCCAAGAGCACACTTTGTAATAGCCATCCGAGACTTGCAAGAGCAATTGTCTGAGGGCGCGTGAGTAGGTCAAGTAATTGACGGGCATATGTCAGCACCTTTGGCAGCACATGTTCGAGAATAATGCGGCGTGTGTATGGGATAATCATTGCTCCAGATGCGATAAGCGCCACAATGCCTATTACAGCAACCACTAAATTTGTCGGTATCATGCCAGAGAGAGTATTGCGTCCTGTAAACACGCCAATAATAAGCAATAATATAATAATAGTTGCGGCCTGAACTGCTACAACAGCACTCATAATCGCGCTTGCTGTGGTTGTTTTATATCCACACTTTCGCACATATTGCAGATTAATAACTGCTGGGCCTACTCCTGCTGGCATAGAGGCGGTTGTAAACGTGCCTACAGCCTGCGAAGCAAGAATAGCAACAGGTTTACGTTTATCAGGGTCAATAAAAACACCTAGTGCAAGTGCAGAGCCAGCCCAGGAAGCAATACCAAATACAAAACATAAGCCTGCCATCCAAGGATTCGCTGATTGCAATGCAACAATAAATTCGTGCGGGTTAATTTGTGTGACGGTAATAGAAACAGCAATAATAACCAGTGCCCATGTCAGGATATTTTTAGGGCTAAATCGCGCAAGTGAAGCTGGTTCTAGTGGCTCGTTATCGTTGTCTGGAATAAGCTGAGTCAGGTGTTCGCGCAAACTAACCAGTATTTTTCGGCTGTATTGTGTAGAGTTTTTCGTTGACGAGGCTACGGCCACGCGTTGTACAAATGGTACAAGAGAAGCTAGAGTGGCATCATCCCATACCTGCTGTGCCAGTTGTAGTGTGCGCTCCAAACCAATCTGACAGGTGAGTGCTGTAAGCGCTTGAACGCGATCAAGAGCAATAGTAGAAGCGGAACTTGCATCATCGCCATGAATCCAGCCAGAAAGTACCATATGAGTACTAGTGGGCTCGTGAGCATGAGTCGGCTCAGCATAGTGAGTACATGAGGATACATCGTCTTGAGTGGACCACCCAGCACATGGTTCATATGCAGTATTGGTATACATAGCAAAACTGTCGATACCAATATTGCGATGAGTAATGCCTTTGCTATGAGCGAGGTTTAACTGTTGGAGTGCTTCTAAAATTTGCGTATCAGAGACGGTTTGCCAATCAACTTGAGTAAATTGGCTGCCGTTTTCAAACAAAGTAATTGATGATGCTTTGTATTCTGTGCGAGCGAGCACATGAGGAACTGTGATGCCAATATTGCGTAATGCTAGAAGAATATCGGCATGATGATGTGATGCTTGCGACACTGAGCGGTCAGTGCGCAGATCAATTCCAGAAGCAAGGCGGATAAGATGCCATATTTGTGTAACATAACCGGCAGCACTGGTGTGTTCATCGCTTACAGAAGCAATGTATGTTTGTGTTTTTCCTTGAAAATCCTTACAAGCTGAATCGCAGCATGTTACTTGATACAGGCGTGAACGTGGTGTTTGATCATCGAATGTGCTGAGAGCTGTGTTAAAAATCGTCTGTTCGTTGGTATGGGAAACTACAACAGGGCTGACTGCATGACATTGTTCGAGTTGTGCATAGTCAAGGCGTTGCAGCGCATGCACATGGTATCCCATCAATGCGAGCGCTTGAATAAGATCTGCTCCCCATGCTCCTTGATTTTGTGTACCCACTGCAAAACGAATCAGAAGTCCAATGCATCTACCAAGAGCAACCGCGCACGCTATAGCTGCAAGAGGATACACATTAAGCATAACCGTAATTACGGTGAAAACAATAATGGTATTCCAGCTCCAGCGCACGCTAGTGTAAAGCCGATGATTTCCTGCGGCACTTAAGAAAGCACATAGACCGGCGATAATATCGGGAATAATAACCGCAGTATCGCCATTAAGTAACACACTTCCAGTTAAGGCATATATCAGAGTGGCTGATCCATAGTGGGTGAGCAGTATATTGAGTAGCTCGGTAGCGCTTAACCCAAGAAACATGGCAATAACTGCACTGACAGACTGCACCCACTGCGATCGAATAAGTAAGCTGACCAATACGGCAAGTACTACGCCGATGGTAATAACTTGCTGCAACAAGCTCATGGGAAGCTCTACTAGCCAAGGGACTAATGCGCTAGCATGATGCGCATCAGCCTGCACTCCAAGTGTAGCTCCCCGCAAATATACGGCTGCAAGCACTACTAGTATGCCCGCTAAAAAAGCAAACATAGCGTTAATAACATCGCGTATATCGCGCACTCTACTGGCAGGGATATCCTCAATATGAGGTTGATTAGGCGATGTCGTTTGTTGTTGATTCATAACGGTACTTATTTTGTTTGCTTGCAATGCAACTCTCATTGTATGTGGTCAATAGTGTTCTGCAGTGCTTCTGTAGCTGTGTCCTGTATTACTACAGCATTATATCTGACACTAGTGTAATAGGGTATTGGACTTACCTATACGTTGCTGTATCTGTACTCTACACCTGTTAGATGCAAAGTATTGTGTTCGGGGCACTGAGAAGGCAATATATACAGTGCTTATCAAGTATTTCTTTAGTATCCGCATACAAAAAGGCTATTTGTAATCACTCTGAATACAAACAGCCTTAAGTAGGTAAGGTATTGCTATTTCTGCTAATTAGTCAAATTCAACAAGAGTGCTAGCAATACCTGTATAAGTAGCAGGAGTTAATGCACGAAGACGTTGTGCAGTAGCTTCATCAAAATCTAATGTATCAATAAAGCGCTCTACATCATTTTTACTAATAGCGTGTCCGCGCATCAATTCTTTTACTTTTTCGTACGGCTTATCCATGCCAGCGCGACCTTGTAATGCTGCGGCACGCATAGCCGTTTGAATTGGCTCGCCCAAGACTTCCCAATTCTCATTCAGCTCACGCTCAATAACTAAATTATTTGGGTGAATGGACTTAAGTCCGCCTAACAAATTATCAAGGGCAAGTAGGCTATAGCCAAGCGCAGAACCAATATTGCGCTGTGTAGTGGAATCTGTTAAATCTCGCTGCCAGCGGCTTTCCACCAACGTAGCAGCAAGAGAGTCCAGTAACGCACAAGAAAGTTCGAGATTTGCTTCGGCATTTTCAAAACGAATAGGATTAACTTTGTGTGGCATAGTGCTAGAACCAGTAGCTCCCTTAACTGGAACCTGAGCAAAAACTCCTCGAGAGATATACATCCACACATCTTGCGCAAGATTATGCAAAATATGGTTCACATGACTAATAGTGCTATAGAGTTCAGCCTGCCAATCATGCGATTCAATCTGCGTAGTAAGAGGATTCCATGTTAATCCGAGGCGTGTTTCGACAAACTCTCGAGAAACTGCAATCCAATCAACCTGTGGAAGAGCAGCGGTATGTGCGCCAAAGGTGCCGGTAGCACCATTGATTTTGCCCAAATATTCTTGATCAGCAATGCGCTCAAGCTGCCTACGCAAACGATACACGTAAACAGAAAGCTCTTTACCAAGAGTGGTTGGAGTAGCAGGCTGTCCGTGGGTAAGCGCGAGTAATGGCATATCTTTATACTGCTCAGCATGCTCGGCAAGGTGATTAACAATTGCCTCAGCAGCAGGAAGCCACACTAATTCGATGGCTTGTTTGATACAGCGAGCGTAGGAGAGGTTATTAATATCTTCTGATGTGCATGCAAAATGTACTAGAGGCTTGAGACGAGGTAGATCGCAGTTTTCACCGAGTACGCTTGGTGCACGATCGAGTGCATCGTCGATGAAATATTCGACAGCCTTCACATCGTGGTGAGTGATTGCCTCATGAGCCGCAAGCTGTTCGATACTGTTGGCATCAAAGTCAGTTGCTAGAGAGCGTAAGTAATCCATCTCTTCATCGGTAAAAGGTTGAACGCCTGGGATAAGAGATCCATTACCCATGCCGTTGGCGAGCAGAATCATCCACTCTACTTCAACAACAATACGCTCACGATTGAGTGCAGGTTCACTAAGATATTCGGCAATAGGTGCAGCTTGGCGTTGATAACGACCGTCTAATGGACTGACGGCAATTGCTGGAGTAATATCAGTCAGCTTCATACGTACAACCATATATGAAGCCGTAAACGCTGCGGGCATAATGTCCATAAAGTAACATGAGTATTGTTAATTTTTACTGATACGACCACGGAAATACTGTGTAGAAATATGCTCGCCTTGAACGATTTGATCAAAATGCTGTTCATGCCTAGCAAGATCTGGAGCACCGAGTTGCTGTGCATCTTTCCACGCGGCTTTCATATACCACATTTCATGACTCAGGAACTTTCTATCACCTGAGTGTTCCACTTCAGTGCCCTGAGTATGTGCGTTCAAGTAAGGCATAGTAGATGTTGTTGGTGTTGGGTGCGAGAGCGTATTCGTAGATCGAGTAGCACGTTGCGCGGAAGAATCTGCGGAAAGCTGTGGGAGAGATTGAACAGTAGTGTAGCGTGGCAGTGATGGAGTAGTTGCAGTGGCTTGCGTTTCGCGTTGAGTAATACCACTATATCCAGTTTGTGGTGGCATACTAGTACCCCGTACAGTAAGCCATTGGTCAGTCATTGGATTGCGTGCACCATCAAGATTAGAAACGAGTTCATCATTCATTTCAATGCTGGTCACCCATGTTTGCGACGCAATTGGATGGTTGGCAATAGGAGATCCTGCAGTAACAATATGACTAATAGTATATTTATCAGCAAAGTCTGATGCCATAGTTGCCGCAACAATACCTCCTTGGGAATGGCCAACCATAGCAACTGGTTCTCCAGGCTGTATACCTGCCATAGTCATTGCCTGATCGACCATACGCGCACTGTCAGCAAGTTTGCGCTGACTGGCACGAGCGCTCATCAGCTCGATATTAGTTTGCCAACTAAATGGTGAGTCGAGGTGACCATCTGTTCCAGGAATCGTTACCATCCATGAACGAGTGCCATCAGGTTGCTTGAATTGTTCAATAGCAATAGAGCCATAATCCACATGGTTTAATCGCATATCATGGACATTATCGAGTGATGATGCAATGGAATCAGTGGTAGTAATACCACGCTTTGGATATATCTCTTGGACGCTAAGCGTATCACCAAACAGGATATTATTCGCAGGTGCGGTAACCATACTGATTTTTGAGGCAGCACGATTCACTTCGGATGTACTAACAAGTCCTACAGCCATAGCTTGCTTGCTATTGCCAAGGGTAATAAGGTTTCCAAATCCAGCTAGGAGGCCTTCTTGTGCCCACCACGTGTCAGTAATAGCGTAGATTGGGTTAAAGCGCTGCTCAACAATTGATCCTCGAATAACACCGAGTGCTGCTAAAGCTGCAAAACCTAAAGAGGTATATTTTGGAGATATTTCAAACCCAAGTTCAATACCTTCATTAATAATACGGTCTACGGTATGTTCTGCATGCGAATATAGGCTATGCGCTTGTGTAAGTTTGTCGGCAAGCAGTATCAGGGCAGTGCCTACTTGTGAAAGTGCTTCACTTTCATCAGCACTACGCTGTTGTAAAAGCATTGTATCTATGCCGATATGTTCATAAGCAATATTGTCATTGCCGATACTAGTTGTAGTATCGATTGTGCAACCATAGGTGCTCACTCCAACTGTTGAGGAAGCTCCTCCTAATGCGCGAGAAACACCCATCTGCCAAGCAGGGCATAATGGAGCCATTGCACGGAAACGAGACATGGAGGCGGGTAGATTTGCCCAGTATGAACTGTGTGCTTGTAGGAGCTTTCCTGTGTGATTGCAGACATCAGCAATATGGACAATATCGTCAAGTTCTACAGTGGTGCAACTTCTTGATCCATACAACGATGATGAAACACGGGCGTTCATAGTTATTCCTTCTCTTTTTACGTTATGTCCATTGATGAATTTCGTTAATGAGATTTCGCGTTTGTGTTTCGCCATCAGCGGCTTGTTGCTGGATAGCAGTACAAATGCGCTTGAATTGTGCGGCTGCTGGACCATCCCATGCGATGTGCTGACACTGAACAAGTGTTTCTTGGGCTTGAGTAAATAGTCTTGCACTAGCAAGTGCTTCGTTTGACAGCTGTGATATGGCTTGGGCTGTTACTGTGGTGCAGGGGCACAAAGGGGCCCGACCTGCAGTGGTGAGAGGGGACATCACGCCTGCAGGTCGAGCTGACGCAGCGGTAAGAGAAGGGGAAAACACACTGCGTGATGGGAAAAAGTTTGTTATATATGCCGTGTAATACTCATGTGGTTTAATCATAAAGACATTACAGCATAGTGTCACTGTAAGATGAAGCCTTAAGGAAGGCTGTTATCCATTGACGAAAAACGCTGTACTGTCAATTTTCCGCATCACCATGGTTGTGGCGTGTTTTGTGTACTTGAATTCTGTGACTGATTATTCGACGGAAGCATACTGGCATCAAGCTTTGTATTGTTGTTTAGTACACTATTGATTTTCTCTTTGTCAGTGCTGCTGTTTGCTTTCGAAGTTCCTTGCTTACGTTGTTTAGCTTCCTGCGCTGCAGTAGCACTATCAGTATCAGTACCATTACGTTGTGCTAGATCGTGCTCGAGTTGTTTACTGAGCGCTTGTGACGTTTTAGCATTCTCTTCAATATCGTGATGAATACTTGGCAATAGCAAAGGGGAGATGCGTAGTACATCTGCAAACTGGGCATCGACTTGGCGTTGAGCTGCAATGAGCTGGTCAAGGTCAGCATGTTTTTCGGTATTATACTGACGAGCATTCGCATTATATGCCTCAATGGCATGATTATTTTTTATAATCACACCCCAGTGATAGCACGCAATAATACTTATACACACGCAAACACAGGTAATACACAGAGGGATAATACGCCTTCGATAACGACGCAATATACTCATAATGCCCTCCTAGAACGATACGTCCAAACGCCAGCTTCCCAGATTAAGAGTAGAAGCATAATCATTACAAAAGGCCAGACAAGCAGTTCTTCTTGCTCAACAGGTTTATTGCTGTGTTCAATTCTCCACGATGTGAATGTATGTTGTAATGATGTATCCTGTGCGCTCATACAGGTATGGGTGCTATCAGTTAGACACATACTCCCACTCATTTCATCGGCAATATCAGAGAGATTTTTCTCGTTTCTTGCAGAAATACCAGGCTGTCCGGTGCTTGGATCAAGCACAGGATGTTGATCATCAATAACGCCATCAGTATCAACTGTAGGTACTGTTCCACCCTCTGCACTACCCACGCCGATGACTAATGCATGATCAACAGATTGCCGCAATGATGCAAAAGACCGCCTCGTGGTAGTACCGGTCTGCTCACCATCCGTAATATACAACACAATAATCGTATCTTGTGGATGTGCTTTTCGCGTATCACGAGCTAATGGGATGAGTGCATCAAGGGCTTTATCGAGATTAGAGCCATGCGAGGCTGTAGTAGGTTCTGGACGTAATGTTGAAGACCAATTTGCAATAGCAAGAGCATCAGGCGTCAGTGGAAGTGCCACCGATCCTGATGTTCCTACACGGATTGCTGCATAACTGGCATTAGGGAATTGTGATACAGAATCTTTAACTACTTGTTGAGCAACTTGCAACCGTGTTAATTGCTGATCTGAGCCGTATTGCGCATCATGGACCGCCATAGAACCGGTAGTGTCAACAGCAATAAGAATATCTGTATTTTTGACTGCTTGAGTAGTGGAAGGTCTAGTAATACTTGGACCGAGGAATATTATTCCCATGCATAGCATAATTAGCGCTCGTCGCATCCAATCGATTCTGGAGGCATCCGTCAATACGGTGTGAGCTGAAGTCTGATTTGTATGTTTTCTAGGAATTTTCTTAACAACAATGACGAGTATACCTAGGGCGGCTACACCACAAATTGCGGAGAGTATGCCACTGACAATCCAGCCAAACAGTGGAGAACAATGCAATGATGACAAGATTTGAGAAAACGGTTGAGCCAAAGTTAGGGCATTGCTTGAAGCGATTTGCATTACTGACGTAACCTCCATTCAAGCGTAAGTAGTACTACAATAAGTATCAGCAATACCACCAATACTGGCTGAGGACGATCAACGAGATCTGCACGGGTGCTGGTGTCAGCGTACCCGCGGCGCTCTTGAATCTGTGTAATAAGCTGCGAAACAGATTGCGAAGTATCTGAACCCGTATCTTGTGTGAGGAATAAGCCTTGGTGTGATTCAATATCGCGTTTCATAGCTTGTGTGGTATCTTCACCACTTGACTCAGCGGGTCCGGAATACAAACCGTCAACAGCAATAGATGCTTGCTGGGTAAGATCAAGTGCTTGACTGAGTTGATATGTTGGAGTTCCAGAAAGTACGTTATCAGTTGCAAATACTATAGAGGCTGAGCGTTGCTGAGCGTTGCTTTCAGAAGGCTTGGACTGTGTTGCGTTATCATTTTGCAAAAATTGGCTAAATTGAGGGAGCATAGCAGCACAACTAATAAGACCATCACCAATAAGTGATGTAGCTTGCTCTCTATTTTGTGTACCGTCTAACCAATCAGCAACATCTTGATACTGAGCATCACTCATGTTATCAATACTGTCTTGATTCACCACGCCATTGAGTAGTTTACTAGCATGCTGGAGTTGCTGGCGCACAACCTTATAATCATCTGTTAAAGGGAAAATGATTTTGGACGTGGAATTAAAAATACTCAATCCAATGCGCTCTCCCTGAAAATGATTGACTAGGGAGATGTAGGTATCAATTACTTCTTTATCATAAGGTAGCGTAGATCCTGAAACATCAAGGCACAACACAATATCTCGTGTGGCATTATTGCTACTACTACGGTTTACTGTGCTTGGTCGAGCAATAAGTAACGACAGACAAAGCCCTATCAATATCATGATTGCTACCACTACGCGTCGCAGTGTGATATACAACTTGCGCTGTTTAGTGATGAGCTCACCTTGTAAGTCTTGCTCGACATCCCAAACGACACGATCCTGAGTATCAAGAGTAATAGCACGGTGACGTCGCGTAAGCCAGAACGCAATACCGCTAGTAACAATTACTGCAATAGCACAAACTAAACCAGCAATTGGCCAACGTAAAGTCCACCCAAAGATCATGCTTTCCACCTCTCAACAAGATTAGCAACCCACCCTGCTGCTTGGTCAACATGGACTTCGCGCGCTAGAGCATGAGTTTGCTGATCGGCGAACTCTGGCGGATACAGTGCAGCGATGGTTTGACGTAATAAATCAATACCCTGAGCATGGTGTCGCGCGCGTTCCAGAGCCTGTAGATCAGTCAGTGTTTGTGCACTGATATCGGTTTGTAATCGTTCGGACGCGAAATCCCGCGCTATTTCAGCTAATAAAATATATGCTTGATCACTGGAAATATGTTCTTGATGGTACTGTATGCGAACATCTTCAATGCGTTGACGCCACTGCGATAAAGACGTATGCGCTGAATGTGCACCAACTTGTTGGGTGGTATGCTTATTCCACAGCAGTAGGGTAATAATAATGGACACGATTGCTATGCCACCACAGCTTAAGGCAATGATCATCCAAAGAGTAGTTGGCATAGTATCGAGCAACGGAACTTGCGACGCAGCGAATATTACACTAGGCATAAGTTAACCCTAATCGTTGTGAATCTGTTTATGGTACGACGAGGCATACGATTTTGGATGTGTAGAATATAGCCCTGAACTGGAACCCGCTGACAGTCTCATTGATTGGCTAATAGTTTGCAGTACAGTAGTAAACATAGTCTCGCTCGAGTCTGCACGTATGACTGTAGCTGCTACTGCAGTAAGTTCACGTCTCATGTGTTGTGCCAGAAAATCTCGTCTTGTGCGTACTTCTTCGCTGAGCGTTTGCGTTCTCAAAAATGCAGGAATATAACGACCGGTTGCTCCATCAACAATACGTGAACCATCTGGTGAAAGAGGATTCATTCGTTCAACAGTAACGAGAATAATCGGTCGTTGTTGTGCAAGAATACGCAGAGTGTTGATATGTTCGCTGGTCCAAGCCAATTCATCGGTTGCAATAACTGTCAGCGCATGCCTATGTATATCTTTTTTCAAAAAAGTAAGTATGCTATCAATATCACGTTCCTGAGATTGATTTTGCTGTTCAATACGTTCTAATGCGGCGTGTAAACCGCGATATCCACCATTACAAGGGATTCGAGTAAGAGCTTGCTCAGTAGCAGAAAACAGTGCGATTTCATCACCACGACGTATGGCTAATGCTCCTAGCATACGCAAAGTATCAGTAGCAATATCAATAATGCGCTCAGAACTTGGTGAAAGAGTATACATACGTTCCGATGTATCAAGGATACATAATACTGTATCGTTCCCTGATTTTTCATAGTCTATAACCATAGGTTTGCCGATACGAGCACTAGCTTTCCAGTCAATATGCCGAGCTTCTTCCCCAGCAGTATAAGGGTGCGAGCCACGCATATCGAGTCCTGAACCACGTGCGAGTGACTGATGAACTCCTTCCAGTAACCCTAAGGCCCTACGAGCAGCTGGCAAACTCAAAGAAGATCCTACGGCTTCAATGCGTTTTCTCACCCACTGACTGTTATGCGCAGGAGTAGACATGACAGAACTCATGGTACAGGAACCGCCTCAATCATAGAGTCAATAACTTGATCAACACTTATGGAATCACCAAGTGCCTCAAAAGTAAGTAGAATACGATGACGAAATACGTCATGAGCGAAGGACTTGATATCTTCTGGAATAACATAATCACGCCCAGAAAGCAGTGCAGAGGCCTGTCCGATGCGAATAAGGGCAATACTTGCACGAGGGCTAGCCCCGAGACGTACCAAAGACTCAATACCTTGAATCGGTTTAGGTCCTTCCCCACGACTTGTTTGCGCAAGTTGTACAGCATATTGCATAATTGGCTGTGAAACATGAACCTGACGAGCGCTACGACGCAAGAATTCAACATCGCCAATGCTCAAAGGTGGTTTCATATCTGCTGCATCAGCAACATCACTACCACGCCGTGTAAGCATGGAGAGCATAGCAATCTCATCTTGTTGCGTAGGATAATCAAGTACTGTTTTCAAGTAGAACCTATCCATCTGCGATTCAGGTAGCGAGTATGTACCCTCTTCTTCAATAGGATTTTGTGTAGCAATAACCATGAACGGCTTTGGCAGGGCGATGCGCTCGCCGCCAATAGTCGTTGCGCCTTCAGCCATAGCCTCCAACATTGCTGATTGTGTTTTTGCTGACGAGCGGTTGATCTCATCGAGTAAAACAAAATTAGCGTGGATCGGACCAATCTGTGTGGTCATATGCTGTGAAGCAAAGTCAAAAATTTGTGTGCCAATGAGGTCTGAAGGCATTAAGTCTGGAGTGCATTGAATACGCTTAAAACTACCAGAAACAGCAGTAGCTAGTAATTTTGCTGCTGTAGTTTTTGCAAGTCCTGGCACTGATTCAATCAAAATATGACCTGAAGCTACCATTGTGGTTATCAATGCCTCGCGCAGATTATCTTGAGCAACAAGACCTTGCGAAAAATGATGGCGAAGTCTCGTGGCTAGCTCCTGAGCATGAGCAATATCATCGGGTGTGAGCACTACTTGCTGCTGTGTTTCTTGAACTGCCGGATTCAGTGTACCGGCAGGTTTAGGAGCTGCAGGAATTGGTATCTGGTTATGCTGCACACGATCGGACGAAGACCGAGAAGGAAAAATAGCCATAAGAATTTATCCTTAATAATATAGGTTACTTACTCAAATAATAGGCATACGCTTTTACTGAACTGTATTATGCCATTGCAATGATACTGGCACAACCTTTCGTTGATATATGCAAGCAATATACACAAGTTGACGAATGATACTATTGCATAAACGGATACGAAAGTATTATCCCATGTACATAGGTTAGCGATTTTATGATAAAGACCAATCTACTGGCTCTGCCCCTTGTGCAATTAGTGCTTGGTTGGCTCGTGAGAATGGTTTTGATCCAAAGAAACCACGATACGCAGATAACGGGCTTGGGTGAGGTGATTCAATAAGTGTTGCGTGGGACAGTAACGGCGCAAGAGATTGTGCTTGCTTACCCCAGAGAATTGCTACCAGGGGCAGGGACTGTCCTTGTTCGTCTGTTCGGGCATTCAGTGCGCGAATTGCTTGGTCAGTTACAGTTTCCCATCCAAGACCACGATGACTATTTGGCTTTCCTGGTTCTACAGTTAAGCATCTGTTTAATAGCATCACTCCTTGTTGAGTCCAGGGGGTGAGATCTCCTGTACTTGGAGGAGCAATACCAAGATCATCATGCAATTCGGTAAAAATATTCTGTAAAGATGCCGGTAATGGGTGAACTTGCGGATTTACTGAAAAACTCAAGCCTACAGGATGACCCGGTGTGGGGTAGGGGTCTTGACCAACAATAAGTACACGTATGGAGTAAAAAGGAATGGTAAAAGCACGCAAAATATTGGAACTTGCTGGTAAAAATTGTTTGCCTTGTCGCATTTGCTCGCGCAAGAAATCTCCCATGTGATGAATAGTTGGCTCAACAGGTGCTAATACTCGTGCCCAGTCTGGATCAATAAGTTCTGCAAGAGGCTTGATATGTTTTCCTTGTTGTGTTTGTCTCAGTTCTTGTGATTGGTCTTGCTGATGTGCTGTTGATTCATCGAATAATGCATGCATAGCAACTAGTGTAGAGGTACATGAAGAACTCTAAAAGTAAAGTTTTATATGCTGTTTGAAGTGTCCATTGGAGAAAAGCCTGACCTGATTGTAAACTATAAAAGACTTTGGGAGGACGTATGAGTGATTATCAGCATAGTAATGGTCGACCAGATGTAGAGGATGAGTTTGAAAATCCGCAGCCAGGTCCTGCGGGCTTGCATCGTGGTCAGCGTGGTGTTATGACAAGAGTGGCTCCATATCTTGTTGTCCTTATTGTTGCCGCGCTGTGTGGCTTAGGTGCGTTTATTTGGCTCTCTGGTTTCGGCGGTCAGCAGCCAACACGCTTTAACGCTACTACTGCCCAGAGCACAACTTCGAGCAACAAGGATAGTAAGAAGAAGGATACGCAACAAACAACTGACACATCTGACACATCAAAGTCTTCTGAGGAAAAGAAATCTACAGAAAATAGCAGCACATCTGACGATACGCAACAAACAGATGCTACTAATTCTGCAAATGCTACAGATGCAAATAATCAATCTCATCAGGAACAGTCTCAGAATCAGCCGCAACAACAGAGTGTGAACCGCGCAATTGCTATTACCGTGTATAATGGTACAGGTATAAACGGGTATGCAGCGCAACATGCCAGTACATTAACTTCTTCTGGATATACCAGTGTTACACCTAAGAATCCTAACAATGCTGCAACATTGCCACAGGTGAGCACAGTATGGTACGAAAATGAATCCGACCGGGCTACCGCAGAAGATGTAGCTAAACAGCTTGGCATTAGTCAGGTCACACAAGCGAATGGTTTGGAAACGCCCGTAGCTGTGGCGCTAATGCAATAATACATATTTTTTACATATGCTGAAATCCTTGAAAATACAATAAAAGATAGCATTTAATACGCCGTTGGTTTCTCGCCAACGGCGTATTTTATAAAAATAATTGGCACTCATCGAGTGAGAGTGCTAATCTCACAGTTAGCACTCAAAGCATGAGAGTGACAAAGTAGCTGACGACTTTGACTAACATGCTGAAAGTGAGTAAACGATAGTTCGTCAGGTGGAGGAAACCGTGGCAAAGATTATTGCTTATGACGAGGAAGCACGTCAAGGAATGCTCGAAGGCCTTGATAAGCTCGCTGATACCGTTAAGGTCACCCTTGGTCCAAAGGGTCGTAATGTAGTCCTCGATAAGACTTACGGAGCACCAACAATCACTAATGATGGTGTTTCTATTGCTAAGGAAATTGAGCTCGAAGATCCATATGAGCGTATCGGCGCAGAGCTGGTGAAGGAAGTTGCAAAGAAGACCGATGATGTTGCTGGTGATGGTACAACCACAGCAACAGTATTGGCACAGGCAGTTGTTCACGAAGGTCTGAAGAACGTAGCAGCAGGTTCCAATCCAATTGCATTGCGTCGTGGTATTGAGCTTGCAAGCGAAGCAATTGTTAAGGAATTGCTCGCAGCAGCTAAGGATGTAGAAACCAAGGAGCAGATTGCTGCAACTGCAACGATTTCTGCTGCAGATCCAGAAGTGGGCGAGAAGATCGCTGAGGCTTTGGATAAGGTTGGACAAGACGGTGTTGTCACCGTAGAGGACAACAATCGCTTTGGTTTGGATCTAGAGTTTACTGAAGGTATGCGTTTTGATAAGGGCTACATTGCACCTTATTTCGTAACCAACGCAGATGATCAGACTGCAGTGCTTGAAGACCCATATATTTTGTTGACTTCAGGTAAAGTTTCAAGCCGTGATGACATTCTGCACATTGCTGAACTGGTAATGAAGTCCGGCAAGCCATTGCTGGTTATTGCGGAAGATGTCGACGGTGAAGCACTGCCAACTTTGATTTTGAACAATATCCGTGGCGTATTTAAGTCTTGCGCGGTAAAGGCTCCAGGATTCGGAGATCGCCGTAAGGCAATGTTGCAGGATATGGCAATTCTTACCGGTGGTCAGGTTGTTTCCGATGAGCTTGGTTTGAAGCTTGACTCCATCGATATGTCTGTGCTTGGCTCTGCAAAGAAGGTTATTGTTTCTAAGGATGAGACTACCATCGTTTCTGGTGCTGGTTCTTCTGAAGACGTAGCAGCTCGTGTCAAGCAGATTCGCGCAGAAATTGAAAACACTGATTCCGACTACGATCGCGAGAAGCTTCAGGAGCGTCTTGCTAAGCTCGCTGGCGGTGTAGCAGTAATCAAAGTTGGCGCAGCAACAGATGTTGAAGTCAAGGAACGCAAGCATCGTATTGAAGATGCTGTGCGCAACGCTAAGGCAGCTATTGAAGAAGGTTTGCTCCCAGGTGGTGGCGTAGCCTTGGTGCAGGCTGCTCAAAAGGCTCAATCCGAAGTCAAGCTTGATGGTGATGAGGCAACAGGTGCAGCGATTGTATTCCGTGCAATTGAGGCTCCATTGAAGCAAATTGCTGAAAACGCAGGCTTGTCAGGCGATGTTGTTATCGATAAGGTTCGTTCATTGCCTGAAGGTCATGGTCTTAACGCCGCAACAAATGAGTATGAGAACTTGCTCGAGGCTGGCGTTACCGATCCAGTGAAAGTGACTCGTTCTGCATTGCAGAATGCTGCTTCTATCGCAGGTCTGTTCTTGACTACTGAAGCTGTGGTGGCTAATAAGCCAGAGCCACCAGCTCCAGCAGCTCCAGCAGCTGATATGGGCTACTAAAGCTCAAGGCAATTAGTGAACTAACACTAGTGCATAACAAAATAAGCCGGTCAAGGAAACTTGACCGGCTTTTTACTTCCAAAAGTGACTATCGAGTGTGACGGGATATACAAATAGGCATGCTTGCGCCATAAAAGAGCAGAGAATAATAGGCGCAAACATGCTATATGCTACGAAATTAGTGGTAAGAACTTATTATGAAGCAAAAAGCCTAGTTGCTTGAGCTTCAGCATCAGAGTACACCATAGAAGCCTGAGATAATGCTTGCTGGATTGACTCTAATGATAGTTCCATTTGATGTTGTGCTTGCTTCCACTGTTCACTAACTGTGGTGAACTGTGCCGCAGCACCTCCATGCCAGACATCTTGCAACTGCGTAAGGGAACTATACATTCCAGCAACGGCTTCGCGAATTCTTGAAACGGAAGCTGAAACAGCTGCTGATGCTGCTTGGATTTGTTCGGGATCTACTTGATATTGTGGCATTTATCTCCTTGGTAGATTCGTAATGGATAAGTATGAGGTCAGTGTTCATCGCTGAACACTGTGAAGCGCTTAAGCATCGATCGATATTTCGAGACTAACAAAAGAGGCAAGAAGTGCAAAGTTAGCAAAATAATGTTAACAAGTATGTACCCCCTATCGGTGATTTTGTGACTAGCACATATAGTGGTGGAGGAAGATGTGTAACATTGATACGTAGCAGATGGAAATAGTAGGGAGTAAGCATGCAGCATAGCAATACAAGGATTTATCGGCATATGGTGACGACAGCTCGTCTCTTGTGCATAGTGGGTGTTGTGTGGGGCATAGTGCTCGCTATATGTCTACCATCATTGTCTTATGCAGATACCCAAACTGATATAGCGACACAGAACAATACACAGCAAGGCGTAGATTCGACAAAGTCAAATGAACATGGTGTTGTAGTAGGTGATAATATTATTGATTCGCAGAATTTGCTTGGTGGGAATTTAGACCGTGTTAATGATGCAATCAATGATGTTTATGCTAGAACACAAGTTACATTGCAGCTCATGTATATTCCACATTTTGCTGATACAAGCGATCCCGAACAGTGGGCAACTACATATATTCAAAATACTCATCCTGCTAAAAATACAGTCTTTATGGCAGTAGCTTCTGCAGATGGAAATGTAGTTGTAGTGGTGTCACAGGGTTCAGATTCATGGCTTTCCAACCAAGAAACCGTTGATACACTTACTGATGCTGCACTCGGACCATTAAATCAAAAGAATCCTGATTGGGCTGGTTCAGCTATTGCATTATCCAACGCAATTATTGATCAACGATATCCTAGTGTTGGGCAGTGGATACAGCGACATAGTGTTGCGGTAATAGCAGTATCCATAGTAGTGCTATTGGCGCTTATCGGTATAGTTCTTGTACTAGTGCGTTATCAACGACAGCGTAGTGTACGTAGACAATTGGAACGTAGATCACGTTCTCATCGTGCAAATAGGAAAGAGTGAATATCTTAAACTAGGCTTTAAGTTTTCTTTCAGAAAATTATCAGTTTTACTCCGTATACTTGAGAACATGAGTGCAGCAATAGAAGCATCAATTGTAGTTGTTGATGACGAACCATCCATCCGTGAGCTCCTTGTAGCATCATTGCATTTTTCCGGATTTGAGGTATCTACTGCCGGTACAGGTAGTGAGGCTATCGAAGTTATTGAACGGGAGCAACCTGATCTTATTGTGATGGATGTTATGCTTCCTGATATTGATGGTTTTACGGTAACAAGAAGAATTCGGCAAGAAGGCATTACATCTCCAGTACTTTTTCTCACTGCTCGCGACGACACCCAGGATAAGATTATGGGGTTAACTGTTGGCGGCGATGACTATGTTACGAAGCCCTTTAGTCTGGAAGAAGTAGTAGCTAGGATTCGAGCGATTTTAAGACGAACCCGTGAACAAGAAGCTGCTGATCCAATTATTCGTGTTGCAGACTTAGAGATTAACGAAGATTCGCATGATGTTTCGCGTCATGGTGTAGCAATTGATTTAAGTCCGACAGAGTACAAACTCTTACGCTACTTGATGGATAATGAAGGTCGCGTATTGTCTAAAGCACAAATACTTGATCACGTATGGCAATACGACTGGGGTGGCGATGCAGCTATCGTTGAGTCATATATCTCTTACTTGCGAAAAAAAGTTGATGGCATTACCTACACCGATGCACAAGGCAATGAGCAAAAGGTGACTCCACTTATTCAAACAAAGCGCGGCATTGGGTATATGATTCGCGAACAACAGTAGAGTGTTTTCAGGAGCAATATGTCCCAGAAAGAAAACAATCGCGATGATGCTGCCATATTATCGGATGGAGCGTTGAATCATCATCCTGACCAAATTTCCCAAGCGGTGGATAAGCAGTTGAGCTCGTCGCACTCAAGCCCAGTCGCTGATACACAGCAGCCTAGTACGTATCAACCCGCCGAACTGCATCATGCTGCGAATCCATCTACGCAGCATGAGCATAAGCAATATGAACAAGATGAGCAGCAAGAAACTGTTGCAGTTTCTACTTCCTCACCCGACACGACTGAGTATGGCCAGTTCAACGAGCAGACTGACTTTACTGGAAACACAGAACAACAGCATGCGAAAAAAGTTCGTACATCTACGAAACGAACAGTATTGCAATATCTTGATGCAGTGCCGCTTTCCACGCGACTGGTTTCTATTATTCTTGTGCTACTACTCGCTAGTAGTGCTGTGGTTGGTTTTGCTGTCAGACAGCTAGTTGGTAGTTATATTATTGACAAAACGGACACTCAGTTAATGAGACAGTCTGAATTAGTGCTGAATAATATTAATACTTTACAGCAGTCAGACCGAACTGATTCTATGGGCTTAACTGATTATTATTTGCAGCTACGGGACTCGCATTATGTGATTCAGGGTACGCCGCTTATGCCGGTACTTCCTGATGGAGTGAGCTCAGCTCCAGTGCTCCCACCATCAGGATCAATTGGCAATATACAAATTGGTCAGCCTTTTACTACTAATGCCGCTGTTCAGATTATCGGCAATAACTCTCGTGCTTCAGTGCGTATGGCTAATGCTCCTTGGCGCGTGCTTGCAGTGAATTGGACAGTTCCTGAAGTCAAGAACGCGCGTGGTGAAGTGATTACTCAGGGAGCAAAAGGTGTAGCATTTATTGGTTTGTCATTGTATGACATGCAAGACACTATGCAAATTGTCACCAAATACTTTATCGCAGTAGGTGTTGCTACAGCATTGCTGGCAACAGTATTGGCTTCTATGGCTATTGAGCGCACACTGCGACCGTTGAAGCGTATTGAAAAAACTGCTGCTCAAATTGCTGATGGTGACTTGTCTCAGCGTGTACCGCAGGCCCCAGAAAATACAGAGGTTGGGTCTCTATCTCGCTCTTTGAACCGTATGCTTTCTAGAATCGAAGGAAGCTTTATTGAGCAGCAGCGTACTACGGAGAAAATGAAGCGTTTTGTATCTGATGCAAGCCATGAATTACGCACGCCACTGGCTACTATCCATGGATATGCTGAGTTGTACCGTATGCAGCGTAATTATCCTGGTGCGTTAGAAAGAGCGGACGAATCTATTAAGCATATTGAACAGTCGAGCTCAAGAATGTCAGCACTAGTTGAAGATTTACTGTCCTTGGCACGTATGGATGAAGGTCGAGGTGTAGACCTTACACATCGCACCAATATTACGCGTATTGTGCATGATGCGTGTGAAGATTTACACGCGCTTAATCCTGAACGTCCTATTGATTTGGGGTCACTTGAAGTGACACAGATTCAGACGAATAACCCAGAGGAAGCAGTACATCGACTGAAGTTTATTCAGCAGCTTCCGCCTGACCTTTGGATGTATGCTGATCAAAATCGTCTACGTCAGGTTATTACCAATATTGTGGGCAATATTCATCGGTATACCCCACAGGATTCTCCTGTACAGATGGCGCTTTCACTGATCCCTGCCTATATGACACCACAGGAGCTAGCAGCGATGAACTCCTCAGTCGAGTCTCTGGACTCATTTGTTCGCTCTGCTCAGTATGCTGCCCAGCAACTGCATGACAGTGATAATGCGACACAACATCAGGAGATAACTGCACCATTACATAATTATGCAGTGCTGAGAATTATTGACCATGGTCCTGGCCTACAACCGCATGATTTGCATATGATTTTTGAGCGTTTTTACACTGCAGATTTATCGCGTACACGGGAAAAAGGAGGCACTGGTCTAGGTATGGCTATTGCCCAATCAGCAGTAAAAGCGCATCACGGATTGATCTGTGCATCACATACTCCACAAGGTGGCTTAACCTTTACTGTGGTACTGCCGGCTGATACCGATAGCATTACGCAGGATCAACCTACCCAAGAATAGTATTCGTAGTATTGATTGGACATGGAGAATTCGACTACCCAATTATGTGTCAGACCGTCTTATTGCTAACTATTCTCTTAGCGAATTGAGTGGGTATTGTTGAATGGTGCAACGGATAGAGTACAATAGATGGTCGGTTTACTTTGTAATCTGAAGTAGAGGTGATGAAATGCCAAGCGGAAAGATTCGTTGGTTCGATGCCAAAAAGGGATATGGCTTTATTGCAAGTGATGATGGCAATGACGTATATCTTCCTGCTTCAGCACTACCAGCAGGAGTAACAACGCTTCGAAAAGGGGCAAAAGTAGAGTTTTCCCTAGTCGAAGGGCGTCGTGGACCTCAGGCAATGGGTATAGAATTATTGGCGCCAGCACCATCAATGGTTAAAGCAAGTCGTCCTTCAGCAGATGATATGGCTGCTATTGTTGAAGATTTGATTAAGCTACTTGATCATGCTGGTAATACTTTGCGTCGTCATCGTTATCCTTCTGCAGCAGAATCACGTAAATTAGCCAAAGTTATGCGTGCTGTTGCTGATAATTTTGATGTAGAAGAGTAGTCTAGAGTCTTTAAGGTGTAGGGAGCAAACGTGCCACAAGAACAGATACAGGACAATACTGTAGAACGCATTGATATGGGAACAATAGCTCATGATGTTCTTGATTTGGCACGTAGTGTTGCACTTGAAGTTGCTGATAATCCCGAGCAAGTTGGCGATGCTGTTGCAGCCTTTGCTATAGAACCACAGGTTGTTGATTTTCGGTTCAGCTCCAATATGAAAGGTTATGAGGGATGGCAATGGTCAGTAACACTGTATCATGATGTTGATCGTGAACAATGGACTGTTAATGAGTCTTCACTCATCCCAGGTGAGGATTCGTTACTGCCTCCACAGTGGATTCCTTGGAAGGACAGATTACTGCCAAGCGATTTATCAGTGACTGATGTAATCGGCACAGAACAAGATGACGCGCGTCTGGAAACTGGTTTTAGAAAAACACGATCAGTTGATGAAGTAGTCCATGACATTTTAGACGATCATCAATCAGATCCACATCAGTTAGTACACGGTCAAGGAGTTATACGGCTGTATAGCCAAGATCGCACCTTGCTACAGTCCGTACAGCACGTATCGTCTGTTGAGCATTCAGGTGATTTTAAGTCTCAGCATTTTACTGATGGTCAAGAGCAACTGCATAAAACGCAGACGCAAGAACTACAAGAAGAATTGGAAGTAGTTCAAGAGATGGAGCTTTCACGCCGTCGTGTGTTGACACCATACGGGCGTGCGCAGGCAGCTGAGCGGTGGTATGCGGGTCAGCATGGACCAAAGTCATTATCCACTAAGGCAGCAGATGGATCAGTGTGTCAAACTTGTGGGTTCTTTGTTCCACTGAGTGGCGAATTAAATCTTATGTTTGGTGTGTGTGCCAATGTGTGGAGTCCTGACGATGGTCGAGTAGTGTCTCGTGATCACGGATGTGGTCAGCACTCAGATATTGAGCCGCTAACACCTTCACATCTCTGGGTGCAACCCAAGCCAGCTTTTGATGATATGCATATTGATATTGTGGCTCAAGCTCCTCGTGTAGAGCGAGAGTCTATAGATGCATTGGAACAAGCTGCCGATGAACGGTCCAAAGGTATGTTCAACACGTCTAAGACTGATACTACTGATACCGATGCTGCTGATGAAGATGACATGGACAAAACTGATGGCGTAAGTGAGGAGCTATCGGAGTAGTCCCTAATATAAATGCTATGTATTACGTGTATTTCGCAGTAATACACGTAATACATAGCATTTACAACTTAATGCACAACAGTTACCGTGCACTGTGCTGCATCGAGGATTTGTTTAGAAACTGACCCGAGTACCTCGGCATCAATGCCTGTTAGTCCTCTTGAACCTACAATAATGCGGTTGGCATGCGCTGATGCTGTTGATAAACCTTTGCCAGCAGAAATATGATACGCGTGTGCAACTACTTCAATACCATCAAATACGCCGTCGTTATAGGCTTTATCAACGATTTTTGCAAGAACCTGTTCTGCATATTGTTGCCCTTCTTGCAATGATGGAACAGTAACATCATCATTACTGAGTGACGCTAAGTCTTTTATTTGCCAGAAAAACATAATATGTAGAGGTCGTTGCTCAATACAAGCACTCATAGCGGCAAAAGCTAATGCGCGAGATGCGATTTTTGAACCATCTACACCAACAACAATCGGGCGTAAATGCATACCTTTATACAGAGCAGGTGCTGAAAGAGTATCGTCAGTGTATGCGTTATCTACAGCAATTAACTGATCTTGATGCTCCATGGTTAAGCTTTGTGCATGCTCTTGCTGAGTATAGTGTCCATGATGCTCAGGTGCAGTAAGCGCTTGAACAATGCTTTCTTGCACTGACATAATTTCAGGGTCGTCATCGCAACGCACTACAGTTACTGGGACTTTTGCTTCCTCGACTAGCGAATTTGATAGCGAGCCAAAAAACCAACGCGCAATGCGGCTCATCGTGCGTCGTCCAACAACAATCTGTTGTGCATCAGCACCTATTTGTAATAGTGCTTGTGAACCAGAAGCCTTTACTGAGGTGAGTTGTAGATTTTCCGGGTTGAAATCAATATGTTCGCTTGCTTCCTCTACCCAATGTCGAAGTATTTGGGCAATTTCATGGCGACCATTTTTCCACTCATCATCGCTGTTTTCTTGAGCACTTTTATCCCATGAATGAGCCCAGCCATAAACTGCATTTACACGTTGACCTGAATGTCCAGCAACATGTAATGCCCATTGCAACGCTGCAAAGGACTCCGGAGTACCGTCCACACCTACGACGATATCTCCCAAAGGTTGTTGTGTGTTTGGATTTCCACTGATTTTTTCTTGGGTTTGAGTATCAGCAAACGTTGGATCTTGGTGTGAAACTGTAGTCGCTGTCATAATGCCTCCATCCGATACGTGTAGTACTAGCATAACTGATATAGCGTGCAGATTGTGTTAGCGTATGGCAAAAGTTTGCGTTCAGAGCGCAATTAGGCGCGAAATGGGAATACTCGTCTGACTAAATAGGTAAAGTATTGAACAGTTTTATAAGGGAGGACACCATGTTCGAACGGTTTACCGACCGTGCTCGGCGAGTAATAGTTCTTGCACAAGAGGAAGCAAGAGCATTACAGCATAATTACATTGGTACGGAACACCTGTTGCTTGGTCTTATTCGCGAAGGCGAAGGCGTTGCAGCGAAAGCATTAAGCAATAAGGGTGTAGAACTTGATGCCACACGTAAGCAAGTGGAAGAAATGATCGGCAAGGGAAGTGCTGCCCCAAGTGGTCATATTCCATTTACTCCTCATGCGAAGCAAGTTTTGGAGTTGAGTCTTCGTGAGGCTCTGCAGCTAGGACACAGCTATATTGGCACTGAGCATATTCTGCTTGGTCTTATTCGCGAAGGCGAAGGCGTTGGTACGCAAGTTCTTATCAAAATGGGTGTGGATTTGAGCGAGCTTCGTACCGCTGTTATCGACTTAATTCGCGGCAATCGTGAAGGAGAAGATAACAAGGGTGATTTAGCCAACGCTGGAGGTGTGCAGAACAAGTCAGGTCAGTCTGGCTCTGCAATTCTTGATCAGTTTGGCCGTAATCTCACTGCTGAGGCCGCTGATGGCAAGTTAGATCCTGTTATTGGGCGTAGTGAAGAAATTGAACGCGTGATGGTAGTACTTTCACGCCGCACCAAGAATAATCCTGTACTTATTGGTGATCCCGGCGTTGGTAAAACTGCTGTTGTAGAAGGATTGGCACAACGCATAAATGCAGGAGAAGTGCCAGAAACTCTGAAAGGCAAGCAGATTTACTCTCTGGATCTTGGATCAATGATTGCAGGCTCACGCTATCGAGGTGATTTCGAAGAGCGCTTGAAGAAAGTGCTTAAAGAAATTCGTACACGTGGCGATATTGTGCTGTTTATTGATGAGATTCATACCATTGTTGGTGCTGGTTCAGCAGATGGAGCTATGGGTGCTTCTGATATGTTGAAGCCAATGCTGGCTCGAGGTGAGCTCCAGACCATTGGTGCTACAACAACCGAAGAGTATCGCAAATACATCGAGAAAGATGCAGCTCTAGAGCGCCGATTCCAGCCAATTCAGGTGCATGAGCCCACTATCGCCGAAACCATTGAGATTCTTAAAGGTTTGCGTGAACGCTATGAGAATCATCATCATGTAACTATTACTGATGGGGCATTGCAGGCAGCTGCCGAACTGTCATCACGCTATATTCAGGATCGTCATTTGCCTGATAAAGCCATTGATTTGATTGATGAAGCTGGTGCTCGTTTGCGTATTCGTAGACTGACAGCGCCTCCAGAACTCAAAGAGCTTGATGCAAAGATAGCGAAGGTCAGTGCTCAAAAGGACCAAGCTATTAAAGATCAAGACTTTGAAAAAGCTGCAGAATTGCGCGATGCACAAGAAAAGCTTGAAGCTGATCGTAAGAACAAAGAGCAGGCTTGGCGTGAAGGCGAATCTGACGTCTCGATGACCGTGGATGAGGATGTTATTGCTCAAGTGATTAGCTCAAGCACAGGTATTCCTGTGTTCAAGCTCACTCAGGCTGAATCCAAGAAGCTACTGCATATGGAAGAGGAGCTGCATAAGCGCATTATCGGTCAAGATGAGGCAGTTTCTGCACTGTCACGCTCGATTAGGCGTACTCGTGTGGGATTGAAAGATCCACGCAGACCATCTGGCTCCTTTATCTTCGCTGGTCCAACTGGTGTTGGTAAGACTGAGTTGGCCAAGGCTCTTGCAGAGTTCCTCTTTGATGACGAGGATGCGTTGATCCGCGTTGATATGTCTGAGTTCTCTGAGAAGTACGCTGCTTCAAGGCTGTTTGGCGCGCCTCCGGGATATGTAGGCTATGAAGAAGGTGGAGAGCTGACCGAAAAGGTTCGCCGCAAGCCATTCTCTGTAGTGCTTTTTGATGAGATTGAGAAAGCACATCCAGATATTTTCAATACACTGTTGCAGGTGCTTGACGATGGTCATCTCACCGACGGTCAGGGACGAAAGGTTGACTTTAAGAATACTATTATTATTCTTACTACCAACCTTGGTACTCGTGATATCGCCAAGGCTGCAAATACTGGTTTTAACTTGGGTAATTCCTCAGAAAATAGTTATTTGCGTATGAAGGATCAGGTATCCAGCGAGCTTAAGCAGCAGTTTAGACCTGAATTCCTTAACCGTCTAGACGATATTATTGTCTTCCGTCAGCTTACTGAATATCAGGTTCGTCAAATTGTGGATCTTGATGTGAAAGCACTCAATGATCGTCTCTTTGAACGGCATATGTCAATTGAGCTGACCGATGCGGCGAAGGATTTGCTAGCACAGAAGGGCTTCGATCCATTGCTGGGTGCTCGACCGTTGCGTCGTGTGATTCAGCGTGACATTGAAGATGCTGTCAGTGAAAAGATTCTTCTAGGCGAACTCAATGACAATGAGGCTATTGTTGTTGATGCTGAGGGAGAAGGTATTCTTGGTGAATTTACGTTTACCAGTAAGCCAATTCTTCCTGTTGAATCAGAAACTGCAGAAGCAAAAGAGGCTGAAGAAACAGGAAATCATGATGATGCTGTTTCTCATGATGATGAAGAACACCATGACACCGCTGATGTAGAGGCATCTGAGGGGGAGTAGAATAGTCAAACTCTCAAATACTCAGGCTCTATAAGACGCCAGTAAAGCAACGAGTGGGTTTCGAGCAATCGATCCCACTCGTTTTGCATAGTACGTTATCGTCGTTAGTACAACATAGTTAGTTAAAAGCAAGCCACACAATTGCAGCAATATCAGCAAGAGCAATAAGCATGTAGACAGCATCTTTCCATGTGAATACCATCTGGCGAAGATGAGTTCTACCCGTACCGCCCTCGTAGCAGCGTGCATCAAGAGCTAGTGCTAATTGATCAGCATGGCGCAGTGCTCCTGCAAACACAGGTACTACAATAGCGGCCATAGCACGAAGACGCTTGCTTGAAGCGCCCGCATCAATAGATCCGCCCCTAGTAGCTTGAGCATTCATAATATCTTGTGCTTCTTTGCCAAGTGTAGGGACAAATCGTAGTGCCAAAGAAGCGACTAAAGCAAGCTCATCAGTATGAAACCCTAATTTGGATAGAGGAGTCATCAGGCTATGCATTGCATCAATCAGGGCAACAGTACTTGTTGCATGAATAAGCATGGCGCCAAAAGCGATAACCGCAACTAGCCTGCAGAAATACAGTGTGGCCAACCATAACCCCATATCAGTGATGCTTAGTGCTCCCCAAGACCACAATACTGTGCCATCTTGAGTAAACCATAAATTGCATACCCACATGATGGCGAATAACGCAAGAAAGGGATGAATACTTCGTATAAGCCATCGTGGGCTTGTGCGTGTGGCTGCCATCATGGCAAGACACAGTAATCCAGTTATAGCCAAGGCAAGAGGTGAATTAACGGCAAATGTAGTAAACATCATTGTCAATGTGGCAACTAATGTTGCCCTTGGATCAAGCTGTTGCAATAGCGAGCGATGATGGTGCTGTTCTTGCACGTCAGGAGCATCGAGCTTGCGCATTGTTACAACATGATCCGCTAAACTACATTCGGCTTCATCATGGGTAATGATAATTGATGCAATGCCGTGTGCTTTAAGTTCTTGCATAATACTATGCACCCGTGCTGTTGCGTCTGCATCAAGACTACTTGTTGGTTCATCCCAAATCACCACGTCAGGATGGCATGCAAGCACGCCTGCAATAGCGACAAGTCGCTGCTGGCCGCCAGAGAGTGCAAAAGGTGATAATCCTGCAAGGTGTTCGATACCTACTAATGCTAATGCTTCATGAACACGCTGTTGAATATGTTCTGGTGTGAGTCCCTGATTTGTAGGACCAAAAGCGACATCTTCAGCCACAGTTTCAGCAAATAACTGGTGTTCAGGATGTTGCATGACATAGCCAATATGCGTTCGAATTTGTTCTCTAAGTTTACGCTTAGCTTTGATTGAGTGCTGCTTGGTACCGGTTGTTCGTTCAGAAACCAGTGGTAATCCACAGATGCTAATTGAGCCTGTTTGTGGCGTATAAATACCGCTAAGTATACGAGCAAAAGTAGATTTTCCAGACCCATTGTCGCCTCGTATTGCAGTAATAGTCCCAGACATAACCTCAAGATTCATAGCGTCGAGTGTTGCAGTGGCTGAACCCGAAAAACGAAATGAAATATGCTGAGCGCTTAGTACTGGTTGGTCAGCTGGAGCTTGGCTATGCCATATAGCGGGCTGGGAATTAAACTGTTCATTGGATTGATTTGATTGAGCGTGAGATTGTGTTGCACTGTGATCAATACTTTGAAGATATGAAGTTTGTTGTGGTTGCGATGGTTGATATGGTTGCGATGGTTGAGGATGAGTAAAAAAGTCAATAGCTTCCTGTTTGCCCAATTCCTGCGGCATACCATGATGCATAGCAATAATGCGATCAGCTTGGAGAGCTTCTTCAAGACCATGCGTGATATGTACGATAGTGGTGCCTTGGTCATGCAATTGGTGCAAGACATCGAGTACTTCTTTACGACCTTGTGTATCAAGCATTGCGCAAGGCTCATCAAGAATCAACATTTTGGCGTGCATGGCTAACATGCCGGCTATAGCTACACGCTGTTGCTGTCCACCAGACATAGCTAAAGGGTTATGATGTACACGATTGGAAAGCCCTACCTGCTGTAGACTGGCATCGACACGTTGGCGGATTTGATCACTTGGTACATGAAGGTTTTCTGGACCGAAAGCTACATCATCTTCAACAACAGTGGCTACTAATTGGTCATCAGGCTGTTGAAAAACAACGCCAATATGACGTCTTACTTGACGGTATGCTTTAGGAAAAGCTTGTTGCTGAAAAACTTGCTGATTACATAATGTTACAGTGCCATAATCTGGTGTGGACAGCCCAGCAATAATTCTTCCAAGCGTTGATTTTCCTGAACCATTCGCGCCAACAATAGCGACATATGATCCCTGCTCAATGTGCAAAGAAAGATCGTGTAAAGTCCAAGTCTTACCGCGGTCATAACTAAACCCAATATGTTCGAGTTGCACAGCGTATGCGATGGAAGATGTTACGGTAGTCTTCCGGCATAGTTGAGAGGCAGGAATATGTGATGGCTCAGCAATCATAATATCATTCTATAAGTGAAGGGTGCCAGGTCGCCAAGCGCACACAATAGTATGGCAGTGTGGCTTAAGGGTCATTAGGCACACGAAATACGTTACGTTTTGCTAGAACTACTTATGTCAAGTACCTACGTAGCAAAGTAGCCGTCTGTGACCGCAACCAAAGTGTACCAAGTAAAAGCGTATGGATTACGGTCACAGGACGAATTCGTGAGTACTTATTTCTATATAATCAGCTACTAGCTACTTGTTTGCTGTAGATGCAAGCACATTAGAAATTGGCTTGTAAATCAAAAATGTCACCACGCCATGAATAACAAACTTAAGCACATTAAATGGCAATAAAATTGGAATAATCATGGCTGCTACTTGGGCGACACTCATATGGGCATAGAGTGGAGTAATCAAGAGATTGCCAAGAATAGCAACAATAAGAGCAATTACAGATCCACAGATAATGCCTAATAATGCACCAGGACGTGTGTGCTTATTGCGGTAGAGCAATGAGGCAGGAACGCTTAATGCTAGTGCAATTGCAATATTCATCAAAGCGCCGAGAGGATTGGTAAACAGATGAGGCACAAAGCCAAGCACGCTCACAATAACAGCTGCTGCAGGTCCGTATGCGAAGCCGGCAACAAGGCCAATAATCCCAGACGGATCATATTTTAAGAACGGTGCTGCTGGGAAAATCGGCAATTCAATAAAACTTGCGACTATAGCAAGAGCTACAAAAAGTGCATATACAGCAATGCGTTTGGTTGACCAGCGTCCGCTTGTGCCAACTCCTGTGGCATGGCGGTCGTCATGATTGCCTAATGGAACTTGCAATGACGGCGATGACTCATGCTGTGTTGCGGTTTGTTCTGTTTGTTGAGCACGCGACTGCTCGATTTTGGATACACTCATAGTGAGCCTTCCGTTTCTTTCATCCGGACTGTAACCGTTGGCTTCGGAATTGCACCGAATCGGCAGCTTGCGCCGCTCGCGGGCTACCCTCCATGTGCACTAGAGCGCAGTGCATGAACTTATGCACTGCACTGTCCGCAGTGAACTGAGCAAACCGTTTGAGCAAACCGTTTGACACAGTTGACATAGTGCAGACCGTGTAGTCTATATAGAGAAGTCTATATAGACCATTTGCTGTATGGAGGTGTACCGCCAATAAGGAATTTCACCTTCCCTGAAACTGGACATGATAGGTATATCGTGTTTTTCTGTATTTTGCAAGATGGATACGCTAATAATTTGAATGTTGAGATTCACGTTGTGCCTGTAGCGTAATGTAAGCAGCATGCATGTATTGAGTTCAACTGATTCAACTGAGCAATCTAAGTACCAGAACCAAGGCCAACTTCAAGATCCTACTAATCCGACTGGTGCAGTTGATTCGAATGGGTACCATATTCATATTGCTAGCCGTATTAACAGTAGTCATCCCAATATCATTGCCAATCGTGCAGCTCAATTACGTGCTCAAGGCATTGCATTAACATCACTGAATGATTCCAATCCGACACATCATGGACTTGCTCCTTGTGTTTTGCCAGAGCAGTATAGTGCTAACCCGCGGGGAAGCCTGACTTCGCGCAAACTTCTAGCACAAGTGCTTGCTGACGAGCAACATCGAGATATTGATCCAGAGCATTTGATGATTCTTGATTCTACTTCGCAGGCATACTCATGGGCGATTACTGCATTATGTGACCCAGGAGATGCGGTATTATCTCCAGCGCCAGGGTACCCACTTATTGACTCCATTTGTGCTTTACAGGCAGTGCATAATATCCAATATCGACTGTGTTATGACGGTTCGTGGTATGTGGATATTGCTGCGTTGCACCAATTATGCCAAGAGCATCCGCATATTCGAGCATTGATTGTGGTTAATCCCAATAACCCAACCGGATCATATATTCACCAGTCTGACAGGCAGGCTCTGCTAGATTTGTGTAGACAATACCAGCTAGCACTTATTGCTGATGAAGTATTTTTCGATTTTACTTTGCAACCGCTAGCTTCGGCTCGTAGGTTTGCAGGGGAGCAGTCAGTGGTTACTTTGGCATTTGACGGGTTAAGTAAAAGGCTTGCAGCTCCGCATGCGAAAGTTGGTTGGATTGAACTTTCTGGACCTGAAGATCAGGTGCGTCGTGTACAAACGATGCTGGACGCTGTAGCTGACGATTATTTGCCATTTAGTGTGCTTACGGAACGTGCGTTGCCGCAATTATTGGATGAATTATCAAGCCAACAAAAGAAAGTGCACCAGCGCATTACCCACAATCTTGAGCTCCTGCATGCAGCGTTAGCCCACAGTGATACTGCAGTTGTCAGTTTATTGCGCGCAGAAGCGGGATGGAATGTGTTATTGCAGTTTCCTAGCAGTATCGATGAAAATGAGTTGGCATTGCGCATGCTTGAACAAGAGCATATGTTGATACAGCCTGGGTATTTTTTTGATATGACATCGAATGGCTTCGTAGCAGTTTCGCTGTTGCCTGAACCAGACCAATTTGTGCATGGTATAGATTGCTTATTGCGTACTATTGACGATATGCTTAATGCATAGACTGCGTATGAGGGGGATTGAGCAATGAGTATTCAAGATAATGCTATGACTGCTGAGCGTGTTCGCCTACTATTGCAGCAGGCGCATGAAGGAGGATATGCGTATCCTGCTATTAATATTTCTAATCTAGATACTGCTATTGCTGCTATGCAAGGTTTGCAGCAGGCGCAAAGTGCGGGTTTTGTTCAAGTAAGTATTGGTGCCGCAGCTCAGGCAAGCCCTACTGCAGACCCAGTTGAAGGTTCTATTATTTTGGGTCGTATGATGCGAGATTTACGTGCAAGTTTCCATGTACCGCTGATTTTGCACACTGATCACTGCCATGCTGATGATGTAGATCGCTGGCTTGAGCCACTTTTGCATCGATTGGCATATTTGAAATCAACAACCGGAGAGAAACTCTTTGACTCATTTATGTTTGATGGCTCGCATGATGAGATTCATGATAATGTAGCAACAATCGAGCGCCTTTTACCGCTGGTTCAAGCAGTGGACGGCGTATTGGAAGTTGAAGCCGGTGGTGCTTGGGGCGGTGTAGAAGATGGTATTGCTGATCAAGCAAAGTTTTCCACACCTGAAGATGTAGCGCTTATCCAACAGGCCTTTGAACGCGCAGGTCTTGATGAACATCATTACTTGCTTGCTGTGGCTTTTGGCAATGCTCATGGCACAGCACTTACACCAGATTTGCATCCTGAATTGTTGCAACATATTACGCAGGAAACTGGCAAAGCTAATTATTTCGTATTCCATGGTGGTTCAGGTTCGAGCGATGAGGATATTCATCAAGCTGTGGCATTTGGCGTGGTGAAGATGAATATTGATACGGATACGCAGTATGCATTTACTGCCGGTGTGGATGAGTTTTTTGAGCGCGCACATGGGCTGCAGCGTTCGCATAAAGAGGGTAAAGCATATTTTGATCCTCGCAAGTGGAATGCTGCAGGTAGGCAGAGTATGTCACAGCGCGTTGTGGAGTATGCGCAACTACTTGGTAGTGCCCATCGTGCGGTGCGTGTATCATACCCAACTACAGCAGGTGAGTGATAGAGGCGATGAAGCGCATACACAACTCCTGTTGCAGGTTTGCGGTTATGCCGATACATGTGGGTGTAGGCATAACCTTAGGCTTGTGGACTACAACGTACAATGAGGTGCAGAAAGCTTGAGGTAGTGGTTTGCAGTTAGGGCGGATCTACTTATTGCGTCACGGACAAACATGCTGGGCAGTATCGGGGCAGCATACAGGTCGCACAGATGTGCCATTAACCGATGTTGGTCGTCAGCAAGCAAAAGATGCAGGGGCACGTATTCGTGCAGCTCATCCTGAACCATTCGATGCAGTGTTTACTTCTCCGCTAGTGAGAGCGAGGGAAACAGCACATCTTGCAGGCTTTGATGCTTTGGCTTGGGATGATGTTATGGAATGGGATTATGGCCGTGCTGAGGGGCATACGCGCGCACAAATTAGTGAAGTATTAGGTCGCCCTTGGAATATTTGGATGGATGGTCCTAGGGCAGTACCTGAGCAATTTGGTGGCGATGGTGTTGAAGTGCTGCAAAATGGTCAGCAGGTTGATGTGCATCGTGGATCTGGAGAAAGTATTGATGAGGTTTTTGACCGTGCAAGCCGAGTAGCTGAGCGATTACAGCAGTACTCGTTGGACGGTAAGGATGTGCTTGTGGTTGCGCATTCGCATATTTTGCGATTGGTGGCTATGGCATGGGTTGGTTTAGATCCGGAAGATGGTAGGAGATTTGAACTCGAAACCGCGCACTATATTGTGCTTTCCGAGCATAAAGGACAGCCTGTTATCGAACGTTGGAGTGCCTGATTGTAGATTACAAGTTTTATGTAGATTACAAGGTTCGTATAGGTCACTAGATTAGTTCAGGTCGAAAAGTTTGTCGAAAGATACAAGACGCAGTAGACTTGCTACCGAATGGTTGGTATATTATTGCTAGTTAATCCAAAGGAGGAGAGCGTTGACCAACCTACTACTAGCAGTAATATATCTTGCGTTTATTAGCCTTGGCTTGCCAGATGGACTACTTGGAGCAGCGTGGCCTAGTGTGTACCCGCAATTTCAGGTTCCAGTGGCTTTTGCAGGGTATGTTTCCATGATTATTTCCGCAGGGACAATCATATCAGCATTACTTTCTGACCGACTCACATTGCGGTTTGGTGCAGGTAAAGTTACTGCGGCATCAGTAGCAACAACAGCGCTCGCGTTAGCTGGATTTTCCATAAGCCCAAATTACTGGGTGATGTGTTTTATGGCTATCCCATATGGGCTCGGTGCAGGTGCAGTAGATGCAGCGCTTAATAATTATGTAGCACTACATTATGCGAGCAGGCATATGAGCTGGCTGCATTGTATGTGGGGTATTGGTGCCTCTGTCGGGCCATATATTATGAGTTTTGCGCTAACCTCAGGTTATGGCTGGCCTACAGGATACCGTTGGGTAGCGTTGCTCCAAGTTGTGCTTACAGCAGTTATTATCTTTTCTTTACCGTTATGGAAGAATCGCGCACAAGAACAAGCATCACATCAAGATAAGGACGATGCTCGCACAGTTCAGCTGCAGGAAACTCAGGTATCAAAGCAGCCACGTAAAGCACTTTCATTGCGAGAAATTATTGCCATTCCAGGGGTGCCATCAGTACTAGTAATGTTCTTCTGCTATTGCGCATTAGAAACCACCTCTGGTCTGTGGGCTGCAAGTTTTATGGTACTGGACAAGGGTGTTAGCAGTACTCAAGCTGCCGCATGGGCAAGTTTGTTTTATCTAGGCATAACGCTTGGTCGCGCATTAAGTGGTTTTATTACTATGAAGTTTTCTGACCCTACGATGATTCGTATGGGGCAGATAGTTGTGGCGTTGGGCATTATAATACTGCTGCTTCCATTTGGGCGTATGGGCTCTTTGATTGGTCTTATTGTGATCGGTTTTGGTTGTGCACCAATTTATCCATGTGTTATCCACTCTACGCCAGCGTATTTCGGTGCTGATAAGTCACAAGCTATTATTGGTGTGCAAATGGCGAGTGCTTACTGCGGTAGTTTACTTGCTCCAGCAGTATTTGGTTGGCTTGCTGACACAATTACTATTGCGCTATTCCCTTGGTATTTGGCAGTTATTCTTGTGATAATGGTAGTAATGCATGAAAATTTGCGACGCACACGGTCAATGAACCCCATTCTTGACTAATTCGTTGTACAATCGTGGCACGGGTATTTGCGCCCGTACTACCTTATCAAGGGAGATACCATGATTGAAACAGCACAAGCGTTTGGCATCGATATTGGCGGTTCAGGTATTAAGGGCGCCCCAGTGAACTTACAAGAGGGGAAGTTCGCTACAGAGCGTTTGCGTATTCCGACTCCAGAACATTCCACTCCAGATGCTGTCGCAGACATCGTTAAACAATTACTTGACCACTTTGATGTACATGATGGTACGCCAATTGGTGTAGCATTCCCAGCTCCTATAAAACCAGGAAAACCATTGGATTTTATGGCAAATCTTGATCAGTCGTGGGTTGGTGTTGATATCAATGCACTACTTTCTGAACGCACTGGTCGCACAGTTCATGTAGTTAATGATGCTGATGCTGCTGGTCTTGCTGAGGCTCAGTATGGCGCTGCAAAAGGCAACAATGGTTTAGTTATTGCTACAACTTTGGGTACTGGTATTGGCACTGCTTTGATTATGAATGGTGTGTTGGTCCCTAATACGGAGCTTGGACACCTGTTATTAGCAGATAAAGGTGATGCTGAAAAGTATGCTGCTGATTCGGTGCGCGGAGCAAAAGAACTCAGTTGGAAGAAGTGGGGCAAGCGCCTGACAAAATATTATGCAATGTTAGAGCATTATTTCAGTCCAGATATTTTTGTTGTTGGCGGCGGTGTCAGCAAGAAGCATGAAAAGTTCTTCCAATATATTGATATTGAAACACCTATTGTTCCTGCGGCATTACTTAACGACGCAGGTATTGTGGGTGCCGCATATTATGCATCTACTTTTGTGTAAAGACTCGCAAAGTGCGTCATAGCGTGTATTTCAAAGATCGTAAGTGCGATACTTTGATTGCTTAACAGCTTAACGATATGCTAACGCTGAAGTCCTAGTATGTACTACATACTAGGACTTTTTATGTTGGCGGCATAGACATTAGAGGCGATACTGTTAATGGTGTTCGTTGGTTTAGTCCGTGTTTGAAAAACGGCATTTCCTTACAACCATACGAACCAGGAGTAAATCTGCATATAGGTGTCGAGATGCTCTCGGCTCAAGGACATGGTTTGACCGTTAACAAGCGGTTGCATTACACTTAAAGCTACTGATACAAGGCATAACAAGACCATACATGCAAATAGCACACGGTAGAGGCGTTGCGAACAACGCTGCTCAACAATAAGCAACACGAGATAAGCACTTAATAGCCAATACCATGCAAAATCAGTGATATAACGCCAATCAAGACCGGCAGCCCAAGCGACAGCAAGGAATTCAATACTTCCCAGAATACAAAGTACCGCGGCAAAAACAAACATAGTACGTGTTGTTTCATATCCACGCTGCTGTGCATGTGCAGGATCGGTTCTAGAGAAACCACGCCAGATAAATGGTAAAGCTAGTGGTATCAGTATTGCTGGAGCGAGCCAACACAAGCCTGCTACAAGAGTATCTGCATATTGCCATGGTTCAATTGGAGTATGGGCCGTGCTTGCAAAGGGGAAGTATGAGCTAAATTGTGGTGGTGTGAATAAGTAGTACTGAATAATTTGCCACAATGATGACAATGTAGTATGTCGATGTAGCATATCACTAACAGTGATTTGGTAGGCGTTACCAAAGTCAAGTATTGCACCAAAGCGTGCATAATTATAAGCCAGTATCGGGGTAAAAACAGCTACTACCGACGCAATCATAGCGCTATCAATACGCCAAGTATGCCATACACTACGTTTGTGTAGGGGCAAGTGCTTCCAAGTGCCGAGCAGCCATCGTTTCGGTAACACTAGTGCTGCAATAGGGCGGAATAATAGTCCTGAACGATATTCCGGAGCAAAAATTACAAACCATAAGCATGTAGCAGCAATCATCGGCACTCTACAGCCAAGGGTAGTGGCAATACAAATGCAACCAGCTATCATATGAGCGGTTGAAACAGGAGTAGGGTTACCGTATGCGTCTGGGCGTTTCGCGCCAAGCCAGAACCAAAGTCCCCAAGCGAGGAACATTAACCCTGTGGCAAAAGCAACTTCATAAAAAGCTCTGCGCTGATATAAATACCATCCTCCTGCTGCAAAAGCTATGGTAATAATGCCAAGAGCTACTGTAGCAATGCTGGTGTGTGGCGCGTAGAGTTTGGTCATGCGGATGATAAGTAGCGCTAATCCAATCAAAGCGAGCATAAAGCTTATGGTTGAGGCAACAGTTGCTGGGAGAGCCAAGCCACCGGATACGAAAAAAGACGAGCACCATTGGAAAGGAATAAAGTAAAGCAGCGCTGGAATAATGCCGAAATATGAATACCAATGCCCATTGTAGAATGCGTAATCCCAGTATATAGGGTGGACGCCTTGCGCTAACAACGCATTGCGTGCTTGAGGGTTGTAAGGATTAGCTAACTGGGCAAATTCAGGAGGAACTGGGAGGTCCAGCCAAGCATGACCTGCTAAAAGAGCCTGTGCTACATGAGCATACTGGTTAAAATCATAGGTATAGGCATTGGGCTGATGAAAGCTTTGATTATTACTCCACCATGCTGTGATCAATGCATGCACAATGACCACAAGAGCTGTAACACAGATAACGCAAATTATAGTAATTTGTGCTGCTTTGCTCTCTGTTAGAGAGGTGCGCCACAGAGATGAGCGTGGGCGAAAAGCAAGTAGTAATAACGCCACTACTGCGCCGAGAGAAAGTCGTAGCCAGCTTATGGAGAATGGGACTTTGGCATTGAGTGTAATGGTGAGTAAGGGGATGCGAGTCCCTTGTGCTTCAGCTATATGGACGGCGACAGCCTGCACCGGCTGTTGGATATTGCGTTGTGGTACTACTGATGTTGATGGATTGCTCAGATCGACAAGCTGTGTATTTCCAGTATGCCATTGATAGTGTGAATCTTGAATATCAATGCGCATATGTACTACTTGCTGTAGAGGTTGTGTAAAATACTGCGCATCAGCAGCTATATCGTTCTGTAGTGTACTGTTTTGCTGTGAACTGTGCTCTACAGTGCCATGAGGTGCTATATTGCTTTGCGATGTAAGAATAGAGAAACCTACTGAACGGATAACCTGATTGGCGCCAGAGGCGCGCCATCCTGCATTTCGCGAATCTGTAATAATCTGAGTATTATCAGATAAAGTCTGTAATCCAACCGCCTGAGTATGTAGGGGCTTTTCTATGGGCGATAGCATACAGGTCTGCCAAAACCCTGCGTTGCCTAAAGTGGTTTCTATGCTGAGTAGGGTCAGCACTATAAGCATAATCGTTTTCCAATGTTGTGCTATTGCACTGCGCCATGCTCGGTATGCATGCGATATATTGGCAAAGCAACAACTCATAACCCTATCCCAGTGTACAGAAACGATTGGTGTGTAGCGAGGTACAAGAGCTGCGACGCAGGCGTATGGATATACCAATCACCGCACATTTGCAGGCAGTTACTCTTGTAGCAATAGCTGTAGTGCTAACACCGTAGTGTCATGGGTATAATAGCAGATAAGTTTGTATAAGCGATACAACTACAATAGAGAACAATATTTGAGCAAGATAAGTAGAATAAGTAGGATACCGTATGGCAGATGCGCGAAACTCACAACATACACCCAATCTTGATTGGCTAGTTTCAGCAATGGCGGCGCATACCATAACACTGCACCCATTAGTGCGTATTCACCAGTTACCTCACGCTCCACAACTTCCAGAAGGTATAGAGTTTGGATGGGCACAGTTCCCATCGGTGCGTGGCAGAGGCTTTAGTATTGTTGTATTTTTAGATCGCTGGCATTGTCTGCCTATTGCTTTTGCAGACTCTCAGGGTCGCGTATTTACTGATTACCGAATCGATCCAGATACACAGCATCTAACGCCAGTAATGTCCTTTATACAAGAGGGCTATATTGATGTTCCACAATCTCGACTGTATGCGCATGAACCACATGAGCAGGATAAGATCGTCCCTGCTGTCTGCGGTGGAATCGTTTTCCATAACTCGCATACTGGCGAGCCAGTGTGGCTTGCTTCTTGGCTTAAATCTGGAAAAAAATACACGATTGAACAATTACGCAGCCCAATACCTGCTCAGGATAGAGCGCGGCTGGATTATCGTGATGCTCTTACTACAGCGTATATCCATGCAGTGCTTATTGCACAGCATGAGGGAGCTGTTATTGGTTTTGGCTCTAGTAATATTTTCAGACGCCTTGAGTTGGAGGCACCAATCGGTGCAATACGACGTTCGCTCGCGGATATTACACGTCTTGCCAATAAACAGTATCGTGTTTCAGGATTAGAGCGATACTTTGAGCAGCTCATGCAACAGGCGGGAATATGGCAAACGGATACTGGATTAGAGGCTGTGCATGGTGCAGAACCGTTGCAATTATTAAGCTCTCCTCATTCAGGTGCACTGTTATTTGCTTGGCAAGAGCAGTTAAATTTGAAGTCATTTTTTGCAGCCATGCGTATTGAAGCTGCGATAAACCGTTTTGCTGCGGTAAGTAGAGTAGTGGAGTACAATGCGCGTACAGGGCACTGGCCGATTGAAGATACGATGAGTATTGAAGATGCTGCACGACTTGACTGGTCACTTTTGGGTAATCCAGCATTATTAGCTGAACCAATCGATGATACCGATAGAGATGCATTAATCGATGATCTTGCTGATGAGTTCAATTATTTTACTGATGAAATTCATAGTGCTGATATGCATGCCGAACAGGCAGTACCAGTTGATGATATTTTAGGTCTTAGCAGCGCGCAATCAATACAGCGACTTATGCATATGACACGGTTACGTGCTATGGCATTATGGCGACAGTATCCTGACCCACTAGCACCAGCGCAATCTAAGCCTGAACATACGCATCAACATCAAGATGCTGATGGCTCGGCATGGATTTACCGACAAACATTGGCTCATATGCTGCGCTCGCTCAATGTTCCATACCGTTTTGATGTTGAGTTTCGTGCAAACCTTCAAGCAGGTAATGTCGCAATTGGTTTTACGAGTGTAGGATCTACGCTCATGCCTACTCAACGACTGCATGATAATGGCGTGTGGCAAGAGCTTAGCGAGCATGAGCGTGCTATGTTAGCTACGCAATACAACTTGCGACTAGGTATTATTATTGCCTGTTTGGCATATGCTGCTGATGCTCGCGTGCGTTCAGTGAGTATACATATTGATTCACTGGGCTTGGAAGAACTCAATACAGAACGTGCTTCTGATATTGAACGTCTTATCGCTAAAGCTCTTGCAGCGTTTAATGCACATGTGACTCGTGGCGCTAGTGATACTGGTATGACAGATGATATGCAAGGAGTGCATATTGATGAACAAGGCGTATCTATTGATCCATTAAGCAGTCCGTCTCAGCATCATGCTGATCCGAAAGATGGAGATATCCACGGCGATCCAGCACAGCTATCTTCATTGCTTTCGCCAACTGCGCAACCATCTTCAGATACTGTAGCAGAACCTAGCTCACAACAAGATGTAACGGCTGATACAACTTCAGATACGCAGAGAGAACAAACGGGTACTGAGGAGGATGCTTCTGAGGATTCAGCTGCCGGGGAATCTGAAGCCCAAGAAGATCAGCATGCAAAACTATCCCAAAACATCAGCGATGCCTCACATCTTGATGCGGCTGATATGGATAGTGACTTCATGGAAATCATGCAGGGATTTAGCTTTGATACCTCTGATTTCAACCAAGTTGCTGATCTTAACGCACAGGATGATCATAAGGCGACTGCGGATTCTGAGGAGCAAAATTCAGATATGCCAACGCGCGATGGAAATAATACTCATTCGTTACAGGCATTGCAGCAGCAGCCACAATTACAAACTTTAGTAACGGTAACTTTTGATCGCGATATGCTGATGCAGGCTGTTAACGAGGATGGATTCGCAGATCCTATTGCGCTGTATCAGCATGCTGGAGCAGATATGCGGATTGCAGAAGATGGATCGCTAGCAGCTGTTTCTGGTACTTTTACGTTACAAGATAGTACATTTGCTCCCACTGGTTCGCAAGAGATTCCTGAACTCAGTGAGTGGCAGTTTGATAGCGCAGAACGTCGTATTTTTGCTGCGCATGATGCGCTAGATATGTCGATTCAACGTGATGATGTACTGCAACATATGAACTCACAGATGCAGCGTTTGCACGATGATCAGTCATTGGATTCAGTGCATAAAGCACGTCAAGCCATGCAATATATTAAGCGCATCGCCGATCCTGAGTTGCAGGATGCGTCAGCAGATATTACTAGTGCATTTATTGACGGCACAGCAGTTCCTCAGATTCCATTGACGTTGAGTAATCAGCTTCGTGATGCAAGAATTGCGCTTCGAGGTATGCAAGGAGGGACTTTCGAGCAAAATCTTGAGCAATTAAGTACTGTTGTTGCTAATGTGGATGCTCAGTTCGCTGCAGGACCAGGAGTGGCTCGGTATTTTAATTCGTATGCAGAGCGAATTGTGTATAACCATATGTTTGCCACATCACATGAGCAGACGGTGCTTATTCCTGATCATCTCTTCATGGCGCATATGGATTTAGTAGATATTGCTGCGCAACTAGCGCCAATGCAGGTGGATATAGATCCGTTAGCGCATTTGAATACCCTAGTGTCGTATGCTCCGGCATATCCTTTGGTGCATATGCGATTAGCAATGTATCTTTCTCATCAGGGTGATTGGGATTCATCTCGCGCTGCATGTTTGAATGCTCTACGTGTTGCATTAGATCGTAATGATGCCGCATTTGCTTATTATCGTTTAGCATACTGCTCATGGATGCGTGATGAGTTTGCTATTGCAGCAGCATGTTACGAAATGTGCGAACATATTAATGGATATGACAATATGGCTCAGGTGACATTGCAGGAAGAGTTTGCGGAATTAATGCGTCGCACGCACTCACAGCGTATTGCTGTGCCGCATACTATTGAGGAAGCACAGGCAGTATTACGCGAGGCATCTATTCCTATTTGGCCGCATACTCAGGCTGCACAAATTGTTCGTGATGCAGCACGTGTCAGCGTTGATCATGCTATGTTTGTTCCTGCAAGAACATTATGCCTTGCTGCTGCACGGATGAGCGATTCACGGCGTGATATGGATACTGTTGATATTCAGTTCTTGAGGTCATTGCGCCCATAGCATGTGGTAAGTCGAAGGACCAGACCTGATTATTTAGCTACAGTACATGGTAAGCGCTTGCGAATTTACTGCGTTTGGGTAGATAGGAAAACAGATGAGTGCATTAACACCTTCACATCATGAACAACCTGCATTATTTGGTGATACTCCAACCGCGCCGACACATGCACCTCGTATGGGATCGTTAGCTTGGATAGAGCATTTACAGCGTGATGATAGTAGCGCATTAGAGCTAGATACTCTTGACGTGCATACCTTAAGTGATCGTGAGGCAGCACGGTTATGGAATACGCTTGCTGCTTGGGTGGAAGATGACCAAGTGGCATACTATATTCATGATGCACCGGTTAGTTCTGATGCTGCGTATGATGCGCGACTGCGCTGTTTACAACGCTTGGAACAAGCGTTTAGTCAATTAGGAGGACCTTCTTCTCCGACAGCGCGTGTGGGTGGTTCGTTTGCGCAAGATTTTGCAGCAGTTCAGCATCCGAGCAGAATGATGAGCTTAGATGATGTTTTCTCTATTGAAGAGTTGCGCGATTGGTATGACGGTGTGCTTCGCGATTTACAATGGCCAGAAAACAAGCCTTTGCCAATGACCTGTGAAGTGAAAATTGATGGTCTTGCCATGAACCTTATTTATCAACATGGTCAATTGATTCAAGCACTCACTCGTGGTGATGGTGTTACTGGTGAAGATATTACGCTTAATGCGCGTACTGTGCATAATGTGATTGCACAGCTTGAAGGGCCTCAAGAAGATATTCCTGATCTCGTGGAAATTCGTGGTGAAGTATTTATGCGTTTTGATGATTTTCGTGCGTTAAATACTCGCCAAGAGGAGCATGGTTTACCAATTTTTGCTAACCCTCGTAATGCGGCAGCTGGATCGCTGCGACAGAAGGATCCTAAGATTACTGCCAGTCGATCCTTGACGTTTTATGCGCATGGACTTGGATTGTTGCAGTGGGGTGATGATCATCCTGCAGGAACACATGATGAAGTACATGATCAGTCTCAAGCCTATGCACTGTACAATCAGTGGGGTATTACTACTTCTGCGCATAATCGTGTAGTTCATTCATTTGATGAAATACTGGATATGATTGACTACTATGGTCAGCATCGTAATGATATCGAGCATGCACTCGATGGCATCGTGGTCAAAGTAGATGATTTAGCGTTGCAGCGTCGCCTCGGTGCTACTTCGCGTGCGCCGCGTTGGGCTATTGCGTATAAGTATCCTCCAGAGGAAGTCAATACTAAATTGCTTGATATTACAGTTCAGGTGGGCAGAACAGGAAGAGTAACTCCTGTGGCAATATTGCAGCCTGTTGTTGTCGCTGGTTCTACAGTTGCAAGAACAACCTTACATAATGCTTTTGAAGTAGAACGTAAAGGTGTGCTGATTGGTGATACGGTTGTTGTGCGCAAAGCTGGTGATGTGATTCCTGAACTTGTCGGTCCTGTTGTGCAGTTGCGTCAGGGGCATGAAGATCAGCTTCGTGCGTTTGTTATGCCAACACATTGCCCGTCATGTGGTGCACTCTTAGCCCCGGATAAAGAGGGCGATAAAGATATTCGCTGCCCTAATACAGAAAGCTGTCCTGCACAGTTAGCGCAGCGCATTATAAATTTGGCATCAAGAAAAGCATTTGATATTGAGCATTTGGGCGATCAGTCTGCGGTGGCTCTGACTAATCCGGAAGAAAACAGGCCTGAAACAGTACAAACGTATGCGCCGAACATTCATGAAATAGCAGTGAAGCAGGGGCAAGAGGTAGATCCTTATGTGCCTGAAGAAGGCTTGCAACTGCCTGAACGTCAACAGCCGGTCTTGACGAGCGAAGCGGATGTTTTTAATCTCAGTGTCGATCAGCTACAGTCTGTGATGGTATGGCGTGAAGCGCCGATTGTGCAATTACATACGGTTACTAGGGCAGACGGTAGTTCAAGAACAGTACGTAAGCGTCTTGGTGGGTCTGGGCTTTGGTATCAGGTTCCAGCATTCTGGACTCAAGAAACTGCACAAAAACCTGCTCGACCACAGGCAAATACCATTGCTATGCTCGAGGAAATTGACAAAGCTAAACATGTTGAGTTCTATCGCGTGTTGGTGGCGCTTTCTATTCGCCATTTGGGCGTGCCGACTGCGCGCTTATTGGTTGCTCATTTTCCTTCAATTGATGCGCTTGCCCATGCCAGTGTTGAGTCGCTTCAACAAATCGAAGGTGTCGGTCCTGAAATTGCTCAGGCTATTGTCTCGTGGTTTACTGCTGCTCGCAACAGTGATGATTGGCGGGGAAAAACACTGCAAGCATGGCGTGAAGCTGGTGTGACTATGCAAGAGGAACAGAGTCAAACACTGCCGCAGGTGTTGGCAGGAATGACTGTTGTGGTTACCGGAAGTTTAGTAGGGTACTCTCGCGATAGTGCTAAAGAGGCGATTATGCTTCGCGGTGGTAAAGCAGCAGGCTCAGTAAGCAAAAAAACAACGGTGGTTGTTATTGGTGAAAATGCTGGTTCTAAAGCTGCTAAAGCAGAAGAATTGGGTATCCCAACTACTGATGAAGCAGGGTTTGAACGATTGTTAGCAACAGGCTCGTGGCAGTAATCTCAAAATATGGACTATTAGTAGTTCAGATTTCGGGAGAAATATATGTAGCACTTGACTGGTGAAAACACCTATGTGTAGCGTCATGCCACGGAACTATTACGCGCGTTGTGGAGGAACTATGAAATACGCTGTACTCGGTGCTGGAGCAATGGGATTACGCTACGGCATATTATTGCAGAAGCTCGCTGGCAAAACCGTTGATTTTGTTGATACTTGGGAGCCAGGCATTGAAGCGGTGCGTCGCCAAGGCGGCGTATATGTCAGTCGCGATCATGAAAATCGCCATCTGGTACCTATCGAAGTGTATCGACCTGAAGAATATACCGGCAACCCTGATGTGTGGATTATTATGCTTAAGCAAATGCAGCTTGAGGCAGTACTGAAGCGTTGCCATGATGCAGGATTATTCCAAGACCACCAAGTAGTGTTTAGTGCTATGAACGGATGGGGTCACTTTGACCATATTCGACAGTACTTTAGCGAAGATCGCATTTATGGTGGCACAGCTTTGGTTGCTACAGTATTAAACGGTCCAGGAGATGTTGATTTTATTGGCAAACCTGGTGCTGGAACTATGACGCTATGCTCGTATACAGGTGACATTACTGAAATTGAGCGTCAGATGCATGATGATTTGCAGCAGGCTAATTTTAATCCAACAATTACCCAAGATTTAAAGGGTACTTGCATGGCAAAAGTGGTGTTTAACTCTGTAGTGAACACACTATGCACTATGTATCAAATTCAAATGGGGCAATTTATCAGCTATCCAGGAGCACGCGATGTCGCACGACAGCTTATTGATGAAGCCTATGACGCATTAGAACGCGATGGTGTTAAGCTGATCAATACTCGTGATGAAGAGCTGGAAACAGTGGATTATGTTTCACGGACTGGTAACCCATTGCATTACCCATCAATGTATCAAGACATGATTCATTCTCGCCCTACAGAAGTGGATTATATCAATGGCTATATTGCTGCAGTTGGCAGAAAGCACGGATATGTGTGCCATACACATGAATTCTTAACGCATGGTGTGCATTTAGCTGAGCTGGCACATCGACTGCACGAAACTCAAGCATAGTGTGACAAGGATTATAACTCGTGCCACTAGGAGTAGCTAGAAGAATCAGTTAATAGATTAGGTAGGCTAACTGCAGCAACTATAAAGATATTCTGGCTGCAACCCAAAACTGTATGAACAGCTAGGCTGGTGTATATGCGAATGACTATATGCCAGCCTTTTGTAATGCTAGCTTTAGTAATGCTATAAAATCAGTTATTCCAGTAGGGGGGCGTTCGCCAACAATTGTTTGCCCAACACACGTAGCATATAGGAAGACTTCACGCTAGTGTGGTGCACATGAGTGAACGAGTTGAATCAGATGTTGTTATTGAACGCAATGTTCGAGAACGATTGAGCAAAGTAATTGACCCAGAATTAGGGAAGTCAATAACTGAATTAGGTATGATTGTTGGTATAGAAGCTGTGCCGCGCGACATCATCGATGCTGGAAAGCCAGTAGTTGATGTCACAGTACGAGTAGAGCTTACTGTTGCCGGATGTCCACTCACACAACAAATTATTGATGCCATCAATGATGCGGTAACCTCATATCCTGCGGCAACTCTAGTACCTCATATTGCTGTTGGCTCGATGAGTGAGCAAAAATTGACGCAGCTTGTTGATGATTTGAAAGAAGCACGCCGTCGCAATCCCTTTAACAAGCCTGGAATTAAAACAAAAATATTTGCTATCGCATCTGGAAAAGGCGGTGTAGGTAAATCCTCGGTGAGTGCCAATTTAGCAGCAACATTCGCGGCTCTTGGATACGATACTGCGGCAATTGACGCGGATATTTATGGATTTTCACTGCCAACTTTGCTTGGTGCGCATGGACAGCCCACGAATCTTAATGGCATGTTAATGCCAGTGACAGCATGGGGCGTGAAAACTATGTCCATTGGCATGTTTGCGGGAGCTGATCGAGCCATTCTATGGAGAGGACCTCGGCTTCATCGATCATTAGAACAGTTCTTATCAGACGTGTGGTGGGGAGAGCCAGATGTACTGGTTATTGATCTCGCACCAGGTACTGGTGATATGGCATTGGCAGTAGCACAAACTTTGCCGAACGCAGAACTCGTGGTAGTCACCACTCCTCAGCCAAGCGCCTCTGATGTGGCAGTGCGCAGTGGGCTTGTCGCTCTTCAAGTGCCGATGAAAGTGCGCGGCGTAATAGAGAATATGAGCTGGTACGACCACCATGGTGAGCGTCTGACGATTTTTGGTGAAGGCGGTGGCGCTCGCGTAAGTCAACAGCTCACTCGCGCATTGCGTTATGATGTGCCACTTTTGATGCAAATCCCATTAGAAACCGAGTTGCGGCAGTCAGGAGAAGCTGGCCATCCTGTGGTGCTCGATGAGCATGGCAAACTTGCCGATCATGATCTGGCACATAGGTTTGAGCAGCTTGCACGCACACTGATGCAGTAATTTACTGGGCTATTGGAATTACGTGGGTTGAGGTATCACGTACTGGCGTTATTTTGGCAACGTTTGGCAACAGTCTTCTTGTCCACCTTCAATACTTTTAAGCTTAAAGCACAGTATCTCACATCGTGGTGTTGTACTGCATTGCAGATGGATTAAGGAATGATGAGCATGAATACATTGCCAGTATTAACTAACCAGTACGCCCTTGATCATAGTTTATAGGTGAGTAACGTTTGGACCTGTGACATAGTTGCCACAGGTCCAACGCATTGCAAAATTGAGTAGCTCTCATTTACACTTATATGATTTAGTATTCCTAGTAATGGTGTCAATGACTCGTATGTTTATTGCTTATCAAATGCTGTCGCTTGAGGAACGGAACCGAGTACTTGTTCGTTGTTATTCCATTCAGTTGACCATCCATTAACAAAAGCTTTTGTAAAGGTATCCCATGATCCGGTGCCTTGTGCGTATTCAATAAGCGCTGCAGAGAAATCATCCTGCCACTGCTGATCTGGCAGTGTGAAGCTTCTTACTGAGGTTTTGCCTGCTTCGATATAAGCGCGTGCGGCAGTGGTAAGAGGATTCTTTGGCTGGTAGGCTTTGTCGTTAAATGTGGTAAATGGTACAGAGAAACCCATGTCTTGGGAGAGAATCTTCTTGGCATCATTATTGGTAACCATCCATTTGATGAAGTCCAGCGTTGCTTGCTTATCTTGTTTGGAAGCGTTTTTATTGACTGCCCAGCTTGCGTCATATACACCTGCTGGTCCAGTTTCTTCTTCACCTGTAATGCCCATGTAATATGGGAGCATTCCAAGATCTTCATCAGCAACTTCGTTACCTTTGATTTGTGAATATGACCATACGCCGTTTGGATAGAATGCTACTTTGCCGAGTGCGAATTCTGCAGTAACATCATCATAGGATTTGGAGCTTACCATAGATGGTTCAGTCGGGCTATTGTGCAATTCCAAATCAAAGAGATCTTTATAGTTCTGTAAGTATGTTCCTTTAATTGTTTTCGAGAATGTGGTATTCATATCCTTATACTCGAAATACAGTGGAATACGGGACATATGCGCGGTGAATCGATACGTGTCTGATGCGTCCAGACCAGGAGTTGCAAAAGCCCCTTCAATACCAAGATCATCTTTGTGCTCTTGCATGGATTTAGCGACTTTGCTCAGAGTTTGAAAATTAGTGAGTTCGTCGGCACTGTGAATCACAGCATAATCTTTTGAACAGTAGGTATTGAGAATTTTCTTGTTGTAAATAATGCCATACCATTCTGCAGCATAAGGCAGCGTGTAGGATTTGCCATCAATGGTATATGAATTTGCTTTACCTTCGTCATTAAGCAGCTTGAAAAGTTCTGTGTCTTGCAAAGGTTCTACGTACTTTTGGTATTTTGCAAATTGATCGAATCCGGAAACATTGAACATAGTTGGCGCATTTGATTTTGCCAATTCTGATGTCATTGTGGCATCATATGTGCCTGAAGCTCCAGTTTGAATATCAACTTTTACACCAGTTTCTTTGGTATACATATCAGCAAGTTGTTTGTATTGGTCTACAACTTCTGGTTTGTTGTTCATAAAATACACATGCCCTTTGGAAGAGTCTGTGCTGTCGCTTGAACATGCGGCAAGTGAGGTAGTGAGTGCTAGTGCTGACAGTACGGCAACTATGGTTTTTAATGTTCGACCTTGTGTTGTACGAATAGGTGTATTCATAGTGGCTTCCTTCGTTATGCATCATTGCAAAATGATAGCGCTTACATATCAATATTGTTCATATTTATTTGTTTAATACTTGAATATTTAAATGTAATGCTTGTATGATGATAGCGCTTACATTTTTAACGTGCAAATATTCTTTTGTAAGGTGTGTTGCTATAGTTAAAGATAGGAATAGCAATATGTAAGCGCAATACTGAGGAGCGGTAATGAAGCCAACGATAGCTGATGTAGCGCAACTTGCTGGTGTGTCACAGGCAACAGTATCTCGCGCCCTACGTGGTGTAGATAGTGTTACGCCTACAACTCGTCAGAAGGTATTGCAGGCTGCTGAACAATTGCATTTTACGCTTTCTAAACATGCTTCATCGCTTGCTTCGGGAAAAAATATGCGAGTGATGCTACTTACTTCAGGCAAGCTGAACCAATGGTTTAACGCTAATGTGCTGCAAGGTATATATGATGTGCTTAACCCTGCAGGATACGATATTGCACCAAGCTATATTATTACTCAGCAAGATGCTATAGATTTTTTTCGTCATCTTCCCAATGTTGGCAACGTTGACGCTATGATTATTGCTTCATTCCAAGTTGATAATCAGATGCGTGCATACTTACAGCAAACCGATATTCCAGTTATTGGGGTAGATATTCCTGCACAATCATATGGCAATGCTTCAATTGGAATTGACAATGTTGATGGTATGCGTAAGGCTGTGCAGTTGTTGCGTTCACTGGGGCATAGCACTATTGGCTTTGTTACTGACTATATGCCTGCTGATATGGTGTATAGCACAGTTGAGCGCGCGCATATTTTCGAGCAAGTTGCACAAGAGTATGGGCTTGATCAACGGCATGCTCCTATTATTTCGTTGTCGGAGTATGATCACTTCACCAGTAATGAGCAAATTGCAAATGAACTCGTTTCGAGAATTTTAGGATTAGAGCAGCGTCCGACGGCGCTATGTGTGCAAACAGATGCAAGTGCAATTGCTGTGATTAAGGCTTTGCGTAATCAGGGTATTCGTGTGCCAGAAGATATGTCAGTTGTGGGCTTTGATGACGCGGATATTGCTGATATTGCGGATCTGACAACATTGCGTCAAGATCCGTACGCTATGGGGGTTATAGCTGCAAAAAAGACACTGGATTTATTGCATGGTGTGGAATTAGCACATCCTCATGAGCTGTTGCCTGCTCGTATTATTCTGCGCTCGACTACACAATTGGCAAAGGGCTTGGCGTAGTGTCTGGTGTAGCAAATGACATACTACACCAGACTTTGAATTATATCTTGGTATTAGCGCTGTGCGACACGTGTATCTACCCACTTGGTTACGGCATTATCTGGGGTCGCATTCGCATGAAATAGTGTCTGGAAACGCTTGTTAGCTAGAATCGGATTAACTAATGCTGGATCTAAATCATCCAAAATATCGGTAAGTGGACGATACGCTACTTGATAACCCAACTAGGTAGATGGAATAATAAAAAAGACCAAAACACGAAGCCTTGGTCTTATCGGTGCGCCAGACAGGATTCGAACCTGCAACCTTTTGATCCGTAGTCAAATGCTCTAATCCATTGGGCTACTGGCGCATGTTTACTTGATTGCTTCAAGCAACTCGACTAATATATCCCTCAGTGTGTACGAACGCAAATCGGCGTGTCTCAATGTGTAAGTACGACATATGTAGCTGTGGGCGTATAAGCGTATAGATAGCCGTTACAATAGGAATAGAGCACAAAACAGACAGTCAGTACTGTGACTGTGTGATGCGATATCAATATTAGTAAACTACTTATATAGAAGGGAATCGCGTGAAATTAGAGCAGACTCGAGCAAAAACAATGCAATGGTGGGCAGGGGTACAACGTATCGCTCATTCTGATACCATATCTGGTTTAATTATGCTTGGGTTTGCGCTTGCGGGGTTATTACTCGCTAATATCCCTTTTACGGCACATATATTTGAAACAATTGCCGAGACGCAGCTTGGTATACCAGGAACTAATATCGTCTTGCCAATTGGGCACTGGGCGCAAGATGGTTTGCTTACTATCTTTTTCCTTGTTGTGGGCTTAGATTTGAAGCAGGAGCTTACCACAGGCTCACTGGCAAATCCTAGGGCTGCTGCTGTACCAATGGCTTGCGCTGTGGGTGGTATGGCAGTGCCTCCAGTGTTGTTTATTATTGTCACGGCAACTTTTTCGCTATTTGGTATAGGCGCTGGAGTAGCTGGTTATGAGGCAGTAGCTACTGGGCAAGTGCATGCTTTCCAAGAGATTGCACAAGGTTGGGCGGTTCCAACAGCAACGGATATTGCGTTTTCGCTTACTGTTCTGGCGCTTTTTGCTAAAGCATTGCCTGGCTCCATTCGTGCGTTTTTGATGACTTTGGCCACTGTGGATGATTTGCTGGCAGTTATTGTTATCGCGGTATTTTTCTCGAATTTGAATGCATGGTATTGGTTTGTTGGCGTCATTGTATGTGCACTAGTATGGTCTGTGCTCGTTAAACGTCGTAAAGTACCATGGATATTAGTTGGTATTGTTGGCATTCTCGCTTGGGTGATGATGTTTGAGGCAGGCGTTCATCCAACGCTGGCAGGTGTATTAGTTGGTTTGCTTACCCCAGCAAGAGAGATTCACGGTGAGCATTCTCCTCGTGCAGAGCGGTACAAGGATAAGTTGCAGCCGTTCTCAGCGCTGTTAGCACTCCCGTTATTTGCGCTGTTTGCTACAGGTGTGCATTTTGAGACTGTTTCTTGGACCATGTTTATCTCCCCGGTAGTGCTTGGCATTATTGTGGCTCTGGTACTCGGTAAACCTATTGGCATTATGATTACCGCTTGGATAAGCACGCATGTTGCGGGTCTCAAATTGGCAAAGGGGCTGCGTGTGCGTGATTTATTCCCAGCAGCATGTGCTTGTGGTATTGGTTTTACGGTATCGTTCCTTATCGCCACGTTGGCATATAAGGATCCTGAACTTTCCGCAGAAGCACGTTTTGGTGTGCTAGTGGCTTCGTTACTTGCTGCTGCAATCTCCGGAGTGCTCCTTCATAGGCAATCGCAGCGTTTTGCACTTGCTGCCGCTGATCGTGAATTAGATGATGCTATTCGGCAAGCTGCTGGAGATGACAATATTGATGTCGAAGAAGTACTTGCTGATGGTAGTGTGACTATCAATATGGAAGCACTTAGTCCATTGGCAGTTGCACGCTATCATGCGCGCCATCCACAAGCTCAGCAGGCGGAGCACAGCATTCAGCAGTCTAACGATGATGCTGAATCTCAAAGCAATAGTGCTGATGTAGATACAGTACATGGTACTAGTCAAAACATCCAGCGCAATGTCACCACTCGTAAGTTTTGGAAACGCAAACGAGCATTGGGTAGGCAGGTAAGCGAGGAGGAGCTACGTAGGCGTAGGCGCAAGTACCGTCATCAGTAATGCCTAGTTAGTAACTCGGTGTACAGTTATCGTTGGTACGAGCCAAACTACGGTATGGAGGCATCACATGGGTACGCGAGAAGTGCACAAACACTATGATGTTGTGGTAATTGGTGCTGGTGCAGCTGGATTATCTGCAGTACTCGGATTACTTCGCTCTGAGGCTTATCAGCAAAGCGCAAAGCTTGGTCATACTCCTTCCGTATTGGTTATTTCTAAACTCCACCCATTGCGCTCACACACCGGGAGTGCTGAAGGCGGTATTGCGGCGAGCTTAGCTAATGTTGAACCTGATGATTGGCACTGGCATTGGTTTGATACGGTAAAAGGTGGCGATTGGTTAGTTGATCAGGATGCTGCACAGATATTAGCGCAGGATGCGCCAAAGACAGTGATTCGACTTGAGCATGATGGTGTTGCCTTTTCAAGAACAGCAGATGGGCATATTGATCAGCGTCGGTTTGGTGGTCATACTGCGGAGTTTGGTGGAAAAAGTGTACGCAGAACAGCATATGCAGCAGATCGTATTGGGCACCAAATTTTGCATAGCTTATGGCAGCAATGTGTGCGTTTAGGAGTGCAGTTTGCTGAAGAATGGTATGTAAGCGATCTTGTAATTGACAATCATCAGGCGCAAGGAGTGGTTGCTATTGACATGAGTACAGGCATTACTCATGCAATTGGAGCTGCACATATTGTGTTGGCAACAGGTGGAGCTGGACGTGTTTTTCACACCACCACAAATTCTTGGGATCTTACTGGCGATGGTATGGCATTAGGTCTTGATGCTGGTTTGCAACTTGAAGATATTGAATTTGTGCAATTTCATCCTACAGGCTTAGCACATACTGGTTTACTACTCTCTGAAGCCGCACGAGCTGAGGGAGGAACACTGCGTAATGCTCAAGGTGAGCAATTTATGCAGCGTTATGCTCCAGAACACGGTGATTTGGCTGCTCGTGATGTTGTTTCACGAGCAATTATGGCTGAAATAGATGCGGGTAGAGGAGTAGCAGATCCGACGTATGCTGACGATGTGCATGATTGCGTATGGCTTGATTTGCGTGCAATTGATGCAGATGCTTTGCGCTCAAAACTACCTGAAGTAGTATCAACCATTGAAACATATACGGGTCTCAATCCCCAGCATGATCTGATTCCAATTCGACCCACTGCACATTACACGATGGGTGGCATTCCGATTACTCTTAACGGAGAAGTATATAAGGTGTGCGATGGTATGCGGCAGATTGTACGCGGACTATATGCAGCTGGAGAGTGCTCATGCGTCAGTGTACACGGGGCTAATAGGCTTGGTGCAAATTCACTTCTCGATGCTTGTCTTTTTGGCACGCGTGCTGGGCAGACGATTGCACAGCAACTTTTGAATCAGATGCAAGAACGTATAGCTGATAGTACAGCAACAGTAGAAACATTAGATGCAGATTCATTAGATATAAATGTATTGGGTACAGCATCTTCAGATGAATCAGATGATGTCAACCATGCACAAGAGACCAGTGCTTCGTTACAAGCAGCATTCAATCGGCGCAAACAGTACATGGAAGCACTCTTGCAAAAGGCTCAAGCATATCAGGATGCGAGCCAGCTTGAAGATGAACAGCAAACTATAGTGCAATACGGGTCTGAAGAAAATGGTGCAGATAGTGCGGTCAGTGAGGCTTCATCTGATGAACAGGGTGGTAATGTGTATGCACTCATGCGCCGTATCGGTATCGTTATGGAACAAGCCGCCGCGGTTCGATGCAATGCTGAAAGTCTTGAACAAGGTCTTACTGCGCTTGATGTGTTGTCACTTGAGCTGCAACAATGTTATCCTCATACACCGGTTGCAGCGTACAATCAAGAGATTGTGGCGCTTATGGAGACACGGCATATGCTGGTATTAGCTCAGGCTATGTTGCAAGCTTCTCTATCAAGGCAGGAATCACGCGGATCACTGTCGAGAACCGATTTTCCGCATCGCGATGACGAGCATTGGTTACGACATTCTATGATTGACCGACATATGCAGTTGCAGTATCAGCAAGTGCATATTACACAATTCCCGCCAACCGAACGCGAGTACTAAGACAGTACGATTACACAGGAGTATGCAAACAATTGTCGGAGAAAAATCTAGTGCAACACCAACAATCTACAAAACAGATGTGGATTACCTTACGCGTGGCTCGCTTTACGCCTAAGCCTGAGCGCAAGCGTAGTAGCCGAGGAGCAAGTCCTTTCGCTAAACGATCATCGTCGCCATTTGGTGCTCCCACAGCAACTTCAACATCGAGCAAACGTATTCGTGGCAAACATTGGACGCAAGAATACCGACTTCAGGTTCGTCCAGAAGACACCGTGCTTGATATGCTACTTACCGTCAAGCGCACGGTAGACCCAACGTTGGCATTTCGGTATTCGTGTGGACATGGTATGTGTGGCTCGGATGCTGTAGCTATTAATGGCACACCGACATTACTGTGCACTGCTAAAGCAAGTCAGTGGGCTCAGCCAAAGAACCACGCTCAAGTAGATGACTTAGGATTTAGAAAAACTGCGCAGCCACAGCATGATGCGGAACAGTCAGCGTCAGCTGATTCGCGACATCAGGAATGGGTTATTGACCTTGCAGCACTTCCTGGATTTCCTGTAGTGAAAGATCTTATTGCCGATATTGATCCTATGATGGAGCAAATTAAACGGTTACAACCATATTTGCAAGCTGCAGGTAATCTGAAACGTACTGCAGAAGGCAAGATTGACGTTTTTGAGTATTTGCAAAAGCCCGAGGAATTAGCACAATACGAATTACTCAGCAATTGCATTGCATGCGGAGTATGTGAAGGAAGCTGCCCAGTGTACGCAGGAGGTGAGGCCTTTGTCGGTCCTGCGGCGATTGTGATGGCTTCACGTTTTATGCACGATTCACGCGACATTGCCGGCGAGCATAGACTTGAACAAGTGGGCGAGCCTGATGCTGCTCCAGCATGTCAATCAGTGCGCGCATGCTCACTGCATTGCCCTAAAGGTATTGATGTTGGTGAGGAGATCTGGAAGGTTATTCAACAGGTCGATCAAGCGCGGGCATCGTAGTGTGCTGTAATTATGTAGTATGCAACGTGCAGAACGCGTAATAAACGAGAGTGGAGAGTGTGATGGAACACAATGACGCCTTAAACCTTGCAAAGGCTTGGGAATATACGGATCGTCTTGCTGCAAGTGCTGAGCCAGCTGGTATTCAGGATGTACGCGATGATGCTATTGAGCTTGGGTTTAGTCCAACAAGTGCTATGCAAGCGCAATGGCTTGGAATGATGGCACACTTGCTTCAAGCAGAGTCAGTCTTATTGCTTGGCACTGGTAATGCAGTTGAAACTGCACAGCTGTTGATTGCTATGGATAGTGTCGGTATGCAGACGGCTGCAGGTCAGCTTACGGTTGTGGATTCTTCGCATCGTGGTGCAGTGCTGGTCCGTAGTGTGCCTGCCCGTTTGGAACAGCCCATCCGCACACGTTTGCGTGTGGCTAACACATCTGCTCAACTGTTCGTACCAAGGCTTAACGCTGGCGACTACGATGTGGTGGTGATTGATGGTGACCTCAGTAATTATGAGGATATGCTTGATCAGGCGCATCGCGTACTTCGTGATGGCGGTGTACTTATTGTCGCAGATGCATTTGCGCAGCGTGATGAGCAATCACAAGGCGGTGTGATCAATCCAGCTGATCACAGTAGTAAAGCGGTGCTAATGCGAGCATTTACCGAAGAGATTGTGCATGACGATCGATTTGCAGTGCATGTGCTTCCTATTGGCACTGGTATTATTGTAGCTGCAAAACAGTAGTGCTTGGCGCCTTGGGTGAGGATTCTGTGAGCGTGCACATCTGCGTGTATGCTCAGAAACCACTGCACATGTCTGCTAAGCGTTCCACTGATGGCGTTGCATATCGACAACCATGATGGGTTCTGAAGATTGTTCTGTTATAGAGACTCCTTGTTGAGATGAGGATGCTTTTGCACGCACTCTTTGAGTTGATGATTTGGCTGGGATAAAGGTTACGCCTTCTTCTTCAAGTAGTTTACGTTGTTCATCAGGTCCTCCAAAAGCAAAACCCGGTGCACAAGCGCCATTTTTGAACACTACGCGGTGGCAGGGTATAACGCCTGGTTGTGGATTGGCATGTAGGGCAAAACCGACATAGCGTGCTGAACGAGGAGCACCCAGCAGAGCCGCAATCTGACCATAGGTAGCAACTTTTCCTTTAGGAATTTGGCAGACAATACGATAGACCCGTTGTGCGAAAGAATCAGTATCATGGTTATGGTCTGGTTGCGTGGTAGTAACCATAACAAAGCTCCTAGTTTCATATATTTTAGTTTTTTGGTGGTTGAGTTGAGCATAGCATAGATGCGTTTGCCAGAGATGCTTTGTGACTGTTTTGTGGTTTGGAGATGAGCGTGCTCAAGTTTGTGCTAGTACTTCTGTACTAGTCTGTATGAGAGTATAAGAGTTGGTAGGAATGGTGTAATACCAATACGGCAAATTGTAGGGTAATAGTATGAACGATCAGTCAGACAAACAAGAGAGTGTACAAGAACAGCTAAGTGCGCAAGTGCAGGTTGGCGAACCGACGCAGTCAGTAGCACCATCGCATCAGGGAGCGTATTATCGCGGTCCCGTAATAATGCGCGGTGCGATGATTCCAGAACAAACATCGAGTGGCAATCTTATCAATCAGCATGATGATACTGATTGGCTACGGATGGATCCGTGGCGTGTGCTGCGTATCCAATCAGAATTTGTCGATGGCTTTGACGCATTAGCGAATATTGGTCCTGCTGTAACAGTATTCGGATCTGCTAGAGAGCGCCGTGGTACTGCTCTGTATCAACATGCCGAACGTATGGGTGAACTTCTTGCGGATCGTGGTTTTGCAACTATTACTGGTGGCGGTCCTGGAGTAATGGAAGCTGCAAATAAAGGCGCGTATCATCATGATGGTGTTTCAGTAGGATTAGGTATCGAATTGCCACATGAACAAGGGCTAAACGAATATATTAATTTGGGAATGACGTTTCGATACTTCTTTGTTCGCAAAACAATGTTCGTTAAGTATTCTTCAGGAGTGATTGTTTGCCCTGGAGGTTTTGGCACACTTGACGAAATGTTTGAGGTATTAACATTGGTGCAAACGCATAAGGTGACGCATTTGCCTATTGTGTTGTTTAATACTGCATATTGGCAAGGATTATTTGACTGGGTTAATACTACGCTTGTGGAATCTGGTAAGATTTCTCCACTTGATCCGAATTTAGTAATGCTTACGGATGACCCTGTAGCGGCTGTAGATTATGTTACTAGGCACACGCAGCGAGCATAGTGTGTGGGAATAATCTCACGCGCATCGTGCTCTTACAGCGTATCAATCTGTAGTTCAAGTTGCTGGTTTGGTAGTGTTGCCTGAATTGGTAATCCCGCTTGACTAGGTAATGCTGATTGGTTTGGTAGCTCTGGCTTGCTTGGCAATACTGGCTTACCATGTAGTAACGTGTGATGAGCACTTGTTACCGCAGTCTCAGTTGGCGAGGTTACGCGAGCAATAGGACGAATAGTTCCTTGCATAGTGCGTTCTATGCGCTGGTCTATTTCAAGTAATCCCAATGCTGCTAAGATATCGTGTTCGCTAAAACTGGGCTGTAATGTATTAAGCAATGTAGCCATACTGATACTGGTTGTGCCTGCTGTATCCAGCAGTTTCAGGATTTCTGATTGTACGCGTTGCTGTGCGGTGCTGCTGAGCATCGGCGCATGCGCTTCATGCAGCCAATCATCAAGCGCTTGAGGGTAGGGTAGTAGCGTAGCCTTTCCTTGGTAGACCAGCTCGTGGCAGCCAGTATGGTGACCTTTTTGAATATCCCCCGGCACAGCAAGTACCGGTCGTGCTAAATCGGCAGCCCATGTTGCAGTGTTCAGTGCGCCGGAACGAGCTTGTGCCTGCACAATAATAACCGTGGATGCGTATGCTGCAATAAGTCGATTACGCAGCAAAAAGCGGTGTGGTCGAGGTATTTCTTCTGGTGCCATTTCGCTGATAAGCGCACCATGTGCTTGCACAATCTGATCAAATAAGGGGCGATTGCGTACTGGGCCTCGATGATTCAGTCCTCCAGCAATAATGGCGAGAGTTCGTCCTGCTTGTGCTTCATCTTGACCTGTACTGCGTTCATGGCGTGCCTGAATACAGGCTGCATGTGCAGCAGCATCAATACCCATTGCTCCTCCAGAGACTACCGTGTGCCCGCGGCGAGCTGCATGTAAAGCGAGTTGCTGTGTGATACGTATACCTTCAGGTGAAGTATATCGTGATCCCACAAGAGCAATAGGTTTCGCGCACGCACTAAGTGTGTGTGCATCTCCCAATCCCCAAATACATAATGGTGCAACTGCATCGGTGCGCTGTGATAAATCATCCCATTGGTGAGGCCACAACATGCTATCAGGTCCAAGAATCCAGTATGTGCCATTGCAAGTAAGTTGGGCTTGTAATTGGTCAATATTATGCAGGGGCAGTTGTGCAAGTTGCGCTCGCCACTGTTCTCGTATCTGATGCCACCGCGTTAGTCCTTGCTGGTGTATGATTTTTCCCCATTGCGCACAACCGGCAATAAGTGCTTTATCGAGTAGTGCGTCGGCGGTGCATTGTCTAGCATGATATTTAGTTTGCTGGGTGTGATTACAATATGCTTGTATCTCCTCATGCAATGCTTTTAATTGTTTAGTATGGGTGAGTTGTGGTCGATTGTCGTTATAGCGTTGCTGCGTATCGTCTTGGAACTGACCGTTATGCTGCGCCAGCGATAACGCTGCATATTGTTGTATCGCTTCATACAGCCATTGCGGTAGGGATGAAGTAATTGGAGCAACTATCAGTGCAAGCGCGAATACTCCTGAACCAGCTCCCTGTATCAGTCCATACGCTAAACTATCGGGCTCCCCAATAGCCTTCGTCAATATTGCACGTGCCAATGTTTCGTTAGTAATATGTGGTGTTCCAGACATGATATTCCTTATTAGGCGTTCGACGAAAGATATAACAATATGCAAAACTCAGATACAAAACGCTCTTAGGCGTGAATACGGGTACGCAAGGATAAGCCAGCTGCAATATCATCTATAGTCGGCTTATCAGCATGACGAAGGTCGGCAATAGTCCACGCTAGTCGCAGTGCTCTATCCGCGCCACGTAAGGAAACTCGTTCCTGATCTAAGGCTTCAATGATCGGTAATAAGGCGTGACGAGGTGTATACTCACGCAGCCACTGACCAGAGGCTTGCCCATTACATGACCAACCCAATTCACGATACCGATACTGTGCTCGATTACGTGCTTCGCATACACGCTCGCGCAATATATGACTTGTCTCCTGTGGCTGCTCAGGGCTTGGAACAAATAAACTCTCTTGAGGAACTTCAATTTGAATATCAATGCGGTCAAGAATAGGTCCTGAAAGTCTGTTGAAATAACGTGATTTTTCTCGAGGACTGCACGAACATCGTCTGCCGTTGCCCCAATCATATCCGCATGGACATGGGTTTGCTGCAAGAATCAGTTGGATATGAGCAGGGAATGTGGTACTCATTTTAGCTCGAGCTACAGTAATTTGCCCGGTTTCTAAAGGTTCTCGAATGGTTTGCAGTACTCGTGGCTGAAATTCAGGTGCTTCATCCAAAAAGAGTACGCCATGATGTGCTCGCGTTACAGCTCCAGGTCGAGCAATGCCAGCGCCACCACCAACTAAAGACGCTGCGCTTGCTGTATGGTGAGGCGCTTCAAAAGGAGGGATATTACTAATACCAAATTGTCCGAGCGTACCTGCTAGGGAACGAATCGAAGCGACTTCTAGCTGTTGCTGTGTGCTGAGAGGAGGCAAAATAGTGGAAAAACGACTTGCTAACATGGATTTGCCTGTACCTGGAGGGCCTACCATCATCATATGATGCCCACCAGCAGCCGCAATAACAAGCGCATGCTTGGCCTGAGTCTGACCAATAACATCAACCATATCGCCTTGTAGTTGGCTGTGCATATCAGTGTTATCACCCGATAGGGTAGGCCGTGAATGAACTGCGCGCTCAAGATATTGATCACATAATTGGTCAATACTATATCGACGCTGTGCAGAGGCAGAACCAATACGTAGTAGATCAATGAGATCGCGTAAATGCTCAATACCGATAGCACGTATTTCTGGCACAAGTCTTGCTTCAGCTAAATTAGCCGCAGGCACGAGAGCATGCGTAATATGATGAGTTTTAGCAAAAAGCAGCATAGGTAAAATTCCAGCAATAGGTAGTACTCTGCCATCTAAATTCAACTCACCAAGAGCCACTACATGTTCTATAAGTGTAGGTGGTACTAATCCTTGTGCTGCAAGTATGCTCAATGTAATAGCAAGATCGTGTCCAGAACCTGTTTTTGGCACTGATGCTGGTGAAAGATTCACAGTAATGCGTGCACTTGGCCAAGGCAAGCCAGTCGCTGTAACTGCAGAGCGTACGCGCTCTCTGGCCTCTTGTAATGCGGTATCAGGCAGCCCAATAATAGCAAACTGAGGCAGCCCCGCATGAATACTGGTTTGCATGGTAAGCAGATATGCCTGAATACCCGTAAGTCCTATGGAGAGTGAAGATCCAATTTTTGTGCGTGCTGTTGTCATGATGCCTCACTCAGAAAATACATGTTCAATGCAGTCAACCTGTGGTTGTGCTAATTCCATGCACACGCGAATAGCAATAACATCAAAACGTATACCAGTATGTGGGTAATCACTACCGTGGATATACAACCACCATCGCGCAGTCTTTTGAATTTGCGATTGCTTACGTGCTGTTATCGCTTCTTGAGGAGTGCCATACAAGGTGCTTCTTCTGGTTTTTACTTCGATAAAACTCAGCATACCGGTTGGCGAAAGAGCGATAATATCAAGTTCGCCAAATCGATTCGACCAATTGCGCGCAATAATGCGCCATTGTTGTGTACGTAGCCAAAGTGCAGCGTAGGTTTCTCCGAACTGACCAAGTTGTTTTGCCGTGATTGTTGGATCATGCATTACTTGTGCCAAATGCTGTAAATCTTGAAAACTATTCATAGTATTAGTTCAGCAGAAGGTAATTGAGCTGTCATGTGTTGAAAGGATTGTGGACAAGTGAATACCCCCTATCCTTTTGTGAGCGTGTTGCGCACAAAAGTTGAGTATGGTAAGAGCTGAACATGGTTGGGGGTAATTTCATGGAGCAATTGGACTTTTCGATAGGGGGACGTTCGGGGGATTTGTCAATTGCGATAGTCGACAGTGACAATTTTGCGCTTGCATACTTGGCGCACCGGTTGCAAACATCAATGCCATTAGCAACTATCGTATGGACAGCGAATTCAGGCAATGAAACAGTAGAACGTTGTCTCACCGATCCGCGACCACGCATAGTGCTGATGGGAATCGGATACTCCGGTATGCAAGGCATGGGTGTATGTCGCACCATCCGAGCTCATAATGACACAACATCATTAGTGCTTTTTGCTCCAGTAGTAACTACCGAGCATCGCATGCGTGCTGCAGCTTCAGGCGCACAAGGTATTTATGCCAAACAAGTGGAGACTAATATTGAGCATATTATTGGGCGTGCGCAATCTGGTGCCGCATTGCAAGACGGGTTTATGTCTGTATCCGAGGCTTATCGGAAGCTGAGAGAGGCTCCTATTCCAAGACAGTTCCGTCTTTCTCCCCGTGAAGCTGCGGCTTTGGACCTAGCAAGCCGTGGACTAAGTATGGATCAGATTAGTGAGTATATGGGCGTTAAGCCATCCACAGTGAAAACTTTTGTTACTCGAGCTTCTCATAAATTGGGCGTGCAAACAGTGCGTCAAGCCATTGCAGTGTGGACTGAAAATTCTAGGTTTGTTGCCCCTCAGATGCGCTGAAACCTTAAACTAATATTAAGCTGATACAAAGCTAATATATACAAAAACATATAAAAATTAAGGGGACGCGCACTAATAGCTCAATAGTCTAATATTTAGAAAGCTAAAAGTACGCGCCCCTTTGCATTACTGTGGAACAACAATGCCATGCCACAGTACAATTGCTATGAAACAAAAGTTATTGCTGTACGAGTGCAGTCATTTCTCCAAGATTCAATTCAAAGCTCACACCGCGCTCAGTAAAGTTTGGCTGGTTGCGTGTACTTTGCATAGCATGGCGCACAAACTCACCTGCAATCTGGGCGCTTTCAGCAACGCTGCGACCAGACATTACTGCTCCGCACAGAGCAGAGGCAAATGCGTCACCCGTGCCGTGAATCATATAAGGGAGCTTTTCATGAGTGAGCAAAGTAAACTGATCGGCACCATCTGCTGCATTGGCTACCGCATTGCGCAAAGTACCATCCCCACGATCAATGCCCTTGAGAACAACATTTTTTGCGCCAAGATCAAGCAAAGTGCCAAGCCAGTCTACAATCTGCTCGTCATTGAGATTCTGACCAGGGTACTCACGACCAGTTAAAATAGAAGCCTCAGTAAGATTTGGCATGAGAATATCAGCGCCATCAGCAAGTTTTGCCATCTCTTGGCACAGTTCCTCGGTATAGGTCGGGTACATATGACCGCCGTCGCCCATAACAGGATCTACTAAACGCAAAGCATGTGGATATTCACGATACAAGCGCTGAATAATAGCTACTTGTTCTGCTGAACCAAGAAAACCGCTGTACACACCATCTAAATCAACGCCTTCTTGCTGCCATGCATCCAAATATCCTGCAAGAATCTCGGTAGTGTCATGGAAGGTATAGTGCTGATACATGGTGTGGGCACTAAAAAGTGCAGTTGGCACAGGACATACGTCACATCCTGCTGCAGAAAGAATAGGAATTGCTGCAGTTAGTGAGCATTTTCCGTAGCCACACATATCATGTACAGCTGCAATGCGTGGGATGTAAGTGGCATCACGCTGGTAAAGAACAGCATTGTTACTCATGCTGGCTTGCCTTTCTTTGTTGGTGATAGTTATGTACTCTACACTGTATCGCGCAAATTGTGTTCTAGCTTACAATAACCACATAATAAAAATACTTGACGTTTTTATGAAATTGAACAATTGCAGGCAACTGTAAAGCGTCATAACTTTTATCAATAACGAATTTCGATGTTTTACTGTTGTATTAAGGATTTGTCTTGTAAAGTCATGACTAAAGAGAACCAACCACTTCTAGAAAGAGGCATTTATTATGAGCAACCCACAATATCATTTTGAGACGTTGCAGCTGCACGCAGGTCAGGAGCAAGCAGATCCAGCAACTGATTCTCGTGCCGTCCCAATTTATGCTACAACCAGCTATGTGTTCCATGATTTTGATCATGCAGCAGCACGATTTGGATTAACTGATTCTGGAAATATTTATGGGCGTTTGACAAATTCTACCCAGGAGGCGTTTGAAAAGCGTATCGCAGCTCTTGAAGGTGGTACTGCAGCTCTTGCTGTTGCTTCTGGTGCAGCAGCTGTTGAATATTCTATTCGCAATATCACTCGTCAGGGTGATCATATTGTAGCTGCAAAGAATCTGTATGGCGGTACCTACAATTTGCTTGCCCATACTTTGCCTAATGATGGTGTTACTACCACATTTGTTGATTTGAATCCTGCATCATTTGAGGCTGCTATCCAAGATAATACTAAGTTGGTGTATTTAGAGACTTTTGGTAATCCAAATGCCGATTTGCCTGATTTAGAAGCCATTGCTGAGATTGCACATCGTCATGGTTTGCCAGTAATCGTGGATAACACGTTTGCAACTCCATATCTGTTCCGCCCTCTAGAGTACGGCGCAGATATTGTAGTGGAATCAGCAACAAAGTTTATTGGCGGTCATGGTACAACACTTGGCGGTGTAATTGTAGACGGAGGTTCTTTCAACTGGGCACAAACTCCAGGAAAGTATCCTACGTTGAGCGAACCTGACCCAAGCTATCACGGCTTGAATTTCTATGAAGCACTAGGTCCTGTGGCTTATGTAACACGTATTCGTGCTGTGTTGCTGCGCGATACTGGTGCTTGCATTTCGCCATTTGCTGCTTTCTTGCTATTGCAGGGCACGGAAACCTTGTCATTGCGTGTTGAGCGTCATGTCCAAAATGCATTAGCAGTAGTTGATTATTTGCGTACTGTTGATGTTGTTGAATCGATTAGCCATCCTTCACTTGAAGGTCGTGAAGATCATGAGCGGTATTTGCGTTATTTCCCTAATGGTGGTGGCTCTATTTTCACCTTCGATATTAAGGGTGGTAAGGATGCGGCTCGCGTGTTTATCAATAAATTGCAGCTTTTCTCATTACTTGCCAATGTTGCTGATGCCAAGAGTTTGGTAATTCACCCAGCTTCTACTACACACTCTCAGGAGACTGAGGAGGAGCAGTTGGAGCAGGGTATTCGTCCAGGCACCATTCGCTTGTCTATTGGTTTGGAGCACATTGACGATATTTTGGCTGATTTGCAGCGCGGTTTTGATGCAGTTCGTGCATCTGGATTGGCAAAGTAAGGTAGATAGTTGAGGCTCTGTAGCATTTGACTGGTTGAGCCGCTACACTAGAAGTAGTTTCCAATGAGGGCATGTAGTACATACTATGTGCCCTCATTTGTGTGTACATTATATGATCGCTATGCTGTGCAAAGTGCCGTGTAAAGCTGCAAATAGCATGGCATAACATGTATGCATACGAGCTTTGCTTGGCATAAGTGCAAGCAGTATTGATCATGCTTGCATGAGCAGATCCATGCTGTAATTGCTGTAGATTCCGCATGTAGAATGCAGTAGGGTAGCGGAGAGGAATATATGAGCCAACTAGAGACATTAGAGCAGACATTAGAACGCCAACAACAAACTACAACGACGTCTGTAGGCAATAGCAATGACCGTATTTCAGGCAAACTTATTGGCTCAATTTTAGCCGTTGGTTCTCTTGCATTTATTGGAATCTTGACAGAAACTGTAATGACAGTGCTGTTTCCTCAATTGATGCGCGAACTTCATGTAGGTACTGCGCAAGTACAGTGGATTACCACAATTTACTTGCTCTCTGTTGGTGTGACTATGCCAATTTCCTCGTATCTGAAACGAAAATACACGCTGAAATCCATTTTTGTTGCAGCAACTATTCTTGCTCTGCTCGGCTCGTGCATTATGATTGTTGGGCACTCATTCATTGTGCTGATTATTGCGCGCATTATCCAAGGTATTGGATCAGGTATTGCAGCACCGCTGATGAATAATATTATTTTAGAACAGTCCCCACGATCTAAAGTGGGACGTTTAATGGGTGTTGGATCTCTGGTGATTACTGTTGCTCCAGCCATTGGTCCGACTGTAGGCGGGGCGGTTACCAGTGTGCTGCCGTGGCGTGCTATTTTCGTTATGGTTCTGCCTATTATGCTTATTGCATTAGTGGTGGGGTTGATGTGTATTGAACAAAAAACTCCAACGCAGGAGGCTCGACTTAACCCTGTGCAATTCATTGCTATTATTGTGGGGCTTTCTGGACTGATTCTGGGGCTTAATCAAGCTGGTGTGGCTATTGCACATGCAGTGCAAGGTACATCGTTGACACCAAGTTTGCCGCTTGCAGTAGGTAGTATAGTTATCGGAATTGTGTCACTAGTGTTCTTTGGATATTCTTCAAGACGTGCATTTTCTCCGCTGATTCGTCTTGGTATTTTGCGCGATCGCGTGGTGGTATTGCATTTAATTGCATTTGCTATTTTGCCAATGGTGGGTATCGGTTTTGGATATGTGATTACTAATGTTGCTCAACTCGCTCTTGGTACTAGTGCCGTTGTTGCCGGTGCACTGGTGTTGCCTGGGGCGTTAATTGGTGCATTCTGCGCTCCTATTGGCGGCATGTTGCTGGATAAGTTTGGTCCTAGAAAACCAGTTATTGCAGCATTCTGCGGAGCTACAGTGGGTCCAGTTTTGCTGTTGCTTTGTTCACCAATACTTAATAGCGCTATGCTCGCTGGATTTTATTTTATTTTTGCACTCTGCTACGCACTTGGTTTTTCTAATATTATGACCAGCGCTTTAATGGATATTGAGCCAGCATTTGTGCCTGATGGTAATGCGCTATTCAACACCATGTTGCAATTTGGTGGGGCTGCAGGGACTACTGTTTTTGCAACACTGCTTACTGTGGCACAAGCTACTACGCAGCAGGGCAGTTTAGCATTTGCTCAAGCTACGCGAGTGGGGGCGGCTTGGTCATTTGCTCTGATGTGCGTGATTTGTGTTACTGCATTAGGTGCATTAATCATGGCATTCCGCATTCGAGCTAAGCGTGCATAGTACGCTTAACAATATGCCATTACGTATGCAGTTAGTGTGTTGCTGCTGTATATGCAAATACGAAGTAGTAATTGTATTTGTATATATGAGGTAATACACAGTGCTTAAAAGTGGTTGTGGTACAGTGGATGCATGAGTTCCAGCACGCCGCATTTGTTTCCCCAATCCGAAGCGTCTGCAACAGAGCATACGGATGCCAATACTGAGTATGAAAAAATACGGGATATTACTGAACACAGCGCAGCACCCGGGACGCCTACTCATGCGCAAGAGCAGGTTATCGCAGCAACACCAATTGATCGGGTGATGTGGCGTCCACTGCCGTATGAGATTTGTCGTGTATGGCGTATGCGGTTATGGATTGGTTACGCGCTTGCGCTTATTGTGCTTGGTGTGATTTGTGGTGTGTTGTGGTATCAACATTGGCTCCTACCATGGGGAATTATTCCAGTATGTGTGGTAGCAGTATTGCTACTTATTGGCGCTATTACCGTGCCATTTAGAGTGCGATGGCGTTACTCCTTTACTGCATATGCTATTGATGAGCATAATATTTGGATGCGCGACGGCTGGTTTATCAGGGAGACGCAAATCGTGCCGTTCAATCGCGTACAACATCTGAGTACTAGCCAAGGTCCATTATTGCGCCGTCAGCATCTTCGCGAGGTTAGTGTGCGAACAGCTATGGGTGTTCATACTATTCCAGCATTACAAGAAACTCAGGCGAATCAAGTGGTAGATACCGTTAATGAAAAGGTATTGCGCTCGCGAGAGGAGTTGTAGTGGATAGTACGGCACATTCATCTCGCACAGCCTCACTTGCCCAGCTAGCACAACGGGTCTCTTCTTGGGGACAAACTGACTGGGCGGATGGAGCATGGCATCGTACGCATCCTATTAATTTGTGCAAAGAATTTATTGATGCAATTCGAGGTAGTTTTTCTTTGCTGGTAACTCTTATAGCAATTCCGATGATAGCGGATTTTCCTTCGTACACGCTTGGTATTGCTGTAGGACTGTGGTTTGCTGTCGGTTTGATTAACGCATGTATAGCTTGGTCGACGCGATATTACAAGCTTGATCAAGAGCAACTGAGTGTCCGAGGTGGTGTATTCAAAAAATATGAGGATAGTATTCCTATCGGTCATATTCATGCGTTGAATGCTATAGAGCGCCCGTATATGCGTCCTTTTGGAGTGATGAGTATAACGATTTCTGCTGCGGGTGTGGATGCTGATATTGCGCTTCATGCGGTGCCTATTACACTCTACAAAGCATTAGAATTGATGCGTATTGAACAACAGACACAGCTTGATAGGCAAAATCAGCAGTCCACGTCTGATGAGCAAGCGTCTTTGGACACTGCGCGACAAGCAGTTGGAGCGCTGGTTTATCCTGGGCTGCAATCCAGCCAGCATGGGCATCGAGTATTTGTTGCTTCTATGCGTGATATTGTGCTGTTTGCTATTACTAATATGAGTATTGTTGCGGCACTTATCGTGTTGTACGGATTTATTGACAATATCGAACATATTGTTCCATCGCAATGGGCGTCTCAGGCATCAAAGACTATTGAAACTACTGTTATGCACAATGCAGTTACTATTGTACTTGGCATACTGGGGCTGATTATCGTAGTGGGATTTTGCTCAATTATTATGGCACTGCTGCGTTGGTACAATTTTGAAGTCTGGCGTGACGGCGACAATATTACCTTGGTTAAAGGCGCACTTACTCGTGCAACTTCAACAGTTTCTGTAAAGCGTATTCAAGCAGTAGCTATTGAACAAAGTCTTATGCGAAAGGTCTTCCATTTGTGTACAGTGCGTGTAGTTATGGGATCGTTTGATTCGCAGCAGGAGACTGATCAGCATAGTACACGCGGTACAGTGGTACTTATTCCTGTAATCCAAGAGCGTCGTGTTGATGAGATTTTACAGCGCATTATTCCTGAATGGCATGTGCGTTATCAGGATCGTAGTGATTTCAAGCATACGGGGCGTGGGCTAACTCGATACTATATGTTGGCGCCATTACTCTGGTCTGTTGCATTGCTTGCAGCTTGGGTAATACTTGCCGTAGTTACTTGGTATGAAGGCGATTGGCATACCATATATGATGAATTTGTAGTGGTACTGGTTGTAGCGGCAGTTTGGCCGCTGATGGCACTTTGGTCGCTGATTCGTAGATATTGTGCTTCTCGTACTGATGGTTTTGCATTATTAGAACAGCAGATGATTTGTTATCGCACATTCTCAGGTAAATTTATGACGATTGTTACGCGTCGGTCGCGCATTCAATCGGTATGTAGGCGAGTTCCGATTTGGCGAGTGAGAGCAAGTCGTATTGGTTCATTGCGCATGCCCATTGCATTATCGCAATCTGATATTACCTTGTATTGGCATGCGTTAAGTTTGCAGGATACGGATACTCTTATGAAATGGGTTATTCGCTAACAGTACCGCCTTAATACTAATTCTGGGTGTCATTCTTAAGGATGACACCTTTTTCATTGAGCATAGCGTTTTGTCTCTATGCTCTTTACAAATTCACTCCTAGGCATGATAGTGCTGCATGGTGTGTTTTATTACACTCGAAACTATTACAGCACTAAAAGGTTTTGAGATTGGGGGAATGATGGCCAAGCGCACTTCTGTTCCTGAAACAGCATTAGGTTTGCCACATGTTGCCGTTGAAGCAGTTGGATTAACAAAAGTATATGGTTCTGGTAACACTGCAGTGCACGCATTGCGTGGTGTAGATGTAGCATTCGAGCGTGGCAAGTTTACAGCAATTATGGGTCCTTCCGGTTCAGGTAAATCTACAATGCTTCACACACTTGCTGGACTTGATACGGTTACTAGTGGTCATGTGCTGATCAGTGGTAAGGATATTACTGCGCTTAATGACAATCAGCTGACATTACTGCGTAGACGTTCTATTGGCTTTATTTTCCAGAGCTTTAATTTATTGCCAATGTTTACAGCTGAGCAAAATATTGTAATGCCACTGACTTTGGCTAATAAAAAAGTTGATAGAGCATGGATGCACACACTAGTGCAAACATTGGGGTTGCAGGAGCGTTTGCAGCACTTGCCTTCTGAGCTTTCTGGTGGTCAGCAGCAGCGTGTTGCCATAGCGCGTGCACTGATTAGCAAACCTGCTGTTGTATTTGCTGACGAACCAACGGGGAATCTTGATTCGGTTTCCAGTGCCGAGGTTTTGGGCTTTCTAAAGCGCTCTGTGCGGGAGCTTGGACAAACAATTATTATGGTCACTCATGATGCTGTTGCAGCAGCACATGCTGATCGTGCTCTAGTTTTTGCAGACGGCAATATTATTGCGGATGTGCATGAGCCACAGGTTGAACAAATGAATACACTTCTGCTACAAGCTCGCGGTAATGCTGTAAGTGAATATGCTCGTCCTACTACTAGTACTCAGATTCCAGTGCCTCCAGTTGCACAAACTCGATAGGAGTGATACCCATGTGGAAGATTACAAGAAAACTTATGGGCGCTAATGCTCGTATGCTTATTCCCGCGGGCATTGCAATATTCCTAGGATCTGTATTTGTAACGTGTGCACTGTTGTTTGGCAATGTGCTTGATGTGTCTATGCGTCAGTCATTAACTGAGCAGTTCGGTGCAGCTAACTACATGATTAGTGTTGACGAACATGCAAAAGAGACTCCTCAAGAGCAGAGTTTAGATCTGAATAAACTTACAGCAATTGACCATGTTGAAGGTGTGCGTCAAGAGCGCTCACTAATGCTTGATCTAGGCACTCCATCAAGTACTAAGCATGTAACTAGCATGATTACGCAGATGGGTGATGTTGATTCCATGAATCCTGTACAAGTACAGGAGGGGGCATTGCCTCAGTCAGCAGATGAGATTGCGGTTCCAGAAAGTTTTGCCAAGCAGCTTGGTGTCACCCTAGGTAGCACAGTAACTGTTGCTGACCCAGCACAGTCTGATCATAGTATGGATCAAGAATATACGGTTACCGGTTTTACTGCAGAAAATAATTCGCAATATGCCTATTATGGTGGTGTTGCGTTGCTTAATCGCCAAGCAATGGATCGCTATTTTTCTGTCAGAGGTGCTGCAGCAACTGATGATGCAGACGTTCAAGAAGAGTTGGCACATAGTGATGCGCAGGTAGAGGATACTCCTGCATATTTCCCATCAGTGTATGTACGTGTTGGGGATTTTCCTAAAAATGCTGATGGGCAAACTGACTATGCTGATGCTGCCCAAGTAGAACGTAAATATGCAGATACTCTGCAAGCTATCAAAGATATTATGCCAAAAGGCACGGTACTTGAATCGCGCACGCAGGTTGCCGACCAACGTTTGAAGAATATGGGCGGTGGTGTATCAGGCGCAACTACAACATTTTTGATGGTATTCGCGGTACTTGCTATGTTTGTAGCAGCTTTGGTGATTGCTAATACTTTCCAAGTACTTGTTGCCCAGCGTAAACGCATTTTGGCATTGCTACGTACTATTGGCGCCAAGCGCGGACAAGTATATCGTTCAGTAATTCTAGAAGGCGCGATACTTGGTATTATTTCCACCATACTTGCGGTGCTGGTAGGCATCGGGCTTATGGTATTGATGATTGTGCTAATGCCAAGAGACAACAGCATGTTTGGACTTATTGCATTGCGTGACTTAGGGCGTGTTATCACGCCTAGCGCTGTGTTTATTCCAATTGTTTTTGGCACTACTGTCACCATGATTGCATGCACAGGTTCTGCACGTGCTGCAACGCGAGTAAGCCCCCTCGAAGCATTGCAGAGTGTGGATACTCTTGAGCAAGTTTCTAAGGGTAAATTGCGTTTAACCTTTGGCATACTGTTTATTGTGCTTGGCATTGGCGCTGCTGTTGCATCTATTGTCGGTGTGAACGCGCTCAATGATCCTGCAAATAGTAATAATGCAGATAGTAACAATCTCTACAGCATGTATCTGCTGATTTCGATGGCAGCATGCATGATAGTGATGATTGGCATGCTCATGCTTACGCAGCGTTGGGTTCCTGCTATGCTCTCTGGTGTAGGTACGATAGTCCGTCGTATTGGCGCATCCTCCCGAGTAGCTTCGGCCAATCTCAAGCGTAATCCTAAGCGCGTAGCGGCAACCAGTGCAGCATTATTGATTGGCGTGACGCTGATTGCAACACTGAGCACTGGTGCGGCAAGTGTGCGTCAAACATTATCTACAACACTTGATGAGCATTATAGTGTTGATGTAATTGTCAATAAACCACAAAGCACGCTTACCAGTAAGCAGCGCGATGCAGTAGCAGCAGTAGATGGTGTTAGTGGTGCAGTACTGGTGAATTATGTAGATATGCTTACGCCTAAAGGCAATACCATTCGCTTGTATGCGCCAACTTCTCAAGACCAACTCAATACGGTAATGAATGAGCATACTGGTGTGATGCCTGAGCAAGATCAGCTTATTATTCCGCAGTCGTACACAGAAGGTGAGGACCCTTCATGGAAAAACGGTCAGGAATTTAAGCTTACGAACGCTGATGGTACTAAAACACTTACGCTCACTACGCATACGGCTCCGTATCGCAGCCTGACTTCGGGCACCGTGTACTATGCGATGGTGAGTCCGCAAGATTTGCGTGAAGCGCATATTGAGTATGCCGGCAATGAAATTTGGGCTAAAGTTGCCAACAAAAATGACGCCACAGCAGCTGTTAATGCTATTCGACAAGCACTTGGCGATCAGCAGGATATTATTGTCGGCGGTTCTGTAGCGGAGCGCAGTTTATATGACCAGATGATTACCGTTATTTTGCAAGTGTTGTTGGCGCTTATTGCAGTAGCTATGATTATCGCTATTATTGGTGTAGCCAATACGCTGTCACTGTCGGTAATCGAGCGTACACGTGAATCAGCAACACTACGCGCTATTGGCATGACACGTGCACAACTACGCAAGTCACTCGCGATAGAGGCCGTAATGATTGCCGTAGTAGCGGGCATTGTCGGCATTATTGTTGGCACACTTTTCGGATGGCTTGGTACCTATATTGTGTGCTCACTTATGGGCAAAGTCTCCTTCGCTTTTGATTGGCTTACCGCTGGAGCGATTATTGTCGGCGGTATAGTGTGTGCACTACTGGCGAGTATTTTGCCAGCGCGCAGGGCAGTGCGAACCCCTCCCGTGGTTGCCCTAGCGCAAGCTGACTAAGGCACATAACATACAGTATTTAGATAAACAGCCTCTAGATTCGATACAGGAAGTATCGCCTCTAGAGGCTGCACTGTACGTATATGACTAGAAAGCAATACGCTAAACGTTACACTAAATGATTTTCATAGGCAAAAACCACTGCTTGCACGCGATCTCGAGCATGAATCTTTTGCAAAATATGAGCAACATGCGTTTTGACCGTTGGCAGCCCAATATACAGCTGGTCAGCAATTTCTTGATTACTCAATCCGTGTGCAATCTCAACCAATACTTCGCGCTCGCGGTCGGTGAGGAGTTCCAGCTCAGGATCGGTGTAGTAAGGAGTAGAAGATGACATGGAAGACTGAGTAGACTGCGTAATTGGTGATTGTTGATGCTGGCTTGCCGGCTGAGTCTGTTCGAGAGCGGTGCGTGCAACATCAGGGTTCATCGTTCCCTGATTCATATGCTCGATAAGGCGTTTTGTAGCAGTTGGGGCGATAATGGCATTGCCTTGATACACAGTACGAATAGAAGCAAGTAGTGTTTCTGGTTCAGTATCTTTGAGCAAAAAACCACTAGCTCCTGCGCTAATTGCTGCCATGACATATTCGTCTAAATCAAAGGTAGTTAGCATAATAACGCGCGTAGTCTCGCTAATAGCGCTTATACGCTCGGTGGCTGCAATACCGTCCATATTGGGCATGCGCACATCCATGAGCATAATATCTGGTTGTTGCTGTTGGACAAGCTCGACCGCTTGTTCGCCGTCAGCCGCCATACCGACAACATGTAAATCTGGCTGTGAATCGATTACTAACGAAAATCCAGCGCGTACCAGTTCCTGGTCATCTGCAATACCTACTGTAATCACTGGATGATCCTGCATAATCCAACTTTCTCTACGAGATTGATGTGCTGACCACTATTGTAGCGCAAGTATGCCATGTATTGGACTTATTGTTGGATAGGTTTAAGTGGTGCATGATTGACTGTAGTAGAGCTATCGGTATCACTAGTATCGCGCAATACTCTTAGCAGCGCTCGCATGCGAGCTAATGCGTCTCTTCCAAGAGTAGCGATATCAGTGAATACTTGTGCTACTTGCTCACTGTAGTCAGGCTGATGTGCGCTATCTTTTGATAACACATCAGCATTCCAGGTTTCTAGCTGGGTAAGTCCGTGTTCCGCTTGGTTAATTACTGCATATAAGGTGTCAGTAACTTCCTGCTGAATTTGTGAAGCGATATGATTGCGCTCCATATTAGCAGCCAAAGTTACACGTTGCTGCTGAGAGGCCAAGAGGGCCTGTTGCTGTGCTTGCAATACCCATAAATTTGTATTTCTACTTTGTCGAATAAGTCCTGCTGCAATAGCAATAGTGCAGGTGAGCATATTGGCAAGTGCTACAGCAACTGTGGCGATAAGGATATTCGTCAATGGGGGATAATGAGATGATGCGCCATCTTTACCATACGTAAAGAGTGTGTAAGTTGCTGAGAACAATCCGTATGGTAGATCTGATGCAAAAGCCATGTATCTTAAGGCAGCAATAGTGCAACCGAATGCGCTTAACGGATATACCCAGAGTTTTGCAGTTTTTGGGCCATAGAGCATGACGGAGTATAGCGAAATACAAACTACGAATGTGCTACTTGGCCACCAAGATAAGAATATGCAGTGAGCAATGGCTAATGATCCAATAAGTGCAGCGCTCAGTTGCGGCATACGTCTGCGCAAAACTAGAGGCCCTATTTCTATAATCACGATTATGACATCAACCCAACGCCATTGAGGAGTTAGAGGACTGACTTCGCTGACATAATATACATTGATAGTAATGAGGAATATCGCAAGGATTGCATCCATCACCATATAGTGTCGGCTAGTCCATGAGGCGAATCGTGCAATAATGCTGGACTCTTGAGTAGCGCGAATAACTGGTTTGTGAGGGTCAATGGTGCGAGGCTGGCGCATTATTTGGCGTAGGGTATTAATTACAGATTTAATAGATTGAACGAATATATTGCAATACTGTGCAATAGATTTGCGTAGTGCGTGTGGTTGATCGGTGCTTGATTGTGTGGCTGCGTTTTGAGATGTTGTTAGAGGATCATGAGGCTGCGAACTGTGCGTTGGTTGACTGTGCATATTTTGATGTTGCAATGTTTGCTTTTGCATAGATGGTGAAGATAGCAATGTTGGCAGCGATTGAGACTCAGACAGTGATAATCCATTTTCAGAATTTTGCGCGGCAAGTGGAGTAGATGAGAGTGTAGGGGCAGCTGACTCAAAAGGGATACGCGCATGGACTACGAAACCGCCTTGAAGCTGAGGGGACGCTTCAAGAGTGCCTCCACAAGCCTCTACACGTTCTTTCATACCCAATAAACCAAAGCCGCTAGTTTGCTCTTGCTGATTGATTTGTTGCGTTACCCCTCTACCATCATCACGAATAGTGAGTTCGAGTTGCCCCACGCTCCAACGCTCAGAGCAGTCCACGTGTACGCGAGGACCGGCATGCTTACGAATATTACTCAGTGATTCTTGAACGACACGATATGCCGTAGTTGAAGCGGCTGCAGATAATTCTCTAGGCTCCGGTGTGCCTTCGATTGTGTGGGTAAATGTGCAGTCTGGAGAGGCAAGTTGGGCTTGGCTGATAAGTTGAGGAATATATCGATACGTTGTTGCAGAGCTTGTAGTAGTGCTGTATTGCGAGTGCTGGCGTGATTGTTCCAAGGTTTGGGGTAGCGCGGTTTGGTTTGAAGTATCTGATTGTACTAGATTTTGCTTCGACAGAGTTTGTGGATCTTGCGTCGCCTGTTCAGGAGGCTCTTCAATGGTCCCTAGTAATTCGTGCATACCATCTAATGCTTGATGGCTTTGCGAGACGATAGTTTGCATGGTATGCAGCGCAACCGGTAGATTATGAGCTCCTGCAAGACGACCAGCATCAGCTTGCACAATAATAATAGAGAGGGTATGCGCTACGACGTCGTGCATATCGCGGGCAATTCGAGCACGTTCAGCAAGACGAACTACTTGCGCTTGCTGCTGTAAATTTGCAGCTAATGTAGCAGTTTGTTCTTGTAATAATTGGGCTGTGTGTTGCCTTGATCGATGCCATAGTGCGACAATAATAACAGTGCTCAGCAGCGGCGCGAGCATAATACCTACGACTGATGATGCCACAATATCATGGACACAACCTGATGCATCAAATTGTCGATGGTCAGGCAAACACGAATATACATGCGTATTGATACGGGTACTCTCTGGTACAGCGAGTGGGCCAATAGCAGTTGTAATAGTAAGTACTACTGTGGTAAGCAGTACCATACCGTAGGCACTGATAAGTAAAGGAATAAGCTGGCGTTTAGGCAATCGGACGGTAATAGTGTATACCAGCACAAGTGCATACACATCAGAGAAGACCAGAGCTGGACCAAATACTAATTGTAAAAGTGCTAGTGCAATAAACGCGTACGATGCCTGCACTGGGCGCACGCGGCGTATACACACTGGCAGTATGAGTATCCAGTTCCACCACATCCAGTATGAGGGATCAGAAAAATTGGTGTCTGCTGACAGATCATTATCATATGGGAAAATAAGTCCCGGGCTCAGTGTGCGTACTGCTCCAACAGTGCTGATAAACGTAATAAACACTATGCTGAGTGAATCAATAACCAAAGGCGATTGCACAATATGCAGTATGTGGTGTACCAAGCGACGTAGCACCTCATTGCGCGTTGGTTGCTGATGAGAGTGCTGGTTAGGTTGCGCTTGCTGTTGCGCACGCTGTTGCCGCTGTGAGCGTCCTGGTTGCTGATGTGGTACTTGGATATTGTGCACACTAGTAGTCTACGGTGTGAGCTGCCTTTTGCATATCGGTATTAAGAATGAATTTGCGCAATCAATGATCATACAGGGCACTCAACCGCATGCTATAAAATAACGTACAGCACGAGTTTGATATTCATACAAAAGGAGCTTGCATGCAGTACGATACAACATCAGTAACGATTGGGTGTATAGGTTTTGGTGCTATGGGCAGTGCTATAGCACAGGGATTGATTGCTTCTGGAAGTGTTTCTGCAGATCATATTGTGGCTTGTGCTGCGCACTATAAGCCGTTACGGGACAAGGCTCAAGCTCTCGGTATTCGAGCAGTACGTAGCATACAGGAAGTAATAGAGCAAGCGGATGTGCTAATTCTTGCAGTAAAGCCATATGTATATGAGGCAGTATGTGAGCAGATTCGAGAGCACGTTGTGCAGCGCAGTACATTAGTGGTTTCTATTGCTGCTGGTATGCATGTTGAGCAGATGATTGCCATGCTTGGTGAAGATGCTCATGTAGTATGCACAGTACCGAATACGCCAATTGCTGTGGGCAAAGGCATTATGGTGACTGAAGCGACAGATACGTTAACCGATGAGCAGCGGGAGCTGTTTGACGCGCTTTTCAGTACAGTAGCGCTTATCGAACGTGTTGATACTGCTCATCTATCGATTGCTGGTACCGTTGCAGGATGTGCGCCTGCATATGTAGCGATGTTTATGGAGGCGCTTGCTGACGCCGGTGTAAAGTACGGGCTTACCCGGGCAACTGCATATCGTCTCGCTAGTCAAATGGTAGCGGGCACAGGTCAATTACAACGCGAAACCGGTACGCTTCCTGCCGCAATGAAAGATGCTGTATGCTCGCCAGGAGGCACTACTATTCGAGGAGTTGCTGCATTAGAACGCGCTGGATTTAGGGGAGCTATTATTGACGCTATTGATGCTATTGAAGGCAAATAAACGGTATATAAGCATATGGCGCTTGGTTGAGCGTTTGACAAGGTAAGGCGGTAGGCTGGTACACATGTCGCTTACGATTGGAATTGTAGGACTGCCAAATGTTGGTAAGTCCACTATGTTTAATGCGTTAACACGCAATAATGTGTTGGCAGAAAATTACCCATTTGCCACAATTGAACCTAATACTGGAATTGTGCCGTTGCCAGATAAACGTTTGCCAGTGCTGGCGAAGCTGGTACATACGGAAAAAATTATTCCAGCAACGGTTACGTTCGTTGATATTGCAGGTATTGTTAAGGGTGCATCTGAAGGTGAGGGTTTAGGTAATAAATTCCTCGCCAATATTCGTGAAGCGGATGCTATTTGCGAAGTAGTGCGCGCCTTTGAAGATGATGATATTGTGCATGTTAACGGCAAAGTCAACCCAGCAGATGATATCGACACCATCAATACTGAGCTGATTTTGGCTGATTTGCAGACGATTGAAAATGCCTTGCCAAAATTAGAAAAGGACTTGCGCGGTAAAAAAGTCGAAGCATCATATGTGGAAGCGGTGAAACTTGCAAAAAGTATTCTCGAATCTGGTACCACCATTGATGCTGCAGCTCAAGCAGGCAATATTGATAAAGCTGACATTGCCGAGCTGCATTTGATGACAGCAAAACCATTTATTTACGTGTTTAATGTTGATGACAATGAGCTGGGCAATGAGGAATTGAAACAGCAATTGGCAGCATCGGTGGCTCCAGCGCAGGCAATTTTCTTAAATGCACAGTTTGAAGCTGACTTGACAGAGCTTGATGAAGATGATGCGCGCGAAATGCTCGCAGATGCAGGTCTTGAGGAATCTGGCTTAGATCAGCTTGCACGTGTTGGTTTTGATGTGCTCGGTTTGCAAACTTACTTGACTGCTGGTGAAAAAGAAGTGCGTGCATGGCAGATTCATCAGGGTTGGACAGCTCCACAGGCTGCGGGCGTTATCCACTCTGATTTTGAGCGTGGGTTTATTAAAGCGGATATCGTCTCCTATGATGATTTCGTGGCGGCTGAAGGTTCTATGGTGAAAATCAAAGAAGAAGGCAAGTTACGCCAAGAAGGTCGTGACTACGTTATGCAGCCGGGTGACATTGTCGAGTTCAAGTTTAATGTCTAGAAACATGGCTTGAACGTATGGCAAAACGTTGAAATTGCAATGTTTTTGCGCTGAAAATAGTGAAAAAACAACGTAAAATGAGATAATTAAAAACTGCCGTTTTTCACACGTTTTATGCGGTTTGTGCCATTGATAAGGTGCTCATAAGGTGACCTTATTAATGGCACCTAACACCTTATGAGTGCCAATAATAGCAACGATTAAAGGGGCACATCATGACCGCAACAAGACGCACTAAAGGTGCTGGATCCATCTTCAAAGACAACAGAGGCGTATGGCACTTTAGAAAAAACCTAGGCAATAACCCAGCCACAGGCAAACCACAAATCCTCGAAGTTAAAGGCAAAATCAAATCAGAAGCAAGAGAACGATTCCAGGCAAAAATAGCCGAATACGAGCGCACAGGATACATCAAAAGCAACAAAAGCCCGTACTTTAAGGACTATACTGAACGATGGCTTGAAGACTATCAGACGCGAGTTAAACCCAACACCTACCGCACTCGTGCTGGATGAGTCAAAGCACTCAACGACATCATCGGATACGTGCGACTCGAAGACCTTAATGCGCAACACGTACACGGCATACTATGGCTGACCACGCCAAAAACACGAGCAGCAAAACGCTTCGTACCCATAGCAGAAGCCTTATGGCAACGACTATGGGCACGCATTCACAGACTGCATATTAACGATCATGAGTTCGTGTTTACTAGCGCTCGCGGTAATCCGATTCGTGATAATGTGGAGCGGTATCATTGGTTGAAAGCGTTGGAAGCGGCTGGGCTTCCTCGGGTGAAGATTCATTCGGCATGGCATTGGTTGGAGACGATGGCTGCTTGGACTAATATGCCTGATGATGTGCGGATTAGTATCATAGGACATACGAGTATTGATATGACGGCGCATTATACGCATTGTGATGCGGCGAGTTTGGGGTTGCTGCTTGCTTAGGCTATTCCGCCGTTGCGTGACGATGATGATGTGCAGGTGATTGATATTAGCTAGAGTATGAGTATTGCCGTTGTAAGCGAAAATAAACTCGTTTGCAACGGTATGTGGATAAGCGCAGCGTGAGTGGTAAGGGTAATCTTTTTGAAGTGCTTGCCAATGAGTTCGCTGGATCCCTTCTTATGCCTGAACAAGAAGTCCAAAAATGCATAGAGGCAGGCATGAGCAGAATGGATCTTGCCGTGTATTTTGGCGTATCTGTAGACGCAATAACATATCGTAGAAAGATTCTCAACATATGTACGAAAGCCCATCCAGCCTTTACGATAGATGGGCTTTCGCGAACTAGACACTGCCTAGCTTCATCACGCAACTATTCTACAGTGGGGAATAGATAAACAATATTTGAAGATATTAACTCCTAGATTTGTTCCGCCTTATTGGCAGCGCGGTAAGACTCGTCATACTGTCAGATATCTCTCCCTGATCTGTCTTTTCGTAAAAGCGAACTACGCTCATTAAAAGGATTTTCATCACATGCAATCTCAATACAAATATTTTTTTATAATGAGCAGTCTCATCTTGATACCAATCCTTGTGCTTATCAAGCCGATTAATAAAACTTTGCATTGCATGCAGCCTACCATCTCGTATCTTCCTACTGCGCACGAGGTTAATATGGGTTAGTAGTACGCATGCAAAATCATGAAGCAGTATGTCTGATAATACGTGTATTTTTACCAGTGTGCGGTCATCTGCTGGTACATCCTCAATGAGCCAATCAAGCATTTGACTTAATCTTATACTTTTCTTGGCATTGGTGTTTGAAGGTACAAGTAAACAATTATGATGCGATGCAGCATTGCGCAGAAGCCTCATGCCAAACAATAAAGGATAGATTATATCGTCAATATTGTTGTGATAAAGGAATGAATGATAACACTGAATAAGACTATTTAAAGTGCAAGTCTCCCAAAAAAGCCATATTGGTTGTGCTGAAATATACTTATCAAGCATGCCTTGAGTGTAAACAGACTGACAAAATTCATTTTTTGGCTTATATGACTGATTTTTCTTAGCATAAAACGCATTTTGATCCTGATGATATGTGTGTAATACCTCATAAGGATCGATATCATCGTATGCTGATATCAAATTATTAAAACGGATACGTAGAGAATGTTCAATATCGCCAGTCAATCCCAAAATCAATGAACGTAGATGAAAATCCAGTGCTGCAATATCTTGTAAATTAGCAAAATCAACGTTGTAATAATTATTGTCAGCATTTTTGTAAAAATTATTGTCAAAAGCCTTGAGTTTAAAATAGTAGGTGTTCTCTGTGAGGAACTTAACTGCGTCCTGTCTTGAACATTTCTCAAACTTAATATTATGCGCAGCCATATGGTCACATTGCTCTTTAGCTGTGAGAGCAGGACGCTTATTTGTTTTCTTAGACATTTCGACTCTTATAAATATAAAAATAAAAGGCGGCCCACCTATTGGCTAGCCGCCAGTTTGGAGAAGCTCACATCCGCGTAATCATACTAGATGCAATGCTTTCTCGCGTACATGTAGGAGGTAATTTTACAGGTTTTTTTGGTGTTGCGCTAGTAGATAGGCGTGTCTACTGGATATAGTGATATAATCACCAAACCTATACTATATGTAGATATTTGAATATAATCTATTATCCACTTAGATATTTTGAAAGAATGTTATTCAAATCACAACTCACACCATGCTCGCGCTCGCTAGCACAAGCAGCTGATAATCTTCCATCACGTGCACTGTAACACCCAAATCAGACGCCATCAAAAAGCGTTCACCCTCGAACATGCATTGCGCTAGCCGATACTCTAATGGGCTAACCAGCCGCAACGCAGTATCACGCCGAGCCCTACGCTCGCACTTACCAGACAGCCAGTGGTCGTGCAAACTATCCCCATACCGCGCATGAGTAAGCTCATGAGCAAGAGTGCACAAGCGTTGCACGTCCGAGAGTTTAGGGTTGAGGACGATAGTGTGCCGCTCATGATCATAGAGCCCGCACAGTTCATGCTCCAGACGTTGCTCTCTAATGCGCACGCCCAGTAGTTCAGCTTCACATGCAAGCTGGTCAAAAGTTACACTGCTCGTATCAAACCCTTTTATCTATCTTTATTAGTTTTATCCGTTTTGACACGCCTTTTGCGAAAAACTATCAATACATGTAAAACCGTCAAACGGTCAACTTGTGTGGATTACAGCTGGGCTCCCGAATGTGAGTAAGACGGTAGGTCGAGAATTCCTTTGATCTTGGAGTTGACTCTGATTTTTATCCCCTTGTTTTCTGCCTATATGCCCTTTTGCCGTGTTGGGGCTACTGCTATGAGCAAATGGAAAGCGTATCGGCGTGACGTGTTTGCTTATTATTTGGATGCGGGTTCTCCTCGTGATGGCAAGCTTATCTCTGTCAAACCTACGGTTGCCCCACCCATGCCTGTTGATGGACCACAACTATCAGACAAACAATGGAACCACATCTTGTACGGCAGCATTGTTCGCAGTGGTAGCGATTTTGACTACAGCGGTGGTCATTGTTTGGGTATAGATGAGCCGCAGATAGACCACAATTCCCTAAAACTGGGAAAGTATTAGAATAGAAAAAGAACTAGTTGACACTTATAACAAACGGTCATCAGCGAAAGACAATATTAGGCAATACGTTTTATACAAAAACAGTAGAAAAAATCACTGTTGAAGCGTTAGTAAACAGAAAACACATAATAATCTCATTCTACCCAAAGGAGGCGTAGTACTATGACGGAACGCGAACTTCGCTATAAAACTCGCCACCATCAAACATACGACACATACACCTATTGCCGAGAACTCATCAAAGGACATGTTTCTAATGAATATTTCGCATTTCTAACGCTTCCATCATTAAACTACGATTTCGGACTTTTCTTCTATGAAGCGCTCGCTGTAATTATAAAGCATGATGATTTGGATTTGCTTGCTCCTGAACAAATGAGGAGAATACTGCACTGGATGAGAGTATCATGCTTAAATATTGACGGTGAGATTGATGGTGAAATATCTGATGTTACTAAGTTATATCAGAAGTCCACTGGTGAAAAATGTAATTCCATATTCTGTTAATGCGGAGCTGTAATTTGAGCTATCACGGATGGTGGCTTTATTTTTAGGAGGCAATAATGGAGATAAGAACCTGAATAATGTTGTCGGTACAGCGACGCTTGAGCTTATACCTGATGCGCACAAGCTCAAGCTGTTGTTTCTTGTTGTGCTATTGATAAGGTGCATGTAAAGAGACCGTATAAATGGCGTTTGATAGCTGTCTGTATCATTGATTTTTATCTGCTTTTCGTGGTCTACCGCCTCCAGCGCCTTGACCCGGCATATGCGCGCGCCAATAGTCTATGGTCTCGGGTAACCAGCCACGTGTATTGCCTATCAGTGCGTCTGGCTCTGGGAGTTTGTATGCTGCGGCGTTGGTTACACCGATGTGTTTTGACACGTCTTTTACTCCTAAGAATACTTGTGTCATTGTTTTACCTCCGTAAGATAGACGGTTATTGCGCGCACGCCACCCGCAAGAGCGAATAGTCCAGCAGGAAGCGCCCAGCCCACTATGCCGCAAAGTAGCGATGTGAGTGCACATAGTGCAAGGATGATAATATTTAGAATTTTTCTGATTTTCATAAGTTATAGTATACTCAAATCAAATTAATGATGGATTAGTTGTTCTAGTTACCGAAAACTACCTGATGTTGGTGAGGCTGATGGGACAATAATTGTAATTATCATTTATGCTTAGCGATACGCAATTATATAGTCGTTTGCTAAGTACCTTACATGGTGAAGTTTGGAAGAATGCTTATCACGGGAATCACATTCTCTATGGAAATTATGATGTTCATGCGAAAAAATAGCGTGGCAGACACTTATATGACTTCGAATGAATCGAAGGGTAAGATTTCCATCGTTTCCTAAGAAATGGGACGTGCAAGATGTTCAACAAATGCTAGAATATGGATTAAGAAAATATCATGGTAGCGTTAGTCAAATAATCGAGCTCAGCGCTAATGAGAGCAACTATCGTATTGTACTGGATTGGAGCAATAGCCAAGTAACCACATTCTATCAGCTAAAGGAGCAGAGTCATGGCATTACAGCATTGCGACGACAACGATATTAATGCTTTAGCTGATATTCTCTCCGAAGCTGGGTGTGAGTATGCTGCGAAAAATATACTTAACCAGATGAATGATGCTGGTGAATTTGATGCAGCTGTAGCTATTTTTATTGCCGAGGCGCTCAAGAATAGTGTATCAATTCCGAGAACTTTATACGACGATATCATTAGTTGTTACTCACTTAATCCGCTTGATATGGATTATTGTCCACGTATGTTCAACGGGATGAAACAATTGGAAGAGAATAAGCTCGTGAAATAACTATCAAATAAGTTCTATCTGAAGCCACCCAAACGGGTGGCTTCATTGTTTTTGGCGGTGTAGTCAAGTGGTCAACGACGCTCGACTGTAACTCGAGTCCCATTTGGGTGCGCTAGGTTCGAATCCTGCCGCCGCCACGTTTCGCAGACTCCGCACGCTGCGTTGTTAACAGTGCGCCAAAACACAGTAAAGGATTACATTATGTTCAAGCCAGAAGAACTCTTGCATCTCTTTACCAGCATGGTGGAAAAGGTAGATAGGCTCTTTTCAGGTTGTATTCCGGATATAAAAACGGGGGGTGCGTTACTCTGCCATTATTGCGCATACTGTTTACGATATTGCAGTGGATGCATACCATAGTGCTGTTTGAAAATAGCGATAAAGCTTCGCGCACTTGCAAATCCCGTCTGGCGAGCGATGTCGTTCAATGATCCGGGGTATTGATACATCAAGAGATAGTAGGCATCTTCAAGGCGTAATGTAGTGAGATACTCTTTGAATGTAATTGAGCTATTTGCTTTAAAAAGACGAGAAAAATATTCACGACTGTACCCAAAATATGAAGCGACATCTTGTGCTCTGAGTGCATGTCGTTTATGGGCATCAATATAGCCAAAAATAGGTTGCATAATATTTTGCCCGTGTTGTGTTATTGGTTGTTTGCGACTTCCAACAGTAAATTTTCTAAATGTTAAATACGCTATTTCAAAGAGTAGGGCGTTAATTTTTAATGAACGTTCAGCGCTGATTGCTGATGTAAGATCATAAATTTGCATACACAAATCTATAAATTGAGCTCTATCCGCATCAGTGGCTTGAGGAGCATTGGGGCTAAGTAGCACATTATCTACCAAGTTATATACTTGGCGAAGTCGTACATCATCATATGTCATAGAGATAATAAGCGGATTTTTTCCATTGCGTTTCTCTTCTACAAAATTATGTAATTCATAGGGAGAAATAATACACATTTTGCCGGGATACAGTGCTTCGACTTTTGAACCTATGGTTACAGTGCCACTGCCTTAAATCACGTAATTCATTTCCAGTCCAGCATGCCAATGTGTTGGTACTAACTCTGGCTGCTGATGAATAAGTACTCTAGCGATATATCGTGAGGAACATGCACTTTGTTCACAATAGTTTCTATCAATAACTGGGCTATCTTTAACGATGAACTCATTATTCATGAATATCACCTCGGTACAAAGTACGTTACGAAAGTGCTATAACTATGTCACAAAAAGTATATTTGTCATTCCGAGTATTCCTAATATTAAACAATGACAAGGTCGTCAAAGAAATACATAAGGGGGGATAGCCATGTCACAGTCTCATACTGCTACTGCACAATTAGCCCCAGCAGTAAAGCGCAAAATAATTGTGGTATGTTTATGTGCTGCAGTGGGCGGTTTCTTATTTGGTTATGATACTTCTGTAATCAATGGTGCTGTTGATTCGATTGCGGGCACATAGTCTGGTTTTGGACTGAGTAGTGCTATGAGCGGTCTTTCGGTATCATGCGCACTTCTAGGATGTGTACTTGGAGCATGGTTCACTAGTCAAATAGCTGATCGGTTTGGTAGAGTGCCTACTATTCTTATAGCGGCAATATTGTTTATTATCAGTTCTATTTTTTCAGCATTTGCTACTGGTATCTGGATGTTTATTTTCTTCCGTTTAGTCGGCGGATTAGGTGTTGGACTTACCTCGGTAATCGGACCAGCATATATTGCAGAGATTACTCCTGCGCAGATGCGAGGATTCCTTGGAAGTTTTCAACAATTGGCGATTGCTTTAGGTATTTTGGCTTCAGTTATTGTAAATGCTGTTTTCGCAGGTATTTCTGGTAGTGCCGATAACCCATTCTGTTTTGGTGTTAGCACGTGGCGTTGGATGCTGCTTTCCATGATTGTTCCTGCGGTTATTATGCTTATTGTTTCATTTACGCTTCCTGAATCTCCCCGATTCTTAGTGATGAAAGGCAAGGATAGTCAAGCGGAACATATTTTGGGAACAATTGTTGGTGAAGCTAACCCTAGGGCAAAAGTTGCTGAAATTCGCCACACTATGAACCACGAACATATTGCTCGTTTGCATGACTTGCGAGGTCCAACATTTGGTTTGAAAAAAGTTGTTTGGCTTGGCATTGGTATTGCTCTATTACAGCAGGTTTGTGGCATCAATATTATTTTGTATTATGACTCAAGTCTGTGGAAATCAGTTGGTTTTAGTGAACAAGCAGCTTTGAATATTTCTGTCTATCGCACTATTGCCGCGGTGCTTGCGACTGTTGTTTATATGGTAATTGTAGATAAAGTTGGTCGTCGTAATATTTTGAAGTGGGGCTCTGTTGCTATGGCAGTGTTCTTAGCAATTGCAAGTTTTGGCTTCCACCAAGCAACTATAACTGATGCTGGAATTTCGCTACCAGGTATTTGGAGACCGGTTACATTGCTTGCCGTGTACGCATTTTATGTGACATTCTGTCTAACATGGGGTCCAGCGATGTGGGTAGTTATTGGAGAAATATTCCCTAATGATATTCGTGCTCTTGGTGTGGCTGTTGCAACTGCATTTAACTGGATTGGCAACTTTGCAGTTTCTAATACATTCCCTCCTTTGAAGAATCTGATTGGGATTGGCAATGTTTATTTGATCTATGCGGTGTTTGCATTACTAGGATATGTGTTTGTTGTAAAGTTATTACCAGAAACTGCTGGTGTAACTTTGGAAGATATGAAGGCAGAATAATATGTTCGCAAAAACACAAGAAAATATTGATAGAATACGCACTTTTACGCCGGTTGATGAGGATTTAGCGCAGATACCAGCAGATATTGCGCGAGTAGCTATTGAAACTCGCGAACAATTTGGGCTTGGTGTTGATTCTTATCGCTGCCAACTATGGTGTGATCCTGATGGTATTGATGTGTTTGCTGATATCGCGTATGCACAACCTACCGGTGATACGATTGCGCATATCAAAGCTCATAGTCTTGATATTTACCTACCGCATGACGCTTTGTTGCGAGGCGGAGCTACGTTGCCAGTGATTGTTGACATCCATGGCGGTGGTTTTGTTTACGGGTATAAGGATTTGAATCGCAATTTTGGCACTCACGTAGCATCATATGGTGTTGCTGTGGTGTCTTTGGGGTATCGTCTTGCTCCAACGACTGATTTTATGGGTCAATTGCAAGACATTTTTACCGCGCTACAGTGGTTACAAGCTCACGCACACGAATACCCTATAGATTTGCGTAACTTGTTTATCACCGGCGACTCCGCAGGGGCAACCCTTGCACTCTACACAGCTGCAGCTCTCAATAGCACTGTAGTCGGTGAGCAGCTGCATTGTCCAATACAAGATTTGCCGGTTCGAGGTACGATATTCCAATCCGGATTATTTGAGTTGGAACCATTTACACGTGGGTCATCTACCACGGATACGCTGCCATACATCGCCCAAATGGGAGGGACATTCTTCACATCGTTCGCCGAACAAACTACAGAGGAATTGCAATCTATGCAAGGGCTTGTACAATATGCGCAGTTGCCACCATCGGTAGTTATTACGAGTTCCGATGATTTCTTGGAAACGCAGTCATTACTATTTGCTGCAGCTATGCGACAGCGTGGTAATTATTGTGAAATCTACGATGTTGTGCCTACTAAAGGTAAGACATTAGGTCATGTTTTTCCTGTGGGGCAGGTTTGGCTCGAAGAGTCACAGCAAGTATTTGAAATCATGCAACGTTTTGTTTTTGATCATTCACAATATTATCTCTAGTAGTTTCTCTAGAAATATCGTTGGATGAAACTTTCGCTAATTCACTCACATCGCGTATATGCACACTTTCGTGCATGCAGTTTTCAATTGCTGTGATATGGATAAGCGTTATGCGCATGCGCTTTGTGCGCTATTACATGTCGTAGTATATGCAAGAGTGTGGTTCTAAATACATTGTATGCTTGCATATGCGTTATGCATGTATCTGTTTACTACACAATAGTGAGCGTAATAGTAGTGGCATTGCCTTGTGTATCGCGCAGACGTACGTCGCCTCCGCTGGAATACGATTTGCCGTCTACACTTATTTCACGTACTGTGCCAAAAATGCCGCCAAGGACACGATTGGTAGTGACTTTGAATCCAAGTTGTTCAAGGGTTTGTGTTACCTGCTTTTCATTTTTGCCAATTAAGTTTTCAGGAATATGAGCAGTTTCAGGACCCTTGGAAATCACCACATCTACAGTATCACCCCAATGCAATTGAGCATTCGCGTGTTCAGAGGTGCTGATGACAGTGCCAGCAGGAACACTATCACTAAACTCCTCACTGCTATTTGCTTTGAGCTGTGCTTCCTGTAATGCAGCCTGTGCTTCGTCCCATGACTTTCCTTCAATATCAGGCATACTCACAGGTTTTGGTCCAAGAGAAAGCACAACAGTTACTGCTTCATTATGGTTCAGTGTGCTTCCTGGGTCTGGAGTAATACTAATCAAGGCGCCTTGTGGATGATCTATGGAGTATTCGTCTGAGGATTCATCATGGATAATATTGGTGAATCCAGCTTCCCGTAATGCTGCTAATGGTTTGGTATTGTTGGTCGATCCAAGCTGGGTAATATCTTCTGGAATAGTGGCTTGTTGAATGCCTTGTGAGACGGTCACAATCAGCGTACCACTATGTTTATTGATATGGTCTCCCACATGTTCAGGCGAAGTAGTAGTAATATAGCCTCGTTTTATCGTGTCGCTATAGTCATGCTTCACTTCATAAGGGATATTTGCTACTTTCAGCGTTGATTCATACTCTTTCCATGACGCTCCTTTTAGCGAGCATGGCTTATCATCAACGCATTGAATATCGGTTGGTGCTGGCAGTTGCCAGTAGCTTCCAGGTCCTGCTTGCGTCCACCACCATGCGCCTGCCGCAATTGCAAGAGCAAGTACTACAGCACTGATAATGCTGATAAGTGCGATACGTCGTTTGTTATGCGGTTGATTCGTGCTTTGCTGATCTGCTTGTGCAGCTTGCGTTTGGTGCAAGGCCTGAGTTGGAGCATCAGAAGGAGTGTTGCCTAGTGTTTGCGTTGCTTGTGTATTGTCTGTTAAAGCCGCAGTTTCAAGCATTTGGTCTGCTTGTAGTGGTGACTGCTCTATACCAGAGTTTGTAGTTTGTTGCTGCATTGCCGCGGTGTGTTGGGCTTGAGGCAGCAGACTCGTGTAATGCTCAGTAGTATCGCCAAGACGCAAGGCAAGTTGTTCAGGAGTTAAACTCTGCATACACGTGCGTACAAGAGCTAGGGCAACAGCGCCATCTTGTGGGCGATTTTCAATATTGCGTGCAGCAAGAGTGCTAATCAATGTTGATACTGAACCAGGAATTCTAGTGTCAAGGGCATGTAATGCTGGCACATCCTCGTGTACGTGCTTGAACATAACGGTTACTGTATTTTCAGATTGGAATGGCAGTTTTCCAGTAAGCATTTCCCAAGCCATAATGCCAACTGAATAAATATCTCCCTGCGCAGTGGCTTGATTATGTTCGATCATCTCTGGAGCAAGGTAGCCTGCTGTGCCAAGTAGCATGCCAGTTGTTGCAAGTGTAGCTTGTGATGTGGCTTTTGCTAATCCAAAATCTGTAATGCGCACACGTCCGCGATCAGTGAGCATAATATTTTCTGGCTTCATATCACGGTGAATAATACCTGCAGCATGAGCCGCGGCTAAACCTTCTAGAATGCCGTCAACAATACGGAGTGTTTCGCGTACAGTGCATGTTCCGCGTCGTTCCAGCTCTTGTCGCAGAGTAACACCATGCACATATTCCATAACCAAATATTCAAGACCGTTGTAGCTGCCAGTATCATAAATTTGCACAATATGAGGATTAGAAATTTTGGCAGCTGACTGAGCTTCTCTATGGAAACGCTCAATGAACTGATCTTTATGTGGTCCTTGGGCTAATTGCACATGCATAACTTTTACAGCCACATCACGCTCAAGTTTAATATCGGTTGCTTGATAGACGGTTGCCATTCCGCCTTGTGCTATAAGTTTGGTGATCTGGTATCGCCCGTCAATAAGTTCACCAATTTGTGGTTGTGTCGCCATGTACATTCCTTCATGTTGTGCAATGACACTATTGTACTCTACTCATGCACTTGGGGGATGAAGAGTGAACAAGTTGCAAGTATATTGTCGATATTGGGCGTAGTAAATGACAGTTCTTTTGCTGCACGTTGTAAACAACCTACTGATTGTTGGTAGAGCACAGTAATGCGTGATTGTGATTGCTTCACTGCGCCACTGCTATGCATGAGCTCAATAATTCGCTTACATGTTGCTTCGTCTCGGTGTGCTTGCATATATGCATTGATAATAAACTCACGCTGTGTTGTATCTACTGCTTGCAGTGTGTCAGCAAGCAGTATTGTACGTTTACCTTCACGAATATCGCCACCTAATGGCTTACCGCTGTGATGGGGATTTGCGGTAACGTCGATAAGATCATCTGCAATCTGAAACGCTAATCCTAATGGCAATCCTACGCGCATACTCCACGCGTGAGCAACTTGTGGATGTAAACCTGCAGCAAGACCTGCTAAGGCAAGGGGAGCGATAGTGGTGTAGCTTGCTGTTTTCCAGCGGTAGACTTTCATAGCGTTTGCAATAATTGCTTGTGGCTCGTCAAGTGGCATGTGTTCGCTGGCTAAATCAAGTATTTGACCGAGTTCGACATCGCGATGCATATTCATAAATCGGTGAAGTATATGTTGGCTGAACACAGGTTCATGGTGAGCAATGTTGAGATCGGCGAGGACGCTCATGCTTATAGTAGTAAGTAAATCGCCAAACATAATGCCAAGCCCAGTACCGCTAACGCCAGGACGAGCAAGAGCACGGTGTGCTGTGGGCTTGCCGCGGCGAGTATCAGCATCGTCGATAATATCGTCATGGACAAGAGCCGCGGTCTGATACATTTCGATGGCACTAGCGAGGCTCACCATAGCATCGCGATCTATGGAATTGCCGATACGTGTATGGGCGCATTCATCGCCATGGGTACACGAGGATGGCTCGCTGTTTGTAGTTTGTTGGCAAGCATCGAACCATGCTAATGCGAGTAGGGCGCGGAGGCGTTTTCCTCCAGTATTTGATGTGTGTGCTTGTGTGGCAATATCTTCGATAAGTGGGTAGTAATAGTCAGTGCTTTCAGCGCAACGACTGAAATTGCATTGTTGGTCGATAAGCTGATTAATGCGCGCTTCTATAGCTTCACGATCAGTATCAAGAGTATGCAGTATTTCGTAGTTTGTTGCCGCATCAAGTTGTTGCGAAACATCGTGTGTATTGGTGGAGGTCAGTGATTGCTGACTATTGCTGTGGAGTATACCCATGGTATTGAGCGTAGTAGATGGTCAGTAAAAGTAGCTTACGCACAGTTTTGTATGCTAATAGACTACATACATTCGATAACAATTCCAAGATATATGGATTCTTGCTGCAAACTCTGACACTGTAAGACATAGCAAATAAAAGCGCCAGCAGCATGGCATACAGCGATATAGGGAGAAAATATGACTATTGCAGTAGGTATTCCAGGGTGGGTAGCGGCATATTGTGATCAACAGCAGGACGAGCATAGTGTGCGTGAGTTCGTTATTCACCATACTTCACCAGTGGATCAGTCGATGGCATCGCCACCTATGCAATACAGTGAAGAGGATATAGAGCAAGCGTTACACAAACACCAACAATTGCGTATGGAACAGGGTATTGTCAAAGCAGATACCATGCTTATCAAACGATATATTGCGAAGTGGCTTGATTGTTTGGAACATGGTATTACCGCACCACAATATGAAACGTGGAAGCATACGTGTGTAGCTATGCATGTACATCGACCGGCTCGAGATGCATGTATTTTGAGTGTACTTGATGAAACACTAGATATTGCAGATATGGAGCTGTTGTCCATTGGAGTACCAAGAACACCATGCGCTCGCAAAACCGCTGAGATTATCGAGCGGGCATATAAGGATAAGTCGCTGCGTCCTAACCTTGTCCGTTGTCAGCATGGCATTGACTATCTTGTTGAAGTGGTGCGTTGTGTGCCTTATGAATACAGCGAGCAAGCGTTTGCTGCATTAACGTATATATTATGGTTTGTTGGACAGCAAACACAAAGTTATGCGTGCGCCCAGCAGACCTTAGCAATAAATGCGACGAATACTCTGGCCAAGATTATTGAGCAGGCTATTATACGTGGATTATTTCCTCGATGGGTGGGGCAAACTCAGCAATTGTGCAGATTATAGCCGAAATTTCGCCACGCGCAAGAGTGTTGCGGGGAATAATCGTCTTGGCAACATGGTTAGCTCAGTAGTTGACATTGCCTCGCATAGCTATGCCCTATGAAGGAAATAGGGTATGTGCGGGCTCGATTCAGGAGGAGACATTGGCCACCGAAAAGACGGCATCTCGCAAGACGAAGGCATCTAGCACGAAAACTGTTAGTACAAAAAAATCTTCAAAGGCAAAGTCACAAGTTGAGGATAAAGATTTGCAGCAACTTGATGACGAGGATATGGATGATACGAGCTTAGATCTCGAAGACACTGATCCAGATGATGACGAGATTGGTGCTGATCTAGATGACGATCTCACCGATGATTTAGACGATGATCTCAACGATCTTGACAGTGATGATGATTTTGACAACGATCTCGATAATGACGATGATAGTGATGAAGATCATCATGATGATGACGATGAGGATAGTAAGCCAGAGCCTCCAGCACAGCCAACGGAAAAAGGCGCATATGTTGTTACCTACTTTGATGATGACGACAACTACACGCCTTCAGGCAATCCAAAGCGTCGAGTAATCGCAACCGGTGCTACTGCAGATCCTGTAAAAGATTATCTCAAGCAAATTGGTCGTGTTAACCTGCTGAATGCAGAACAAGAAGTTGATTTATCAGAGCGCATTGAGGCTGGCTTATATGCCCAACACCTGCTTGATACCGAAGGCGATACACTCGATTTTAAGCGTCGCCGTGAATTAAAGTGGGCTGCTAATGATGGTCGTAAGGCCAAGGATCATTTGCTTGAAGCAAATCTTCGTTTGGTGGTCTCCCTTGCTAAGCGCTATACCGGTCGTGGCATGCTATTCCTCGACTTAATTCAGGAAGGCAATCTGGGTCTGATTCGTGCTGTAGAAAAGTTTGACTGGAAGAAGGGCTTTAAGTTCTCCACGTATGCCACATGGTGGATTCGTCAGGCGATTACCCGTGCTATGGCTGATCAGGCACGCACTATTCGCGTTCCAGTGCATATGGTGGAAGTTATTAACAAGCTTTCTCGTGTACAGCGTCAGATGTTGCAGGATTTGGGTCGTGAACCTACGCCTGATGAATTGGCTCGTGAGCTCGATATGCCAGTTGAAAAAGTGCAGGAAGTGCAAAAGTATGGACGTGAGCCAATTTCCTTGCACACACCTTTGGGTGAGGACGGCGATTCTGAGTTTGGCGATTTGATTGAAGATACAGATGCTATTGCGCCGTCTGAGGCAGTTGCGTTCTCGTTGCTTCAAGAGCAGTTTAAGCAAGTGCTTGAGACACTGTCTCCTCGTGAGGCTGGTGTTATTAAGATGCGTTATGGTTTGGAAGACGGTCAACCAAAGACACTTGACGATATTGGGCGCGTCTATGGAGTAACTCGTGAACGTATTCGTCAGATTGAGTCTAAGACAATGTCTAAGCTCCGTCACCCATCACGTTCACAAACCTTGCGTGATTTCTTGGATCAGTGACGTGCTTTGATAGGCATACTGCATGGGTGTAGTATGCCTATTTGTTGTGTTAACCGGTAGTACTCTCTGGAAAACTATAAGAGGGAAGTAATGGCAAAACAAGAGCAGACAGCAAGTGAGTATGGCGCAAAGGATCTTGCAGTACTTGAAGGGCTTGATGCAGTGCGCAAGCGCCCAGGTATGTATATTGGTACCACTGATAGTCAAGGTCTGATGCACTGCTTGTGGGAGATTATCGACAATGCTGTTGATGAGGCACTTGCTGGTTTCTGCGATGCTATTACCGTGACTTTACATAGTGATGGCTCAATTAGTGTTGCTGATAACGGTCGTGGTATTCCAGTTGATATTGAGCCAAAAACAGGGCTTTCAGGTGTAGAAGTGGTGCTCACCAAGCTGCATGCTGGAGCAAAATTTGGTAATGCCTCATACAATGCTAGCGGCGGTTTGCACGGTGTAGGCTCCTCAGTAGTTAATGCTCTCAGTTCTCGTCTCGATGTTGAAGTGGATCGAGATGGAACAACATGGCGCATGGAGTTTAGACAGGGGCATCCAGGTGTCTATAAAGATGCTGATCCAAATAAACCTAACCCTGGATCCCCATTTACGAAAACTCGTAAGAATAAAGCAACAGAACTACGAAAAGTGGCAACTGTTGGTAAAGGTGTTACTGGTACGCGAATTCGTTACTGGGCGGATCCAGAAATTTTCAATGATACAGCACAATTTGACTATGACAAGCTGATTGACCGTGTACGCCAAACAAGTTTCTTAGTTCCCGGTCTTGCTATTACAGTTATTGATGAGCATATTCCTGAGAGTACCACTGGAGAAAATAGTGAAGTTGTTGAAGACGCGACGCATGTAGAAAACGTAGTTGATCAGGCATCGCAGATTAATGACATTGAAGCCAGTGATGAAGCACAGGCTACCAATAGTGGTAATGCTACTGAGCCAGCGCATAAGGACGAGCTTGGAACTCAGCAGGCAGATCAGCTTGCACAGCAGCAAAATGCGCAGCATGCGCCTTTTGCTCATCCTCGCGTGCAACAGTTTATGCATACCGGCGGTGTTGTGGATTTTGTAGACTTTTTATCTACTGGCGAGCCAGTATGCGATATTTGGCATATTAGTGGATCTGATACCTATGAAGAAGAAACTCAGGCCGTTGGTGCTGATGGTGATTTACATGCGCAAATGGTAGAGCGCACTTGTGATGTGGACATCGCTCTAAGATGGACTAACGACTACGACACTCAAATCCGCAGTTTTGTTAATGTAGTAGAAACTCCTGGCGGTGGTATGCATGTAGATGGATTCTTAAATGCGCTAACCCGCCAAGTGCGTAAAACTGTTGAAGCTAACGCGCGCAAACTCAAAGTAAATCTTAAAGATTCTGCAACAAAAATCGAGCGTGATGATGTTACTACTGGTCTTGTGGCAGTAGTAACTGTGCGTATTGCTGAGCCACAATTCCAAGGTCAGACTAAAGATGTGCTAGGAACTGCGCAAGTCAAACCAATCGTGACAAAACTCACCGATGATGTTTTCGGGCAGATGATTACCGGTGCGAAACGTGGATTCAAAGAGCAATCTGGGCGAGTACTTGAGAAAATCGTTGGCGAAATGCATGCGCGTATTCAAGCACGCAAAACCAAAGAAGTTACCCGCAGGAAGAATGCGCTGGAATCGGCTTCAATGCCGGCAAAGTTATCAGATTCAATGCCTGGAAATGATGATATTGCTGAGTTATTTATTGTAGAGGGTGACTCGGCACTCGGCACAGCAAAAGCTGCACGAAATTCGGCATTCCAAGCATTACTGCCAATTCGTGGCAAAATTTTGAATGTGCAAAAAGCCTCTGTCTCGCAGATGCTGGCGAATAAAGAGTGTGCTGCCATTATTCAGGTAATAGGCGCTGGTTCTGGTACTACATTTGATTTGGAGCAGGCGCGCTATAACAAAATTATTATGATGACCGATGCGGACGTGGATGGTGCGCATATTCGTATTTTGCTACTCACGCTGTTTTATCGCTATATGCGACCGCTTATTGAGGCAGGTCGTGTATATGCTGCTGTGCCACCATTGCACAGAATTGCTTTAGCAGGCTCGAGAAAAGGCGAGTATATTTATACGTACTCTGATGATGAGCTGCAGAGAAAAACACAGCAACTTATTCAAGATGGTATTGCGTTTAGTGATGATATTCAGCGCTATAAGGGCTTGGGTGAAATGGATGCTGATCAGTTAGCAGACACCACAATGGATCCACGCTCAAGGATGCTGAGAAGAATTCGCATGGAAGATGCAGAGCACGCGGCACAAATGTTCAGTTTGCTTATGGGAGATGAAGTCCCTCCGCGCAAGCAATTCATTATTGATAATGCTGACGATTTTGATAGATCTAATATTGATGCATAAGCAGTAGTTGATACAGCTACGCAAGATGTAAGAGAAGATCAAAGAGCATTGATCTTCTCTTTTTATTTGAGTTTGTTAAAAGTCATAACGAGTAGATTGTTGCAGAATGGGAATAGAAAGCGAGATTCGGGCTACGGCTGATAAGGGTTGAGAGTCTGAGCAAGTATGCAGGACTTCGCTTCAATACTCTGCAAAAACCTTTAAATTACTGGTATGTCAAGATATTTTGACATGAAATATGCCAAATGTAAAGGGATGTTGATAGAGAGCAAAGCATAAGTTGTGTACGCTATGGAGTATGGAGGTGAGGGCATGCAGTTAGGAAAGACAATTAAAGCGTATCGGAAACAATATTCGATGTCTCAGGAGCAGTTGGCATCAAAGTTGTATGTTTCAAGACAGACGGTTTCTTCTTGGGAGAACGATAAAAGTTACCCGGATATTCAAAGTTTGGTGTTACTATCCGAAATTTTTGGCACTACCGTGGATCAGTTAGTAAGAGAGGATTACAAGGTCATGCAAAACATTGCTTCACATGAGGATCGAGCCGAGTTCAAAAAATGGGTTAGTGTCATGGCGCTATTACTCCTAGTTACTCTAGTGTCTGCAGTGCCATTGATAGTGCTACTTGATTGGCCAGGGATTGGAATTTGGCTCGCCCTATGTGTTCTTACTATGATTGCTGCGTTTAAGGTTGAACACTTAAAAAGGCATCATGAGTTAAGAACATATAAGGAAATTGTGGCCTTTATGGAAGGTAAAACATTAGATGAGATTGCACAAGCTCGGGAGAGCGGCAAATATGTGTATCAAAAAGGGTATCTGATTATTGCAATAACACTTATTTCGATTATCGTTACCTATGCAATGATGAAAGTATTGATGTAAGGGGTAGAAAAGTAAGGTATTGGGATATCGAAAAAACCGAAGCATAATACCTCGGGTTAAAGAGTGCGCCAGACAGGATTCGAACCTGCAACCTTTTGATCCGTAGTCAAATGCTCTAATCCATTGGGCTACTGGCGCATGTTTACTGGATTGCTCCAAGCAACTTGAATAATATATAGCAAGTTTGTCTTCTGGTCAAATCGGCGTGTTTCTGATGTGTGTATGTTTTTAGTTTATATCAGAGTTTTCTAGTAGTTATAGGGTAATAAGGGTGTGAGCTGTGTATTACATAATTGCTAGGCAGATTGTTGAGCTATTGCTGGTTATTGAAATATTACTGCGTGAATGCGGTGTGTAAGAAGGGTAATGTAAATTGATGTCAATAAGTGAGTGGGTACTGTACTGTTGTGCATGAAATATTGGCTGTTCTGTTCTAAAGTTTTCCTATATGTAAATGGTAGGGTGTTGATAGCGAGCGTTGTGAGTTGTACCTCCTCAATTTGTGAAAACAACACGCACGGCTTATTTTGGAGTGTTGCTTGATTTTTCAAAGTTGTTCACGCTAACACAAGCATAATTTAGTAAAACTTTTTTACTAAATAAAATAATACGTAAAATGTGATAAAACCTTTGAAATGCAAGGAAAACAGTGGCGACAATAAAATTGACGGCCTGTCGACACTACTGAGTTAGTTGAATCATCTAACTATATATGTTATAGTGAGTCCATCCATAGAGCAAAGCAGCTCAAATGGAATGAAGGACAGTTCCTATCAAAGATGAGGGGCAAACCATGAAGAAATGGTATAAGCTAATCGGCGCAGTTGCAGCAACTGCACTCCTACTGCCACTATCTGCATGTGGTGGAAGTCGTGGTGCAACAAACTCTAGCTCAAGCTCTGACGAAGTTACCGTGGGCATTTCAATGCCTGAGCAAATGCTTGAACGCTGGAAGCTTGATGGCGAAAACCTCAAGGAGCAGCTTGAAGGTTACGGATACAAGGTTACCTTGCAGTATGCTGACGGCAAGACTGATCTACAGACTTCTCAAATTCAGAACATGGCTAATAATGGCACTAAGTACGTAGTTGTGGCTTCCATTGATGGTACAGCAACTGGTGCTGCCGTAGAGCAGGCCAAGTCTAACGGTGCAACAGTAATTGCATATGATCGTCTGATTATGAACACTGATGCCGTTGACTACTATGCAACATTCTCCCTGACTGATGTTGGTCGTATGCAGGGTGAGTACATTGAGAAGAAGCTCGGCTTGAAGGACGGGGCAAAGGGTCCATTCAACGTAGAGCTGATGGCTGGCTCTCCAACAGATAACAATGCTCGTTACTACTTCGAAGGTGCTTGGAAGGTGCTGGAACCATACTTCAAGTCTGGTGTATTGCAGTCCAAGTCTGGCAAGGTTCCGGGATCACTCGATGAGTGGCAGTCTATCGGTATTGATAACTGGGATCGCCAGAAAGCACAGAATGAGATGGAGAATCGTATTAACTCCTTCTACAATGACGGCACCAAGCTGGACGCAGTTCTTGCTCAAAATGACGCAGAAGCAATGGGTACAGTAAATGCTGTTGAAGGTGCTGGCTGGAATTACTTCCCAGTAATCACTGGTCAGGATGCAGAGAAGGCAAACGTCCAGGCAATCGTACAGGGCAAGCAGTCCATGACTGTATACAAGGATACTCGTGAGCTGGCAAAGGCCACTGCAAAGATGATTAAGGATTTGGTTGATGGTAAGAAGCCAGAAGCCAAGGATACCTTTAACAACGGCAATAAGGATGTGCCAAGCCAGTTACTGACACCAGTTTCTGTAGACAAGGATAATGTCAAGGAGATTCTGGTAGACGGTGGTTATATCAGCGCTGCTGATGCTGGATTGTAAATAATGCACGAGGGTGCCTCTGAGCTACGGCAAACCTATTGATAACCGATTTATAGATTAGCCATAGTAGGGGCACCTTCCTTTTGTCCAAAATATATCATGCCGTATTTATATCTACATGTGATATGCAAAAGAGTTGCCATTACTCACAGATGAATGAGTAATATCTTTGACCGAGATGCTGTATCAATCCCTACCAATACATAGAAGTATAAAATCAGCGTTTTATGTCTTTCTCAATACAGTATCTGCATGCTCATCAGATTGGTGATAACGGCATACATATTGCATACAATACCAAGTCAACTTGTATGAATACTGCATACAAAGGGGGAGCCATGGAAGTTGGCAAGTCAACTGATCAAGGCGATGTAATTCTCCAAATGCGCCATATTGTTAAGCGCTTTGGTCCAGTTACAGCCTTAAAAGATGTGAATTTGACGGTGAAACGCGGTCAGATTTACTCGCTATGTGGCGAAAATGGTGCTGGCAAGTCAACAATGATGAATGTGCTTTCAGGTGTGTACCCATACGGAACCTATGAGGGCGATATTCTCTACAACGGTGAAGAGTGCCAGTTTAAAACCATTCGTGATTCCGAAGAAAAAGGCATTGTTATTATTCACCAAGAATTAGCATTAGTGCCATATATGTCCATTCTTGAAAATATTTTCCTCGGCAATCAAAAGCGTAAGGGTATTGCGATTGACCGTGATGCTCAGCGCAAAGAAGCCAAACGAGTAATGGATATTGTAGGATTAAAAGAAAATCCTGATACTTTAATCGCCAATATCGGTGTGGGTAAGCAACAGCTTGTTGAGATTGCAAAGGCCCTGACTAAAGATGTTAAGCTCCTTATTCTTGATGAGCCAACCGCTGCATTGAATGATGAAGATTCTGCGCACTTATTGCAACTTATTGATCAGCTGCGTAAAGAGCGTGGAGTTACTGCAATTATTATTTCCCATAAATTGAACGAAATTGCTGCTTCAGCAGATGCAGTACAAGTTATTCGTGATGGGCAGACCATTTCTCATATCGATATTGATGAGCAGCACCCGTTAGATGTTGATGCGTTGATTCGTGATATGGTTGGTCGTTCCTTGACGAATCGCTACCCGGATCATACTCCACACATTGGTAAAGAAATGCTGAGAATTGAAAAGTGGAGTATGAGGCATCCTCTTGATGAGAGTCGTCTTGTAGCTAAGGACGTAAGTTTCAATGTTCGTGCTGGAGAAATAGTCGGTCTCGCTGGACTGATTGGTGCAGGACGAACAGAGACAGCAATGAGTGTATTTGGTCGCCAGTACGGTACTCATGCCAAGGGACGTATTGTGATGGAAGGTAAGGAAGTAAACTTCCCGTCAGTGCGTTCAGCAATTGATCATGGTGTGGCCTATGCAACTGAGGATCGTAAAGTATACGGTCTGAATTTGATGAAGTCCATTCGTGAAAATACTTCTATGGCAAGTTTAAAGTCTTTAAGCAAAGGTGGAGTAATTGACCGCATTGCTGAGGGTAAGGTTGCTGAGAAGTATCGTAAAGAGTTTAGGACCAAAGCTCCAACTATTGAAATGCCTGCAGGTAATCTTTCTGGTGGTAATCAGCAGAAGGTAGTACTCGCAAAATGGATGGCAACAAATCCGAAGGTTTTGATTTTGGATGAGCCAACGCGAGGTATTGATGTTGGTGCAAAATACGATATTTACGAAATTATCAACCAGCTTGCTGATTCTGGTTCAGCAGTAATTGTTATTAGTTCTGAATTGCCAGAGTTACTGGGTATTTGTGATCGTATTTACACCATGAGCGAAGGAAAGATTACAGCAAATCTCGATGCAAAATCCACGAATCAGGAAGAGCTTATGAAGTATATGACTTCTTCACAAGCGCTCAGTGATGATCGTGTATATGCATAGATAGCGTTGCAAAACGTAGGTAACAGTCAATGACATAGCAGTCATTTGGCAAATTATCAGTTGCGAATAAAGGTTTGAAAGGAAAAATCATGGCAGAACAAACAAAGGCGGTTCATAAAGAACCAGAGACTGCCTCGCTGAAAGATATGGTGCTTGGTAATGCTCGTGCATGGGGTATTTATCTTGCGTTGGTATTGGTAATTATTGTTTTCCAGTTCTTAACTGGCGGTCGTTTACTGAATCCAAATAATGTTGTTGCACTATTCCAGCAGAATGCTTATGTGCTTATCGCAGCTATAGGTATGCTGATGGTTATTATTGCTACTCATATCGATTTGTCTGTTGGTTCTGTGGTGGCATTTATTGGTGGTGTTGGTGCTTATGGCATGGCACACTGGCACTTAAACTGGATGCTTGCTATTATTCTGATGATTGCAATCGGTTTGGCAATCGGTGCTTGGCATGGTTTCTGGGTAGCATACGTTGGTGTTCCTGGCTTCGTAACCACACTGGGCGGTATGTTGATTTTCCGTGGTTTGGCAACTGTTGTTGCAGGTGAGTCTATTCCACTACAGTCTCGTGAATTCCGTGCAATCGCAAAGGATTATGTCCCTAATATTCTTGGATGGTGGGGTCAATTTGATGGATTGACTATTGTCCTAGGTCTGCTTGCTATTGTATTTGTGATTTTTGCTCAGTTTAAGAAGCGCAAGAATCAGTTGAAGGCAGGCGTTACTGCTGAACCATTAAGCTGGGTTGTGTTGAAGTCTGTTGTTGCAGTGCTGTTCATCGGATATTTCACTTATCTGCTTGCTTCCTCTGGTAACGCTGAGCAGGGTGGTATTCCGATCGTATTGGTTATTATTGCTGTACTCGTCGGTGTGTACTGGTTCGTATTAAACCGCATGGTGTTTGGTCGTAATGTGTATGCGGTTGGTGGTAACCGTAAGGCAGCTATTCTTTCTGGTATCAATACCAAGCGCGTTGATTTCACCATCTTCTTGAATATGGGCTTCCTCACATCTGTGGCTGCAATTATTACACTGTCTCGACTGGCTTCCGCTACTGCACAGACCGGTATGGAGTTTGAGATGGATGCCATCGCTGCATGCTTTATCGGTGGTACAGCAGTAACTGGTGGTGTTGGTACTATTCCAGGTGCTATGGTTGGTGCATTGATTATGGGTGTGCTGAACCAAGGTCTGTCCATCATGGGTGTAGATGCTGCTTGGGTAAAGACCATTAAGGGTCTTGTTGTTATTGCAGCTGTGGCTTATGATTTGCTTTCCAAGCGCAAGAAGGGTTAATACAGTGCAGTAGTTGTGTGTGGTGATTTTCTCGCCACACACACTGTAGACTTACCTTTACACGAGTACCTTTCTCTAGTTTTTCAAATACACCATGTGAATGAGTATGGTATTCCATTTGCTTGTCCACAGCATAGTTGAGTGAAAACTTCGTGTATTGGTAGAAGGTGATCAGGTACTTTAAGGAAACTTAAGTACCTGATTTTTCGTTGTACGCTATAATGGCTCAGTTTAGTGGTATAGAAGGGGATAATATGGCAAACCAATTTAAGTTTAGGATGAGACTATATCTGCTAACCTGTGTTGCTTCTATTGCCTGGTTCGCTTCAACAATCCATGATGCGTTACGCGATCACACACTACAAAGTGTCCCCACGATATTTTTGCTGGTGTGTATTGCAATTGTCATTGTATACACGGGATATAGTGGGATGAGTATGTGGATTAAAGGAGATCCATCAGAGAGTGACTCATCTGAGGATACGAATACTCAAGATAGTAGCGCGCATGAAAGCAACGATGGTAAGAGTATGCCTACTCGAAAATGAGTCCGCTCATACTTGTGAAGATTTAGTGAAGTGCGCTTATGAGATGAACAGAATTGCCGTAAGTTTACAACTCGTGTGGCAACTCAAAGAGTTGCTCGGTGAACGCAGTGAAGCGGAGAACTAGACATATACGGTTTAGTTCTCCGCTTCGTCGTGTCTACGACCCCTCACACGCTTGAGTTTTCCTGTAGAGTTGCATGTGATTGCGATGTGATTGCGCAAAATGCAGTATGCAATTCTTAGATTCATAACACTCGTGCGGTCATTGATGTGTCACTGAAAGAGAATGAAAGGTTGACATGAGTACGAGTAAACACAATCCTGTACCTAGCGAGACAAAGATACCTCGCGCACGTATGCAAGTTGCACACCCATACCTGACCTTGATGGGCTTGTATATGGGCGGTTTCACGGGTATGTATAGTGAAACTGCATTAAATATTGCACTTCCAGAACTTTCAAAGGCATTCCACGTAACCACTTCTATCGCGCAATGGCTGGTAATTGGTTATATGCTGGTAATCGGCATTGTATTGCCATTTTCTAGCTCATTGATGAAATGGTTTAAAGCCAAAAGTATTACAATTTTTGCACTTGCAGCATTCCTAGTTGGCTCGATCATCAGTGCCTGCGCACCAAGCTTCACTGTGGCTCTGCTAGGCCGCGCTATCCAAGGTGTTGGTACAGGCCTAGTTCTGCCGATGATGTTTGCACTTGTTATGGAAGTGATGCCGCCACAAAAAATCGGCGCTGCTATGGGTATCACCGCATTAGTTATTATGTTTGCTCCGGCAATCGGACCAACTCTTGCAGGCGCTTTAATGGCAGGACTTGGCTGGTGCTGGATATTCCTGAGCCTCGCCATATTCCTTATTATTGGTCTTGTCTTTGCCGTGCTATTCATGGTTAATCCATATGAGCGCACGAGACCGCATATTGATAGCCTGTCTGTAGTGCTGTCGGTACTCGGATTTGGTGGTCTAGTACTTGGTGTTGGTATGGCGAGTTTGTACGGCTGGCTTTCATTACCTGTGCTTGTATCACTTATTATTGGCGTTATTGGTATTGTGCTGTACTCAATGCGCCAGCTGACCAGTAGTCAGCCTATTTTGAATTTGAAAGCATTTGCTATTCCAGGATTCCGCATTGGTGCCATCTTAATGATGGTGAATTTCGGCATCACACTTTCTGCAATGTTTATTTTGCCACAGTATTATCAAAATGGCATGGGGATTGCTGTGGCACTCACTGGTATGGTTATGCTTCCAGGGGGCATTATCAACGCACTGGTGTCCATGGTTTCCGGTCGCTTATTTGACAAAATCGGTGCTAGGAAGCCCGCAACAGTAGGTTTTGCGCTGTCTATTATTGGAGCTGGACTACTGCTAAGCGTATCGCCAAGTTCTCCATTGGCATTTATTGTGATATGCCATATTATTTTGATGATTGGCGTGCCTCTTGCTATGAGCCCCACACAAACATATGCTTTAAGCTCGCTCCCACATGAGCTATCTACTGATGGCTCAACAATTTTGAACACCTTGCAGCAAGTGTTAGGTGCTGTGTGTACAGCGGTTGCCACGAGTTTATTAGTTGCAGGGCAGCAGCATTATGCACAAGCAGGTGGTACTGATAATGCACTCGGCTTCTCGATTGGTTCGCGTTGGGGCTTTGCATTCACCTTAGTACTTGCTATTTTCGGTTTCATTGGGACCTTCTTCATTCGCACACTACGCAAAGATCAAGTTCCTGCAGCAGTGCACTCACGTGAAGGCGAGCCAGTGCTCCGTGAACTGATGAAAACAGACGTATTTGCGCTGCCATCCACAGCTACTGCAATGCAAGCTATGCAATTATTCTCCGAAAAAGGTATTTCTGGAGTTCCAGTCCTTGAGGGAGAGCAGGTTATCGGCTTTGTATCAGATGGCGATATTTTGCGTATGCTTGCTGATCAGACCCCGCAATATACCAGTTTCTACAGTGCAGTTATGGAGCGCAATAGCGAGTCGTTTACGCAGCGTTTGGACAAGGCTATGCAAACACCTGTTGCTGATATTGCTACACGTAAAGTGATAAGTGTAGATATCAATGATTCTATGGCTTCAATTTGTCAAGTACTTGTTGATTATCATTTGAAAAAAGTTCCTGTTATGGAACAGGGAAAAATGATAGGTATGCTGAACCGCACGAATATTTTGCATTATGTTGTTGAAAATTATGATCAGCAGCAATAAGTAGATAGTAAACAGTAGTTGTGCAGGAATTGCATGATCGGTTAGCCGCTTAAGCAAGGTATACTTAAGCGGCTTCCTGCATAGTAACAATGAAATACATGCATGCTAGATGAGTGCACTGATTGCCATGGTAACTAGAGTTCTCACAATATTTACGATATTAGGTATTACTGTCTCGTGCAGGAGTAGTGGGGTTGCTATTATAGCGATATCTATAATATAGAGGAGTTGTGCTGTGGGAATAAGTCATACGCATCATAGAGGTGGCGCACATCAGAAGGCTAACAGCAAACATATTGCCCGAAATATCATACTTACAGTGGTATTAGTGCTGGTGGCGTTGCTTATAGCATCTGCTATTGCTGGTTATCAACTGTTTAAGCAGGCTAAAGAGGTGCAAGCGGAAGAAACGCAAGTAGTGCAGTCCTTGACTAAGGTTATCGATACAAAATCTATCACTAATATCAAAACGCTGAATGATGCAATAAACCAAGCTCAAGAGCATGCAAGCAAAGCAAAAACCATAACTGATGGCGGTTTATGGAAGGTTGCTCAATACATACCGGTGTATGGCAAAGACGTTACCACAGTTCGTGGAATGACCAATATTCTCTCTGATATGTGTCAAAACACCTTGCCTGAGGCGAGCGGGGCGTTATCGTCATTACGTCAGGCTTCATTAACTGATGGGCAAGGTGGATTAAATTTGCAGCCGCTTATTGCTCTGCAGCCAGCGTTACAAACTGTAAATAGTCATGTTACGCAATATCAGCAACGCCTTCAGCAACTGCCGCAGCCTCATATTGCACAACTGAGTCAAGCATATACACGTGCTACTACACAAATGGATGCCATGGCGCAGCAAGTCCACGCGATTCATTTTGCTGCTCAAGGTCTGCCTGCACTATTAGGTGTTAACGGTGCACGTACCTATCTTCTCGTAGCACAAACACCATCTGAACAGCGCTCAGGCGGTGGATTGGTTGGCTCGATGGGAACGATGAGTGTTGACCATGGCAAAATTACCGTTGGTGATTTCCATCCAAATGGTGAGTTTATTCGGCCTCAGTCACCAGCAAATGCTGAGGAACATGCAGTGTTTAATGGACCGCTACCATTTTCTATGGATGTGCGTGATACGTTTGCCGTTCCTGATATGGATCGAGTATTTACTTTACTCAATTTTGCTTGGCAACAATCTCCGTATGCTTCGCCGGTTGACGGTGTTATTGCTATTGATCCGGTATTCATCCAGGAAATGGTGAAAATCAATGGTAATGTGACCCTTGATAATGGGCAAGTGCTTACTGGAGACAATACAGCAGAGTTTATGCTGAACACCATTTATAAACAATACACTCCAAAACAGCAAGATCAATATTTTGAATATCTTGCCAATGCAGTGATGAAGTCTGCATTTAGCAATATGAATATGAACAAAATGTTGAAAACGGCAAAAAGTTTGCAAAGTCTAGCTCGACAACGCCATTTTTATGCATATACTACTCATCAAGATGAGGCACAGTATTTGCAAGGTGCTGGTTTTGCAAAATCTGCGCCCAACGACCCTACGCAGCCGGAAATTGGTATTTACCTAAATGAGCAGAATCCATCCAAAATGGGTTGGTATATTACTCGCCAAGGTGAAGTAATGAAAACTGCCGATAATGCTGATGGTACAACAACGTATCACGTGAAATACACGTTGACTAATACGCTGACTGATCAGGAAGCTGGTACTGCAACTGATTATATTTTAGGCGGTGTGCAGGCTGGGGAGGGCGGCAAACTTGTCGCTCCAAGTGGCACTTCAGTGCAACGAATGTTGTTCTATGCTCCTGCAGGGGGTAATATCAGCAATTTTACCTATGTGGGGAAAGTAGAGCGTCATCGCGAAGCTCAGATGGATGGGAAGTCGCTACTCACTGATGTTGCGTATTTGGCTCCGGGTAAGTCAGTAATGTATGAATTCGACGTAACTACATCTGCTCAAGCAAAGCAGCCTCTTACCATTGATCAGTCGCCTTCGGGACAGTTGGAAGTTCCGGTGACGTATCATGAATAGTGAAATTATGCTATACGCCAATTAGTATAGAGATTTAACTAAAGGGGCTATCTGCATGCAGGTGGTCCCTTATACTTGATACGAGACCGTTATTGCAAGTACTAGTAGTGACATAGCTACTGTGGTTGTACTTGCAGTGCAAAAACTACGATGTTTAAGAAACGGGGTATTATGCAAAACTTTATTTTTCATAATCCAGTAAAAATTTACTTTGGGCAAGGTCAAGCTACCAATATTACTGAAGAAGCACGTCGTGCCGGTGGTGCAATCCTTATGGTGTATGGCGGTGGTTCCATCAAGCGCAATGGTGCGTACAATGACGTTATGAAAGCCTTGCAAGAAGCAGGCAATGAAGTTATTGAACTTGCAGGAGTAACGCCAAATCCTCGACTTGATATCACTTTACAAGGTGTGAAACTGGTAAAAGAGCATGATGTTAAACTGATTCTTGCCGTTGGCGGTGGCTCGGTAATCGATTGCGCTAAGTTTATCGCCCTTGGTGCAGGTATTGGTGAAGATGAAGATTTATGGGATGATTACATTGAAACTGGTAAACAAGCGCCAGAAGATTTAGTCCCTCTTGGTGTGGTGTTAACTACTGCTGCAACTGGTTCAGAAATGGGAGACGCGGCAGTGCTAACCCACTGGGAGCGTAAGCGCAAACTTGGATATACTTCACACCCATTGACCCCACGCTTCTCAGTGCTGGATCCTACCTATTTGACCACGCTGAGCCGTGAACAAACAATTTATGGATTTGCAGATATGTTCTGCCATACCTGTGAGCAATACTTCTCCCTGCCAAGTGACGATAACCTTTCTGATGAGATGGCAGAAGCTATTATGCGTCATATTCTACGTTCTTGGCGTGCATGTCTGGCTCAGCCGACAGATTATACTGCACGCAGCAATGCCATGTGGGATTCGACATTAGCGCTTAATCGTATTATTTCTCGTGGAAAAGATGAAGACTGGGCAACGCATGGTATTGAACACGCTATTTCTGCTAAATATGATATCCCTCATGGCGCAGGCTTAGCAGTAGTGCATCCTCATTGGATGAAATATGTAGTAGAGGCCAGCCCTGAGGCAACAGCACGATTTGCGCGTTGGGCAACTAATGTATGGGGAGTAGATGCCACAGGTAAGAGTGATCTTGTTCGTGCCAAAGAAGGTATTGAACGATATAGCGATTTCTTGGCTCGCGTTGGTGCACCTCGTACTCTTGAAGAAGCTGGTGTCCACCCAGATGATGCCATGTTTGATGCTATGGCAGATCATGTTGGCGACGATGCTCGAGGATCATATAAGAAGATTGATCGCGCTGCAGCCCGTGAGATTCTTGTTGATTGTCAAACGCCTGTTTCATTTGAATAGACAGCAATACCAATATTCATGAAAATGGTGGGTCTCCTACGAAGATCCACCATTTTGGTTTTGCGCTATATGAACTGTGTACTATGCAGTTCTTTTTAGTAACTTTTAGTGCATATGGGGAAGTGTTACCCGCGAGCTGCCACATACTGCTGATACACAGCTTCAGTAGGTTCTCCAGTCAGCACAGTCTCGTTAGCAACTTGCCAAACCGGTGGTTCGATCTCGCCAGAGTATACCCAAGCAGCTTGCCTTGCAGCGCCAATAGCCACATACTCGTCAGCAACTGGCAGCTCAACATCAAGCCCTAAAATACTTGGGGCAAGAGCTCGTACTGACTTCGATTTAGCGCCACCTCCAATAAGCAGTACGCGCTTCACCTCTGTGCCTAAACTCTTGACTAATTCAAGGCAGTCACGTTGTGAACACAGCAAGCCTTCTACAAATGCTCTCGCAATATGTTCCTTTTTAGTATTGGCTAACGTCATACCGCTTAACGTTGCAGTAGCATGTGGTCTATTTGGTGTGCGCTCGCCATCGAAATATGGAACTAGGGTAATGCCCTGCGCTCCTGGAGTAGATTGTGCCGCTAATTGTGCAAGTCCATCATAATCGACACCTAGTGCTGCACATCCTGCATCAGTAATGCGCGAACCATTAATAGTGCATGCCAAGGGCAGCCAATGACCAGTGCAGTCAGCAAATCCTGTTACCGCAGCTGTCATATCGTAAGCAGGAACCGGGCTAACTGCCGCGGCAACACCAGAAGTCCCCAATGAAATACTGACGTCGCCAACACCCATATTGAGTCCGAAAGCAGCCATAGCATTGTCGCCGCCACCAGGAGCAATGATGCAGCCTCCGACCAGTTTTCCTGCAATCTGTGGGTCGGCATTATTACCTGCTTCACTTGGTTCCAGTACTCGAGGCAAAATGATTTGCTGTGCTTGCTCGGTACTTACACCAAGGGCTAGAGCGAGTAGATCATAGCGGTATTCATTGGCTGTAGCATCAAAGTAGGCAGTGCCAGATGCATCAGATCGGTCAGTGGTTAATGCTTGAAGATTATCCTGTTTTTCAGTCTCTGTGGCATCTTTGGATAATGGACCATGTCCAGCAATGCGCCATGATAGCCAATCGTGCGGCAAGCAGATAGCTGCAATACGTTGTGCCTGCTCTGGCTCATGCTGTGCCACCCAAGCTACTTTGGTAATAGTAAGAGAAGCTACCAGTGAAGATCCTACAGCGCGCACCCAGCGTTGACGACCGCGCTGCATAATGTCTGAATCTAAGTCATCTTCGCTGCCATCCGTTGCGAGTGGCTCTTTGCCCAATGCTTCAATAAGTGCATCAGCATTAGGTGCTGAGCGAGTATCATTCCACAAGAGTGCGTCACGAATCACTGCGCCGTATTCATCAAGCAGAACCATGCCGTGTTGCTGTCCGCCAACGCCGAGGGACACAACATCGTCAAGTCCACCAGCTTGCTCTGCTGCTTCTTGGAAGGCTTGCCACCAGAAATCTGGGTTGATACTTGTTCCATCAGGGTGTTTAGCCGAACCAAAGCGTACTGTTTGTCCGGTTTGAGCATCGGTAATGCGGACTTTACAAGATTGTGTTGAGGTGTCGATTCCTGCAACAAGAATGCGGTCACTCATAGAGCCTCCCAAACGTCATCGTTGAACGTACGTATGTAAATACTGTGTGTCGAACAGTTACTAGTAGTGTATCATATTTAATTAAATCAACAAACTAAATAAGTATATAATAGATATACAGATTAGTGGAAAACGATAACAATAGATTGATATCGTTGAAATTAAAGATATAAAATTAGTTTATAATTTTGACAAAATAGTGGTACAGTAGTGCCGACTCTCAAATAGGACATATGGGCAAGCGTAAAGGAGAGCACTGTGTCAAGGTCAGCAAGTATCAATCAGGATGATTTGCGTAATCATAATCTCTCTGTTGTGCTTTCAACATTATTACACTCGCCGACACCACTTTCCAGAGCACAACTAGCCAAAGAAACTGGACTGACCAAAGCTACATTGTCCTTGCTTGCAGAAATCTTGCTATCCAATAATGTACTCGAGCAGCTTACACCGCAACAAGATGGTCAAGCTGGCAGGAATGGCAGACCAAGCACTCCGCTGACTTTTAAGCCTCGAGCATGGGCTGGATTAGGTATGCAAATCAATACTGATGGGTATGGATGCGTTGTTGTTGATGTGGCGGGTAACACACTAGCGTATCAGTGGGTTGATCAAGTAATGGAACATACCGATCCAGATGATATTTTTGCAAAACTTGATGAAATTGTTCATCGCATTGAACGCATGCTAGAGCAGCAGCACATTCATATTGCTGGTGCAGCTCTGGCGCTTCCAGGTTTGGTAAGCGATGGCAATAAACTTATTATTGCTAATAATTTAGGTTGGACGAACCTCGAACTAACGAAGTATGACGTGGTAAATCGTTTACATGCTATTGCTGATAATGAAGCAAATTTTGCGGCAATTGCACAAGTACCGAGTTACGCGTATCAAGGCAGCGGTAATAGGTCATCGCTGACGCATCAGTCATCATTTTTATACATTTCTACTGACGTTGGTGTCGGTGGGGCAGTAGTGCGAGGTGGCACCGTGGTGCCAGGTGATCACGGTTTTGCAGGAGAACTTGGTCATGTCTCTGTTGATATGAATGGACCAAGGTGCCGCTGTGGTAGGCGAGGATGCCTCGAAATGTATGCAGGACGCCGTGAACTTGTAAAAATGGCAGGATTGGCAGAAGGCGATGAAGCTGCAAAAAGCGAGTATGTTTCAGCATTGTATCAGCTATGGCGAGCAGGTAATACAAAAGCAGTGCTGGCTATTGACCAGGCACTAAGTGCTATGGCATCTGTTGCCGCAGATGCCATCAATATTTTTGATGTTGATACTATCGTGCTTGGTGGATTCTGGTCAGTGTTTGAAGAAGACTTACCATTACGATTAAAGTTACGCATAGCTCCGCAGATTTTGGCGCGATATGCCATGGATATTAAAGTGCTTTCATGCTGCGATATTGAACATCCAGCACTCTACGGTGCGGCCGCTTTTGGGTTACGCAATCTTATTGATCATCCGGTTTCATTTATGAATATGTAGTCTACGCAAAACCTGTATAAGTTGGTAAGCATATGCGCATTTGGCGATGTACGAAGAGCTAGTGTAAACAAAGCACGATAGCCGTATACATTGCGGCTACAGTAGTCTCTTGTGATATATAAGCCGCTATAGTACAGTAAGTTGCTACAGTAACTTGAAGCGCTATGGAATATGGAACAGACTATGGTATATGAAAGCGAACCTGCTGCATTCTATAACGAGGAAACATGGCGGTTTGTCCACCAGTATCAGCATGAACAGGTTACACAGCTTGCACTCCATGCTAAGCCTGAGTCACAAGTCAATTTCCATGCCGCTTTGCAACAGATTGATGGATGGCAACGAGCCGAACATAAATTACCACGATGGGTGAAGTATGATCATATTGTTTTTCCAATAAAGCTCTCTATGGAACAGTGCTCTTCCGAGCAAACTGCCACATATAAACAGCAAGTATTGGCTTCATTGTTGAAAGTTCTGCCAGCAGTACATACTGAATCGAGCAGATTAGTGGACCTTACCGGTGGCTTTGGCGTGGATTGTACGCTGTTGGCACCGCTTTTTGACAAGGTGACTATGGTAGAACGCAATCGCGAACTAGCACACATTGTGCAACACAATATGCGTGTGTTTGAGCTTGACCATGTACAAGTGGAATGTGATGACGCACAGCTTGTACTCGGCCGCATCAATAATGCGCACCAACAAGTTACCTGCATGATAATTGATCCGGCTCGAAGAGACCAAGCAGGTGGTCGCACGTACGCGATAGCAGATTGCACACCGAATGTGCTCACCATGTTGCCATCGATGCTTAACGCTGCCCCAATAGTGATGATAAAACTGTCACCAATGCTTGATTGGCATAAAGCTGTAGATGATATTACTGATGGGGTAGTGCAGGATGTTCATATTGTGGCAGTACAGCGTGAGTGTAAAGAACTACTTATTGTTGTAGTAAGACCTGAAATGGCTACCTACTTGGCGCAACACAATATGCTACCAACATTGCATATTGCCCACATTCTTGGAAGTAATACCATACTTGATGAGATAGCGTTCACGGATACTCGTTTCCAGCAATACGCTATCGATAGCGACGGTGCTAATAATGCGGTTCAATATTTTGACACTGATACTATGCCGATTGATCTGGCATGGCTTGAAGCGCATCAAGGTGCTGCGTATGTGTATGAACCGCATGCAGCAATGATGAAAGCAGGATGTTTCGACTATCTTGAACGCCGCTATGGGGTGACCCAGCTTGCGCCCAACTCTCATCTCTATATTGCAACACAAGTCATTCCCACTTTTCCTGGAAAATGCATGAGCATAACAGGGGTAAGTTCAGCTAATAAAAAGCAGTTGCGCGCACTAGTTCAAGATTTAACTCATGCTAATATCAGTGTGCGTAACTTTCCACAAAGTGTAGCTACTCTGCGCAAAACACTTCATCTTGCGGATGGAGGAAATACAACCTTGTATGCTACCTCGTTATCAGACCGTACTCATGTAGTATTGCGCACGCAGCCAGCTGAACGATAGTTCGCAAGAGCTCTTTGCATATGTACACGTATGCGCGATGCGTATATCTCAAGATTGCTGCTTTCAGGAAGAAGCCTGAGTAATAGTCGTACCAAAAATAGCAGATGTAGAGCCTTGAGCACGCCATTGATCGAGTAATTGCAACCGTTCACGAGTACTTTGTGCAAGATTGTCAGGCAAAGCATCCTGAGCAAACCAGCCAACTGCTGTATTTTCGCCATCGCCCACTTGCGCAAGTGCAGCTTGTGCATCAGTAGCATGGCCGATGAACATGTGATCCATATACTGTGCTTGGTCGCCATTGGCATAAGTAATCATACGAGGTGAGGAGGTAAGGGCAACTAATGCATCAATAGTGCACGGTACGCAGGTCTCTTCCAAAGTTTCTCGTACTGCACAGTCGGCAGCTTCTTCACCTGGCTCAATAATGCCGTAAATCAGCGCCCATTGATCAGTATCTGCACGTTTGGCGAGTAGAAGCTCATTCTTGCTATTGACAATGCAAGCAGTTACTCCCATAAGCCATAAAGGATCATGACCAATGCGAGTGCGTAAATCAAGAATAAATTGTGGAGTCGCCATATCTGCTCCTAACGATTAAGACGAGGAACCTACACTCCTCATTGCTCCCTCATTGCTGTTGAGTTTGCAACAAGGAATGTAGTACAGGACGTCAATTGAGTTGAGCTGGGTTGCGCTAATGCACTAGAGTTTATGCTTGAGCAGCTTGCGCCATCCAGGCTTCAACTTCATCAATTTCTTTTGGAATGGCCTTGCTCATCCACTGTGGTCCTTGTTCAGTCATCAGCACATCGTCTTCAATGCGAATGCCAATACCACGGTACTCTTGTGGTACCAGCAAATCGTTCTCCTTAAAATACAAACCTGGCTCAATAGTAAAAATCATGCCAGGGCGAATTACGCCTTCCTGATAAGACTCATACCGTGCTTGTGCGCAATCATGAACATCAAGTCCCAGATGATGAGCACAACCACAAGCATGCCAACGTCGATGCTGCTGACCTTCGGGGCTGAGTGATTCTTCAACGCTTACCGGCAAAATACCCCAAGCGTGCAAATGCTCAGCCAACACGCGCATTACAGCAAAATGAATATCGTGGTAGGTAGCTCCCGGTTGTGCTGCTTCAAAGCCAGCTTGCTGAGCGTCAAGTACTGCTTGATACAGTTTGCGCTGTAAAGGTGTAAAATGACCATTTACTGGGAATGTACGAGTAATATCGGCGGTATATAAACTATTAACTTCCACACCGGCATCAATAAGCAGCAAATCACCATTAGTAATCGTACCGTTATTGCGCATCCAATGCAAAATAGGTGCGTGAGCGCCCGAAGCGACAATCGTGCCGTAGCCAACATCATTACCTACTTCGCGAGCATTAGCGTTAAATGCACCTTCGAGTATGCGCTCGCCGCGTTCGACACCAATTGCTCGGGGGAGTGCTTCAAGCATGCGTGTAAAGCCTTCATGAGTGGCATCAACCGCGCGTTGCATTTCGCCAATTTCATAAGAGTCTTTCACCATACGCTGCTCAGCACTAAATTCATATAAGCGGTCATCCATAGCGCCGTTATGCGCAGTATCATCAAGCCCTGCCTCTTGTCGAATTTCATCGACCATTGCAGTAACTTCACTATCAGCATGGCGCAAAACACGCAGTTGCACTGCATGAGCTTCAGTGCCCACATCTTTGCTCAATACATCACGCAGGCTTGCAATATCATAAGTTGCAATACCGGTCATAGTATGGAGTTCTTGTAGACCAGGTCTTGGACCAATCCAATACTCGCCAAACTGTGCTGAACGATAATAATCCTGAGTGCTTTGATCGGCACGAGGATGGACAAAAAGCATTGCATCATGCGTGGCGCTCTCCACTTGGGTATGACGTGGATCAGCAGTTCCGGTAACTGTGGTCTGAGGCATACGCGGATTGAGTACAAGCACAGCTCCCGGCTCAAAATCTTCACCCAAACCGGTGTAGTAGACAAAGGTGGTATCTGGTCTAAAAGCATAATCGCAATCATTATTGCGAGCTTTGAGCTGTCCTGCAGGAATGACAATACGTTCGCCAATAAACCGCTTACCCAATGTGGCAAGTCGGCTAGGTGTCCATTCGCTTGATGGTAATGGCTGAACTTGAGAGTGCTCATCATCCCAGCCTTGTGTCATAAAGTTTTTAAATGAGTCAGAATGGGGTGCCAATGTGCGATTATTACCGCGATCGCTGATACTTTGCATGCTCAGTTCTTCGTCATCGCTGACAGTTGGTTGTTGTGCTGATGCCTGCGGCATTGACTGATGTTGTGATAAAGCCATAATTCCTCGCTTTGTTGCTTTATGAGCTACCATAGTTTTGAGACTGTACGAAATCATACAAGCCTAGTAGTTTGGGTGCAATGTGAACTTCGCTTAGAGTTGAGTGTGTTATCACATGAAACGACTACAATAGCCATGGCGATAAGTTGTAGCTGTATAGAGAAACATTGGAAGGCAAGTATGTCATTTGAGCATCCAAATTCCCAAGGGCAGTCTTTGGTTGAAATCACACGTGAAATAATGAAACGTGCTCCAGAACATGATTTCGATCCAACGCTTGACCGTATGCGCATGATCATGGATATACTTGGGTCTCCACAACAGTCGTTTAGAGTGGTACACATCACCGGCACGAATGGCAAAGGTTCGACAGCGCGTATGGTGGAAGCAATTTGTCGAGCATACGGACTGCGCACTGGTTTATATACGTCTCCTCATGTTGAGAAAATTACAGAGCGCATTGCTATAGACGGTCAGCCACTTGATGATGACCATTTTATTGATATTTGGAATCAAACCAAAGATTTTATTGCATTAGTCGATGCGAAATTTACTGCTGCCCACCAGCCGGCGATGAGCTTTTTTGAAGTACTCACAGCTATGGCAATTTGGGCTTTTGCTGACGCGCCTGTAGATGTTGCCGTAGTAGAAGTTGGCATGGGCGGTCGTTGGGATGCCACCAACGTGCTTGATGGTGATGTGTCTATTATCGGACCAATCGATATGGATCATATGCAGTGGCTTGGCGATACCGTAGAGCAGATTGCACAGGAAAAAGCTGGTATTATTAAGCCAAAGTCCACAGTTATTATTGGACCACAGCCGCATGAGTCACAAGTGATGCCAATTTTGCAAGAAGCTGCATTACAAGCAGGAGCATCTCCTGTACTTATCGATGGAGAAACGCTACAGGTGGTTTCAAGACAGCCTGCAGTTGGAGGGCAAGTAGTTACATTAGCTACACCTCTTGGCACGTATGAGCAAGTACCAGTTGCCATGTTCGGTGAACATCAAGCGCATAATGCGTTGGCTGCACTTGCGGCTGCCGAAGTAGTAGTTCCCGTCTCCGGTGCGCTCGATGGTGATGTAGTAGCTGAAGCACTCGGCGGAGTAAAAGTTCCTGGGCGTATTGAAGTAGTACGTACTTCGCCAACGATTATTGTCGATGGCGGGCATAATGTTCAAGCCGTGGAGGCACTGCGGGAGACAATCGAAGAAAACTTTGATTTCCAGCAAATCGTTGGTGTGGTTTCTATGATGCGTGATAAGCAAGTAGAAGAGGTTCTCTCTATTCTAGAACCAATGCTGAGTACCATCGTGGTAACTGAGAATTCATGGAAATCACGAGTGATGCCAGCACAAGAGCTTGAGTGCATTGCTATTGACATTTTTGGAGCTGACCGAGTAATTCGCAAAGACTTTATGCCAGATGCTATTCAAGCTGCTGTTGATTTAGTAGATGCAGGCGATGAAACTGGCGTAGGATATGGACATGGTGTGCTGGTCTGCGGCAGTTTTGTCACTGCTGGAGACGCGAGGTATTTGCTTAAAGAGCGTGAAGACGAGGATTTGAAAAAACCGAAAAACCAGCGCGTATAATATGTAAGTACCTTATGGAGACCTCGGAGAGGGCCGTGTATCTTAAAGAACTCACACTAAAAGGATTTAAATCCTTTGCGCAGCCTACTGTATTGCGCTTTGAACCAGGAATCACCGCTATTGTTGGTCCTAACGGTTCAGGCAAATCAAACGTAGTTGATGCGCTTGCTTGGGTGATGGGTGAGCAAGGTGCACGGTCTTTGCGCGGTAGCCAAATGGATGATGTGATTTTTGCTGGTACCTCATCCAAACCAGCCTTAGGTCGAGCTGAGGTGAGCCTCACCATTGATAACAGCGACCACACGCTGGATATTGAATATACCGAAGTCACCATTACTAGAACACTGTTTAGAAATAGTGGTTCTCAATACGCTATTAATGGTACTCCTTGCCGCCTGCTTGATGTTCAAGAATTGCTTAATGATGCCGGTTTAGGTGCTCATATGCATGTTATTGTAGGGCAGGGGCGTCTTGATGCCATACTGCATGCAGATCCTCAGGGTCATCGCGCACTTATTGAAGAAGCCGCTGGCATTTTGAAGCACCGTAGGCGCAAAGAGCGTGCACTACGTAAACTAGATGCTGCTGCAGATAATATTCAGCGCCTTGATGATGTACTTCAAGAAATACACACCCGCATGGGACCGCTTTCTCGGCAAGCGAGTATGTCGCGTAAGGCAGACATGATTACCGCTCGATTGCATGATGCGCGAGCACGATTACATGCCGCTGATGCTGCTGCTATGCAAGACCAGCGGCAAATAGTGATGCAAGAGCTTACCGGCGTGCGCCTTGAACACGAGACACTAAGTGGTAAACTTGCAGTATTAGCGGATCAAATTAAGCAAGCAGAACAACTTGCTCAATTGACAAACCCTCAACTTGAACAATTACACACAGTGCGACGTGAACTGGATCGATTACTCGAACGCTATCGAACACTGCAAACTGTAGCTACTGAGCGTGCTCGGCATCACAGGGAAAGCATTGTGCCTGTGAGCCAAGAAAGTGTTGAGCCGTTACTTGCTCGAGTACAAGAGTTGCAGACTATGGCACAGCATCAAGAAACAGTGATTTCTAAAGCTAAACTTACGCTTGATCAAGCAGTAACTTCGCGTACTCATCATGAGCATGAGCTTGCTCGAGTGAGACAAGCAGTTGATGAGTTGCAATCTGTAATTCAGGCACATGATGCGCAAATATCGCAGCTCCAGCAACAATATGCGGCTGCAACGGCAGGGCTTACGCAGCAAGAACAGCGCTTGCAAGAGGCGAATCAGCGGCAGGAAGAAGCACAAGCAAAGGTTCAATCGGCAAGAGATCATATCGATACTTTGCAAACGCAAACCCGAGATGAACTTGACGAGCAGACAGCTGCTACGCAACTAGAACAAGCGCGCGATATGCTTTCAACATCTCGAGTAGCGCATACTAATGCTCAACATCACGAACAAGAAATTTCGCAGAAGATTGTAGCAGTACAAGCAAAAGCTGATGCCATTGATGATACTTTGCAGGCACGCGATGAAGCATTGGTACAAGAATTGCCGGCGTCTCTTACACAGGGTGAGCATGTACTGGGTAAGCTGAGTAGTTTTTTGCGTGTGCGTGAAGGATTTGAAGAAGCTATTGCACTTGCATTAGAACCTTTAGGACAAGCCTTCGTCGTGCAATCGTTGTCTGATATTGCATCAACGCTGCAATCAACCAGTGCTCGTTTAGCATTACTTGCTGCAGATAGCAATACCAATGCGGATATGGACACTGATGCACAGGATGCAATGCATCAAAAGCAGCAAAATCTGTACAATCACGAAGCTACATATACGCTTATTGAAGGTTTTGAACCAGCAGCACAGCTAATTAGTGCGCGCATCAGTGAAGGTAAGCATGCGCAGCAAGCCCAGCATATTACCGAAGCGGTTCAACAACTGCTCGGTCAAACATGTGTGTATACAGCGCAAGGACAACCAAGTCTCGCACAACTACAAGCTATGTGGCAGCGCGGATGGTCTAGAGTATTAACAACAACACAATGCTGGGTATCCGCGCATGCCGTAATACAAGGCTCAGCAGGAGCCTATAGCGATATGAGCTTGATTGCAAGACGAGATCAAGCGCTTACCCAAGTTGCCAGTTTGCAACAAGACCTTGAGCAGGCACAGCAAGAACGTGAACAAACACAAGCAGCAGTAGCAATAGCACAAGCACAGGTAGAACGCTTACAGCAGGAGCGCAATGAGCGAAAAATTCAGGCAGCGCGATGGAAAGCTACGCTAGATGGTGCTGAACAAGCATTACAGCAGGCACAAGCTGAGCTACAAACATGCGTAACACGAGTTGCAGAACAACAAGATCGTGTAAATCACGCCCAAGAGCGTGTAGCAGTGCTACAAACAGCACTAGAAAGTGCAATGCAGCAGAGCGATAACCGAGGAGATCCGCGTACGCTACAAGCACACGAACGAGAAATTGAGCAAAAGCTCAGTGATGCCCGCACTCACGAACAGGCAGCTAAACAGGAGCTGAGTCAGGCACAAACAGCACTAGAGTCATACCAGCGTCAAGCACATATGCTCCAAGATAATGCGCAAACTATGCAGCGCAAAAATGAACAAACTCAGCAACGCAACGAGCAACACCAGCAGGTAGCGCAACATTTGACGCAATTAGCCTCTAGCGCACACCATACTATCGAACAGATAGCCAAGGATAGTGCTGAACTTGAGCAAGAACTCCAGCGGCTACAAGAATCCTCAAGCGCGCAACAAGCGCAGTTGCGTGCGTGGCGAGAGCAACAACACGAACTATCAAGTAAGCTCACACACATTCAACAGCGTCAAAGTACCTTAGATATTGAACGTGAGCGATTAGCTATACAATTTGGGCAGCTCGAACACGCTATTCGCACCGATGTAGGGGTAAGCGTAGAACAAGCTATTGCACAGTATGGTCCCGATCAGCCAGTACCAGTGTATGCCAAAGACGGTAGCGTAAGCGTTGATGAACACAATCAGCCACTGACTCGCGCGTTTAATCGAGATGAACAAACTCAAGAATTTGAGCAGGCAACTCGTCAGCTCGCCAGGCTCGGCAAAATCAATCCACTTGCTGTAGAAGAATATGATGCATTACAAGATAGACTCAGCCACCTCAATCAGCAACGCGACGACGTGATTAACTCACGTAATGACTTGCTAAGGCTTATCGACCATCTTGACACTACAATGCAGCATACCTTTATCGAAGCCTTTAATGCCACCGCGTATGCGTTTGAGGAGATGTTTGCTGTGCTCTTCCCAGGAGGTTCTGGCAAACTCGTACTTGACGATTATGAACATCCGTTAGAGGCAGGAGTACATGTCGAGGCACGACCTGCTGGCAAACGGGTAAAGCAGTTGTCGCTACTATCTGGCGGCGAACGCTCGCTGACTACGCTGGCTTTGCTTTTTGCTATTTTTACTGCACGACCAAGTCCTTTTTATATTCTTGACGAGGTTGAAGCAGCGTTAGATGATATGAATCTGACGCGATTGCTCAATGCCTTTGAAAAGCTCCGTGAATCATCACAGCTTTTGGTAATCACTCATCAGCAGCGCACTATGGCTTTAGCCGATGCTTTAGTTGGCGTAACTATGCGTGCTGATGGAGTGAGTGCGACCATCAGTCAGAAAATGCACAACTCAACGCATAACCATGATGAGTAATGGCATAGCACTAAAAGGTTTGAGTATCCTTATAACCAATTACTGCGCCATGCGCGTTTACCATTTCTCGCAGCCCACTGCATATAGCTTTCTTGCTGCTGTTCATGGGCATTACGTTGCCAAGTCATCAGTTGTTCTAGGGTAAGATTGCTAATTTGTGGGAAGAGACGAGCCATTGGTTCGATTAGTTCCACTGCAGCGATAGTATCCGCTGTGGCATCGTGAAAATCTCCGTGTGGCACTACGCCGTAATAATAGGTGGTGGCGCTGAGTGTACGCTTCCCAGAACGGTGTGAAATTGCGCGATCAAGTACCAGCGGGTCAACAACTAACAGCATGTCTGATGTTTGCTCAAGCCGCTGTTGAATAGTAGGAAGCCCCCAACGTTCAAGATTGTGCTCAATCATAGCAACATCAAATGGCGCATTGTAAGCCAGCAATGGAATATGCTTGCGCTGGGCAAGAGTAATTACTGTGGCAATTTCGTCTAGTGCTTGTTCTGGTTCTCGTCCATGTGTTTGCAAGTATTCATCAGTAAAACCATTTACAGCACTTGCTCGGGGGTCTATTGGCTGATGCGGATTAATAATCCAAGGCAGTACCCCATAGTCTTGCCAAGAGGTGTCTGGGAATTTGCATACTAACGTAGCAGAACAAATGGCATCACTATCGGTGTCAATGCCCGTGGTTTCGGTGTCAAATCCGAGGAGTGCACTGTTAGCTAGTGTGGTGATTAGTGGCTGTTCTGGCAGCTGTTCTAAGGTTTGGATAGCAGTTGATATCGTCCATGACATACAGCTATTGTTGCGAAACAAGCCGACAATGCTGTAAATATGCGTGACTATGTGTACATGTGTTCGTGTCTGTTCATACACGCCCAGTGAACCGGTTGTTGTAGACTAAGGTGGTGCGCATACAATGTGGACGTGTGCGCTACCCAAAGGTCGGATGTATTGGGAGAAAAAATGACTCAAATGCGTAGCCCGCATACTGGTGCACAATACACTATTACATATGGTGATTATCGAGCAGTAATTACAGAACAAGGTGCAACGTTGCGCCGCTTAGATTGGCAAGACACAGAAGTTATTGTGCCTTTTGATGCTAATGAACCTGCACCGACATGCCATGGACAGATTTTGGTGCCATTCCCAAATCGCATTGAAGCAGGAACCTATACGTTTGACGGCAATACTTATGTGCTACCAATTGATGAGCATGAGCGTAATACTGCTATTCATGGTTATGGATATCGTGAACGTTGGACTCTTGAATCATTGCAAGAGTCGGCAGTTACCTTGTCTTGGCGCACCCCTGCACTTGCTGGATACCCATTTGATGTAACTGTTGAAGCAGAGTACCGTCTGGATGAACAGGGCTTGCATATCGTTATTCGTGCTACCAATTATGGCGATCGCAAGGCTCCATGGGCTTTGGCAGTGCACCCTTGGCTTGCTAATGGTTTGCATGGTTATGGCGATGAAATCGATGAGCACAATGCTCAGTGCTCACTCATGATTCCTGGTAATACGCATGTTACTGTTGACCAGAATTTAATTCCAACTGGTACGGAGCCTGTTGAAGGTACTAAATATGATTTGCGTCAAGCAACGCTACTTACCGAGCAGCCATTTGATGATGCGTGGACAGATTTACAGCATGATGACCATGGTACGGTGACCGCTGTATTCACTCGCCCTGATGGGGTAGTAGTACGTATCGGCGGCGATGAAACGATTACCTCCTTCCAGGTGTGCACAGGCACACATTTCCCAGCTCCCCAGCATCCTGCAGGCGTTGCTGTAGAGCCTCAAACAGCTTATGCGAATGCTTTTAATACTGGTATTGATTTGATTACTATCGAGCCAGGATCGACAAGCACTACCGAGTTGTTTATTGCTGCATCACGTGCCTAAATACTTGTGTTTACAACGTGTATTGGCGTAGACAAGTGCTTGCATATTTGCATTAGTCTGGGTAATATGCGATAATCCACAAGGCGTAAGTTGATTAGTAAAGGAGTGCCAAATGGGCAAGCGTGGACGTATGCGTCGTGAACGCCGTAAGAAGGGTGCAAATCACGGCAAGAGGCCAAATGCTTAAGTAAAGCCATAGGCTTGAAGTGGCTAATAAGCCACAATACAGTCCTGCGACGTTATGAAAGTCGTGGGACTTTTCTCTTATTGAAGCAAATGTCTGCTTTACGCCGTAACATCGTGTCGAAGTTTTATCGTCTAGCCTGATCGGAGAAGTATGTCAGGACATTCCAAGTGGGCGACCACAAAGCATAAGAAGGCCGCTATTGATGCAAAGCGTGGCAAGCTCTTCGCAAAGCTCATCAAGAATATTGAAATCGCAGCCCGTCAAGGTGGTGGCGATCCTAACGGTAATCCTGCACTCTTCGATGCTATTGTTAAAGCTAAGAAGAACTCCATGCCTGCAGACAACATTAAACGTGCTGTTAAGCGTGGTTCCGGTGAAGAAGCAGGTGGCGCTAACTACGAGGAGATCGTATATGAGGGCTATGCACCAGGTGGTGTTGGTCTGATTATTGTCTGCTTGACGGATAATCGCAACCGTGCTGCTGCAGATGTGCGTTCTACCTTGTCTAAGGGTGGTGGCTCGTTAGCTGAAAACGGCTCCGTAAGCTTCAACTTTGAGCGCAAGGGTATTATTGAAGTGCCAAGTGAAGGCGTTGATTTTGATAAGCTCTTTGAGATTGCTGCAGAAGCTGGTGCAGAAGATGTTGTTGAAGATGGCGACATCTACTCAGTAACTACTAATCCAAGTGACTTGGTACCAGTACGTAAGGCTTTGCAGGATGCTGGCATTGATTACGATTCTGCAGAAACTGAAATGGTGCCAATGAACGAAATTGAGCTTGATCTTGATAATGCTCGCAAGGTCTCCAAGCTAATTGATAACTTGGATGATTTGGACGATGTGCAAAATATTTACAGCACATGGAAGGCCACTGACGAAATTATGGCTCAGCTGGACGAAGAGTAGTTCATGATTATTTTAGGGGTCGATCCTGGACTGACACGGTGCGGGATAGGCGTGGTAGAAGCCGGCGCAGCTCGCCGGCTTTCCTTTATTCACGTGGATGTGGTGCGTTCAGATCCACATCTGTCACAAGATTTGCGCATACTGCGTATTTTTCAGGGCATTAGCGCCAAGCTCGATGAATTTAGCCCCGATGCTGTATCTATTGAGCGTGTATTCGCCCAAGAAAACAGGGCTACAGTGCTTGGTACCGCTCAAGTGGCTGGATTGGCGATGTTGGCTGCTGCACAACGTAGCATTCCTGTGGCTTTGCACACACCGACGGAGGCTAAGTTAGCGATTACTGGCAACGGTCAAGCGCAGAAGATACAAGTTGAGCGAATGGTGACGCGAATTTTAGGTCTTAATACACTGCCTACGCCGGCCGATGCTGCCGATGCATTGGCTTTGGCTATGTGTCATGCGCTACGACCATCAGGTGCATTACAAGGCGGAGAGCGAGAACAGCATCTTACCGCTGCTCAACGGCAATGGGCTCAAGCTCAAGCGCAAGCCCAACGAGGACGCGGTACACGCCGAGGTATGTAAAAGTAGCGAGTGTGTAAACTTTCCGATACAATATCGAACAGATGTTCGAATTGATATGCGTTTAATTGCGGGTTGGGAGGTGACTATGATTGCGAGTTTAGAAGGCACTGTTGCAGCTATTGGCAAAGAGCATGCCATAGTAGTTGTGCAAGGTGTGGGGTATGAAGTTCGTATGCCGAGCAAAGAGCTTATGAGTATGCATGTCGGTCAGCAGACCCATGTGTTCACAACGCTTAATATTTCGCAAGATGCCATTGCTTTGTATGGCTTTACTTCCCAGACTAGTAAAGAGCTTTTTATACGATTGCAAAAGGTTAGTGGTATTGGTCCTAAAGTGGCATTATCTATTGTTGGTACTTTAGGTGCTCAACAATTGCAAGCTGCGGTGGAGCAAGGTGATATTACTGCTCTTGCCAAAGCTCCCGGTCTTGGTAAAAAAGGTGCTCAAAAAATTGTATTAGAGCTTAAAGGTTCTCTACAGTTTGTGCAAAATGATCAGCAGCACTCCACAACAGACGCGCAGCAAGTTGATGCAATTGAGGATTCAGGTGTTGCTCAGGCAGTAGAAGGGCTTATGTACCTAGGCTGGCAGCAGCGCGATGCGAGTGAGGCTGTGCGCAGTGTGATTAAGGAACAGCAGTTGCAGCAGCCGATAACCAGTGAACAAGTACCACAAGTACTTAAAGCTGCATTAGCGTGGCTGGATAAGGGTCGATAATGCATAAGGGGGTGAATATGATCAGTGAAGTAGGCGATGGAATGAACCATAATGCTCGTGAAGAGTCGTTACGGATGGTTCAAGCAGCACCCATAGGTGCAGATGCAGTTAGTGATGAAGAGCTTCGTCCTCAAGGGTTGGATGAATTTATTGGGCAGCCACAACTTAAAGCACAAATGAAGTTATTTCTAGATGCTGCGCGCAAGCGTGGTGTGGCTCCTGACCATATTTTGCTTGCTGGACCTCCGGGATTGGGCAAAACAACATTGGCCATGATTGTGGCACATGAGTTGGAATCAGCTATTCGTGTGACTTCTGGTCCAGCTATCGCTCATGCTGGTGATTTAGCATCAATTCTTTCTTCATTGGAAGAAGGGGAAGTGCTTTTTATTGATGAGATTCATCGTTTACCACGTCCTGCAGAGGAATTGCTCTATATTGCTATGGAGGATTTTCGCGTTGATGTAGTGGTGGGCAAAGGTCCTGGGGCTTCTTCTATTCCTCTGACACTTCCTCGCTTTACTGTGGTCGGAGCTACCACAAGAGAAGGTATGCTTCCGGCTCCTTTGCGTGCACGATTTGGATTCACGGCACATTTAGATTTTTACCCTCGTTCAGAAATGCAGCGCCTTATTCAGCGTTCCTCAGCAGTTTTGGGCTTACCAGTTGACGATGACGCTGCTGACCAATTAGCGCGACGTTCCCGTGGCACACCGCGTATTGCTAATCGTTTGCTACGCCGAGTCAGGGATTGGGCTGTGGTGCATGATCTTCCTCGAGTTGATGCCCAGGCCGTTATCGAATCACTTGATTTGTATCAAATTGATACAGAAGGCTTGGATCGCCTTGATATGGCAGTACTTGAAGCCATCTGTCGTAACTTTAATGGTGGTCCTGTGGGATTAAATAATCTAGCAGCAATGGTTGGTGAAGAATCAGAAACCGTGGAAACTGTATGCGAACCGTACTTAGTTCGTGAGGGGTTCTTGATTCGCACGCCAAAAGGGCGTGTGGCGACACGTAAAGCATGGCAGCATTTGGGAATACTGCCGCCTGATGATGTCAATGTGCTGTTTTAGCCTTAAAGAGTTAGTGTCTGCAATGCTCAGTGGTATACGCTGAGATTGGTTATGCAAGGAGTGCTACGCACATGGATCCTAATGGAATGTTCCTTATTATTTTAGTTCTCGCTATGGTGCTGATAATGTTCTGGCAGAGCCGTAACGCTAAAAAACAGCGTAGCAAGCAGGACGATTTTCGTACTAACCTCAAACCAGGTGACAAAGTTGCTACACTCTCTGGTTTGATTGGCAATATTGTTGAAGTAGATCTTGATCACGATCAAGTGGTTCTTGATTCCGAGGGTTCTCGTAGCCGTTGGCGCATTCAAGCTATTACCGAGGCTCCAGTGGAACCAAAGTATGTCAGCGACGAAGAATATGAGCGTTCACAGCAAGAAGCTACCGAAGCACAGACAGATCAGGACGCACAAGAGCAGACTGCTGATGCTGCTGAAGGCAATGCAGAGGGTGTAGAAGAAGCACCAGCTGCAGCAACTGAACCATCCGCAGAACAAGAAGAGTCTGCAGAGCAGTCTCATAAGTAAACACAAGCCGCAATTCACCTAGTGTTTCAAGAATTGCGGCTTTATTTTGCTGTATACGCAGCGCAGTACACATATTCACATGCGTTGTTGTACAGAGTTTGAGCATGGTGAACATCAAAATTCCAGTAGCGTAGACGAAGAAGAGCATAATGAACAGCGATATCCAGATTAAAGACTTAAACGTGAGTGAGCAAGAGGCACAACATTTTATCAATTGCATAGGCTCAACTCCAGGATTCCCTAAAGAGGGCATTATTTTCCGTGATTTTATGCCGGTGCTGGCAGATGCTCAAGCGTTACAAACCTTGATGCGTGGACTTGAAGAAGCATTACCTGTACCTGCTGACGAATTTGATGTTATTGCTGGCTTAGAATCGCGCGGTTTCTTAATTGGTGTGCCGTTAGCATTGCGTTTAGGTAAAGGTTTTGTAGCAATTCGCAAAGCGGGGAAATTACCTCCTCCAACGCTTTCCGCAAGTTATGAACTGGAATACGGTACTGCCACTATCGAAATTGAACAGCAGGCAATTACACCAGGATCCAGAGTGCTTGTTGTCGATGATTTAATTGCGACCGGTGGCACTGCTCAAGCTGCACAGCAATTAATAGAAGCAAGTGGAGCGAGTGTGGCTGGATTTAGCTTCGTTATGGAACTTACAGGAATTGATATTCCAGACACTATTAAGCAATCACATTACTCAAGTTTGGTTACTATGCCAGCTTAACTGTTGTATAGTGCTACACTTACTCAAGATTGAGTACGCAACAAACTACCTCTATTGGAAAGCGGGGTTACCATGGATTTGTATGAACATGAGGCCAAACAGTTACTTGACGAGGCTGGTATTCCAACCCCGCGCGCTATTTACGCACAAAATTCTCATGATGTAGCGTTGGCCGTTGAAGAAATTGGCTTACCTTGCGTCATTAAAGCACAAGTAAAAATTGGCCATCGTGGTCAAGCTGGCGGAGTTAAACTTGTACATACACGTGATGAAGCAATTTTAGCCTCGGAGCAATTGCTGCCAATGACCATTCATGGGCATAAAGTCAGTGGTGTGCTCGTCGCTGAGGCCAAGAATATTTTGCACGAGTATTATATCTCTATTGCTATCGATAGAAATTCACGTGACTTTGATGTGCTTGCAACAGCAAATGGCGGTACAGAAGTCGAAGAAATTGCCAAAGAGCACCCTGAAGCAGTTAAGCGTTTGCATATTAGTCCGCTAGAAGACTTTAATATCGATGCTGCTCGTGCTATGGCACAGCAAATTGGCTTTTACCATGCTGATGAAGAGCAAGCTGCTCAAATTCTACTGAAAATGTGGCAGGTATTTAAGGATAATGATGCGACACTGGTAGAAATCAACCCATTAGCTAAAATTGGCGATCCAGATGACGATGCTTCAAAGTCGTTATGCGCGCTTGATGCAAAAATCACACTTGATGACAATGCTGCGTATCGTCATGATGGTTGGCAGCAGTTTGTCGATCCTTATGCTGCGAACGAACTGGAAACCCGTGCCAAGCAACTCGGTTTGCACTATGTGAAGCTCGCAGGTGAAGTTGGGATTATTGGCAATGGCGCAGGATTGGTAATGAGCTCTCTCGATGCCGTAGCAGGAGCTGCCAAACAACAGGGCAGTGATATTAAACCTGCCAACTTCCTAGATATTGGTGGCGGCGCTTCTGCACAGGTGATGAAGCAAAGTATGGAAATTGTGCTTTCGGATCCAAAAGTGCGTGTGGTATTTATCAATGTCTACGGTGGTATTACTTCGTGTAAAGAAGTGGCTACTGGTATTCTGCAGTCTCTTGATGAAATCACTGCTATTCGACCAATTGTTGTGCGTTTTGATGGCAATGCTGCTGCAGAAGGATTGTCTATTTTGCAATCCGCGAATAATCCTCAAATCAATGTGGCTCAAACTATGGAGGAAGCGGCACAATGTGCAGTACGAATTGCACTAGAATCAGGTGAACGTGCATAACGTCTCTATGGGGTATTGATTTATAGAAGTAACCAATAGTATGTATTGCTGTACTACTAGAGGTCAATACTTTACACAAGTTCGAGTAACCAGTAGAGAAATACATAGTTTAAGAAGTAAGTTTTACGGTAAAGAGGCAATTGTGGCATTATTTATTGAACAGGGCGCTCCTGTTATCGTCCAAGGAATGACTGGACATCAAGGGATGACGCATACAGCACGTATGCTTACAGCAGGAACGCGCATTGTAGGCGGTGTTAATCCACGTAAAGCGGGTACAACTGTTGCCTTTGATGTACAAGGCTCTTCAGTTGAAATTCCAGTTTTTGGCACGTGTAAAGAGGCGAAGGAAGCTACAGGAGCAAAAGCATCAGTAGTGTTCGTGCCTCCGCGATTTGCCAAAGATGCAGTAGTAGAAGCTATCGAGGCATCCATAGAGCTTATTGTTGTTATTACCGAGGGTATTCCTGTTGCCGACAGTGCATATATGGTTGCATTAGCGCGACAGCATGGCGTACAAATTGTAGGACCAAATTGTCCTGGATTGGTGACTTTTGAGCCAAGTGATGCGCCATTACCGGGAGTTAATTTGGGTATTATTCCTCAAGATATTGTCTCCTACGGTCCTCTTGGTCTTGTTTCCAAGTCAGGAACCTTAACCTACCAACTTATGGGTGAGCTATCAGATATCGGCTTTACAGCTGCGTTGGGCGCAGGTGGCGATCCTATTGTGGGCACTACATTACTTGAAGCTGTGCAGGCATTTGATGCCGATCCAAATACCAAAGTTGTAGTGATGATTGGTGAAATCGGTGGTAGTGCTGAGCAAGAAGTAGCAGCATGGGCGTCTGAGCATATGACTAAGCCGCTGGTAGCGTATATTGCTGGATTTACTGCTCCTGAGGGTAAGCAAATGGGTCATGCTGGAGCTATTGTCTCTGGAGGCAAGGGCACAGCACAGGAAAAGAAGCAGGCTCTTGAAGCGGTACATATTGCAGTTGGTGAAACTCCAGGACAGACCGCACAGTATGCGCGTGAAGCATTATCTCAAGTGCAATAGTGTTGCATGAATACTGTATTGATAAGGTAGTGTCATGCGACAAATCCTCAAACAGATTGGCTCAGGACTGAGTGTTGCACTCGTTACCATATTGATGTACGGCTTTGTGGTGCTCAGTTTCAGTGCACTACTCCTGCTGGTTACCTCAATGGAGGAGGGAGTCGCAACACTTACTGACCAGTCTGTTGGATTTGCAGCAAGTGCTTTGCTCTACGGTCAAGGCGTCGGTATTCGCACGAGTGCCATGTCATTGACGCTGGTGCCTTGGGGTATTTGTTTGGCATTAATTGCATTAGTGAGAGCTATTGCTGCGCGTACTCGACAAAGTATTATTGCTCTGATAAGTGCTGTGTGTGCGTGGGATGCTTTGCAGTACTGGTTTATGCAGCTTGCACTTTTTGAGCGTACTGACTCGATTGGTAGTGCACTTGCTAAAACATCGGCAGTAATGATTGTCGGATACATGCTTGCATGGATGTACTCAGATACACCATTACATCAGTGGCTGCACAATCAGTGGACGCAGCTACCCGTTATGCTGCGCAAGATGGCGCGAAGCAGTTTTATTCTTGCAAATATCAGCTGTAGTGTACTGGCGCTTTGCGCTTTGATTACGCTTTGTGTATGGATATACCGCGGACAAGATGCTGTTGTACTAGTGTGGCAGCAGCTCGGTATGGATACTGGTTCTCGTGTACTTACTAGTGTGCTATATATTATTTGGTTACCGAATCTGTTGATGTGGGCAGCAAGCTGGTTAGCAGGCGGTGGTTTTGTGCTCGGTTCGCTGACTCATTTCACCATGTGGTCTGATACTGCTCAACATGTACCGGCAATACCGTTGTTTGCAATTTTTCCTCAGGCTGTTGAGCATTCAGCATGGCGTATTATTGCACTGCTGATACCAGCTATTACATGCTTTATAGTGCTATGTGTAATGCTGTTTTCGCGTAAGTATTATCGCATCGTACAACCTTGGGAAGAGGTACGCCTTGCACTTGAGCAGCATTCATTTGATTGGCGGGGTTTGCTTTTGCGCCTTGGCATGCCTTTGTTAATGGCATTTGGTGCAATTATCAATATTGCTGTAGTGGTGACACTGTGCGCTTTAGCCAGCAATGGCTCTCTTGGTTTTGAACAGCTGAATAATTTAGGTGTGAATATCGCACAAACGACTGGCGCAATTGTGCGACCGAGTGCAGTAGGATGCTTTGCAGCATGGTTGGTTAGTGTGATTGCCTTATCTGGGCAGTATGTCTGGGTATCCATTAGATTACGGGTGTTGTCTCATAATAAGGACAAATCAGATAAATACACACAAGATGACAACAGTCAGTCAAGCAATCAGCAAACTGAACAAAAAGAACAAGAAAGCGAACAAACAGTATCAGTTCCTCGGACAGTATCCAGTAATATTCAGTATGAAAAGACTGAAAACTCGCCACATAGTGATGAAAATGCATCACAAGAATCGCACACTTCAAGACCAGCGCGTAGTGTTACTTCTGTACCCATTGATCCGTCAATGTAGGAGGACAAATGGCTAACAGCCGTCGACCAATTCATCGCGCTTTGGTCTCCGTATTCCATAAAGAAGGCATTGAAGTACTCGCTCAGGCTTTTGTACAAGCTGGTACAGAAGTTGTTTCTACAGGTTCAACCGCACAAAAACTCGCCCAATTAGGTGTACAAGTTACCCCAGTAGAGCAGGTCACAGGCTTTCCAGAAAGCCTCGATGGTCGTGTAAAAACACTTGACCCGCATGTGCATGCTGGCATTCTTGCTGATATGACAAATTCGGAGCATGCGCAGCAATTAGAACAGCTGGGTATTAAGCCATTTGATCTAGTAGTCGTTAATCTGTATCCATTTGCTGACACGGTACGTTCAGGCGCTGACGAAGCAGCAACCATTGAGAAAATCGATATTGGCGGTCCTTCTATGGTACGCGGTGCTGCAAAAAACAGCGCAACCGTTGCCGTTATTACTGATCCAAAGGACTATGCACTGGTAGCTGAGCGTGTTACCGAAGGAACTGGCTTTACTCTTGAAGAGCGCAGGTATCTAGCTGCTAAAGCATTCGCGCATACTGCTGCGTATGACGCCACCATTACTCAGTGGACTGAGCGCCAATGGCAGCGCCCAGATAGCTTCACATTACAGGCAGCAGCAACAACAGATGCGCAAGAGCATGATGACCAAGCTCAATCCTTGCAATTTGCGCAAACTTATACGAGAACATGGGATCTAGCTCATGTGTTGCGCTATGGCGAGAACCCGCACCAGCAGGCAGCATTGTATATTGATCCTCTGCATCGTCAAGGATTCGCTCACGCTGAGCAACTCGGTGGCAAACCGATGAGCTATAACAATTATGTTGATGCCGATGCAGCATGGCGTGCTGTTTGGGATTTTGCACCAAGCATTGCTGTTGCCGTAGTTAAGCATAATAATCCATGTGGTCTTGCAGTTGCCGATGATGTGGCAACAGCACATAAGAAGGCTCATGCTTGCGATCCAGTCAGTGCATACGGTGGAGTTATCGCAGCTAATACTACAGTGACTTTGGCAATGGCTGAAAGCGTGCGCCCAATCTTTACTGAAGTCATTGTTGCTCCTGATTATGAGCCAGAAGCATTGGAATTGCTCCAGACCAAGAAAAAGAATCTACGTATTTTGAAGGTGCAAGAGCCTCCAATGTCGTCTCGTCAAATTCGTCAAATTGATGGCGGTTTGCTTGTACAAGACACAGATTTGATTAATGCATTAGGTGATGATCCATCCTCATGGAAGTTAGTGAGCGGTCAACCTGCTGACGAGCAGACTATGAAGGATTTGCAATTCGCTTGGCGCGCGGTGCGCTGTGTAAAGTCTAATGCTATTTTACTAGCGCATGACCAAGCAACTGTCGGTATTGGTATGGGACAAGTTAATCGTGTAGATTCCTGCAATCTTTCGGTTGAGCGTGCTAATACTCTTGCTGACGGATTGGAGCGTGCTCGCGGTGCAGTGGCTGCATCTGATGCATTCTTCCCATTTGCTGATGGACCTCAGATTCTGATCAATGCAGGTGTTAAGGCAATTGTTCAGCCTGGTGGTTCTATCCGTGATGAAGAAGTTATCGAAGCAGCACAGGCTGCTGGTATTACTATGTATGTGACGGGAACACGACACTTCTTCCACTGAGTTGGTAGGTAGTGCCAGTAAGGACACTTTTTATAGGGCGTATGTCTTTGGGCATGCGCCCTATTCATTGTAGTGATATCTATCTTTCATGTATAGTAGTTGAAGATAGCCTAAGGAGGTACCGTGCAAACACCAGCGACTAAAAATAACGAACAACAGCCTTTCGTTTCGGAAGCTCATGAGGGGTCTCCGGCATTTGAATGGGTTGTTGCGCTGTGTGTGGTAGTTTGCGCAGTTACAGCGCTTGCAGGGCATGTGATTTGGGCTGTTGGCATCATGGCTGCAACAGCGATTGGTACAGCAGCGATACGTCTTATAATGAGAGAACATAGTCCGTGGAAAATTCGTTCCGTAGGTTTTGACTGTTTCTTTGGTTTTTCACTGGGTGTCGGATTGCTGATTACGGTGTTAAGTATTTTCTTTTTAGCATGGTAATGAAAAACCGCATTCAACTTGAATGCGGTTAATCGTATGTATAAGTGATATTAGTTTTCACTTAATTCGTGAAGCTACTTAGTTTCTTGGGTATTAGCCTCTTCAACTGCAGCATCCTCAGAAGTTACTGCAGTATCTTCAGCAGTGTTTTGGGCTGATGCCTCATCTGTTGCTTCGGAAGTTTCTTCAGATGCAACAGATTGTTCGTCTGTGGTAGAAGTTGGAGTGGCAGTATCTTCTGCGTCGCTGCTTTCGGTTTGCTGTGCTGTCTCATCGTCTGCTGATGTATCAGTATCTTCCTGTTCAACAACAGCTGGTGACTTGGCTTTCTTTGGTTTATTGGACTGGGCAGCAAGCACGCGCACGATAATAATGCATAGTGCAACAATGGCACCTGCGAGCAAAGCGCATACCCAGAAGAGCCAAATCTGGCTTAATGGTTCTACAGTTAGACTTTGTCCCTGAGCAAACAGTGCAATACCAGTGGCACGAACTGGGTTAATAGAAGCTCCGGTAATTGGGAAAGCAATAAGTGTAGCAATGCCATATGCAAGAGCAGAAGCTATAGCTTGACGGTTACCATTGGATTTCCCATCAGCTGGGCTCAACGTGGCAATAACAGTTGCTACAACGAGTAACGTCATAACGAGTTCAATAATAATAGCTGAAGTTTGGCTAAATTCTGCACCTGAACCTTGTAACATTACCGTAGATGGGGAAGCAGTGCCAAAGCCGTTGACTGATGAACTATAGCCGCTAGCGCTGAGCCACATGGACAGTTTGAGCTGTTCTGAAACAGGTAAGAACTTAATTACCGCGGCACCGGCAGCAATAGCGCCCACTACTTGGGCAATAACGTAAAGCAAAGCATCGAGCCAATGGGTACGACCGATGAAGAGCGATGCAAGTGTTACTGCTGGATTAAATTGTGCACCAGAATAACGGGCAAAAAGCAGTGTTGCTAATGCGTACGTTGCTGCAATAGTAAGTGCTACCAACAAAATATTATTGGTATTTCCAGTGAGGGTAAGTACATATGTGGTAACCGCATAGGTCACAAAACACACCATGAATGTACCTACAAGCTCTGCAAGTACACGCACTGGAAGTGTCGGCTTTGCATGGGCAGATGTTGATTGTTCTGCTGACATAGTATTGAATTCCTTCTCATTGTGTGAAGTAAACGCCTTTAGTCTACCAGTGTGAGTGACTTTTTGTTGGATTATTGTGGATGTTTATTGTTTATTGATGATATTGACCGAGACTGTAACTGAGTACGCCATCTTGCATATGGTAGACGTCGTCAGCTAATGACGCTAAGCGCGTATCATGGGTGACTACCACAATAGTGGTGTGCTGCGTATGAGCAATATTTTGCAGTAATGTTCCCACGGTGTGTACAGCAGAGCTATCAAGTGCGCTAGTAGGTTCGTCAGCAAGAATTAATGATGGCTTGGTATACAAAGCACGTGCAAGTGCAACTCGTTGTTGTTGCCCTCCAGACATATTGCTTGGCAGCGTATGCTTGAGTTGGTCTACGCCAAGCTCTTGCAATAGTGCATTCAACTGTGTTTTGGAAAGATTACCTTTAGGTTTGACGCTATCTACGAGTTTGAATTGTTCTTCTACAGTCAGATATGGTACAAGATCATGTGCTTGTAGAACGAAGCCGATATGTGCTAACCGCAGCTGATCTAGTTCATGTTTACTCAGCGTGCTGATATCTTGACCATCAATAGTGATTTTGCCTGAAGTTGGTGTTTGTAAGCCTCCTGCAATCGTAAGGAATGTGGATTTTCCAGATCCGGAAGGACCTAGTATCAGTACCAAATGTCCGTGTGGAATATTCAATGTGGCATGGCGTAATGCCATAACTTGTGCATTACCTGATCCATATGTTTTGGTGACATCGCGCATTGCGAGCGCATAGTGTTCAGGATTAGTAGGTGTTGTCATTGTTCCTTCTTATGAAAATGGTGTAAGAGAAGTAAATGCTATTGGTATATTGATAACAGTTTGTGCGACGCCACGGTGTGAAGCAGCATGAATTACTGGATGAGTGCAATAGGGTCAGCTTTTCGTATTTGCAATGCAGGCAATAGTGAGCCGAGTAATCCCATGAGTATTAATCCAAGTGCAGTAACTCCTTGCAATGGCAGTGAGAAATACATTGGCACGCTTTCAGGTATGAACCATGCAATAGCTAATGTGGCAATACCACCTAAAATGAGTCCTACTGTGACAATAGAAGTGCCTTGAACAAGTGTGCTGCGAATAAGGTATCGTGTAGGAATGCCTTGCGCTTTAAGCACTGCAATGTTAGGGAGTTTTTGTAGCACAATAATATACAGAAACACGGCAATAATAACGAGCGTAACTATAGCAAGCACAGCAATAATGAGAATAAATGTGGCATTTTGTGCGCTATATCCTGGCAAGTGTTGAATGAATTGTGCAATAGTATAGGTACTGACTGCACTATTCGCTGTGGTTTGCCCCGATGTTGTAATTGTGCCGTTTTTGCTGGTAAAACCACTGGTTGAAATAACGGCTGATGCGGCAATAGTTGGCGATACAGGACTAATATTGTGCCAGTCGCTCAGTAAGCCATATACAACGGAAACTACTGATAATTTGGCATCTTGAGCAATGCCGACAATCTTGTATGGTGTATTGTCTGAGCCGAGTGTAACTTGTTGTCCGACAGCGAGCTGAGCACTATGTGCAAGTGCTTTATCAACTACAAGTTCATGAGTAGCTTGTGGCATACGTCCTTCACTGAGCGTGGTATTGGTGAACATGAATGATTGCGCAGTGCTTCCGAGGAAATTAACACTGTGCTTTGTATCGGATTTGCTTGTAAGCCGAGTGCTGGTAAATCCAATTTCTGCTGTTTGTCCGGTAGTGTGCTCTTTGATGCTGTTGACTTGATCTTGAGTGAGCATAGATGCACGCATGACGCCATCAGCTTGTTCATTGAGCGCAATGGAATGAGCGTGCCATCCGTAAATAGCTGACGTATTTTGATTGGCTAGACCCAGAGCTAATGCTGAAAGTACCAGCATCATATAGCTGATAAGTGCGATAAGCGCGATAATGAGGCTATAGCGTAGTTTTTCGCGTTGAATTTCTTTGAATGCAAGTAGCATAGTATTTCCTCAATACAGTAGATAGCAAATGGCAGCGCGCGAGCATCGCATGCGATATGCATACAGTTGGGCTAAGGTAGGCGCACTGAACTTGCTCAGTGTTCTTTGAAAATTGTGAATATATTGTTAAGTTGCAATCCTTGGCTAGTCACTAGCTAAGGTAATGGCTGCAAAAGATGTAGTGATTGTTCTAATCGTGCTAAATACTTACTGCTGTTGTCTGGGTCTAACATGCAGTCTCGGATGGTCTGATGGGTGAGTGTAGCAATAGTCCAATTGTGCGCATCGATCTGCGGGTTGGGTTGTTGGTTGGCGTACTGAGCAGCATTATCTTGGTAATACCAGAACATCATGCGGTAGTAGCGTGAGTTTGCTGTTGTATGAATAAAATCGGCGGTGCGCTGATAGTACTGTTGTAATTCGTTGTTGCGTTGACATGAAGTGTGCTGATTTTGTTCCTGAGATTGTGTGACTGGCTTTGATGTTGATTGTGATTGCATTTGTGGTTGTATATGTGATTGTTCAGGACGCTCATAAGCACTAATACCTGAGTGAATATCGCGTAATGCCAAGTTCAACATATATTGGTATGCGTCATCAATATCTGTGAAGTATCGGTAAAAAGCTCCTCTTGCAATACCGGTTTGTTGCACAATATTGCTTACTTGGGCTTGGGGTAGGGGTACACGTGAAAACTCATCGAGTAGTGCCTGCTCAATATGCTCTCGTTTTGCTTCTGGAAGTCGCAAAAAAGTCGGTGTAACCATAATTCCTCGGTAGAGTTCGTTCAACTATTATTGTGACACTGTGTCACAATTGCTAGTGATAACAGTATCGTGTATGTGACACCGTGTCAATATTGTGTAATGAGTTTGTGATTCATTTCACATTTTAGAAAGAAGGTCCTGATTTATGTATATTTAGTGGTGAAAATATGTAGGTATGATGAAGAGTGTTAGCTTTGCTGTATGTACTCCAAATGTTCACAAACTGATTATTAGAATAAACACGGTTACGCTCAAAAAGCTCAAGCTGAAGAGTTGAAGTGAATAGAGGTTCAGGTGAACGTTCAAGCAACGCATAACTGGCGCCCATGGTTAGTATTTATTGGTTGCGGCGTCTTATCTTTTGTTGGTTTCGGTTTTATTGTCAATACAATGGGCTTGTATTACACGCCGCTCGGCGAGGATTTACAAGTTTCCCGAACTGCGGTGTCCTTTGCTGGCTCGCTACTTTCTTTTGCAGCTATCCCAACTACACTTGTCGCTGGAAATATTATTAAGCGCATTGATACACGCATATTGCTCACTGTATGTGTTAGTGCATGCGCTCTGCTGTTTTTAGCTATGTCCATGTTTACCCAGCTTTGGCAGTTTGATATTGCATTTGCTCTGATGGGTGTGTTTTACGTTATTCCAGTCACCATGGGACCAAGCGTCCTGCTGGCAAACTGGTTCAAGGACAAATTAGGTCTGGCCATGGGTATTGCGTTAGGAGTAAGCGGACTGGGTGGTATGATACTCAATCCTGTAGTTGCTTCCTGGATTACTCATTTTGGCTGGCGAACTTCATACCGTCTCACTGCTCTTGTGCTGGCAGTATGTATTTTGCCTTTTGCTATTGCTGTCTTAAAATTCCGTCCGAATGAGGCAAAAGGTGAGTTCGCATATGGGCATGATAAAGCTGTGCAAGAACAGGCGGAAACTAATGCGAGCAGTGTGCAAGATTTGACTTTAGCGCAGTCGCTGAAAACGCGCTCGCTATGGCTTATTATTATCGTTGCTGTGCTCTTGCAGGCAATTTCTGGGTTTGTGGTGCATTTGTCTGCTATGGAAAGCTCACGAGGATTAGGGTTGGAGCAGGGAGCGCTTGTGGTTTCTGGCATCATGCTTGGTGCTGCAATTGGCAAGGCAACTATAGGTATTTTGCTTGATCGTCTCCCTACGGAGCTAGTTGTGGCACTCTATAGCATTATTGGTTTACTTGGCTGGGGCTGCTTTGTTGTAGTGCGTAATCCTGTCAGTGATGTTGCGGCAGCATTTCTAGCTGGCCTTGGTCAAGGGGTAGTGTTGGTAGCTGTGCCGTGGATGGTGCGTCAATTCTTCGGACTACAAGATTATTCAACTATTCTCAGTGTAACTACAGTATCTGGCAGTGTGGCATATGCGTTGGCTAATGTTGGTCATGGAGCCATGTTTGACGCGTTTGGTTCATATACACCATCTCTGGTGGTAAGTACGGCTTCGTATGTGGTTGCGGCAATTTGTGCTATTGCAGCATATCGTTTGCGCCCACGTAGAACAGCCTAAACATTCTTTATCTGTAGTCCATGTTGTTTCGACTGCACATTCCATATCTTATGGGGTGTGCAGTTTTATAAAAACGTTGCAAATACTTAAGACACCCCGTAAGTTGGCTTTATATGCAGAATATGGTAATCTCTTCTCTTGGTTACGGCATGCCGATAACAACGGGCTGTAGCGCAGCTTGGTAGCGCGCTTGTTTTGGGTACAAGATGTCGTGGGTTCAAATCCCGCCAGCCCGACCATTTGGAACGCGGTTCATATGAACCGCGTTTTTGTGTTTTGGAAGAACCTGATTCTTGACAACTCATTCGATTCCTGCCTATATGCCCGAATATACTCAACTGTCACTCAACCTGAATAACTGCTAACACTATTTTTTTAAAAAAGTCTCAAATAGATTTTGTAGTTTAACGGCTAAATAAGTACATCTGCATTTGTGGCTTATACCAAAATTCGTTTTGAGATGCAAGTTCAATATTCGGCACACAGCATAATTTTTATTCCAAATAGTGTTTGATTTTTGCACAAGGGGGGTCTAGAATAATCAATGTCCGTTCAAAATTATATGCCAATGGAGGAAATAATGAAAGCGGTTGTAGTAAATCAAGAAGGAACCGGTGTTGAAGTCATTGATGACGCACCAGTACCCAGCGTCGGATACGGTGAAGCACTGGTAAAGGTTGAGTGCTGCGGCGTATGCCACACTGATTTGCATGTTGCTGCTGGCGATTTTGGAAAGGTCCCAGGGCGAATTCTCGGTCACGAAGGTATTGGTGAAGTTGTAGAAGTTGGCGAGGGCGTAACAAGCCTTAAGGTTGGAGATCGTACTTCTATTGCATGGTTCTTCAAGGGCTGCGGTCACTGCGAGTACTGCACCACTGGTCGTGAGACCTTGTGTCGTTCTGTAGAAAATGGCGGCTACACAGTAGATGGTGGTATGGCTGAGTACTGCGTAGTTCCAGCTGATTATGCAGTTAAGGTTCCAGATGGACTTGATTCCGCTCAGGCATCTTCTATCACTTGCGCAGGTGTAACAGTATACAAGGCTATTAAGGAAGCTCAGGTTGCTCCAGGTGAGTGGATTGTAATCTATGGTGCAGGTGGACTTGGAAACCTCGCAGTACAGTATGCGAAGAAGGTGTTCGGTGCCAAGGTCATCGCTGTAGATATCAACAATGACAAGCTGGAGTTGGCTAAGGAATCCGGCGCTGACATTGTTATCAACAGCATGGAAACCAAGAACGTTACCGATGTTATCAAGGAAAAGACCAACGGTGGTGCACATGGTGCAGTTGTAGTAGCTGTCGCTAAGATTGCATTTAACCAAGCAATCGATTCTGTACGTGCTGGCGGCACCGTAGCTTGCGTGGCATTGCCATCCGAAACTATGGATGTTTCCATCGTCAAGACAGTACTCGATGGCATTCGTATCGTTGGCTCCTTGGTAGGTACTCGTAAGGACTTGGAAGAGGCATTCGATTTCGGTGCCCGTGGTATCGTAGTGCCAGTTGTTAAGAAGCGTCCAGTTGAAGATGGTCCTGCAATTTTCGAAGAAATGCGTCAGGGCAAGATCAACGGTCGTATGGTGCTTGATTTTACTGGTGAAACTAAGTAGCTTGCGCTCATACTGCTATCAGTATTTGTAGCCGATAGGGAGAGATTCGGATTGTCGGGTCTCTCCCTTTTTCTTACGCTAAAGATGATAGTGCTTGGAATGAACCGCGCGGTTGTTTAACGTTGTGAGCTCAGAGTATGTTACATACTGCAAGGTAAAGTGCAAAGTACAGTATGAAGTGATACTTTACATAGCATAAGTACATCTGGCAGGGGAGCAGCCATGGGACGACATCAACGCGCAGAAACAGCGGGATTGCTCTCGTGTGTGCTTTGCGGTGTGCTCGCATGGTCACTGCTCACGATGTACGTACAAGGCGCTCCAGCTATTGGTTTAGTCTCAGGTCGCTTGTATTTAATGAGTTGTGCTGTTGTAGCACTTTGTACAGCATTGTCATTCATTGTCGGCTATGCGCGGCGCTCTGGATCTTGGACACTAGCCCATGGATGGTGGACGCCACTACGCCGTATTGTTGAAATCGCCGCATTAACAACGGTGTACGCATCGACAGTCTATTTATGCGTATTTGCACTACTTGGCGTAATTGATAGTATTGTCGGCATTGCTGTAGTCAAACAATATATTGCAGCGCTTACCGCTGGTTTTGCCGCAGTAAGTGGGTATATGGGGTATGTGCAGGCTGATAATCTCAGCGCAAAAACTATTGCTTCGCTTTTGCCGGTTTTTATTATTGCTGGCGTAAGTACCGCAGGGTTATCGAGCGATGACCCCAATTGGTGGAAGAATAATTTTTCTCAGCTGGGCGACCGCACTACCTTTGCTGCAACCATGTTTAACGTTACTATTGTCTTAGCTGGGATTTGCATTATTATTGTCAGCTACTTTGCGATTTCTGAATTAGTAACCACGCATCGTATGTGGGAATTTTGGCGTGCCACGAATATACAAGAAAGTGAACAATTAGCACAAATCAACGAACAGGAACATGCGGCACGCAAGACTACAGGATTGTCAGATGAAGTAGCGTATACACTAACTACCAAGCATCATTTACTTGACCGCATGCTGGCAATACAGCATTTTAAGGCTCGTATTATTGTGCTTGCTGTACTCCTTGTGGCTGCAGGACTGTGTTTTGCTGGCGTGGGAATATTTCGATATTCTCCACATCCGATTATGCATAATGTGTGTGCGCGGGGGCTTACTATCCCTATGTCGTTGCTGATGATACTGTTGCCTTGGCTAGTGCCGCAGTTTTCTCGCTCAATCTACGTGGTTTCGGATTGCATTATTGTTATTATTGCAGTAGCAGGGGTGCGCTGGTTAATGCATGCGGATACGCTGACGAATGTGGAAGCGCTGGCTTGTTTGCTCTTTTTAGGTTGGTTTGTGGTATTTTCGAGGCAAATTGCAGCTATGGAAGCAGACCGTGTGCAAATACAATTAACGGCAATGCATCCAATACTCAATAAGGCAGATTCGCGTTTAAGTCCTGAACTCTAGTACTTCATTTAAGCATGCATACGTCGCTTTGTTCGCACGCGATAAATGTGAAGCGTTTCATATTATGTTCTTCTGTATGTATATGTTTTGGCTGTGAGGTAATATGACGCATTCTCCTTATAAGACAGAAGGAATCTATACAACAGGAAAGCGCAAGCACGAGCTCATATTGCTCGAAACCCCCATCGTATGAATCATGATAGATTACGCTCATGGGTGTTAGACACGCTACGTAAAGGCTACAGTCCACTACTTATTGAAGGCAGACTCAGACTCGAATATCCACACGATGTGCGTATGCGGGTCAGTCACGAGTGCTTGTATCAGTGGATATACGCTCCATCGCAACGCTCGTTAGCATTACACCAGCATTTTTAGTGCGCACCAAGAAGTATAAGACGCTATCATAGTGGTCGTAACGCTGGTCGCTCTCGTATCCCGTTTCGTGTTACTATCAACAACCACCCCAAACAATTGTTGAACTTCAAAATAGAACCTCGGGGGTCTTTGCCGCAACTGGTTTATGTGATAATATGAGTACCAGTTATTTATTACCAATTTATTTTTGAATTAATTAGTCTTTAAATCAGGCTTTATGGAAGAATAATTTGGTTTAAAGTAATATCAGTTGGCGAAGAAGCCGTGAATGACAAGAAATGGATGTTACAAATTGCGAATGAGCAGAAAGATATCAAAATGATTTATACATAAAGATTGGCATAAGTGGTTGGGTCTTAAGCGTTACAACTATTTATACTATCAAAACATTTCAGGATACAGGCATATGGTAAGAGGAAGGAGGAGACTGATGAGCGAAGGCAAAACAATGAACTATCTAGATATATTGGAATAGAAATGTATTTCGGATTATTTCAATTATTCGCAATAATAATACATTTTAAAACAGGAAGAATCTATAATGAACAATAAGTTTAAAAAAATTTTGTCCGTGTTATTAGGATTTGTGATTTGTTTTAGCGCAGGTGCTAATTCGGTCTATGCAAGTGAGATCTCAGATTCGATGAGTACTAATGAAGTAAATGCTTCAATAGAGAAAAATCAGCTAGCACCAAGAAGCGTTGGTACTGCAGCAGTAAAAAATGCTATTAAGTGGGCGTTGCGTCACAGTGATGATTTAGTAAAATCTGCCGCGAGATGGATTGGAGATGATGCTGCGAAAGTTGTAGAGAAAAATTTTGCTAAGGCTACTCCCGTGTTAAACCAGTTACTTAAGTATGATACTTTAGTGTGGCAGACTGTTCAGGATCAATTAACACATGTGGTTGGCAGGCAGGCGGCTATCTGGATTCGTATGGCACTTGAGTGGTTATTGTGAAGGTGATGTATGGCTGGATTAATTAAAGATAACTTTGATGAAGAAGTGTTAATAGAATTATCTTGGATTATGAATGTAATTGATGAAATTGCTGAGAAATATGGGATAGAAACATATGAAACAATTCTTATAAAATATAGGGTGCAACCTGAAGAAGAGCAGTGTATTGATAAATTTATTGCTCTCCATGTCAACGAATTAGAAAGTCTATCAATTATAGAAATTCAAAAAGAGATAGCTAGTTACTATTTTGCATTAACAAAAAGACAGTGGCATGTAGCAGATGATGTAGTTGAAAAACTTATCAAGATAAGGAAAGATGAGCTACTCAACTAAATATCATGCTATGGATACTATAAACACTTTGATGGACTCAGTAAATAACAGTTTGGGCTTATAGATAGAAAAGCTCACCTACCTACAAGCCCAAACATCAGCGATGCTCTGCGTTCTCAAACAAATAATAGTTAGTGGGCAAAGTGCCTTGGAGTCGTATCTTTACCAAGTTCAGCATTCTCATTGCTCATCAGTAGCAAGAAACTACGTGGTTGAGCAGTGATAACAAACCCAGCTTCATACGTCAATTCTGGTCCATGCGGATTATACGTATCAGCAACCAATGTCCAAGTAGAACCATAACGCTCATCTGGCAGCTTGAACACAATCGGCTCATAATGCGCGTTAAAAATCAGTAAGAAGCTGTTATCCTTCATAGGAGAGCCAAACCAGTCAGTTTCTGGAATATCATGTCCATTCAAAAACACCATAACTGAAAGGGCATGGGTATTACTCCAGTCTTCACGATCCATAATCTGACCGGTATGATCAAACCATTCAGCCTGAGGAATGTGCTCCGAAGTATCCCCAGCAGCTCTGCCAGTAAAGAAGCGCCTGCGGTGTAACACTGGGTGTTCAAGGCGAAGATGGATGAATTTCTTAGTAAATTCAAGGAGATCTTTGCGCGTATCGTCTAAATCCCAGTCAATCCAAGAAATTTCATTATCTTGGCAATAAGCATTATTATTGCCTTGCTGTGTGCGGCCAATTTCATCGCCGCCACTAATCATAGGAATGCCCTGAGAGACAAGAAGCGTTGCGATAAAATTACGCAACTGTCGCTGCCGTAAAGCATTCACATCAGCAATATCAGTTGGTCCTTCTACGCCGCAATTCCATGAACGATTATGCGATTCACCATCGCGGTTGCCCTCGCCATTAGCATCATTATGCTTATCGTTATACGTTACTAAATCGTTAAGAGTGAAACCGTCATGCGCAGTAATGAAATTCACCGATGCAACAGGACGCCTACCATTAGCTTGATATAAATCAGAGCTACCGAGCAGACGGCTTGCAAACTCAGGCAGGGTAGAAGGCTGTGAGCGCCAGAAATCGCGCACGCAATCGCGGTATCGACCATTCCATTCTGACCAGCTGGAAGGGAAACCGCCAACTTGGTAACCGCCAGAACCCAAATCCCATGGCTCAGCAATCAATTTAATATGAGATAGAATAGGGTCTTGCTCGACAATATCGAAAAATGCAGAAAGCTTATCCACTTCTTGGAATTGGCGAGCTAGTGTGGCTGCTAAATCAAAACGGAATCCGTCAACATGCATTTCGGTAACCCAATACCGTAGCGAGTCAGTAATCAGACGCAGTGCGTTTGGTGAGCGCATCAGCAATGAATTGCCGGTACCGGTGGTATCGAAATAGTGTGCCTGATCTCCGTCTACAAGGCGATAATAGTTACGATTATCAATACCGCGGAAACTTAGGGTTGGTCCCATATGGTTTCCTTCGGCAGTATGGTTGTATACTACGTCGAGAATGATTTCAATGCCTGCCTGATGGTAGGTTTTGACCATAGATTTGAACTCATTAACCTGCTCACCAAGCTGACCGCCGGAAGAATAAGCATTGTGTGGGGCGAAGAATCCAATGGTATTGTATCCCCAGTAATTGCTTAATCCTTTAGATTGCAAAAATGGATCATTAATAAATTGGTGAATTGGCATCAGCTCAAGAGCTGTAATTCCTAAATCTTTCAAATATTGCACCACACTTGGATGCGCTAAGCCAGCGTAGGTGCCGCGGATTTCAGCCGGCACGTCCTTACGCAAATTGGTAAGCCCGCGTACATGAGCTTCGTAAATAACAGAATCGTGATAAGGAATATTGGGATGTGTGTCATTGCCCCAATCAAAAAATGGGTTAATGACCACGGATTTCATGGTGTGCGGCGCTGAATCTTCTTGATTACGCAGCTGTGGCTGATCTGGATGATTGATGTCATAGGAGTACAAGCTAGCATCATTGTCAATCATGCCTTCGATAGCCTTGGCATAAGGGTCGAGTAGGAGTTTACTTGGATCACATCGGTATCCATTTGCAGGATCATATGGTCCGTACACGCGATACCCGTATCGTTGGCCTGGTTGGATACCGGGAAGGTAGTTATGCCAGACATACGAATTTTGTTCGGTCATATTGATTCGTGTTTCATGCGCATCATCATCGAATAGGCATAGTTCGACACGTTCAGCGGCTTCAGAATATAACGCAAAATTTACCCCAGCGCCGTCATAGCGCGCTCCAAGAGGGTACATTGATCCTGGTCTGATTTGCATACTGTTAGTCTAGCGCATTTTCCTTCAATTGTGTGGTTATCGCACAAAGACGCTATGCATGACACTTTATGAGAAGATTATGGTCACTGACAACTGGTATCGGTACACTACAACTATGAATGAAGCACAATCCCAACAACATAATGCTGCCACTACTTTGCCACTGTGGAATGCTCCTGTAGCACATACGAGCCTCGATGCTACAGTAACAGTGCCTGGCAGTAAGTCGCTTTCTAATCGATATCTCATTCTTGCTGCTATGGGAAGCAGAACAGTAGAGCTTCTTGGATTGCTGCGTTCTCGAGATACAGATTTAATGATTGGCGCGTTGCGTGCTCTGGGCGTGCAAGTGCAAGAGGATACACAGGATCCGACACATGTTTGGGTTACAGCTCCAGCAAATGGTGTTTTGCAAGGTGATATTACTATTGATTGTGGTCTTGCAGGAACAGTAATGCGCTTTGTTCCAGCGCTTGCAATGCGTACGTCTGGGCCGGTGACTTTTGATGGGGATGCTCAGGCATATGCCAGACCAATGAAACCGTTACTTGACGGATTAGAACAGCTTGGAGCGACGATTACCTATTTAGGTGAGCCAGGATTTTTGCCGTTTATTCTTACCCCGCCGAAGCAAGCAGATAATACTAACACTGTGGCTCGTAATGCTCAATCAACAGCACCTCAGGTTGCTATCGATGCCTCCGGGTCGAGCCAATTTATTTCAGGACTGCTGTTTGCAGGAGCTCGCAGTGGCTTGCAGCTGACGCATACTGGAGCACATACGCCAAGTTTGCCGCATATTCGTATGACGATGGCTGATTTAGAATCAGCGCATATTCAAGTTGACATGCATGACAACACATGGCATGTTACAGCCGGGCAAGTGCAACTGCCAGAACGTGTAGTTGTTGAACCTGATTTATCAAATGCAGCCCCGTTTATTGGCGCAGCGCTGCTAGCAGGTGGTCGTGTGCGTATTGCACATTGGCCAGAACATACCACGCAGCCTGGTGGTTTACTGCCGGAATATATTCGTGCTATGGGAGCGCAAGTTACTTGGCAAGCTGATGCTACAAACTCGGCAACAGGTACGCTCCATGTGCGTGGTTTTGGGGTGCATGACACTAATCATGCGCTTCATGGATTAGGTGATTTTGATATTGCAGCAGCAGGTGAAATTGCTCCGTCCTTTGCAGCTATGCTTGTATTTGCAGATAGCCCAACAACACTGCATGGCATTGCACATTTGCGAGGACATGAAACTAATCGTCTGCAGGCATTAGTTGAGCAAATTACGGCAATAGGCGGGCATGCTGAAGAAATTGCAGATGGCATTCGTATCACTCCAGTACCACTGGACGCAATGCATGGCACTATTATGCAGTCGTATGCCGATCACCGTATGGCAACGTTTGGTGCAATGATTGGGCTTGTATTAGAAGGTACACAAGTAGAAAATATTGCTACTACGAGTAAGACTATGCCACAGTTTGTGCAATTATGGCAGGATATGTTGCAAGGAGATTGGGTAACAGCCGTAGCAAAAAGCCCTTGGCATGAGGATATCCGCTTAGCAATGCGTCTTGCCGATGCTGCAGATGCAATTACTACGGCGCGTTTTGCCGCTCTCGATTTGCATGTAGAAGATAAACCTGATCATACTCCGGTTTCTGATGCCGATCGTGCGACTGAACGGGCTATTCGAGATATTTTGGCACAAGAACGCCCGCAAGATAGCATCTATGGCGAAGAGCTTGGTAAGCAGGCCAGCCGCGGTAGACGCTGGATTATTGACCCGATTGACGGCACTAAAAACTATGTGCGTGTGCTTGATGCGTGGGCTACTTTGATTGGGTTGCAGGTAGATGATGAGATTGTTCTTGGCATGGTTTCAGCGCCAATGCTGCATACGCGCTGGTTTGCTGTGCGTGGGGGCGGTGCGTATATGATGCGTGAGGGGCAAGCACCGCAGCGTATTCATGTCTCTCAAGTAGGTACGCTTGATCATGCATCACTGTCACTTTCCAGTCTTTCCGGGTGGAAAGAGCGAGGTAATCGAGATCGAGTAATCGCACTTACTGATCAAGTATGGCGTCTGCGTGGTTTTGGTGATTTTTGGCAGTATATGTTGCTTGCTCAAGGCGCTATTGATATTTGTGCTGAGCCGGAGCTTGATTTGTATGATATGGCAGCACTTGTGCCAATCGTGGAAGAAGCTGGTGGTGTATTTACTGATTTAGATGGCAATCCTGGCCCTTGGGGAGGTAATGCCTTGGCAACCAACGCACAGTTGTATCAGACGGTTTTTCCTTGGTTTCACTGAATGAGCAAGTGCAAGTTGGCGTACAAAGCTACTGCATAAGCCGATGTACTAAGTCGGTAGGCTGTATCGTGGTTTGGGTTTAAGGGCATTAATAGATGCGATTGTTTGATAAAGCGCGCCATCCTTGGCTTGCGGCGTTTCGTGCTGCCTTCCCATTGACGGCGCCAGTTGGTCTTGGTTTTCTTTTTTTGGGATGTTCCTACGGCATGCTGATGGGAGTGCATGGATTTTCTGTCCTGTATCCGTTGTGTATGAGCGCGCTTATTTTTGCAGGCTCTATGGAATTTGTAACGGTGAGTTTGTTGCTTAGCCCATTTGATCCGATTGCAGCCTTTACTCTAGCAATTATGGTTAACGCGCGTCATATGTTTTATGGTATTGCCATGTTGCCTCGTTTCGCGGAAACAGGTTGGATCAAGCCGTTGCTCATTTACGGCTTATGCGATGAAACATTTGCTTTGCATGTTTCCACGGTGGCACCGCAAGGTATTGACGAGAAAAAATTCATGCTGGCTACCACACTGCTCAATCAAGCATATTGGGTTTCAAGCTCCACACTTGGTGGCCTTATAGGTGCTCGTCTGCCGCAGCATACTGAAGGGTTGCAGTTTGTACTTACTGCTCTGTTTGTTGTCATTGCTATGGATCAATGGCGAGCACAAGCCGTTGCTGGAAGAACTGGCATTATTCTTGGGCTTGTGGTTACTACAGTATGTTTGGTAATCTTTGGATCAGCGCAGTTTATGATACCGGCATTACTTGGTATTGTGCTTTTGTGCTTGGCTTTGCGTTCACGATTGGAGCAAGCATGAGTGTTACGCAGTCAATTATTACCATTGCAGCGGTAGTAGCTGGTACGATGCTTACTCGATTTATCCCATTTTTGGTGTTTCCTGAACGTAAGCGGACACCTAAAAGTATCGAATTTTTAGGCACGATCTTGCCGTTTGCTATGACAGGCTTGTTAGTAGTGTATTCGCTTAAAGACACGGTGCTTACTGCTTGTCCATATGGCATTCCTCAGGCTATTGCAGTAATTCTTGTAGTTGTTGTGCATTGGTGGAAGCATAATATGATGCTTTCATTAGCAGCTGGCACTATCGCATACATGATTTTGATACAAACAGTATTTGCGTAGCATATTACTGCATTGCAGTTAATAAAAACTTGCAAGAAATGTCTATTTGCAGACATATGCCTCAAGTCTCATGATATCGGTTTTACAATGGCAGTATGTTTGCTATGAAAAGAGTGTATGAAACAGCAGAACACACAGATGGTTATCGTGTATTAGTAGATAGATTATGGCCTAGGGGAATGAGCAAAGAGCGCGCAGCAATTGATTGGTGGGATAAAGATATTGCACCGAGTGCCGAATTGCGCAAGTGGTTTGCTCATCGTGCTGATCGTTTTGAAGAGTTTAGCAGACAATATATTGAAGAACTTGATGCTCATCCCGAAGCAGTTCAAGCATTAGTACAAGCAGAACATGAGCATGGCACGATAACATTAGTGTATGCGGCGAAAGATCCTCAAATCAACCATGTGCGTGTGTTATTGGAATATTTGCAACAGGCAAGTGCTGTATAGATAACGAACTGATGTAATTAACGAGTCTTGCTGGAGAAGCATCACGAATCCCAATATATAAGATATATAAGCAGTAGCAATAATTGTGAAGATTATGTACATGCTATACGCTTGACTTACAGTATGACTCAATTTTTCCGAACTTGGTGGACTCGCATTGCGACTCCGTATATGCTGATTACCGCAATCCTATGTTTGCTGGCTTCTATTGCCGGTGCGCTACTGAAACAGTTACCAGTGCTTAACCTTTTCGGTGCGCTCATTATTGCGCTGCTTATTGGTATGCTTTGTCAGTGGCCGATGCGCAAATTCTATATGAATGCTTCAGTCGATCGCTCTAAAGGTGTCTCGGGAGCTGCAGGACTTATCGCTAATAAGCTGCTTCGTCTCGGTATTATTTTGCTCGGGTTTAAGCTGAATTTACAGATTCTCTTCACCCAGGGCTTGAAGAGTTTACCACTGGCCGCAGTTGTAGTAACACTCACTATTGTTGGTACATACGCATTAGCGCGTGCCATGCATGTTGCGCCTCGCTTAGCTATGCTTACTGCAGGCGGTACAGGAATTTGCGGAGCCGCAGCAGTAATGGCTATTTCAGGTTCCATGAATTCGACTGATAGTGAAGAAGTTAGTGATGAAGAGCAACAGTCTCGCGCTGATGATGAAGTGATGGCTGTAGCAACAGTGGCAGTAATGGGTACTGTTTTTGCGCTTATCGATATTGCACTACTGCCATTATTGCCATTGACTACTGCGCAACGAGGTATTGTTGCAGGCGCGTCATTGCATGAAATTGCACATGCTGTAGCGGCAGGTGACGCTCTAGGCGCTGTCGATATTGCTACTATTATGAAACTTTCTCGTGTGCTTATGCTGATTATTGCAGCTTTGGTTATTGCTGTGTGGTGGTCTAAGCGTTCTAATAATGGTCAAGGAGCAACAGGGCCTAAGAAGCTACCAATTCCTTGGTTTATGCTTGGGTTTATTGCAGCATCTGTACTTGGTACTGTAGTGCCAGTATTTCATGCTTGGGCTCCGCAGTTAGTGGATGCTGGTTATATTTTCCTTGGTATGGCTATGGCGGCATTGGGTTTGAATGTGAATTTCAAAGCGATGTTGTCTCATGGTAGGAATGCAGTTATTGCCAGCTTTATTGCTTCTGTGTGCTTGCTCGCATTCTCTATTGCGGCAGCATGGCTGTTCTTCTAAAATGTAATCGTATCGCTTCAGTTTCATTATTGTGGTGGCGGGATAATTATCCCGCCACTGTTTATAACGGGTATTCATCTGTAGCCACACGAAAACGGCGATATGCATCGCTACCATTCAAATAAGTATTAAAAATACAACGTATTGCACATATTAGTGTCGTAAAGCGTACGCTATCCGGATATTACTGCTGTCACCGCGTACAGAGATAAGACCTTGGCGTATAAAGCCGCGCGAAGTAATAAGAGCTTGCATACGCATATTATCAGGATGCGTATCAACACGTATTTCACTACATCTTTGCGCAAAAGCGTAATCAATACAAGCATCATAGAATAGTCCAGCAATATGCTTGCCACGTACGCTCTTAGCGACCGCAACACGATGAATTACCGTATAATTCGCGTGAGGATAATCCCACGTACCGTTGGTAATATTGGCATAATCAGGATCTGGTCCAGGCAAAATAGCAGCCATGGCAACAGGTTTACCATCTAACCGATACACGAATAGGTGATCATGCTCAATATCATTGCGAAGAATTTGAGTGTTCGGGTAGCCATCTTGCCACTGGTTCACACCATCGGCAGCGAGCAATTGTTGAGCATCGTGCACAATTTCCATAACATCATCAAGCTCATCGATACGTACTTGTGAAAGTTGCATAGTACTCCTTGAAGTCGATGCGAACAGTGGTCTATAAGTAGCTTGTGTATACCTAGTGTTGGTGAGAACGGATACGCTGGAACACATACAGTGCTGCAGCGATTGCAGCGCCTATAAGTGCAGGTACTATCCAGCCGAGTTGAATATCAAATCCTGGAAGAAGATGCAGCAAATATGAGACTTGCGGGAGTTGCACGCCAACAAGCTCTAAAAGACGAACACAGCAATCAGCAAGAGCTACCAGTGTAGTTGGAATAATCATGCAGATAGGAAGATATGGCATATGAGCGCGTATCCAAGTGGAAGCAAGACCCACAATGACCAGCACAATAGCAATAGGATAGAGCGCAATCAATACTGGAATAGAAACTTTAATAATCATGCTCAGTCCAGCATTGGAAACAAGCAGTGAGAACAGTGCGAACACAATACTCCATGCGCGATAGCTCATTGGAAGAGAACCAATATGCGGAATTTTTGTAGTCATAAAGGTTGAACAGGTTGAAATAAGACCAGTACACACATTAAGGCACGCAATAATAAAAATCAGGCCGACAAGTATGGTTCCAGGTTGCCCAAATACTGCATGTGTTATATGAGTTAATGCAGTGGCACCTGTATCTGTTGCTGAATCAAGCGGTACAAGTGCTCCAGATAAGGCACCGAGTACTGCCAAAGCCGCATAAACGAGAGTCAGCATAATGCCCGTACCTAGCCCTGCATGGGCAGTATAGGATCGCACTTGCCGAGTGTCCGTTACCCCCATAGCACGGATATTGACACCGATAATAATGCCAAAATATAGTGCTGCCAAAAGATCCATAGTTTGGTAGCCGTCTATAAAACCTTGGGTAAATGCCTGTAGCGTACTACCTTGATAGGCGCCTGTTGCAGGTGCAAACGGTAGATGTATGCTGAATAATGCCCCAATAGTTAGTATTGCAATGAGCACAAGCAGCACAGGGCCGGTGATTTTACCAAGCGTATTACTAAGTTTTCCTGGGAATTGTGCAAAGCCCCAAGCCAGTGCGAAGAATATCAACGAGTAGACAAGTAATGGCGCATGGCTGGAGGAATGCATATGAGGAGCTATTGCCATTTCAAATGATGTTGTTGCGGTGCGTGGGATAGCAAAGAATGGGCCAATAGTGAGCATAATAGCCATTGCAAGAACAGCTGCGAAGCGTGGACCGATCGATCCTGCAAGACGTTCAAACCCATCAGCTTGAGTAACTGCGAGCACGCCCAAAATAGGCAAACCTACTGCAGAGCAAATAAAGCCGAATGTAGCTAGTGGGGTATTGGTGCCAGCAAGTGCTCCTAAAAATGGCGGGAAAATTAAATTTCCTGCACCAAAAAACATGGAGAAAAAGGTAATAGTAAGTGCAAGACGTGATCGAACAGGAAGTGTTACACGATGCTGTGCTTGGTTTGCATCCATGCGTACCGATTTGGTATCAGCTGCGCTACTGTGAGTCATAGTACTAACACTAGCACGTGATAGGCTTATAGTGCATCGTAGTGAGTTGGTAAGGAGTTTCTATGGGCATGCCACTCGATATGTATGTTATTCGACATGGGCAATCAGAAGCGAATGTCATTGTTCAAGCAGGCGAACAAGGAGATAATTCGCTGTTTACTCAAGATAATGTTACCGTGCCAGATCGCTCGTGGCGCTTAACTGCTACAGGACGCAAACAAGCTGATTGTATTGGTAAATGGCTAGTCAGTCAGCAGCCACTGTTTGACCGCTACTTAGTCTCTCCGTATGTGAGAACCCGCGAAACGGCAGCAACTATGGCGCTTCCCAAAGCTAAATGGGAGGAAACCAGAGTGCTTCGAGAACGTTCTTGGGGAGAAATTAGCACTATTACCCAAGATGATTTTCGCGCGAATTACCCGCGAAATTGGATGTTTAAGCGCACCGATCCACTGTATTGGAGACCGCCTGCTGGAGAATCAATTGCTGATGTTGCTGAGGACCGTGTGCACAATTTATTGACATCACTCAATCGCCGATCTGAGGCTGAGTCGGTGGTTATTGTCACCCATGGTGATTTTATGCAAGCGTTGATGCTGACCTTAGAAGATATTTCGGACGAGGAATTTTTACATCGTGCAGACAGCTATGACTGGCGAATTACCAATTGTACGTGTTTGCATTATTCTAGGCGCGATCCGGTAACTGGCAGAACCTCGAAACGGTTGCGTTGGGAACAAACTGCACGTCCTCAGTTAGATCCTCAAACAGGGCATTGGAAGGTTGTTGTCGAGCTGTGGCGCGAATTTAAGCGACCTTTGCTCTCTAATGGTGATTTAGTCAGTGTGGTTCACAGGGTTGATCCTCATTTGTAGATAACAGGGGATATGTAATTATCACAGGAACGCTTTTATTCGTGTTGTAATCGTGGTAATACCAATCTGCGCACATTCTTGTTGCGACATGCCGAGAGGTGAGATTATGATAAAACGCTTAACTTCTTGTAATCTCATATATTGTTTTCACATAACAATGCTCGGTATTATTAGCGTAGGATAATTCGTCCACCGGCTGACTAGAATATCCTCGGACGCGTGGGCCACACGGGCCCGCGCCCATGAGGGACGGAGTAGCAATTGGCACACCTGTTTTCTTGGGGCCTGCACGGCGATGGAAAAACCTTACATCCTGGCGAAGTTGTCGAGCCAAATGAGCGATTAACTTGGCCACGAACTATTGAAATTGGTGCACAGCATGTTATTGCAATGTTTGGTGCAACATTCTTAGTTCCAATTCTTACTCATTTTGATCCGTCAACCACCCTGTTCTTTACAGCGTTGAGTACGGCACTGTTTTTATTGATTAATGCAAACAAGCTACCTAGTTATTTAGGTAGCTCGTTTGGTTTTATAGCACCTATTGCAGCTGTAGCTTCTGCTGGCAAAGGTATTGCCGTAGCAAGTTTCGGTATTATGGTTACCGGTATTTTGCTGGCATTGATTGGTTTACTCGTCCATGTGGCTGGCTCTCGTTGGATTGACGTGATTATGCCACCAGTGGTTAATGGCGCTATTGTGGCAATTATCGGCTTTAATCTTGCGCCAAGCGTGTGGAATAACTTTACGAAAGCACCTGATACCGCGGTAGTAACCCTTGTTGCCGTGATGCTTATAGCAGTGCTATTTAAGGGACTACTTGGACGTTTGAATATTCTTATCGGTGTAATTATCGGCTATATTTACGCCTGTATTCGCGGACAAGTTGATTTTAGTGCTATTGAAAAGGCAGCATGGATTGGTTTGCCGCATTTCCACATGCCACAACCAGATATTTCCATTTTGCCAATGTTCATTCCAGTAGTATTAGTGCTTGTTGCAGAAAATATTGGACATGTTAAGTCCGTAGCACAAATGACTGGTCGCGATTATGACGGTCAAATTGGTACTGCGCTGTTCGCTGACGGTTTAGGTACTGCAATTGCCGGTTTTGGTGGTGGTTCCGGAACAACCACCTATGGTGAAAATATTGGCGTGATGGCTGCAACAAAAGTCTACTCGACAGCAGCCTACTGGTGTGCTGCAGGTTTTGCATTATTGCTGAGTTTGTGCCCAAAGTTTGGCGCACTCATTAACACCATTCCTGCAGGCGTACTCGGTGGTGTTACCACCATGCTCTACGGCATGATCGGTATGATTGGTGTGCGCATTTGGGTTGAAAACCATGTTGATTTTGATAAGCCAATCAATATGATGACAGCGGCAGTGGTCATGATTATTGGTATTGCTGATTTCAGCTTCGCCATTCAGGGCATTGCATTTAATGGTATTGCAATTGGCACCATTGTGGTACTGGTGATGTATCACGGATTAAGCGCTATTGGTCGCTTGACAGGAACAGTTACTCGAGAAGATACTCCTCAAGAAGCGTAATGCTTATCGAATAATCGACTACAGTTACGAGCGCTGATTACGCTAAACCTAGCACGGTATTTCAACCAATCTTGCTTATTACTTGCACGGTAGCAGGCAAGATTGGTTTTCTTTTTGCTGTCAAGTAGGTCGAATAGTCGCAACACGCACAAGTGGTGACCTTACGATACAGTTATACAGTTTGAGCAGGCACCTTATCGATTGTGCCAGCATTATATATTCCAGCCGAAAGGCATTATCGAAAGGTCCCCGTGCCACAAGAATTTGCACAGCGCGAGCAACAAGACGCACCAAGTCAATCTATACAAATCTCAAGAGATCAGGCTCCAACATTCGCTCAACTAGGCGTACCAGATAAACTCGTGTATGCACTCAAAGCAGACGGCAAACGCACTGCTTTCCCTATTCAGGCAGACACACTTCCCGATGCATTGAACGGAAGAGATGTACTCGGCAGAGGGCGCACAGGTTCAGGTAAGACCTTAGCGTTTTGTCTGCCAATGATTGCGCGCATTGCCAATGGTAGCGCTTTGCGTATGCTGGATACCGAGATCCAACAGGGAGCAGCAACTGTTGCACCATCCAAAGCCACATCATCAAAGTCAAAGCATATTGCTCGACCGTATGGTCTTATCTTGGCTCCAACTCGTGAGCTGGCTAATCAAATTGATGAAGTACTTGCTCCTTTGGCTGCACGGTTTGGTATCCGAAGTGCAGCAGTGTATGGCGGTGTACGCTATGATCGACAGATTCGTAAAATTGCACATGCAGGTATTGTTGTTGCTTGTCCAGGGCGACTTGAAGATTTAATTCGCAAAGATGCTATTGCTCTTGACTGTGTGGGGTGTGTGGTCATTGATGAGGCCGATGAAATGGCAGATATGGGCTTTATCGAGCCAGTAACGCGTCTGCTTGAGCAAGTGCATCAAAGCGCACAAAAAATGCTCTTTTCGGCAACACTTGATCATGGGGTTGATACCCTCGTTGAGCGATTTTTACATAACCCTCGCGTGCATCATGTTGATGAAGCTGATGCGCCTGTTGCAACCATGACGCACCACGTGTTCATCGTTTCACCAAAAGAAAAGAATACGATTGTTACAGCGCTTGCTAGTGGAGTAAGTAAACGCATTTTGTTTACTCGGACAAAATTCCAAGCACAGCGTCTTGCTCAGTACCTTATTGATCATGGTATTCCTGCAGCACAACTGCATGGTGATTTGAATCAAAGTCAACGTGATCGGAACTTACAAGCCTTTGAACGTGGACAAGCTAGGGTTATGGTGGCTACTGATGTGGCTGCTCGTGGTATTGATGTCTCTGATGTTGAGCTTGTAGTACAAGTAGATCCGCCTCAGGATAGTAAATCCTTTACACACCGCTCAGGTCGCACCGCACGAGCAGGGCAGAGCGGTCATGTTGTTACCTTAGCATTGCCTAATCAACGCCGTTATACGCGACGGCTTATGGCACAAGCTGGAATCCATGTTAAACCAATGAATATTAGTTTCAGTGATCGTGAACTTGTAGAGCTTGTAGGTACGGTTGCTGAAAAAGAGTATGGTTGGCAGCTACCAGTTTTGCAACGGACACCTCGTGCTCACCTCTATAAAGGGCAGGGTAGTAAGAAGCGTTCCAGTGCTCAAGCTCAAAATGAGCACAAGCGTCGGGCGAATACACATCGGGCCAATGCACATCATGGGCACCGCAGTGAATCTGAGCGTCAAAATCAGCCAAGAAATCGTGCAGAACGACGCGCACTGCAGTTTGCAGGAAAACAGCATGAACGTGGGGCGCAGGGGGCACGTCATAATACACAGCATCGAAAGCGGATATCAAAACGTGCACCATTTAATGCATCACGCCATCACGGCTAAATATGCATATGGTTACGCATTTATGGTTAAGCCGTGAGATAGTCACTAGTAAAACTAGCCTATGAGTGGGTACACTAGAGGAGAAGCTTAGTCGACTCTCATGTTTGGAGGCATAATGACAGCACAAGCAAACGTTGGCGTAGTAGGACTTGCGGCAATGGGCGCCAGCTTGGCACGAAATCTCGCACACCATGGCAATACTGTTGCTATCTACAATCGCACACCAAAGCGCACTGATACCTTGATGGAACAGCATGGTGACGAAGGCGCGTTCGTTCCTTCATACACACTACAAGATTTTGTCGATAGTCTTATTCCTCCACGCACAGCCATTATTATGGTAAAAGCAGGCGAACCAACTGATGAAATGATTAACGCGCTCGCAGACCTCATGCAACCGGGGGATATTATTGTTGACGCTGGTAATGCATACTTCCCAGACACAATGCGTCGCGAAAAGGAAATTCGCGCTCGTGGTTTGCATTTTGTAGGCTGTGGTGTATCTGGCGGTGAAGAAGGCGCTCTTAAAGGTCCTTCAATGATGCCTGGTGGTACTGAGGAATCATGGCAAACCTTAAAACCAATTTTGGAATCTATTGCAGCGAAGGCTGAAGGTGAACCATGCGTGACCCATATCGGAGCTAACGGTGCTGGCCATTTTGTGAAAATGGTACATAATGGCATTGAATACTCTGATATGCAGCTTATTGCTGAAAGCTATGATTTAATGCGTCGTGGTTTGGGTATGTCTGCCAATGAAATTGGCGATGTGTTTGAGCAGTGGAATAAGAGCGAACTTGAGTCATATTTAATCGAAATTACTGCCGATGTACTGCATGAGCAGGATAAGACTACTGGTAAACCGCTGGTTGATATCATTCTAGACCATGCTGGAATGAAGGGTACTGGTACATGGACTGTGCAAACAGCATTGTCACTTGGTGTGCCAGTTACTGGTATTGCTGAGGCTGTGTTTGCCCGTGGACTGTCTTCACAGACTGCTTTACGTCAAGGCGCTCAAGCTATTGATTTTGCTGGGCCAGATGGTTCTTTACAGCTCAGCGAGCAAGAGCGCGAGAGCTTTATTGAAGATATTCGTCATGCACTGTATGCATCAAAGATTGTAGCTTATGCACAAGGCTTTAATGAAATTACTACCGCGGCACAAGAGTACGATTGGAAGATTGATCTTGCAGCTGTGGCACGTATTTGGCGTGGCGGTTGCATTATTCGTGCAAAGTTCCTTAATCGTATCGCAGAGGCCTTTGAATCTGGTCAAGCAGAAACTTCATTGCTCTTTGCTCCATACTTCAAAGAAGCTATTGAGCAGGCTCAGGCATCATGGCGACGCGTTGTGGCTCGCGCTGCACAGTACGGTATCCCAACGCCAGTGTTTGCTTCTTCATTGAGCTATTTTGATGGCTTGCGTGCTGATCGTTTGCCGGCGGCTTTGATTCAAGGTCAGCGTGATTATTTTGGTGCGCATACATATCAGCGTGTAGATAAGGAAGGCACATTCCACACTTTGTGGGCTGAAGAAGGTCGTCCAGAAATCAATGCCTAATTGGTGGTACATGCCTAGTTGTTAGTAATACACCGATAGCTTGTGCTGGCTTGTGTACATTACAAGTACAGACAACAAGTAATGGGGGAGTAGTTCATTTTGATGAACTGCTCCCCGCAACTTTGTACTCGCAAAAATACTCTGAGTATTGTTATTATTCTGATTATCTTAGAACAATTCGGCTATAGGAGTCCAGCTCGAGCTTTAAGCGTGAGCACGCGAAGTGCTGCCTGATCTACCAGTTGAGCAAATTCTGGATTGCTGCTATCTGCTTGAATCAGCCCCTGAGCAATAGGTGCCACATATTCACTGGCGCCGATACATAGTAAATCTCCACCTGCTTCAATGAATTGTGTACCTAGTTGTTCAGCTGGAATGCTCGCTAATGCGGCAGCAGACATAGAATCTGATGTAATCACGCCTTGGAAATGCAAAGTATTGCGCACATATCCTTGAACAATAGTATGTGATAGTGCAGCAGGATGATCAGCATCGATATTGGCGTACGTTGCCAGCGACATCATCACCATATCAGGATGAGATTGCAACGCTGTAGTAAAACCTAACATTTGACCAGTATTATCCAAGGCAGTTGTTGTATCTACAATACTGTCAGCGGTGAAATCTGTATTGCCAGTAATCGCCCCTAAGCCAGGAAAATGTTTTACTGCAGTAAGTACCCCAGCATCATGCATTCCTTCAATAAATGCAGCCGCGTGAGCACCATTATTGGAAGGATCTAATCCAAAATCCCTGTCATACATGCCGATAGGGGCATTAGCTTGTCGGCTAGAAGTACTCACTGTGCCTGCAACAGGAGCGAGATTAAGATTTACTCCAGCTTGTGCAAGTTGTAATCCCCATTGCTTGGATTGCGCGCGTAAATTCTCAAGGGGTAGCTGCCCCTGTTGCACCGCGGTTGGCATTCGATCAAAACCTACACCACGCAGGTGTTGTACTGCACCGCCTTCCTGATCTGCGCTAATGAATAAGCGAGCTTGTGGATGGGCATAGGTTTGTAATACTTGTGCTTGTGCTGCCACACCCTGCACTCCAGTATTCCAATTGCCAAGTAATAGAACAGACCCAATATGGTATTGATCAAACCAGGGTTTGATTTGAGAAGCATTGCTGCCCGCAAACAGTGGCGCCATAATCAGCTGACCAATACGTTCCTGCCGACTCATGGAACGCAATACTGTTTGTGCTCGATGCTGTGCACTATCTGTGTGTTGTTGATCAGCTTGTGACTTGCCGGTTGAGTTGGGTTTTGGGGTAGCTTGCTTGTATTGATTGTGCGATTGACTGCGTTCTGTTTGACTTTGAGATGGTGCTGATGAAGTATGGTTTGGCAAAGTTAGTGGCATGGAACAGCCTGAAACTAGTGCAAGTAGTGTTGTTGCAGTTATTACTACTTGTATAACACGATATTGATGTTTGTGCTGTACCAGATGCGTCATACTCTATTTGTATCATGCAAACTACCTAGAAAGAGGCGTAATGCACGAATCAACACAGCATAGTGAAACAATATCTACCCGTCGTAGAAGATGGAAATCTTTAATTAAACTTACGCTTTTACCACAGATTGTTTCTTTTTTACGCCTGTTTGATGGTGCTACACGTGCTCTTATTGTTGTCGCTTTGCTGCTTTCTACAGTTTCTATAGCTACTGTGGCAGTTGGAGGATTTTCTATAGATTTGCCGGATGAGTCAGTAGTAGTGGAAACGGATGCATCCTCAGCACAATGATGATATGACCTTATTGCTGCCTTACTCATAACACCTATCCAAAGTACAATGTGATTTGGTAATACCGTGTTTACAAGCTATGTGTTTACAAGCTATGAGTTTGTATAAAGCTAGTAAGCAATATGAAGAATAGTGTGCATTGTGTGAAGTAGTACGGTAGCCTTAAGGCATGACCTTTTTTGATATATTCGGCATGATGTTTCCAGACGATGATGAGTTTGGAAACAATCAATCACGTAAACGTCGTGCTGCAAAGGATGATGACGCTATCACCATTGACGATGTTGTAGCTGACGGCGATGAACAGCCATCGGCTCAGCAGTCTCAATCTTCCGCTAATCGACGCACACACGAACAGCAGATGCCGCATTTTGATGCATCAACATTATTTAATAAGCGACCGAAAATCACTTCGCGTACTAAACAAGGGTCGATGAGTAAAGGACAGAAAATCGGTATTGGCATACTGATTGCCATTATTGCACTGATTGCTCTCATTTTTGGATTATCGACATTTATTACAGAAGTATTGTGGTTTAATCAGCTTGGCTACAGTTCAGTAATATGGACACAGCTCGCGGTGCGTGTAGGTTTGTGGATTTTCTATGCGTTTATAGTGGCGCTAACTGCGTCGATTGCAGCTCGACTCGCAATCCGAGCAAGACCAGGGTTTAGCGATGGGTCACAAGTTCGGGTAAAGGGCGGCATATTGCAGATCGATGCTGGTATGAGCTCGAAAACCGCACGAAGACTAGCCACCGGTATTGCATTTATTGTTGGTGCTGTTGTAGGCGCACAGTTTAACGCCAACTGGTCTGAAGTACTGTTGATGTTCCATGCTCAGCAATTTGGTAGTAAAGACCCTCAGTTTGGTTTGGACACTGGATTCTATGTATTTGTGCTACCAGGCCTGATGATGATTGTTACCATGGTATGCACGATGCTGACGATGGGACTAATCTTTTCTATTGCCACGCACGCATTGATGGGCGGTATTCGCCTTGCAATGCCAGTTCGTGGTAAATCCTTATTTGATATGACCGCTCGTGCACGCCGTCAGATTGCTCTTTGGTTTATCGCCACCATGTTGGCGTGGGCGGTGCGCTTAGGTCTAAGCGTGTTTAGTTCGCTTACTGGACAAGATGATCGCATTACGGGTGCTCAATATACCGCAGTACATGCCACTATTCCAACAACACTTGTTATGGCAATATTACTTGCACTAATGGGTATTGTAATTGGCGTTTGGATGATGACAACGCGCTCACTATCCAATACCACACCGGCTACCAGTGCAGCAGCGGCATTGCGACAGTGGCGTACTCCAGTAGTTGCAGTAGCAGTTGTTGTTATTGCTGGTTTGTTGCTATCAATAGTTTATCCGGCATTATTGCAGCGTTTCCGCGTTAACCCTAATGCGCAGGAATTAGAATCTACCTATATTCAGCGCAATATTGATGCAACTACTGCAGCATATGGCTTGAATAAGGTAAAAGTTGAAGAATATGATGCAACCACACAAGGTAAGTCTGGTGCGCTTAGCCAAGAAACTGAGACAACAGCGCAGATTCGTTTGTTGGATCCTCAAGTAGTTTCACCGACATTCAAGCAATTACAACAGTCTAAGCAGTATTACACTTTTGCAGACACACTTGCTGTTGATAAATACAATATTGATGGTGTAAGTCAGGACACTGTTATTGGTGTGCGTGAACTTAATCTTGACGGCAATGATAATCGTAATTGGGTCAATGATCATACTGTATATACGCATGGTTATGGAGTGGTAGCTGCTTATGGTAATAAGGTGACTGCTGACGGTCAACCAATGTTCTTTGAACAAGGTATACCAACGCAGGGCGCTTTAACGCAAGCGCAGCAGTATGAACCGCGTATTTATTTCTCGCCGAACGCTCCGGAATATTCTATTGTTGGTGCGGGAGAAGGTCAAAGCGCTTGGGAATTTGATTACCCAACTGGCTCTAAGGGTGCTACGAATACCTTTGATGGTAATGGCGGACCTTCGGTAGGTAACCTGTTTAATCGCTTGCTGTATGCTATCCGATTTGGTTCCGATCAGATTCTCTTCTCAGATCGTGTGACTAATAATTCACAGATTCTCTATGATCGTAACCCTCGTACTCGTGTGCAGAAGGTTGCGCCATATTTGACGCTTGACGGCCGTGTCTACCCTGCAGTGGTGGATGGCAGAGTGAAGTGGATTGTTGATGGGTTTACTACTTCCGATGCGTATCCATATTCACAGAAAACTGATTTAGGGCAAGCTACTACTGACTCGCTTACGGTAAGTTCAAAAACTGTGCAAGGTTTAGGCTCTCAGGAAGCAAATTACATTCGTAATTCCGTTAAAGCAGTAGTAGATGCTTATGATGGCTCTGTTGATTTGTATGCTTGGGATGTCAAAGATCCAGTATTACAAGCATGGCAGAAGATTTTCCCGGGGCAGTACAAACCAATTTCGCAGATGTCTGGTGATTTGATAAGCCATATGCGCTATCCAGAAAGTTTGTTCAAAGTGCAGCGTGAGCTGTTGAGCAAGTATCATGTGACTAGCGCAAGTCAGTATTTCTCTGGAGAGGATTTCTGGCAGACACCAACGGATCCTACGGAGTCCAAGCAGGAACAAGAGCAGGGTATTTTGCAGCCACCTTACTACTTGACTATGCAAACGCCAGGTACCGATAAGCCAATTTTCTCGCTGACTTCCACCTATATTCCTGCAGGATCGGTTACACGAGAAATTCTTACTGGATTCCTTTCTGTTGATTCTGATGCAGGTAATACTGCGGGTACTATCGGTCCTGACTACGGTACTATTCGGCTTTTAGAATTACCGAAAAATACCAATGTGCCAGGTCCAGGTCAGGCACAAAATAATTTCAATGCGAATGCTGATGTGTCTAAAGAGCTTAATCTGCTCGAATCCGGCAGTACCAATGTGGTGCGCGGTAATCTGCTTACCCTGCCACTGGGCGGTGGCTTAGTGTATGTGCAGCCAGTATATGTGCAGTCTAGTGGCTCGACTAGCTACCCGTTATTGAAGAAGGTGCTGGTTGCATTCGGCGATCAAGTTGGTTTTGCTGATACGCTTGATGAGTCGCTCAACCAGGTATTTGGCGGTAATTCTGGTGCAAAAGCAGGCGATGCTGACAATAGTGCAACAGGAACAGCAACTGAGTCAACGGATGAGGGCGCTGATCAAAGCCAGAAGCCAGATACATCAGAGAATACATCGCAGTCTCAAGAATCTGGATCCTCATCAGCTGGATCGTCATCGGTAAGTGGTGCGTTACAGCAAGCACTTCAAGATGCGGCACAGGCCATGAAAGATGCTGACCAAGCTCGTCGAGATGGTGATTGGGCATCATATGGTAAGGCACAAGAACAATTGCAGAAATCGCTGGATAAGGCGGTGCAGTTGAGTAGGTAACCTCAGTGTATACACTCACTAAGCTAAGCATTCTTGGTATGCACGTGTTAGCGAGGTAATACTGATGGTTAGTGGCTGATGGCTGAATACTGATGATAAGAGTGGGATAGCATGTTTGCTATCCCACATTTGTTTGTGCACACGTTGGATGTGATGCGATATTACTGTTGCAGCGACTGCTTTGGTAGCGGTTTTGGGGATAGGTGCTCTACTCATGCAGTGCTATCAGTGAACATGGCGAAGTGTGTAGTAGCTAAATTCAGCCCACTGGCTAGACTAGTGGCGTGCAGATTTTGAGTGAAACCTATGTGCGTGAATACTCTCATGGCAGAACTATCGTTATTCGTGATGCCGGGGAGCGCGATATCAGTGCAATAACGCGAATTTATAATATTGCAGTGGTTGCTGGTCGTTCGACTGCGGACTTAACAGTGCGCAATATGGAGCAGCGCAGAGAGTGGGTTGATTCACATAATCCGCGCGATATGTATCCGGTGGTTGTGATCGAAGTTGATGGGGTAGTGGCAGGATTTGGATCACTGTCAAAATATCATGCACGCGCAGGATATAGTGAGATTTGCGAATTTAGCTATTATATTGACAAGGCTTGGGCTCGGCATGGCTTAGGAACACGATTAGTAGCATGGTTAATTGACACTGCACAACGCATTGGCTTTAGAATTGCCGTGTGTGTAGTGTTTGCGGATAATGCTGGATCTACTGCACTGATGAAAAAATATGGCTTTACTCGATATGGATATTTGCCGGCAGCATGCCGCAATGGCGAGCATATTATGGACGTGGCATATTGGTATCGCGATTTAACCGATGGTAAAGATGCACAAACAGCGCGTAGTGAGGCTGAGCAAGGTATTCGAGGGAGTGAAACTGTGCAAGTAACCGTACAGCAATCAGCCCAGTAGCTAGAGCGTCATTCTGTGAATCAGTGAGCACAATAGCGTAGTAATAAGCGTCTTAAGTAATTTGAGTTTTATAGTAAAAGCGAAGAATACGAGGAATACGTGAGTTCACAATTTTATCTCATAGCAGGTTTAGGAAATCCCGGAAAAAAATATGAAGGTACAAGGCATAATATGGGATTCATGTGTGCTGATGTGCTTGCTGAGCGCTGGTCTGTCACATTTTCTGACCACAAAGGCTTAAGCCTGCTTGGAAAAGGGTTTATTGCTCTTGATGGTCAGCGTGTACCATGTTTTATCGCAAAACCATTAACTTTTATGAATGCTTCAGGAGATGCTATTGCTTCAATTTGCGCATATTACGATATTGCTCCCGAGCATGTAGTTATCATTCATGACGACATGGATTTGGACTTTGGCAGAATCAAGGTGAAAACTGGAGGATCTGCTGGCGGACATAATGGAATTCGCTCCATAGACCGCTCACTAGGCACGAACGCATATGCTCGTGTTCGACTTGGAGTTGGTCATGCACAACGCGGTGCCCATGCACATGATAATACGATCAACTGGGTGTTAGGAGGCTTTAATGCAGCACAGAGCAAAGAGCTTCCCCAAGTGTTAGCCGACGGAGCTGATGCTGTCGAGACAGTAATTATTCACGGAATATCTCGTGCTCAGGAGCAGTTTAATAGAAAGTAGCTGGATTACTTTATAGAGTGTATAGAACCAGGAAGGCACAAAGTTTGCAGCATACAGGCGCCGAGGAGCATCAAGAAGATTTGCAGTCAGAACAGCGCGCGCAGCATAAACAACAAGAGCGTGGTATTGGCACATTAGTTTCGTTGCGGCATAAACTAGAAGAAGAACCGCAGTATATTAACCTACTAACACAGGCACAGCAATATTGTGCGCAAGTCCGAGCTCAGCACGCCAAGCTGCAGTCTGATACCGCTTATCACAAAGGAGATTCATCAATACGTGAGTCGTCTATGCTCACTATTAGTGCTGTTGATGGTATACGTCCAGCTCTGGCTGCTTCACTAGCTCAAGGGCTACCTACTATGCAACAGATAACTTCTGATCAGGCTTCTTCACATGATGCTCAACCAGTTGTTCTGGTAGTAGTGCCATCTGGTCGTGAAGCAGAAGAAACTGCGCTAGCTATACGGTCTTGGTATGAGGGAGATCCTCGCGATATTGCAGTATTGCCCGCTTGGGAAACACTGCCACATGAGAGACTTTCTCCTCGTGCAGATACAGTTGCTACACGATTTGCTGTATTGCGCAGACTTGTTCACCCAGTACCCGGTGATGAAGTATTTGCTCCTGTAAAAGTTATAGTCACACCTATTCGTTCACTGATTCAGCCAATTGTGTCGAATATTGCTGAAATTGAGCCTTTAGTATTCGCTCAAGGTGCTGAACTATCGATGCAGGAGGCTGTTGCACGACTGGTGCAGTGTGCCTACACACGTACTGATTTAGTGATGGATCGAGGGGAGTTTGCCGTTCGAGGCGGTATTATTGATGTTTTTGCTCCAACAGCAGATTTTCCAGTACGTATTGAATTCTTTGGTGACGAAGTTGATACGATTCGCCAATTCCATGCATCCGATCAACGCACATTTGGTCAACCTCTAGAACGAATTTGGGCAACTCCATGTCGCGAACTGCTGATGGATGAGCAGATTCGTGCTAAGGCACATTCGCTTATTGGTACGATTGCTAATGCTGACGATATGCTTGCTTCTATTAGCGAAGGCATTGCTGTAGAAGGTATGGAATCACTCCTACCAGCATTAGTAGATCATTTGATACCAGTAAGCTCGCTATTTGCTTCCGGATCAATTGCTTTATTATGCGATGATGTTCGTTTGGCCAGGGCAAGTGAGGATTTGCAACAAACAGCTGAAGAGTTTTTAGCAGCAGGCTGGCATGTTGCTGCTTCAAGTTCACGTGCTCAAGCGCCGATTAGTTTTGAAACTGCAAGTTTCTACTCTTTCGAACAGACGCTAGAAACGTTGCAACATGGGGACATTGCATGTTGGAAACTGACAAACTTCCAAGTTGATACAGACCTTGACCATACCGTAGCGTTGGATGCCAGTGTCCCAGAACAGTGGCGTGCTGATGAAGAGCAAACTGCACAAGGGGTGGCAAAACTTGAACAAGAGGGCGTACATATTACAGTCAGTGCGGCAGCTGCTGGTACGCTTACTCGACTCAGTCGCATGTTGAAGGCAGCGGGTGCTCGCCATATTGATGCCGTGGTTTCTTTTGCGCAAGACGGTTTTGTAGATACTACTACCGGGCAAGCCCTGATCACTGAGCGTGATATCACCGGACATGCCGGTGCCGTGGGGCATACCAAAACGCCGAAAAAACGTCGTAATGCGGTTGACTTGCTTTCCTTAAAAGAAGGCGACTATGTGGTGCATGATCAGCACGGCATTGGTCGGTTTGTTGCTATGATTCAACGCACTATAGGTAGTGGTGCAAGTGCGACTAAACGTGAGTATCTCGTATTGGAATATGCGCCATCGAAACGTGGAGGGCCTGCAGATAGATTATTTGTGCCTACAGATCAGTTGGATCGAATGAGCACGTACGTTGGCGCGGAAATTCCTAAACTCAATAAATTAGGCGGCTCTGATTGGGCGCAAACAAAGGCTAAAGCTCGCAAACACGTTAAAGAAATTGCGCAGGATTTAGTGAAGCTGTATTCTGCGCGTCAGCGCACACAGGGCTTTGCTTTTAGCAAGGATACTCCTTGGCAACATGAGCTTGAAGATGCATTCCCATATCAAGAAACCCCAGATCAGTTAACCACTATTGAAGAAGTAAAAGCTGATATGGAAAAGCCAATTCCTATGGATAGGCTGATTTGTGGTGATGTTGGTTTTGGAAAAACTGAAATTGCCTTGCGTGCTGCATTCAAAGCCGTACAAGATTCAAAACAAGTGGCAGTTTTGGTTCCTACAACATTACTTGTGCAGCAACATTTCGAAACGTTTAGTGAGCGTTTTGAAGGTTTTCCGGTGCGCGTGGCGGCGATGAGCCGATTCCAAACTGCCAAAGAAAACAAAGCAACTATTGCAGGATTGAAAGATGGTTCTATTGATGTCGTGATTGGCACGCATAAGCTCTTAAATCCTGCTATTGCTTTTAAGGATTTGGGGCTACTTATTATTGATGAAGAGCAGCGCTTTGGTGTGGAACATAAAGAAGCACTCAAAGCATTGCGCACTAATGTGGATGTGCTTTCTCTTTCTGCAACACCTATTCCTCGTACTTTGGAAATGGCGGTGACGGGTATTCGAGAAATGTCCACATTAGCTACACCTCCTGAGGATCGCTTGCCAGTGCTTACCTATGTTGGCGTCCAAGAAGATGCTCAGGTTACTGCGGCTATTCGACGTGAGCTACTGCGTGGCGGTCAGGTCTTTTATGTGCATAATCGTGTCGATGATATTGGGTCTGTAGCAGAAAAGCTGATGACTCTTGTTCCAGAAGCCCGTATCGGTGTGGCGCATGGCAAAATGGGGGAGAAGCAGCTTGACGCGGTGATTCGTGATTTTTGGCATCGAGATATTGATATTTTGCTGTGCACCACCATTATTGAAACAGGACTAGATATTGCTAATGCTAATACTCTGATTGTTGATCATGCTGATCGCTTTGGGCTATCACAATTACATCAGTTGCGCGGGCGTGTCGGTCGTGGTAGAGAACGTGCCTATGCGTATTTCTTGTACACTCCAGGTCGAGCAATGACACAAACAGCACATGATCGACTAACCACTATTGCTCAGCATACAGCTCTGGGCTCTGGCTATGACGTGGCTATGCGCGATTTGGAATTGCGCGGTACTGGCAATTTGCTTGGTGGTGAGCAGTCAGGTCATATTGAGGGCGTCGGTTTTGACTTGTATGTTCGTATGGTTTCTGAAGCGGTTGAAGCCTATAAGCAGCCGGATGAACGACCAGAAGTTCATGCTACCATCGATATTCCAGTGGATGCTTCGATACCTCCAGAGTATATTGACGCAGACCGCTTGCGCCTTGAAGTGTATCGGAAACTTGCCAGCGCGAATAGTGATGAGGATTTGCAACAAATTCTTGAAGAATTGACTGATCGTTATGGTGAGCCTCCTGAACAATTGCATACCTTAGTGCGTGTTGCACAACTGCGCATGCGAGCACAGCAGATGGGCATTAGTGATGTGGTAGTGCAGGGACGATTTTTGCGTGTAGGACCGATTGATCCGCAAGATTCGGTGAAACTACGAATGGCGCGTATTTACAAGGGTTTGCAATATCGACCTGTAACGCATATGTATATGATTCCGACACCATTCCAAGGGTCATTTGGTGAAGGTCCAATGTCGAGCAAAGATGTGATGGACTTCACATCGCAGCTTTTAGATGACTTGACATGGCGTGGTGGCTCGCCTACGCACAAACGTCCATAAAAGGCATTAGGCTAGTGACCGAAATCACAATCTAATGAAGGAGTAGCTGTGGCAGCTATTGAGAGCGTATACGCGCGCGAAATTCTCGATTCTCGTGGCAATCCAACCGTTGAGGTTGTACTCGATACTGAGGATGGTGCTCAGGGTCTTGGTTTAGTTCCTTCTGGTGCTTCTACAGGCGAAGCAGAAGCATGGGAACGTCGCGACGGTGATAAGAGCCGCTACCAGGGCAAGGGTACTTTGGATGCAGTTAAGGCTGTAAACGAAGAGATCGCACCAAAGGTCATTGGCATGGATGCTTCTGATCAGCGTGCATTAGACGAAGTTATGATTGAGCTCGATGGCACCCCAAACAAGGGTCGCTTGGGCGCAAACGCAATCCTCGGTGTTTCCTTGGCAGCAATTTATGCTTCTGCTGAGTCAGCAGGTATGCCATTGTATCGCTACTTGGGCGGTACCAACGGTCATATTTTGCCAGTACCAAATATGAACATCATGAATGGTGGTGCTCACGCAGATTTCGCAACCGATATTCAGGAATACATGATTTCTCCATACGGTTTCGACTCCTACAGCGAAGCATTGCGCGCAGGTGTTGAGGTATACCACACCTTGAAGAACGTATTGAAGAAGCAGGGCTTGGCAACTGGTCTTGGTGATGAAGGTGGCTTCGCTCCAAAGATGAAGTCCAATGAGGATTCTTTGAAGTTCATCATGGACGCTATTGCTGCAGCGGGCTACGAGCCAGGCAAGCAGATTGGTATCTCCCTTGACGTGGCTTCTTCTGAGTTCTTCAACAAGGAAACTGGTAAGTACCGTTTCGATGGTGAAGAGCGCGATGCATCCTACATGCTCGATTACTACGAGAACTTGATTAACGAGTACCCAATTGTTTCCATCGAAGATCCATTCCAGGAAGAAGGATGGGAAGATTGGGCTGCTATCACCGCACGCTTGGGCGATCGTTTGCAGTTCGTAGGTGACGACTTGCTCGTAACCAATCCAAAGCGTCTTGCTAAGGGCATCGAATTGGGTGCAGCAAACTCCTTGCTGGTAAAGCTCAACCAGATCGGTACCGTAACTGAGACTCTTGACGCAATCGAATTGGCAACCAAGAATGGCTTCACCTCCATGGTTTCCCATCGTTCTGGTGAAACCCCAGATACCACTATTTCTGATTTGGCAGTAGCAAAGAACACTGGCCAGATCAAGACTGGTGCTCCTGCACGTGGCGAGCGTATTGCTAAGTACAACCGTTTGCTCGAGATTGAAGAAGAGCTCGGTTCTACCGCACAGTACGCTGGTTACAGCGCATTCAAGGCTTGCAAGAAGTATATGGACTAGTAGTAGCTCAACTGGTCAGTATATATGTAAGTTATAAATGCTGGCTAGGTGTAGTTTAACTACAAGCAAGTTATAAACATAGTAGTAGCACTGTGTTAAGCCCGCTTCGGCGGGCTTTTTTCATGTGTCAGGTCTCCTCGGTATTGTCAAAGTATGGCATGGAAGTTCTTTGGAGCACAACGCTCTGTGTCTGAATCATCGCGTAGCAAAAAAGCTCATCAGCAGGAAGAGCAGTTTCGCGCGAAAAACGATACTCAGTCGCGCAAGGCACGTACTCAAAAAGCATCCAGTGACAGTAATCCAGCGTCTAGCAATACAGTGTCGCAACAGCAACCGCAACGCCAAGAAGCATCTGGCAGGCGTATTTCGCGTATGCCAATTACAGCTTTCGCGGCGCTTATAGTGGTGATTTTGGCAAGTATTCAGTTGCTTTCCGTATTTCATACGTATGCTCTGAATTTAGCTCAGCTCAATGCGCTACGTAATCAAGAAGCGGCATTAATCGAACAAAAAGAACAGTTAGAACACAATATTGAACGATGGGATGATAAAGCGTATATTACTGCACAAGCACGTGAACGTCTTGGCTTCGTGTTTCCTGGTGAGAAATCAGTACGTGTATTGGGTGCGGAAAAAATTGAAGAAGATACGCAGCAACAGAATAATGCCAAGCAATCGGGACAGCAGAGTGTACAGAATCCTTGGTATCACACCATGATGTTGTCCATTCACGAAGCGGATGATTCTGGAACAGTGAAATAAGTAGAGATAAAAGAGATAAAGCTGAGTAATAGCGAAGTAACAGCGAAGATAAGCGGAGTACCTATGGATATTGCACAAAAAGCGCAGGAATTATTACACACCCCGCTAGATCCACATGATGTAGCAGTTGTAGAACAGCAATTGGGACGTTTCCCTCGGGGTATGGTTGCTGTAGGGGCAAGGTGTGTATGCGGTAATCCTCTGGCAGTAGTAACAAGACCTCTAGTAGATGGCAAAATTCCGTTCCCTACTACCTGTTATCTTACCTCCCTGCAGGCGGTAAAAGCAGTTTCTAAACTCGAAGCCGCAGGTGAGATGGCTCAGTATAGTGAACAAGTAAGTCAAGGCGAAATGCACGAACGGTATGAGGCAGCACACCAAGCATACTTAGCATTTCGTGACGAAGTTGCCCGTATACTTGGTGATTCACAAGAGCATATTCTTGGTATTAGTGCGGGCGGTATGCCAGTTCGTGTGAAATGCTTGCATGCATTAGTTGGACAATCGCTAGTTATGGGTCCTGGTGTCAATCCGGTGGGCGATGATGTGTTACACCGCGTTCAAGCAGAGTTTGACCCAGCTGTATGTCGGTGTGCAGAACCGTATCAGCATAGCGAGCAGTAGTGTAGTGCTATATACGCTATATACAAAGTCCAGTAATGCACACAATTTGAGTTGAGCGTAAGGCAGTGAATATGAGTAACAGCGTTATTGTTGCCGGTATTGATTGTGGAACAAATTCTATTCGATTAAAAATTGCTCGTGTAGATGAGCAAGATATGACTGATATTGTGCCAAAAGTATTACGCGTTGTGCGTTTGGGTGAATCGGTGGATGCTACTGGACGTTTTGCTGACGGTGCACTGGCACGTGTACATGCTGCAGCAGAGGAATTTGCGCAGATTTTATCGGAATATAACGTGCAGGCACTACGCTTTGTGGCTACTTCTGCAACACGTGATGCCGAGAACAGGGTAGTATTTGAAGATGACATGGAGCATCTGCTCGGCGTGCGTCCTGAAGTCATTTCTGGCTTAGAAGAGGCTCGATTGAGCTATATGGGTGCAATCAGTGCTTTTGGACGCGATCAGATACAGTATCCAGCGTTGATTATGGATTTAGGTGGTGGCTCTACTGAATTAGTGCTCGGAGGAGATGGTGTTGATACGGCTGTCGATCAGGTGCAGGCGAGTTACTCTATGAATGTTGGTTCAGTACGTATGACAGAGCGTCATCATTTGTATGATCAGCCGGATGATGCCAGTGTGGAAGCTGCAATAGCTGACATCGATGAGTATCTTGATGTGGCTTGTGCGCATATTCCTATTGAGCAAACCCGTACCTTTGTTGGCGTGTCTGGAACTGTCACCACTATGGCAGCTCTGGCGCTGAATTTACCGGAATATGATGCGTCACGTGTTGATGGTATCCGTTTGCCATTTGCTCAAGTAGAGCAAGTCGATACGAAGTTTTTGCATATGTCACGTGAGCAGCGTCGAGTATATAAGGCTATTCATCCCGGGCGCGTCGATGTTGTCGGAGGCGGTGCTTTAGTACTGAACCGTGTAATTGCGCGTGTTCAAGAACGTGTTGTAGCGTCAGGCGGTGAGCTAAACGAGTTGCTTATTTCTGAACATGGGTTGTTAGATGGGATTGTACTGGATTTGGGGCGACGCATGCTACGGCGTGTATAGGTGCGGTTAAGTCCAAGGGTATGGCATAATAGAGTACGTTGCCTCCGTGGCGGAATGGTAGACGCAGTTGACTTAAAATCAGCCGCTACGTGCGTGCGGGTTCGAGTCCCGCCGGAGGCACATTCCTAAAGTCTTGAGTTATTCAGTTCTTGAATTTCTCGAGACTTTTTCTATTGTGTATGGTGTGCTGCATTCTGTTTCTTGCCTATATGCCCTATAAGCTTGGTTCCTTTTGAGGGGATGTATTGCTTGCTGCCGGTTGTTATTGGACACTAGTGGGTTTTAGTAGCCTGTATTCGCATTATGTACTAGATTGAATGGCTGCTATTCAAAACAGGCGTTTGTCAGGGGGTATTGCCTTTAGTGGTTCTTCGGGTTTTAGTGGTGGTTGGGTGTTTGGGTGGTGTTTTGCATACTTTGGACCAGTATGTGGTTTCACTCATACATGTTTGGTGTCAGAAATCACTGCTCAAACGAGTAACTGGTTCTGCTCATACAAAAAGCCTGCTTAAATTGATCATCCGAACTAGTAACTAGTTTCACGCATACATGTTCGAGCCCAAAAACTGCCTGCTCAAACCAGCTACTAGTTTCACTTATACATTGCAGCCCATGGTTTTGTATATCCCTAGACCAGTACCTAGTACAAACCATACAAGCTAAGACTGCTCTCAGGAAAAACATCCAAACCCTATCACCCTCAAATCCTAAGAACCTCTTTAGTTAAGGTAAAAGAGTGAGATGGCAAAACTATGTATCAACCGAATACGCGAAACCTCTTGCCGCAGAATCTGTAGCAAGAGGTTAATTTGTGGGCGATAAGGGACTCGAACCCCTGACATCCACCGTGTAAAGGTGGCGCTCTAGCCAACTGAGCTAATCGCCCGAACAAAAAGATACTGTACATCATAAGTTGTACTTGGTCACATCTCGGCGTGTTGAAATAGAGATTTTCGTGTTATTAGTGGAAAGCATCAGCGTGTTGTCGTATAGTAGTCGCCAGAGTAAACCCGTAGATGGCACACCATGTTCAGCACTCGACCAGCATATCGAGTATTGTATCTGGTAGAAGTTTTCCCACTGAAGGAGGTTGGCATGGCCAAAGCGTCCGAGCAGGAGCATAATGGCTCAACCCTTGCGAGAGCAGGCAAGCGCAAGTGGGGGTATGATACCTCTCAAGTTGATGAATTTTTAGAGCGCGTTCATGCCTTGTATGAAGAAGACGAGCCAAAGATTTCTCAGTCTGATATTCAAAATACAGCGTTTTCTTTGCAAAAGAATGGTTATGTGATTAGCCAAGTTGATGCAGCGTTACATCGTCTTGAAAATGCAGTTGTAGACAAGCAAACGCAATGGGATGTTGCTCAAGCAGGTCGCGTGGCATGGCAAGCACAGACACAATCACTTGCTCAGACGCTCCTTCCACGTGCCAGTCGTGCAGCTAAGCAGCGTTTTGCTGATGGTCCAGCACGCAAGCCTTCATACGATCGTAAGCAAGTGGATCGCTTTGTGGATCAAATTGTGGGCAAGCTTAATCGCGAGCTTGGCTTTGATGAGCAGCCCCAGGATAATGAAACAGCTCAGGCTGATTCGCAAATTACTGCATCGAGCATTGCTAATGTGATTTTTACACAGCGTAAAGGCAAGCATGGCTATGCAGAGCGCCAGGTAGATGCCTACTTAAATAGGGCTATTCAGGTCTTTTCTCGATTGGAATCGTATGCAAGGCTGGAAGAGTCACTTGATCATATTGAAGAATCTCGTGATGCTGAGCAGCAAAGTGATGCCTTTGATGCTGCAACGCAGGCTCTGCATCCTGTTGTGCCGCTATTCCCTCAGGCTACAGTTGAAGGTCAGCGAGAGGAAGAGCACCCAGAGTTCGGCTATGTAAGCCAATACTCAGCTACACAAACGTTGGCAGATGGTGCTACTCAAGCTCGCCAGCAAACTTCTATTTTTAACGCTGCTGCAACTACAGAGGCTTCTGTAAGTAATGTACCAGCTCAGGATGTTCGTGATGCTTCTTCTTCGATATCTTCTCTTACCGATGACGAATCCAACTCGTTTGAGGCATTGCGCCGTCAAGAACAGGCTATTTTTAATCAAGATGCTCAATCTGAACCATCGCAGCAGTCAGCAATGCAGCAGTTCAGTGTAGACAAGGTGTCGCAGTCAGAAGCACAGTCCGTGTTGCAATCTAACGCGTCTCAGCCGGCTGTAGCTCAGCCTCCTGTGTTTGCTCCTGCTAACTTTGAGTTTAGTACTCAGCAACCGCAATCCCAGCGTAATGATGAAGCGAAGTATCAGGAGGAACCGGAGCAAGAAGGAGAGCGGACTACTTCGTTTACTCCGATTTTCGATGATCCTGAGTTTGGTAGTGCCTCTTCTGTGCAGCAGCAAGATGCTGCGCAACAACAAAGCTCCACGGCACATGAATCCACATCGGCAGATATTCGCGAAGAAGCTGCTAATCAGGCTAGTGAAAAGGTAGATGCTCAAGCACAAGGTGCAGAAGAGCACCAGCATCAAGATCAAGATGCAAGCTCAGCTGCTCCTATTGATGATGATTATTTCACCAAACTACTTGGCATGGATAGTATCGAATCTAATGATTTCCACATTCCCAACTTGGTATTCCCGAGTGCTGATACTCCAGAAGAGGATGCTGCACAACCGCGTTTAAGCTAACAGTATTCGACGTAGGTAAGTACACGTGCTGCGTCGAATGACATTGTGTTTCTCATTTGCCCATTGTGTTATGCAATGGGCATTTTGATGAAAACCTGTACGAAAGCAAATGGTAGATCATGCAAATATGTCAACGGCAACATGAGGATCCTAAAACTACGCCTCATGCTGCACAGCAAACGGTTGCTGAAGACGATGCTAATAACACAACGTCGGCACAGCAGTCTACCGAGCGTTGGAGTGTTGGCAAGCGCATAGTAGTAAGTCTACCGATTTTTGTGGTACTGATGGCTTTGCTCTGTGCGGTTTCCATGATTACCACAGTACCAAACGGATCGCATGAATCTGCAAATGCTATCCGCACGCTAGATGCTGATACTGCTGTAACTTTTGATACCACACAAGTCAGTGAAAGTGGGGCAAAGTTACTACAGTATTTAGGTCAAGTGCCTCACTTGGGCTCGTATGAAGTGGAATCAAAAGATACATGGATCAATCTCGTTCAACCATCAACAGGCCTAACACAGCGTGCGCATGTTATTATTGATGCCCCTAAATTACCGCAATCTAAGCCTGCTAACCATATACTACCTGCTGTAGTTTTTATGCATGGCGCAGGGTATGGTACAGCTCAAAACTCCTTTGGTGATGTATCTGCTGACCTCGCTTCCGCTGGCTTTGTTACTGCCAGAGTAGATAAACCAGTGTGGAATACTACTGATATTAGCCGCGATTATCCTGGTTCGGCACACGCTTATGATCAAGTTGTAGAGTATTTGCGTTCGCTCCCTGAAGTTGATGGGAATCATGTTGGACTCTATGCTACAAGTGAGGCTACTTGGATTGCACCATTGATGTTGCAATTTGACAAACGCATTGCTTTTCAAATTTTACCTTCGCCTATGGTGTTCACGCCGCGGCATTCACTTGGATTTTTCGTAGCGCAAGATTTGGCTATTATTGGAGCGCATGACGGGTATAAAGCATTTGTGGATAGGGTATTTAGTGCCGATCCGTCAATTGTAGGTCTGACGAATCTAGATATTCAGGTAGGGCTTCCTAATTCGTATGGTATTGCAACATTGGTAGCATACGGTGATAAGGATGTGATGACCGCGCAGGCTGATGGCTTACGAACTATTGAGTCACTAGCACATCGCGATGGCAACACGAATGTGAGTGTGCGCGTCTATAGCATGGCTAATCATGTTATTCGACTTGGTGATGAAGCCACAGAAGGTACACCACTGGCTGATTTTTATGAACGCGATATGGTGGATTGGGCAGTAGGCACGGTGCTGGGCGCTCGTCAGACTTCCGCAGTTATTGCTGGGGCTACTATTCACCAACCGATGAGCGTGCCAACTTCGCTACATGGACATCGGGCATTAACAATATATGGTGCTCTGTTGCATATTGGTGCATTGCTTGCACTAGTAGTTACCCTGTTACTTGGTATTGCTATGCTACTGCGCAAACTCTGGTTTGTATGCAAGCATAAAAGCGCGCGCATTGGTTTCGTTCATGGTTTTCGAGCAGTGCTTATTACTATATGTTCGGTGACGCTTGGTTCTGTAGTACTGTTTTGTGCAGCAGTCGGACAAATTATTATGCGCATTGTTTCGTTGATTTGGGGGGCTGCTCCTGTTCGTCCGGGAATGATTTACTGGAGTTGGTATGTGCTGCAAGCTGCTGCAATAGTAGTTGTCTGGGCGTGGGCGCGAGTTTTTGCACGCATTATCGAAGCAGTCAGTCTCAATAAGCAATTACAGCAGCAACCAGGACATGGGCATATCCCAGTCATTGCAACTACGAGGCTTGGTATTATTGTTTTTATTACGCTTTGCGTGACGATGATGTTGCAACTATTTGTACTAGCATTCTGGGGACTGTATATTTACTGGTAGTGATGTACTGGTTTTGCAACACACTAACATGAGGATAGCGGTAAGCAATAGCAACGAGTTGGAATAGTAGGGTAGCGTGCCATTATATAGAGATGAAGCATTAGTTTTGCATTGCATTGATTTAGGCGAAGCTGACCGTATTATCACATTACTTACCAAACATCACGGCAGAGTGCGAGCTGTAGCAAAAGGCGTGCGCAAAGTGCGTTCGCGGTTCGGCGGTCGACTAGAACCATTCATGCGCCAAGATGTGCTTATTGCCACAGGTCGTTCTCTCGATGTCATCTCTCAAAGTGCCACAATTGCTGCATATGCTGACGCTATTACGCAAGAATATTCATGTTATATTGCAGCTAATGTTATTGCAGAAGTTGCTGAAAGTGTAGTTGCAACTCTTGATGAACCTGATGAAGAACAGTACACGCTTGCAGTTGCTGCTATCTCTGCGCTTTCTAGGCAGTTACATCATAGTCTTGATATCACAGCATCGTATATATTACGCGCGTTAGCGTTAGCGGGCTGGCAAATGCGCTTAGATGCTTGTGTGGTATGTGGCAGAACCGATAAGCTGACATCGCTATCCAATGCTTCTGGTGGTGTAATGTGTTCGCTTGATAGAACCCCTGACGCAAGGCATATTGATCAAGGTGTGTTACAAACATTGAAATTATGGCTTGCCGGTAACTGGCAGATGCTTGATACAAATGCTCAGGAGCCGTTATTTGACCAAACACGCCATATAGCATTACCAATTGTTGAACATTGGGCACAATTTTATTTAGAAAAGCCTATTCGTTCTGCACGCCTGTTAGATTAGTAGTATGGCTTTTGAACACGTTGACTACAAGTCGCTGGACGTACCTGATGCGCCGTTCGCTCATCCTGAGCGTATTCCAAGCTTTCCCAAAGGGACAGTGCCAAAACATGTTGGCATTATTATGGATGGTAATGGTCGTTGGGCACAGCAGCGTGGATTGATACGCACCGAAGGTCACCAAGCCGCAGAACCTGTAGTATTTGACACTATTGCTGGAGCTATTGAAGCTGGTGTGCGCTATTTAAGCCTGTATACATTTTCTACTGAAAATTGGAAGCGCTCGCCGCAAGAAGTGCGCTTTTTGATGGGTTTTAGCCGTGATATTATTCGCAGACGTGTTGCTCAAATGGATGAGTGGGGAGTACGTGTGCGTTGGGCTGGTAGAAGGCCTCGTCTATGGAAGTCAGTAATTACCGAACTTGAGTCTGCGATGGAACGCACCAAGCATAATAGCGTGATTGATGTCGTATTTTGTATCAATTACGGTGGTAGGGCGGAAATTGCGGATGCTGCGGCAAGTATTGCAAAACAGATTCGTGATGGCAAGATTTCTGGCGACCGTGTGACTGAGCGCATGATTGCCGATCACTTGTATAATCCGGATATTCCTGATTGTGATTTGGTAATTCGTACATCTGGCGAGCAGCGCACTTCTAATTTCTTGCCTTGGCAAGCTGCTTATGCTGAGCTGGATTTTGTTCCTGAGCTTTTTCCTGAATGCGGCAGGGAAGTGTTATGGCGCTCTATTGAACATTATGTTCAGCGTGATCGTCGTTTTGGTGGGGTTAAGGCAAAGTAGTGCGTACTGTATGCACTTCGTGCATTTGGAATTATGAGTCAGCAATATTGTAATAGGGGTAGCGGTTGCTACCCCTATTACCATATCTAGCTATAAGCACTTACAGACTATTACTCTAAGCCTATGGACTTGAGCTCGTGCCTCACTAGTCGATTGATAGTTGCTGTTCCTGATTCAGCAATTAGTCGAATAGCACGTGGACCGCTTGAAGGTAGTGAATACGAGCTGAGTACCTGATGTCCATCGTTTACATATACTTCGACACTGCCGCGGTCAACAAAAACACGCAGGCGTAAATGACTAGACTGGAGCTCAGCAGCATCAAGTGGTGCAGCACGGTATCCCTTGTCTCCGCGAGCATTAGCTACACGATCAAGCACTATTCTGCCCATTTGTGCGTCGAAAGCAACGTTGGTAAAGCTACCATCTTGCGTTTCGTGTACATGTAAGCTGATACGTTCAGCAGTAGATTGAGTAAGATCAAACTCGATTTCAAGCTCAGTGGCAGTAGCAGTATCTGCAATAAGCAGTTCCTCATTTACGCCTAGAGTACTATTGTCAAAGTCCTTGGTAGAGCCGCGCAACCCTTCTAGCTCGCGCATTGGGGTAGTGTGCAAATCACCATCTTCACCGAGAGTGATTTCTCGGGCAAGAGTGAGCTGTCCACACCAGCCATCGTTTTCCATAGGAATTGGCTGCACAAATGGGCTCATCCATCCGTACATAATCTGTCGACCATCTGGGGCAGTAAAAGATTGTGGAGCATAGAAGTTATGACCCCAATCCCACAAGCGGAATTCAGTCTCAGGCTGGAACGATTCGCCTGGATTCCAGGTACCAATCATGTATCCTGCATTATTAGTATTACGATTCATGAACCCATCTGCTTTTGCTCCCATAGCGGAGAATCCGATAACCCATTTTTGGCTACCATCAGGAGCAGTAACAGGGAAGAAATCAGGGCATTCAAGCATAAACACATTTGGATCAGGATGCTCAAAGAGTACGCGATCAAAACTCCAATGCTCAAGGTCTGTCGAGGTATAAAGCCACATTTGACCGCGCTGGTCTGCGCTAGAAACACCGAAAGTCATATACCATGTGCCATCAGTATTCCACACTTTTGGATCTCTGAAATGCCAGTGTACTTGCTCACGTGGGCAGTCCACTACTACGCCGCGCTTAGTCAAGCGTTGCAAATGAGCATCGTTTGGATTCTCTGGGGTGGCAAGCATTTGTACTTGCCACTCTCCGCCGGTGTTGTCTGTACCGTTGGCCCAGCGGTGGCCAGTGTAGAAGAATCGTACATCGCCATGTTCGTCGACAATTGCTGATCCTGAGAATACGCCGTTGCGTTCTTCTTCCAGACTTGGCGCAAAGGCAATAGGTTCGCGTTGCCAATGCAACATATCTTCACTAGAAACATGTCCCCAGTGCATTGGTCCCCATTGCGTACCATATGGGTGTAATTGGTAAAAAACATGCCAGCGCCCGCCGTAATAGCATAATCCATTAGGGTCGTTAATCCACCCGCCGTTTGAAGCGATATGGAATCGAGGATACCAGCGGTTATTGCGTACGCTAGCAAGATTGGCGACACCTTGTTCGGCTTTAGCTAACGCTGCATCGTGATTAGTGAATTCGTGCGGAGTAAGTAATTCGTTCATGAGTACCTCTTCGTTGAGTGCATTGCAATATATTGCAGATGAGATTACATCTAGTTTTGTGTAATTGAGTGTAACTGGTAGTTGAAAATACGGACCTAGCTGTGTTGTGTGAACACTGCCTTGTGGAGGCAACTTCCTGTGCAGAAACTCGCGGTTTAATATGCTGTACTACACAGGAAGTCGCGCTGATGTATGTTCCTTAGTCAGTGATACCTTGTGCCTGACGCTCGCGTAATTGCTTATCAGTATAGAATGGATCACCTTCTACAGACTCATTGTCTTTCTTGATAACAAAGAGTCCGTAAATCAATGCTACTAACACGATAGCAGAGATAGTGAAGAAGGTTGGTCGATCTCCCAGCTTGTCGTGCAATGCACCAAGTGGTGTGGAGAAAATTACCTGCCCAACCTGGGAAGCGATCTGGAAGCCAACCATGTACAGCGTAGCAGAAAGCTTGGTGTCAAAGTGCAAGGTGAAATACCTGAATGCTGGCAAGCAGAAGAGTGGCACTTCGATAGAATGGAACAACTTGACAATGGATACGCCGACTGGATCATGGAATACGCCGCACAAGCCAATGCGAGCGAACATTACAAATGCGCCGAGTAAGAGGGCATTACGCACGCCAATTTTGCGCATAATAATTGGTACTACACCCATCATAGCGGATTCCAAGAATACCTGAATACCGTTCAACGTGCCGTAGGTTGCGTTACCAATTTCTACAGTTGGGAACAGGCTAGCATAGTATGTTGGGAACATCTGCTGGTCGAATACGGTGTAGAACGTGTTAGTAAGCAGCATGAAGACAATAAGCACCCACAGCGTTGGCATTTTTAGTACATGAATCATTTCCTTGAATGAAGGATTAGTTGGCGCAGCATTTGGATCGGCTTCTTGCTTAATGAGTTCTCGCTGTTCTGCTGGTACCCAGAAGAGGTAAACGCAGAGCATACCAACACCAAAAATAGAGCCGATCCAGAAGTTAAGCAGTGGGTTAACGTTGAAAATATGTCCAGCGATAAGGGCGACGATAGCGTAACCGAAGGAACCCCATGCACGTGATTGACCATATTCAAAACCGAATTTACGCGAGTAGCGTTCTGTGAAGGCCTCGAAGAGTGAGCAGCCTGCCATAAATCCTGCAGAGAGGACAACGGAGCCAATCAGTGCGCCAATAAAGCGAGTGCTACCGCCGGCGAGAATCATAGGAGCGTAAATGAATTGGACAAATGGTCCTACAAGAGCTGCAATTGCAGAAACGATAACTACGAGACGGCGCTTAATACCAAGCTGATCTTGAATAGTGCCGTAGACAAACATGATAATCAGGGTTGCCAGTGAGTTAATGGAATAGATTTGTCCAACTTCGGCTCCATCAAGACCGATGGTGTTGAGCCAACGCTGGAAGAATGACCACCAGATACCCCATGAGCAGAAGAACATAAAAATGCCTAGTGAGCTCTGTAAATAGGACGGGGATTTAAATGGTGTGGTGAACCGATTCATGGTGTCTCCTCTGATCCGCTACCTTGCGGTACTACTGTAACCGGCTGGTATGGTGAATCCATACATCAAACGTTTGACGTAAAACGATTGACTTAAATTATGGCGCAGTGTATTGACGCTTGCAAATCGGCGTGTTGCACAAGAACTTTATAGACTACACGTTCGAAACTACACGCGCAAACGGTGCAAGGTAATATGCTCCACATCCATAGTTCCTGATTCGCTACTCAAGCACAGGGAAGTAGGACCTTCATGCGGATACGAATATGAAGAAAGTACTTGCTCTCCATCATTGACAAATACTTCTATAGACGCAGCATCTAAAAGAATATGCAAACGTAAACGTTGACTGGTAAATGGCGCCGCACGATATCCACGGTCTCCATGCGGATTTGCTGCGCGATCAAGTACGACACGATTAATCAGTTTATCGTAATACACACTGCAATGCCCCTCACCATTAACATGCACATTAATACCAGGACGTTCTGCAGTAGAGGCATCAAGATTGATATCGACAATCACTTCCGCAGCTTCGATACGGTCGGCAAGTTGTATAGTTTGATTAATTGCAATACACATCGCACCAAATTCTTGTGTGCTATAGCGTAATGCTTGTGACTCACGTAATGGTTGGAAACGCAGACAGTGGTATTCGTCAAGCATTATCTCACGTATGCACGAAAGCTGATCACACCAACCATCTTCCATAGCGGTCACAATTGGTGGGACAAACGAACTCATCCATGCAATCAGAAGCCTCCTGCCATCAGGGGCAGCAACCGTTGTAGGCGCATAAAAGTTATGTCCCCAATCCCACATGCGGAATTCTGTACGAGCAATAAATCCATCTGCAGTGTAATCGCCAATAATATAGCCAGCATTACGCAGATTTCTACTAGAAAAGCCATTAGGATGCTCGCCGCGTGCACAAAAACCAAGAACCCACGCATCATGGCCGTCAGGAGCCTTAATACTAAAGAAATCAGGGGATTCCAGCATATACACACCAGGATTTGGGTGCTGATATAGCACACCGTCAAAGTGCCAAATGCGTAAATTATCAGAAGTGAATTTCAAGATTTGACCACGGTGATCATCAGTGCTCGCTCCCACAACCATAACCCAATGCTGCTGAAGTCGGCTTACACGAGGGTTACGAAAAGCGCGGTAGCCCTCAGGACACTCAATCACTGCTCCCAGCTTGGTTGCATGAACACCGTCAGTGCTGACTGCCGCGCAGATATTATCATAGGTGCCATCATCATCACAATGAGTGCCAGTATAAAAAATCCAGAGCTGTCCGTCATCGCTTACTACTGTAGAACCTGCGTATATGCCGCCGTTATCTTCTGGAGCATCAGGGGCAAGTAGGAGAGGCTCAGACTGCCAGTGGATAAGGTCATCGCTTGAAACATGAGCAACATATGGCGCATCATCTGACAAGCTATCAATATTGGATTGAAACATCACATGCCAGCGGTTTTGAAAATAACATAATCCAAATGGCTGCGCAGTTTTTCCTGCAGGCAGAGCAATATGAAACCGTGGATACCAGCGATTATTGCGCTGTGCTGCCTGTTGGTCTAAGACACGTTGCGCCTGCTCTAACGATACGTATTGGTTCACTTGGCTACTAGCTGCCACTACGTTGCTTGCTATGGTGGCGCTCTGCTCACTCATATGTTTCCCCCTAACACATTCCTCAGATTTTAGTTATACCCTGTGTAAGCAATATAGTTTGTACTACGACGTGGTGTTATGCTTGCGGTTGCTCTTTTGCTTTGTCGGTAACTGGCTACTCATAATATCTTGATCGCATATTTGGTATGTTATTGATGCCGAACTGAGTCTTTTTTCAACAATGTGCAATGAATATGAGCCTCTTGCTCTTGCAGATTTGGTAGAGTATCGCGCAACGCTTGCGGTATATGTGCTGACTTATCATCCTGTTCAATCATGCTAATAAGTCGCATCGCACCCCAATACCCCATTTCATAATGAGGTAAGTCTACGGTGGTCAGGCGCGGTGCCATAGTCTCTGCACTGACACGATGATTATCTACTCCAACTACAGAAAGATCTTTGCCAATTCGCAATCCTAATTGAGCAGCAGCAAAATACACATACCAAGCACGAGCATCGTTAAAGCACAGCACCCCATCTGGGCGCTCTTGCTCAATCAAAGCGCTAACCTTATCCTGAGCGGCTTGGTTGAAAGTTACGCTAGTGGTAAGTGCCATATCGTGGTTGATACGATATTGCCGTAATGCTCGTGTATATCCTTCGTAACGTAATGTATCGGCAATAGTTACTCGGTCAGCAGCACCAATATAGGCTATACGCTGTGCTCCGGATTGAATTAAATATTCAGTAGCATCAAAACCAATAGCACGCTCATCAGGGACGATAGAAGGCACACGATGATCAACATCAAAACCATCAACAAGCACAGTTGGTGCATCATGTAAAGACGAAGGAATAGTAGTGGCCTGATGAAACATGCGAGCATAGATAAAGCCCTCAACACCATACTGTTTTAAGGCGTCAATTTCGTGCTCTTCTAAAGTTCTATCGCCGTTTGTATTAACAGTAAACAGCATGTAGTTCATAGATCGCGCTGCATCTTGTGCGCCTAAAATAAGGCGACCAGCATATGGGGTAGTAGCAATTTCGTCACTAATAAAGCCCAAAATATGACTACGGTTGGTACGTAGCGACCGTGCAAGCGTATTAGGTCGGTATCCGAGTTGTTGTGCTACCAGACGAATGCGCTGAGCTACTTCAGGATTCACGCGACCTTGATCACGGTGATTGAGCACTAAAGAAACAGTGGAAATAGAAACCCCGGTTTGTTCAGCAATTTGTCGCAAAGTAGCCATGCTGTTAAGGGTAACAAAAAAATAGCTGAAAAAAGGAGAGTATGGAAAAACCTTGCAAACTCCATACTCTCCAGCGTGTCACGCATTATTCATTTATGCAGATTAGTGGTTATCAAAATGGATTGATTGATGAGACGCATCTTGAACTCAGAACATGATGTAGCACACGATTTAGCGTACATCTTGCTGCAAAATACGCTCTACTGCGGTAACTTTTTCATGAATCTGATTGCGCACCCCTGCACGCAAATCAAGCTGAATACTTGCTTGGGTGCGCACACCAGCGTGGTAGAGAGCAAGTATTGCCTGCTCAATGGTATGCATAACATTAGGAAAGTCACCTTCCATATCGGTACTCATAGCGTGGGTGTGTGCAGGAAGTCCACTCTGGTGAATAATAGCGACGGCCTGAGCAACATGAGAGCTTAATTCTTCACCGGTGCCAACTGGCCAGATAGCAACCTGAGCGAGGGTATTAATATAGGTGTCTTTGTCGTCAGTCTTAGCAGTCGAAGCAGCAGAATCAACTACATTAGTCGAATCAATTACAGAAACTTCGTGAGATTGGTCAGGAGTGCTAGTATCCTTCGTAACTTCTCTCCAAGTACTAACCAGCTCACTTGCAGCACGATAAGGATCATCTGCCCCTGCAATAGCAGAAATCACAAACCAGCCTTGCGCTCCCGCTTGTGCTAACTGTGGCAAATCAGCTACGGTTACGCCACCCCCTACCACAACAGGGTAGGGGCATACATGGCATAGGGCTGCAATATCCGCCAAAGCATGCGAATCTTCACTTGCATTCTCTATCAGATGTGCATCAGCTTTGCTTGATGTTGGGTGCAAAGCGCCAGCGCCAACATAGTCAATAATTCCCGGTTCAAGCTCTGTAATCATAGAGATAAGATCTACAGTATGAGCACTTAATCCTACGATAGCATCAGGGCCAAGTAGCTTGCGGCACACTTGAACAGGAATATCTGACTGCCCGACATGAATACCATCAACGCGAATACCAGCGTCGCGTGCTGCGAGTACCACATCGAGGCGATCATCGACAACAAATTTGACTTGCTCCTGCTTGCCCTCCTGAGCAATACATTGAGCAATCTGCTCGCATAAGGCAATCATTGCTTTGGCATCACTATGTTTTGCACGCAACTGCACCATTGTAATGCCTGCCTGCAATGCTACACGTACAATATCAACCACCGGGCGACCATGAGTATCTTCTGGTCCAACCACCAAATATGATGAAATATCACAATACCGGCTCATTTTTTCTCAATTCGTAAACTCTAGTAAAACTCTAGTAACTTGACAATATTGATAGTCCAATAGGCTGGTGCCCACAACCCAATACCTAAAAGTCAACAGATATTGCAGATATTGCGGCTTCTTGTACCAAATCCTGTGGCGTAACTTTATAGAGCTCATCGAGAAATGCACTAGCGAAAGAACCTGGTCCGCCAGCATATTGTTGTGCTCGAGCAGAGGCGATATTATAATGCGCGCTCGCTGTTAGAGCTGCCAATGTTGGCTCTGCAATACATGCATATGAAGCGACTACGCCACCAAGCGAACATCCTGCACCAGTTACTTTGGTCATCATGGCAGAGCCACCATGCAGTCGATAGCAATGCTGTTCATCAACAATGGCGTCGACTTCGCCAGAAATAGCAACGCAACCATGGCAATACTGGGCAAGTGCACAAGCTGCAGCAATAGCGCTATCGACATCATCGTGAGACTCGACGCCAACATGATGCTCATGGGCACTTTGCGTTGCTGATTGTGACACTTCAAGCTGCCATGCTTGTGCAAGAGCGATCGCCTCAGATGCATTACAGCGAATAATTGTTGGAGGATTCGGGGCCAGCGCGTTCACAATGCTAGTACGCACAGCACCAGCGCCAACACCTACTGGGTCTAGCACCCATGGAATATGGTACTCGTTCGCTACTTTTGCAGCTAGTGGATATTCAGTTTCATATTCACGCTGCAGCGTCCCCAAATTCATATACATGCCTTGTGCTGCTCCAGCGCGGAACATATCTTCCACTTCACTGGCACTCGTAACCATGGCAGCAACAGCTCCTGCCGACAACTGAGCATTGGCGACAAAATTAATAGTTACTGTATTAGTTAGTGATAGTGCAAGTGGCGCTTGCTGACGTAATGTCTCAGCTGCTTGTCTCATGGCATGGGACAAAAGAGTAGAACTCACTGTAGAAGGCTCGGATTCATGAGTAGTTTCATGAGTTTGATGGTCAAAATAAGATATGCTAAGTTTAGCCATAGCTTACTGCTCCCTACGATGGTATTAACCAACAGGTTCAAAGGGTTGGATTACTCCATCTCAACGTGCATGCACGTACCCCTGCATTCGCTTTGAATACAACGTTTATTGTAATGGAACTTTGTAATTATGCAAGATGGTGTTGTTACTACATGTATTGCAATGGGTATGCACGCTCAAAGGAGCGTTGAAATATAACGAGGGCTGAGATGTATAACGAGGCTAATAGTAAAGTTTTAATACTAGATTAAGCAACTATCTCGGTGCTAACAAGAACTATTTGAGCGTCGATTATGTACCATTAGTGCGCAAAGTATGAATGCTTACAGTGTCATGGTCACGCATTAGAGTTAGTCGCGTTATATGCATGTGAATGGCCGAAAGGTGACATCGTGGCTGAATCAAAGCTTGATGCGGTTGTATCGTTAGCAAAACGACGTGGATTTGTGTTCCCAGCAGGTGAGATTTATGGTGGTACTCGCTCCGCTTGGGACTATGGTCCATTGGGTGTGGCATTAAAGGATAACATTAAGCGTCAGTGGTGGCGTGCAATGGTTACCACGCGATCAGATGTAGTCGGTGTTGATACATCCATTATTCTACCTCCAGCTGTATGGGTTGCTTCAGGGCATGTGAGCGTATTTAACGATCCGCTGATTGAATGCTTGAACTGCCATAAGCGTCATCGTGAGGACAAGTTGGAAGAAGCCTATGCAGAGAAGCATGGCGCTGAGCCAGCTGATGGATTAGCTTCAATTGTCTGCCCAGATTGTGGTGCTAAAGGCAAGTGGACTGAGCCACGCGATTTTAATATGATGCTGCGTACATCACTCGGTCCTGTTGAAGATGAAAATAGCTTACACTACTTGCGTCCAGAAACTGCTCAGGGTATTTTCGTTGATTTCAAGAATGTGATGACTTCATCTCGTTCAAAGCCTCCATTCGGCATTGCCAATATGGGTAAGAGCTTTAGAAATGAGATCACTCCAGGAAACTTTATTTTCCGTACTCGCGAATTTGAGCAGATGGAAATGGAGTTCTTTGTTGTTCCAGGCACTGATGAAGAATGGCATCAGTACTGGATTGATATGCGCACACAGTGGTATGTGGATTTGGGTATCAATCCGGCAAATCTGCGTCATTATGAGCATCCAAAGGCTAAGTTAAGCCATTATTCCAAGCGCACTGTTGATATTGAGTATCGTTTTGGTTTCCAAGGATCCCAGTGGGGTGAGTTGGAAGGTATTGCCAATCGTACTGATTATGATTTGACTGCTCATTCGAAGCATTCAGGCGAAGACCTGAGCTACTTCAATCAGGCTACTGGTGAGCGTTTTGTACCATATGTTATCGAACCAGCTGCAGGTCTTACCCGTTCGCTGATGGCATTCTTGGTCGATGCTTACGATGTTGATGAAGCTCCAAATACCAAGGGTGGTGTTGATACCCGTACAGTATTGCGTCTTGACCCGCGCCTGGCTCCGGTGAAGGCAGCTGTATTGCCACTGAGTAAGAAGCCTCAGTTGCAGACTATTGCTCATAATTTGGCAGCAGATTTGCGCCAGAACGACTGGATGATTGACTACGATGAAGCTGGTGCGATTGGACGTCGTTATCGCCGTGAAGACGAAATCGGTACTCCATTGTGCATTACTGTTGATTTTGATACGATCGATGACCAGGCAGTAACGATTCGTGATCGCGATACTATGACACAAGAGCGTGTAGCCCTTGACCAAGTAGAACGTTATGTTGCTGAACGCATTAGTGAGAAGCGTACTCGTTACCCAGAAGGACCTGTTGATATTACGGGCAATGCTGGGGCAGATGGTAGTGCTGACGTTAATGCAGAACAAGGTCAGGCATTTACACCAGTACAGGTTGAGGAGGCCGGTGGTGAATAAATCCACCAGTGAACGTACTGCGTCGTTATTACCTGCTGTGCGATTAGGTAATATCGACGTTCCAACTCCAGTTGTGCTTTCGCCAATGGCGGGGGTGACGAACTGGCCATTCAGGGTCTTGTGTGAAGAGCAAGGCCCTGATGGGCTTTATGTGGCAGAAATGGTAACATCTCGTGCTCTAGTTGCTGGCAATCCTAAAGCGTTGCAACTCTGTGAATTTGCTCCAACTGAGCGCGTGCGCTCTTTGCAACTATACGGTGTTTCTCCTTCTATTATGGAGCAAGCAACACGTATGGTAGTTGATGGACATATGGCTGACCATATTGACTTAAATTTTGGTTGCCCTGTGCCAAAAATTACGCGCCGTGGTGGCGGTTCGGCTCTGCCTTGGAAACTTGATTTACTCAAAGATGTACTACAAGCAGTTGTGCGTGTGTGCGAGCCTGCAGGGATTCCTGTAACTGCAAAATTTAGAGTTGGTATTGACGATGAGCATACCACTTATCTTGATGCTGGTAAGATTGCGCAGGATGTTGGGTGTGCAGCAGTTACTTTACATGCAAGAACAACCGCGCAGTATTATGGTGGGCATTCGCATTGGGAACATATTGCTCGCTTAGCCCAGGCATTAGATATTCCAGTATTCGGCAATGGTGATATTTTCAGTGCACAAGATGCCATTGATATGGTTACGCAAACCGGTTGTGCTGGGGTTGCTATTGGTCGAGGTTGCCAAGGTCGTCCTTGGATTTTTGCTGATATTAAAGCAGCATTTGCAGGAGAACCTTTGCCACCAAGTCCTACTCTAGGTCAGGTTGCAGCAACGATTGTGCGTCATGGACAGTTACTGGTTGAGTTTTACCATGGCAATGAGCAGATGGCTGTGCGTGATTTGCGTAAGCATGTCGGTTGGTATCTCAAAGGCTTCCCTGTGGGAGGTTCTACTCGTCAGGCATTAATGTCTTGCGAATCATTAGTTGATGTTGAGCGTGTGCTTAGCCAATTTGATCCAGATATTGCTTATCCTGAACAAATTCAGGACAAGCCGCGAGGGCGAACGAGTTTTGCTCGAAAAGTGCACCTTCCTCAAGGATGGTTAGATTCCCAGCATTTAACCCAAGAGGAGCGTGAACAGGTTATTGGAGCTGACCCCTTGGACGCTTCGTATTAACAAAGTTGAGAAAATAATGTGCAACACGCGGACATGTGAACACGTTTAGGCTAAGATTTGCGATAGAGTTGTGCATAATCGTGAGTGACAGGAGCATACAGTGAGCGACAAAGCCCAGAACGAGGTAACCATAGACGATAGAACCGTCATCAAGGTGGTTGGAGTTGGCGGCGCCGGCGGTAATGCAGTGAACCGCATGGTCGCAGAAGGACTTAAGAACGTTGAGTTCGTTGCTATTAACACTGATGCCAAGGACTTGATGCGTTCCGAAGCAGATGTGAAGATTGCACTTTCTGACGAAAAAGACCGCGGCTTAGGTGCGGGTGCAGACCCTGAAAAAGGTGCTAAAGCAGCTCAGGATCATCAGTCAGATATTGAAGAAGCGCTTAAGGGTGCTGATATGGTATTCGTCACCTGTGGTGAAGGCGGCGGTACTGGTACAGGTGCAAGTCCACTAGTGGCGCGTTGTGCGCGTCAACTCGGTGCATTGACTATTGCAGTGGTGACGAGGCCATTTAGTTTTGAAGGTCCTCGCCGCGCAGCATCAGCAGCTTCTGGTATTGAAAATCTTTCCAAGGAAGTAGACGCGATTATTGTTATTCCAAATGATCGCCTGCTTGAACTTGCAGACCATACCATTACTATTATTGACGCATTCAAAACTGCGGATTCTGCATTGCTTGCTGGTGTGCAGGGCATTACTGATATTATTACATCTAATTCTTATATTCATACTGATTTTGCTGATGTTACCGCAATTTTGAAGGATTCTGGCACAGCACTCTTTGGTATCGGTGCAGCTCGTGGCGAACAGCGTGCGGCAAAGGCTGCCGAAATCTCTATTAGCTCTCCATTGTTGGAAGCTCAAATCGATGGCGCTCATGGCATTTTGGTTAATGTTGCAGGCCCAACTGATTTGAGCATGCTTGAAGTGAATGAAGCAGTGAAGGTGGTCAGCAGCTCTATTCACCCTGAGGCTCAAATTATTTGGGGTCTTACTTTGAATGATGAGTTTGGTGATGAGGTGCGTGTAACAGTTATTGCTGCTGGTTTTGAATTGGTCAAAGACAAGCCAATGCCAACTCCGATGCCGACACTAACAACTGATGCTGCGCCAACTACTCCTGAGCCTGCTGCGCAGCCAGCTGAGTCTGAACCTTCGAATCTGCCTCGTGTGCCTGAATTGCACCTCGATACTCAGGCGCCAGCGCCTTCAGGGTTCGCCCCAGAGCATCATAGTCCATATCAGGGTAATGACTTTGAAGACGATGAACAAATTATTCCTGACTTCTTGCGATAGTAGAGGCTAAAGGATAGGAGATAGTATGGCTGGCTTTATGAAGAATGCGATGTCGTATTTTGCGCTTTCTGATATTGCAGACGATGATGAAGCGCCTCAGCAGCGTGAGGAAACGGGAAAGGCAAATCAAAGCTTTGACAATGACCGTACTGTAACGCCTCCTGTCCAGCATACCCCGCAAGCAACTACTACTGCAAAAGCGACTAGTGCATCAGCATTTAAGGGTAAGCTGTCAAGGATTACCACGATTCATCCGAAAACGTATGAGGAAGCACAACAGGTGGGTCGTGCTATTCGAGATGGCGTTCCAGTAGTGCTGAATCTTACCGGTGTGGACGAGAAAATTGCATATCGCATTGTTGATTTTTCTGCAGGAGTGGTGTTTGGTGTTCGTGGACGTATAGAGCGCGTTACACCACGCGTATTTTTGCTTTCTCCTGCACAGGTCGATATCCATGTAGAAGATAGCGATAATACTGATTTATTCAACAAGTAAGTTTGATTGCATATAAGATACCCGTGGCAATTCCACGGGTATCGGTATGTTTAAGCCATGTCGTATCTCGCAATATCAATTATTCTAGCTATTCGTTCTATCGCACGATGGCTGATTGATGCGTATATTACCGTGTTGTTCGTTCGTATGATTGTGGATTGGGTGCTGGTTCTTGTCCCAAGTTTTCGTCCACAAGGAGTTATTGCAACACTGATATCGCTTATCTATCAGCTCACAGAGCCGCCTTTGCGCTTCTTGCGTAGGTACATTCCTCCTGTGCCTCTTGGCGCAGTCTCCCTTGATATTGCGTTTATTGTGTTGTATTTTATCCTTGCTGTGTTGCGTATCATTATTTAGCGGTGACGCAAGTGATAATGCGCATGCGAAGAAGTATGTATAGTGAAATAAGTAGGGTATTTCTTGAAAAAACTCATGTTTTTGCGCGAAATTACCACCATGAGGGATGAGTTCGTGCTAGCATAGGCACGAGAAAGTAAGTTTTACGACGCTGTCATCAGCTGAGAGTGAGGTCGCGATCCGCTATGGCTCTGCTAACACCAAATGATATCCGAAATCGAGTGTTTCAGACGGTACGTTTCAAGGAAGGCTATGATATCGACGAAGTTGACGACTTCCTCGATGAAGTAACCGAGACTGTTGAAGCTTTGAGTAGTCAAGCTGTCCAGTCTGGTTCTACGCAGTCCTTGGGCCCGGATGTTGCTCAATTAAATGAAAAAATTGCACAACTTACTGAGGAAAATAAGCAGCTGAAAAGCGCCCAGTCAGCAGATGCTGATGATCGCGTGACTACGCTTGCTCAGCAGAACGAACAGCTTAAAGGTCAAGTCGATCAGCTCAATGCTCAGATTGACCAGCTCACAAAACAGTCTGCTCAAGGCGATGCTGATGCCTCTGCCTTGGTTGAAGAGCGTAAGCGTTCTGCAGAGCTTGCTAACCAGTTGCAGTCCTCACAGCAGCAGGTTCAGACTTTGCAACAGCGCTTAGCTTCTAGTGGCGAAGCAGGTGAGCAGGTTGCTAAGCTCACTGCTGAACTCGAAGAATCTCGCAAGCGTGAAGAACAGCTCCGTGCACAGCTTGCTAAGGTTGAGCCAAGCACAGAAACTGGTAGTTTGCGCAAGATTGCTGGTGCAGGTGCTACTGCTTCTACTGAGCCAGAACGTGCTACCGCAATGCTGGCTTTGGCTATGCAGCTGCATGACCAGTATGTTGATAAGGGCAAGACTCAGCGCGATCAGTATATTGCTGATGGTAATGCTCGATTGGAAGAGGCAGTACAGAAGGCAGATGCATACTCAAAGCGCACTCACACTGATGCTGATAATTATGCAACGCGTGTGCATAATGAGGCCGATAACTATGCATCTAAGACCCGTCAAGAGGCAGATGAGTACTCCAAGAAGACTCGTGCCGATGGCGAAGCCTATGCAAAGAAGACTCGCGCTGATGGAGATGAGTACTCCAAGCAGATTCGTAATGCTGCTGATGAGTATGATCGTCGTACTCGTCAGGGTGCAGATTCCTACGCTGAGCAGGTAAAGGAGAAGCTGTACACCGACTCTAAGGTTATTGAAGGCAATATTGAAGGTCTTAAGCAGTTTGAGACTGAGTATCGTAGCCGCTTGACCGAATTCTTGGGTCAGTTGCGCGACCAGATTTCTGGAACCAACAATTACCAGTCTATGGAGAATAAACCAGTAGATGAGTGATTCACGTTCTGACACTTCGACAAAACAGCCGCGTCATTACACGGCTGTTTTTGTCGTATTGCTATTAGTGTCATATGGTATTGATCGATGGACAAAATGGCTTGCTATTAAGCTGCTGGGTGATGGCAGTGTACATACAGTTATTCCACATGTACTGTCACTGCGTTTGATTGGTAATCCCGGCGCTTCCTTAGGCATGGGATCTGCAGTGACCCCAGTGCTTGCCATATTTGCTTTAATTGCTGCGGTTGCTCTCAGTGTTGCTGCTGTGCGTGCCACATCTTTATGGTGGACTGTTTGCTTATCACTCGCTGCTTCTGGAGCTTTCGGTAATTTTACGGATCGAGTGTACTATGCCAAAGGCTTCCTCGATGGACATGTTGTTGATTTTTTGGATTACGGCTGGTCTATTGGTAATGTTGCTGATATTTGGCTTGTTATTGCTGCGGTTGGCATTGTAGTGTTAACTATTTGCGCTGTACCCTCTGGGCTATGGCATAAGACACAGTCACAAGACGACAACAAGTGAGCTAAAAGGTCTTTGAGGTAGTCATGCAATCGATTGTTCCAGCTCCTGATGCGCTTATAGGTCAGCGCTTTGACGTCGCTGTTGCCAAAATGATGGGAGAGTCTCGTACTCGCGCACGTGACTATATCGATACGCAACAGGTTCGGCTCGTTGCAAGAAGCTATGACCGAGCTACTATTTTACAAGCTGGCGACCTTGTAGAGTTTGATATCGCTCCTGTGCAAGAACAGCAAGAACCTGTAGCGCAGGATATGGCTATCGTATTTGAAGATGATGATATTGTTGTTGTCGATAAGCCTGTAGGAGTTGCAGCACATGCGTCTGTGGGTTGGACAGGACCAACGGTATTAGGCTCGTTATTAGATCGTGGCGTGCATATTACTGAATATGGTGCTCCTGGACGGCAAGGTATTGTCAGCCGTCTTGATGTGGGTACAAGCGGGCTGATGCTTGTATGTAAATCCGAGCTTGCGTATAAGGAGATGCGCCGGCAATTCTCCGAACACGAAGTGAAAAAGACCTATCATGCGCTAGTACAGGGCAATTTAGAACAAGATCACGCAACCATTGATGCACCTATTGGTAGGGATAGTGTGCGAGATTTTCGATTCACCATTACTCCTGCCGGAAAAGAGGCTATCACTCATTGGGATGTGCTTGAGCGTTTTGGAGAGGCTACTTTAGTGGCAGTGGGGCTGGAAACAGGGCGTACGCACCAGATTCGCGTGCATATGTCTTCTATCGGTCATCCTTTGGTGGGTGACCCAATGTATGGCGCAAACCCACAGTTAGGACAACGCCTTGGTCTCGATCGTCAATGGCTTCATGCTATGCGCTTGGAATTCCGTCATCCTCGTACCAGAGTATGGACTACAGTCGATTCCACTTACCCGCCTGACCTTTCACATGCATTAGCAGTAATTCGTGCGTAAAGCATGGTTTTTTGGTTTTGCAGATGCAAACTGTATGGCGTTTTGTCTAAGGTGAGGCGAAACGCCATAATTGTTTGTAATTTAAGCTGATATAGAAGTGCTACTTGCACATGTGTAGTTTTTCGGTATGGTAGTACGCATGGCTGCTTCTTCAAATTTCGTACATTTGCATAATCACACGCACTATTCTTTGCTTGACGGTGCAAGTAAAATTCCTAATCTTGTCTCTCGCGTGCGTGAATTAGGTATGCCAGCAGTAGCCATTACTGATCATGGTAATATGCATGGCGCATATGAAATGTGGTCTACCTGTGTGAAGCAGGGTGTAAAGCCGATTATTGGTATTGAAGCGTATGTTACTCCTGAAACTTCCAGACGTGATCCAAGTCGTGTGAATTGGGATACACAGTGGAATCCAGATATGGATGAGAAGCATCGTAAACGTAATCCTGATGATGTTTCCGGCGGCGGTTTGTACACGCATATGACGCTGTGGGCAGAAAATGATGAGGGTCTTGTAAACCTCATGAAATCTTCATCGCGTGCAAATCTTGAGGGTCGTGTGATGCGTTATCCTCGTATGGACAAGGAGTTACTGTCTACCTACTCAAAAGGAGTTATTGCTTCTTCTGGCTGCCCGTCAGGAGTTATTCAGACGCGCATTCGTTTAGGTCAGTTTGATGAGGCTCTACGCTATGCAGGAGAAATGCAGGATATTTTTGGGAAGGATAGTTTCTTTATCGAGCTCATGGATCACGGCATAGAGATAGAAAGCCGTGTAACTAAAGATTTACTGGAGATTGCAAAAAGATTGAATGCTCCACTTCTTGCAACGAATGATTCTCATTATGTACTTGAAGAAGACAGTAGTGCTCAAGATGCCATGTTATGCATTAATTCCAATGCTAAGCTTGACGAACCAGACCGTTTCAAGTTTGATGGTTCCGGATATTTTATCCGCACCGCCGAGCAAATGAGATCTTTATTTAAGGAATTTCCTGAAGCCTGCGATAACACACTACGTATAGCTGAACGCTGTAACGTAATGTTTGATGATAATGAAGATGGCGCCTTTATGCCGCAATTCCCGTGTCCTAAGGGTTGGGATGAGACATCACTCTTTTTGAAAAAAGTTGAAGAAGGCTTGGAAGCCCGGTATAACGGCAATGTGCCTGAATATGTATTGCAACAGGCTGACTATGAATGTGGTGTTATTTGCCAGATGCAGTTCTGCGGATACTTCCTTGTTGTTGCTGACTATATTAACTGGGCAAAAGCACATGGCGTAATGGTAGGTCCTGGTCGTGGTTCAGCAGCTGGTTCCATGGTGGCGTATGCGATGGGTATTACCGAGCTGGATCCGCTTGAGCATGGTTTGATTTTTGAAAGGTTCCTTAACCCTGAACGTGTTTCTTTGCCTGATATCGATACTGATTTCGATCCTGATGGCAGGGCAAAAGTATTGGAGTATGTGGCTGATAAGTATGGTCACGACAAGGTAGCACAATGTGTGATTTATGGCACGATTAAAACGAAACAGGCTCTTAAAGATGCTGCACGTATTATGAGTTACGAGTACTCGATGGGTGAAACTCTTACCAAAGCGCTGCCTCCGAGCAAAAATGGTAAAGATGCCTCGCTTTCTGATATTTTTGATGAGCATTCTAAACGCTACGATGAGGCGCGAGAATTCCGTGAGCTTATCGAATCGAATTCTGATGCTGCTCGTATTACCGAGCAAGCAAAAGGTATCGAGGGTCTGATCCGCCAAACCGGTGTGCATGCTTGCGCGACGATTATGGGTTCCGAGCCAATTACTGATACGTCTCCGTTACTTGAACGCACAGACGGTACGGTGACGACCACATTTGAGTACCATACTTGTGAAACACTAGGTTTGGTTAAGATGGACTTTTTAGGTCTATCTAATTTGACGGTAATTCGCGATACTTTACGAAATATTGAGCGTAATGGTAAAGAGGCAATCGACTATACCAAAATCCCATTGGATGATAAGCAAACTTACGAATTATTAGCTCGAGGGGATACTTTGGGTGTGTTCCAGCTGGATTCTGATGGTATGAGGGCGCTACTGAAAAGTTTGAAGCCCGATAACTTTAATGATATTTCTGCACTGATTGCTCTGTATCGTCCAGGTCCTATGGATATGGACTCGCATAATAATTATGCCAAGCGTAAGAATGGATTACAGCAGATTGAACCAATACATCCAGAATTAAGTGAACCGTTAAAAGAGGTGCTGGATGAGACTTATGGTCTGATAGTCTATCAGGAACAGGTGCAGTCTGCAGCACGTATTTTGGCCGGGTATTCGCTTGGTAAGGCAGATGTGTTGCGCCGTGCTATGGGTAAGAAGAAGCCAGAAGTACTGGCTAAAGAAAAGGTGCCATTCTTTGCAGGTATGAAAGAGCATGGCTACTCTGAAGAAGCTGCACAAGCGGTGTGGGATGTGCTCGTGCCGTTCTCAGGCTACGCTTTTAATAAGGCACATTCCGCAGCATATGGCTTGATTTCATATTGGACTGCGTATTTGAAAACGCATTATCCTGTGGAATTTATGGCAGCACTGTTGCAAAACGAGCGCACGAACAAAGACAAAACAGCACTATATCTCGGTGAAGCACGCCGTATGGGTATTAAGGTTTTGCCTCCAGACGTTAATGAGTCAGTACTGGAATACTCAGCAGTAGGTGATGTAGTGCGCTTTGGTTTGGGTGCAATTAGAAATGTTGGTGATAAAGCTGTTGAAGATATTATTGCTGAACGTAACTCTTCACGCGGCAAATTTGTGAATTTCGCAGACTATATTAAGCGCGTCCCATTAACAGCATTAAATAGACGATTAGTGGAGTCGCTGATTAAAGCAGGGGCATTTGACTCTATTGACCCAAACCGTAGGGCATTAGTAACCATTCACGAGTCAGCCATCAATCAAGTAGTGCCGCTGAAACGCAAAGAAGCAGAAGGACAATTCGATTTGTTCTCAAGTTTTGGCGATGAAAGCGAGCAGGAGGACTTACTGCAAGACGCAGGCATTGTTGTGCCGCAGATAGAGGAGTGGGATAAGAAAACCAAGCTCAATTTTGAACGCGAAATGCTGGGATTGTATGTTTCCGATCATCCGCTAAGCGGTATGGCATCAATTTTGGCTGGTTTGCGTGATTATTCGTTAGCACAGTTGATTGATCGAGCTGACCAACTGCAAGAACGTGAGCTTGTTACTGTAGCTGGACTAATCACTGCTGTCGAGCGTAAAGTCTCCCGAAAAGGTAATCCTTGGGCATTAGTAACAATCGAGGATATGGAAAGCTCTATGCAATGCCTATTCTTTGGCAAAGCATATGAAGAACATGCTTCACAATTAGTGCTCGACACAGTGGTGCAAATTCGTGGTTTCGCAGAGGCAAGAGATGAGACTGTATCACTGCGTGCTCAGGATATGCAGGTGCCATCATTAGAAGCACAGGATACGAAGCCATTAGTGTTGCTTTTCCCGGCAACAGGCTTAGATCAAGCCCGAGTACAGTCGCTCACTCATGTGCTGCATGCCTATCCTGGCAATTGTGAAGTGCGTCTTGCTTTGGTGCATGATTCAGGCAAAGTAACGGTAATGACCTTGGGAGACAATTTTAGGATTGCCCGTGAAAGTGCGTTATTTGCTGAATTAAAAACAGTATTTGGTCCAGCTTGTTTACCAAGCACATTGTGATTGTAATGGATGTAAACGCACGTCCAACAGAAGAGAAAAGACCGTACTGTGAGAAAAATGCTTGTTCAGCTCGACACTGTTTGTGGAAATCCATAGGATTTTGATATGGCTGAATCTACAGAACAAATAATGCGCACCATTGATTTGCGCGGAACAACCCTAACACGTGCCGAGCTGCTCGAAGCAATGCCTCGAGCAGAAATGGGTACATTTGAAGCAACAGACCTCGTCCGTCCTATTCTCGATGATGTGAAAGAACGCGGAGCTGCTGCATTACGCGACTACGGTGAGAAGTTCGATGGCGTTCGTCCTCACTATTTGCGTGTGCCTAAGGAGGAGCTTGAACGCTCATTAGAGCAACTAGATCCTAAGGTTCGCGCTGCAATTGAAGAATCCGTACGACGTTCACGTGCCGTGGCAGCAACACAAGTGCCAAAGCCATTCTATACCGATTTAGCTGATGGTGCTCGAGTGAGCGAACGTTGGATTCCAGTAGAACGAGTAGGCTTATACGTTCCAGGTGGAAAAGCTGTGTATCCAAGCTCAGTGATTATGAACGCGGTACCGGCACAAGCTGCGGGCGTGGAATCGCTTGCTATTGCTACCCCTCCAAGCAAATCCAATAATGATGGTTTACCAGATCGCACTATTCTGGCAACATGCGCAATTTTGGGTGTAGACGAAGTATATGCTGTTGGCGGCGCTCAAGCAGTTGCAATGTTTGCCTATGGCGCTCGCGGTAGTGAGCCACAAGATGGCGAGATTCTGTGCGAGCCAGTCGATAAGATTACCGGTCCTGGCAATATTTTCGTGGCTACTGCAAAATCTTTGGTATCCGGCATTGTTGGCATTGACGCTGTGGCAGGTCCTACAGAAATTGGTATTATTGCAGATTCAACGGCTAATCCAGGCTGGCTTGCAGCTGATTTAATCGGTCAGGCTGAGCACGATGAGCTTGCTGGCTCTGTACTGATTACCGATGATACTGATCTTGCCCAGCAAGTGCTTGATGAGTTGGCTGTACGAGTGCCACGCACCAAGCATGCAGATCGCGTGGCAACATCACTTTCTGGTAAGCAATCAGCAATTATTATTACGGATGATTTACAGCAGTCCATTGCTGTAGCTAATGCATATGCGGCAGAGCACTTGGAAATTCAAACCGAAGACCCAGATGCAGTTATCCCGCAAATTCGTAATGCTGGAGCTATTTTCCGCGGAGGCTATTCACCAGTGCCTTTGGGCGACTATATGTCCGGCTCGAATCACGTGCTTCCTACAGGTGGTACCGCACGATTTGCAGCAGCACTTGGCGTTCATACGTTTATGAAGCCAGTAGAAGTTATCGAATATGATGCTACTGGTTTGGGTGCTATTGCTGATCGTATTAACAATTTTGCAGTAAGTGAGGATTTGCCAGCACATGGTGAAAGCGTACTTACACGCTTTGTTGATGATCCATATGATAAAGACACACTTGATGAACAAATTGCTAAGGCAGGTTTAGTATGATTCCATCAAGTCTGCCGTTACGAGCAGATCTGCGGGGCGAAGAACCATATGGTGCCCCGCAGCTCGATGTGCCAGTATGTCTGAATGTCAATGAGAATCCGTATGCCCCTTCACCTGAGGTTATCGATGCTATTGTTCAGCATGTTCACGATATTTCAGGAACACTAAATCGCTATCCCGACCGCGAACATATTGAGTTACGCAAGGCATTATCAAGGTACTTAGCTCAAGAGTCTCATGTAGATTTACCTGCGGAATGCTTGTGGGCAGCTAATGGTTCCAATGAGATTATGCTCCAGCTGTTCCAAGCATTCGGAGGACCTGGCACTACGGCATTGGGCTTTGCTCCGACGTATTCCATGTATCCTGAATATGCTCGTGACACTTTTACTGGCTGGCAAACTGTAGAGCGCAATGACGACTTTACGTTGAATCGTGAACGCGCTGTTAAAGCTATTGAAGACATCGGTCCTTCAATAGTGCTGGCCACAAGTCCTAATAATCCCACTGGTACACCTTTATCAATGGAGGATACGCTCGAACTCTTAGCGGCCTGTGAGCGTACACAAGTTGCTGGTGCAGCTTCTGGAGTACACCCGATTCTTGTAGTTGATGAAGCATATATTGAGTTCCGCTCTGCTGATGTGCCTTCAGCAACAACATTGATTGCTGAACATCCTCATCTTGCAGTAAGTAGGACAATGAGCAAGGCTTTTGCATACGCCGGAGCTCGACTTGGCTATCTTGCAGCAAGTCAAGGCATTATTGATGCTGTGCGCATTGTTCGCATGCCATACCATTTAAGTGCGGTTACACAGGCGGTTGCATTGGCAGCGCTTGAACATGCAGATGAGCAGTTAGCGCAAGTGGCTCATTTGCGACAAACTCGTGAGGAAACCAAACAGTGGCTTGAATCATTGCAAGTACACGGCAATCCTATTCGTGTCGCTGATTCACAATCAAATTTCTTATTCTTTGGAACTTTTCCTGATAGGGAGTTTGTTTTTAACGAATTGCTGAAGCGTGGCGTGCTCATTCGTGACGTCGGTCCAACTGGCTGGCTTCGCGTGTGCATGGGTACTGATGAAGAAATGGAACGCTTCCGTGATGCATTCAGGGAAGTACTTGCATTACTATAAGTGTCGTAAGTAAAGGAAGTTATAGTGTCTACTCGAAGTGCAGTAATAGAGCGAACCACTAGTGAATCATCTATTCGCTTGTCATTAGATATTGATGGTACCGGTAAAACAGATATAGATACTTCAGTGCCGTTCTTTAATCATATGATGACGGCTTTAGGTAAGCATTCATTGATTGATTTGTCTATTAGTGCACATGGTGATACTGATATTGATGTTCACCATACGGTCGAAGATACGGCTATTGTGTTTGGTGAAGCCTTGCGCAAAGCAATGGGCGATAAGCGAGGTATTCGCCGTTTTGCTGACGCAACAGTGCCATTGGATGAAGCCTTAGCAAAAGTTGTTGTTGATATTTCGGGTAGACCATACTGTGTGTGTTCCGGTGAACCTGAGGGCTTTGAATTTGCCTTAATTGGAGGGCATTTTACTGGTTCTTTAGTGCGACATGTTATGGAATCTATTGCAATGCACGCTGGAATTTGCTTACATGTACAAGTGTTAGCTGGTCGTGATCCACATCATATTGCGGAAGCAGAGTTTAAGGCATTGGCAAGAGCTTTGCGTTTTGCTCTTGAACCTGACCCGCGTGTGGACGGCATTCCAAGCACAAAGGGGGCATTGTGAGCGACGATTATTTTCTAAGCGATGAAGAAATCAATGCGGCGTTAGAAGGTTTTGAGCGAGACTTTTCTGGAATCGATAACTTTGAAGACGAACTTGCGGGAGTGTTAGGCGATAAAGCAAAAAGTGCAGTGCTGGTTACCAGACTTTCTTCAGCACAGTTATTAGCTGCATTCTGCCAGCTTTCTGATATTTCTGCAACGTGTATTGCCAGCGACAAAGGTGCAGTAGCACTATTGCGCAATCTTGATGGTGACGGTCCGGAGGCAGCCGCCCGCGATTTAACAACTGTTGTTTCAGGACTCAGCCTAGCCTTGGCTGTAAATCGCGCAGATCATATTGAAGCTACATTATGGGCAAATGGACAGAAAGCTGATGATATTGCTCCTCCGATTATGTTTATGAATGCGCCTGATTTTGTTGAAGATATGATGATTGGTTCAACAACTTTGGATGCGTTGAAAACACGAGAGGATGCAGTGGATTCTGGTTCGCTTGATCGCAAGGGTGCTCTTGCTGTTATCGCGCAGCACACGCGATTTGGAAGAGCTGGTAAAGGTGGTTCTCGAGTAAGTTAAACTGTCTTGCACAAGTACATGTACAGAAGCAGTTACGTTGACTCGCAAGAGTAGGGGAGTGGGCATGACCTCTGTTGTCGTATTAGACTACGGTTTTGGCAATGTTCGTTCGATGGTTCGAGCTCTAGCCAATGTCGGAGCTGATGTTACTTTAACGAGTGATGTTCAGCAGGCAAGAGACGCCGATGGACTAGTTGTTCCAGGTGTTGGTGCGTTTGCTGCGGTAATGCGAGGATTAACTGCAGTAGATGGAGATCGTATTATCTACGAACGATTGCAAGAAGGTAAGCCAGTTCTCGGCGTATGCGTTGGTTTACAAATCATGTTTGAACAAGGTGTTGAACATGATATTTTATGCCAGGGTTTAGGCCTTATTCGCGGCACTGTTCGACAGCTTGATGCTCCTGTGGTGCCCCATATGGGTTGGAATACGCTCTCTAGTGCGCCTAAAAGTACTTTATTTGAAGGTCTTGAAGATCAGCGTTTTTATTTTGTGCATTCATATGCTGCACAAGCAGATGAAGTACTTGCTTTACAAAACAATGCGTCAGAAGAGAGTAGACAAGCGACTGATATGCAGCATGGACAGTGGCAATTGCTGCAACAGTATCCGCTGAATATTACCACGTGTCACTATGGTGATGAGACTTTTGTAGCAGCGTTTGAACAAGGTCCATTAAGTGCCACCCAATTCCATCCTGAAAAATCAGGAGATGCTGGGGCGGCATTATTGCGAAATTGGTTACGAATACTCTAAAGCACTGATACTGCAATGCACTGCAGTAAAGTAAACAGGGCGCCAATAATGCACCAATACTACCTGTACTAATGAGAGGCAGACAACGATGATTACACTTCTTCCAGCAGTTGATGTTCGCGATGGCAAAGCAGTGCGATTGCGACAGGGAGCATCAGGATCAGAAACTGATTATGGTTCACCACTAGAAGCAGCTCGTTCGTGGTATGAACAAGGTGCGACTTGGATTCATTTAGTAGACCTTGATGCTGCTTTTGGCACGGGTGACAATCGCGCTCAACTGCGTGATATTGTACAAGAGTTAGGCACCAAGGTTCATATCGAAATGAGTGGCGGTATCCGCGATGATGTGAGTTTGCGTGCAGCTCTTGATGCAGGAGCATCCCGTGTGAATATTGGAACAGCAGCATTAGAAAATCCTCAGTGGACATGTGCGGTAATTCAGGAATATGGCGATAGAGTAGCTGTTGGGCTTGATGTCCGAGGTACTACACTTGCAGCACGCGGTTGGGTTAAAGAAGGCGGCGATCTGTTCGAAACTATTGAAATGTTAAATCAAGCAGGATGCCGCAGATATGTAGTAACTGATGTGACACGCGATGGTATGATGAGCGGTCCGAATATTGAGTTACTGCGCCAAGTAGCTCAACATACTGAAGCTAAGGTTACTGCCTCTGGCGGTATTGCTAAACTCGATGATTTGCGTGCTATTAATAGTCTTACACAAGATGGTGTTGATAGCGCGATTCTCGGAAAATCATTGTATGCAAAAGCGTTCACCTTGCAACAGGCGCTTGAAGTAGCTGCACAATAGCAAAACTTGGGTGACACTCTTAGTAATTAACATACTCGGAATACGGATGTGACAAGATAGCAATTATGGATAGACAGCAGGAATTTGCGCTCCGCACTGTTGAAGAGCGCGACGTGCGTTTTATACGCCTATGGTTTACTGATGTTTCAGGAACATTGAAATCAGTGGCTATTGCACCAGCAGAACTCGAATCGGCTTTTGAAGAGGGTATCGGGTTTGATGGTTCTGCTATTGAAGGTCTCACTCGCGTGTCTGAAGATGACATGATTGTGCGTCCTGATCCATCTACGTTCCAACTTTTGCCTTGGCGTGGTGGTAGGCAGGGTACTGCACGCATGTTTTGCGATGTGCTTACTCCTGAGGGAGAGCCATCATTGGGGGATCCCCGCCATGTGTTAAAGCGTACGCTTGCACGTGCAAAAGAGATGGGGTTCACTTTCTATATTCATCCTGAAATTGAATTCTATCTCTTTGAAATGCAGGATGATTGGAGCAGACCACCAAAGCCGGTAGATGAAGGCGGCTATTTTGATCATGTGCCACGCTCACCAGGTATGGATTTCCGCCGTGCGACAGTGAATATGCTTGAACAGATGGGCATTTCTGTTGAGTATTCACATCATGAGGGCGGTCCTGGACAGAACGAAATTGATCTGCGCTATGCTGATGCGCTTACTATGGCGGATAATATTATGACATTCCGCACTGTAGTAAAAGAGATTTCTCTTGAGCGCGGTATTCACGCCAGCTTTATGCCTAAGCCTCTTGCTGATAAGCCGGGCTCTGGTATGCATACGCATTTAAGCCTGTTTGAAGGGGATGCGAATGCCTTCTATGAAGCAGGTCAAGAATTTAATATGTCACTAACTGCTCGCCAATTCGCTGCTGGTATTTTGGCTCATGCAGCTGAAATTACAGCAGTTTGCGATCAGTACGTAAATTCGTATAAGCGTCTGTGGGGCGGTAACGAAGCTCCAAGCTATATTTGTTGGGGACATAATAACCGTTCTGCTCTGCTACGTGTGCCACAATATAAGCCTGGTAAAGGCAATTCTGCACGTATGGAGTTCCGCGCTCTCGATCCTGTGACCAATCCATATTTGGCTTATTCTCTGCTATTGGCTGCAGGTCTAGATGGTATTGAGCGCCAATTGCAGCTTGGAGAGCCAACAAGTGATGACGTCTGGGAGCTTACTGATGATGAGCGCCGTGCAATGGGTATTGAGCCACTTCCAGACTCTCTCGATACGGCTTTGCGCATTATGGAAGGTTCTGATTTTGTGGCTAATGTGCTTGGTGAGCATGTGTTCCGTTACTTTATCCGTAATAAACGCAAAGAGTGGGAAGACTATCGCATGCAAGTGACGCCGTATGAATTAGAGCATTTCCTACCGCGTCTCTAATTGCTGGTGTTGCGTTTGTCAAAATACAATATGGTTACAGCCATATGAGGTCAGTTTTTGGACTGGCCTCTTTTGCGTAGTGTGAGAGGAATCACGGTTAGGCAATGGAGTGTGTTTTGCAATTTATCTGTGATTAGCTTACCCTAAAGTGTACGAGAATCTGAGAGTAAGTGTATAGGGATATGACAACAGAAGAAACTGCAGCGCAATCAGGTATTGCATCAGATCAGATAAATAGCAGCCCAAAAATTCACCCGCTTTTTCCTGGTAGTGTGTTTATCAGCACGGTGCTAGATGCGTTAGAGAGTAAAGACACGATGACTGGCAAAATGCGCGGTATCTATCTGCAACGTGCATTTATGGCAGGTGTATTTGCTGGACTATTTTTTACTACCTATTTTGTTATCATTGCAAAATTTGCAGGAACTGGCTCTCCAGCTATGGCACAAGTTGGGTCTGTACTGGCAGCGACAACCTTTGGTTGGGCACTCGTATTGATTTATTACACCAACTCTGAACTGCTGACAAGCAATATGATGGTGGTATCCATCGGTGCTTATTACAAGCGCATTACATGGTTGCATGGTATAAAAATGCTGTTGCTGTGCCTTATTGGTAATCTCGCTGGCGGTCTGCTCATTGCGGCTCTAGTACGATGCTCATCGGTAATTGATCCGGCAACATTTGCCAAAATGACTGCTGCTGTAGCTACAAAATCAGGTTATCTTGATGCTGGTGTATTTGGTATCAGTGATTTATTAGTGCGCGCTATTTTCTGTAATTTTTGCATCAATATTGCAATGTTGATGGTATATAACGGCAAACTCAGTAATGATTTTACCAAGTGCATTATTATGGTTGTTGCTGTGTTTGTGTTCGCGTTTATGGGATTTGAACATTCTATTGCGGATTCCATTTTATTTGAAATTATGGCACTGTACGGTGCTGTAGAACCATTACACGCAATTGGTGTAATTGCTGTGGTTATTATAGGTAATTTCATTGGCGGAGGGCTACTCATTGGCGTGAATTTTGCCGTTATGAATAATCAAAATACACGGCATGCACGTCAAGCACTTAAAGCAATGCCAAATCAGCTAGACTAAAATGTTGTATTATACCTAGCACGGAATGTGGTGGCTGTAGTGAGTAACTATAACCACCACATTGCTTTGATCCTCGGTAAGAAGAACTCTTTACTTTTGTGTGTTGTGCAATACGCTACTGTAAGGCTTTACGAATGCGCTTGAGACTGATAGGCTGTGTAGTTCCCAGCTCTTGTGCCCAAAGCGAGACGCGGAATTCTTCAAGCATCCAACGAGCTTGACTAGCACGTTCTATCGCCTGATCGTGTTCCACTCCTGCTGGCGTATGCTTTGCTTGCTCCTCAGCCTGTTCGACAAGCTGTTGTGCTTCTTGAACTTGCCAAGTCCATGTAGCATCTCTAGCCGCATCGCGTTTTGCCTTCTCTAATCGCAGTACATCAGCCTGTAAATACTTCGGTATCAAAGGCAACACATCTGCTGGAGTATCAGCCAGAAAACCAGAATGTACCAATGCATCACTATGCTCGCGAATGGATTGCAATACGGCAAGTAATGGAAGGGGAGCAGGACCGCTAATCGCCTGATCAACTTGTGCTTTACGCTCAATAATAGCAATGACGTCATGAGCAATTTCGTAAACAGTATCTTCAAAGCGATGTTCAATATCAGCAAGTGTGAGCGCTAATGCTTCATCATCGCCAATTCGTTCTGGATGTGGTACCAAACGCTGTACAGCAGTATATTGCATGTCGTGAACCAAGTGTTGTGTGGAATCGTAAGGTGCTGCTGCAAGAACCAATGCTTCCTTGCCTAGCCATCGTGAAGAGATGCGCTCGGGAGGAAGCGCTAAAGCGTTATAAAGCGCTTGATATACCATTTGGGCACGAGTATGTAGTGTAGCTCCTGCTTGATGAAGCATATTGGCAGATTCGATAACGTTGCCTTGCTGCGCAACAGCTTGAGCGCGTTTAGTTACTGTAGCGCGTGCCGATTGAGCAGCCTGTTGGGCAAAACGAGTGCGAAGCGAGTGCAGATTATCTCCAGTTGCTAGTACACGCACTTGCGGTGCAGTGTGTTTGCGATGATGAGACTGGGTTTTAGCCTTTCCAGTTGGAATGGTTTGTTCAATACTAAAATGCAATTTCACATACGCAGGTAGGCGCTCTATAAGCGCTTGGTCAAACACACTTGGATGAATTGGCGCTTGCACAACTTCTAAAGCGGCTTGTGTAAATGATTCAAAAAATGGCTTGATGGCAGGTGTATCGACAGGCTGTCCTTCACTACTGCGAATATTGGCAATCTCAGGTGCACTTTGATGCGAATCGAACCAATCAAGCATAGCCGAAGCTGTATCTGGAGCTGGTACAAAATGTACACGCAATGGTTTAGGAAGTGCTTTAATTGTTGCCACAATCTGCTCTTGAAGTAAACCTGGAACATTCCAAGTAAATTCATCCTCTGATAAACGTGAAAGCGCATGAAGCGGAATATGAACAGTGACCCCATCTTGTTCGGACTGAGGGTTGTAGAGATAGCTTAACTTCAGTGCGATTGGTGAGCCATCAGTGCCTGTAGTATGCCAAGTATCTGGGTAGTCAGCTAAATCAGCATGCTCGCTATCCTGCAGTCGTTCAACTTTTTCAGCATCAAAATCAAGAAGATGAGGCTGCTGGTGTTGCTCTTGTTTCCACCATGCTGCAAATGCTGCAATAGAAACAATATGCTCCGGCAGCACACGGTCGTAAAAATCAAACAAGTCTTGGTCAGTAATCTGCAAGGCTACTTGACGTGTGCGATGAGCTTCATTATCAGACTCTTCTAATACTGCACGGTTTGCTGCAATAATAGATTCGCCATGGAAATGTTGCTGGTACTGACCTTCAACAAACCCCTGTCGGATCAACAGTTCTCGAGCTTCAACAGGGTTGATTTTACCCCACTGTACTGTACGACCTGTAACAATAGGTAAACCAAAAAGCAGCACTGTTGCTTGAGCCATGGCACTGCCACGAGAAGCAGACCAGTGGGGCTCAGCATAGGTGGTCCGAGTTAAATTTCCAGCCAAATCTTCCGCCCAAGCAGGATCGATACTTGCAGCAAAACGAGCCCATAGTCGTGAAGTCTCCACTAATTCAGCAGCAATCACCCAAGCAGGTGGATGTTTAGCCAAGCTTGAAGCAGGGAAGAGTGCAAAATGTGTACCTCGAGAGCCAACATACTCATTGCGTGCACGTTTTGCCGCAATACGCATTGCTTTAGCTTTTGCAGCTCCCGAAAGACCTGTAAATTGTGAGGCTTTAGGCTCAGTAACGCGCTGCATACCCATACTAGAAAGCAAGCCGGCAAGCATAGCACGATGAATGCCTTCACTATCCCAACTGCACACCATGCTATGTGCGCCTTGCTGCGCGAGAGGCAATTGAACAATAGCAAAATCGGGGCGTGCACTTGGTACAGGTGCGCCAACACGCATATGTAAGTTCTTGCACAAGCGGGTGAGCTGAGCAACCAAATCTCGCCATTGGCGCATGCGCAGCATATTCATATATTCTTGTTTACATAACGCCCTCAGCAGTCTGTTCGTTGGATCACCATCGAGCTGGAAGAAACGATCCCAAATGTTGAGTATGGTTAAGAAATCGCTGGTAGGGTCAGCATACCGGTTATGAATACGGTCAGCTTCATCCTGAGCTTCCTGTGGGCGTTCTCGTGGATCCTGCAAACTTAAAAACGCCACAATCACTAATACTGCAGCAAGCGTATTCGGCGTATTTCTTGAGGCTTGATTTACCATTCTAGCAAAGCGCACATCAATAGGTAGTTGTGCGATTTGTCGGCCAATATGAGTCAGCATTACCTTGCCGCGAGTACGTTTCACAGCCCGTAATTCAAGCAAATCTTGGAAGCCTTGAGCAATTGCTTTGGTGTCGGGGCTATCGATGAAGCCAAAATTGGTAACATCATCAATATGATGAGCCACTCCCACAGCCAGCATATGTAAGATAACAGAAGCAAGCGAAGTTCGTAAGATTTCTGGCTCGGTAAACACGTCACGTGAAGCGAAGTCTTCTTCGCTGTATAGTCGTATTGCAATACCATCAGCAAGACGACCACAACGACCCGATCGCTGATTGGCACTGGCCTGGCTAATCGGCTCAATAGGTAATCGTTGCACTTTGGAGGCCTTAGAATATCTGGAAATACGTGCAAGACCAGTGTCTACCACATAGCGAATGCCGGGAACTGTAAGTGATGTTTCTGCCACATTTGTTGCTAGTACAATACGCTGATGTTGGTGTGGTTCAAAAACACGATGCTGTTCTTTAGTTGAAAGTCTTGCATAGAGCGGCACAATTTCTATGGCATCATGGCGAGATGTATCTGCCACTCGTTGACCAAAATAGCGTGTGAGCTGTGTTTGATAGTCATGAATATCGCGTTCGGAAGCGGCAAATACCAAAATATCGCGCGGACCATCAACGTGCTGCGAATATGCAATAAGTTCGGCACATGCACGTGTTACTGCCTGTGGCATATCAAGTTGACTATCTGCGTCTATATCAGTCGATGAATTTTGCTGGAGATTGGTTGTTGCAGGATTGTGAAATCCGCGAACAGAAGGTAGCAGACTAGTCGGCCCATCAATCGGTTCATACAGGATTTCCACTGGATATGTGCGTCCTGAAACTTCAATAACAGGGACAGTGTCATGGATCACATGCTCAAAATGTTCTTTGAATTTTTCAGCATCAATAGTTGCCGAGGTGATAATCAATTTCAAATCATGACGTGTAGGCAAGAGCTGAGAAAGATAACCTAACAAAAAATCAATATTTAAGCTACGCTCATGGGCTTCATCAATAATGATGAGGTCATAGGCTTCAAGACGAGGATCATGTTGGATTTGCGCTAACAAAATACCGTCAGTTACTACTCTAAGGCGTGTTGATGGCGCAGAAGTATCTTCAAATCGTACTTGAAAACCAACTTCCTGACCAAGAGGAACCTGACACTCCTCAGCAATGCGACTAGCCACACTGCGTGCAGCAATACGACGCGGCTGGGTGTGTACAATCTGTTTACCGTGAGAGCCAAATCCTAATTCAAGTGCGATTTTTGGAATTTGTGTGGTTTTTCCGGAACCAGTTTGACCAGAAATAATCACTACTTGATGTTCAGTTATAGCACTGGCAATCTCATCTTTATGTGCTGAAACTGGTAGCTGCTCAGGATACGTAAATTGCATGTTTCTCCGCTATACCAACGTCAATATTTCTAAGGGGTGTTGACGGCTGCGCTTAAGCCGCACGATGTACTGATAAAATACGATACCCCTTACTACTAGAGTATTTACTCACAGCGTATTCGTCGGGCAGCGTCTCTTGTAACCATGCGGCAAGTGAATCAGAACCTAAATGTTTTTGTACGACTAGATACGCATTGCCTCCGGCTGCAAGACGAGGTAACCAAGTTAGTAGCAATGAGTGCAATATTTCTTTACCAACGCGAATTGGGGGATTTGACCAAATAACATCGAATTGTAGTTCTGGGTCAATGTTATCGGCAGTACCTGCATGAATATTAAGCCCCAAGTGCTTCGCATTAGCAGTAGTAAGTTGTAAAGCACGCTCATTGATATCTAAAGCCCACACTTGTGCTCGGGGGGATTCTAAAGCCATAGCTATACTAATTGGTCCCCAGCCACATCCTAAATCTAAAAAGTTACCTTGTTGTGGTAACTCTGGCGCTCCTTTTAACAGCACTGCTGTGCCGGGGTCTAATCGGTGTGAGGAAAATACGCCAGCACTGGATTGCACATGAACTTGATGTCCTCGAAGCATTACATCGAATTCAAGATGCTGTTCTGCAGATTGCGGCTGAGCAGTGAAATACTGTTCATTGCGTGCTTGTGATGTATGCTTGGTGTTGTGCTGCTTGCTCATACCATCCTCATTTAATACTGTTCGTGCGTGGACGTGTAACTGCTCGTGCTGTAAGCAAAACTTGCAGTATTTGGCGCGAAGTAATATTTTACTATGGTAGTAGTACTGCGAGAAGTTGGCAGTACACGTATAACAGAAAAGCGCCAATATGGTAACGTACCAATGGGGAGAACGATTGACACCAGCATTTGATGTAGTGCCCGACCAGACATCATCAGCACAAGATATTTTACAAGAACAAAGTGCAGTATTAGATCAGCATAGTCGTACCGGACAAGTCGGGACAGATAGTTCTTCGTCAATACTCAGTGATGATTGGCAACAACGAGAATCGCGTAATGAACTGCGTCATATTTCAGGCATCACTACTGCTGACGAAGAAAGCGAAATCGAATATCGCAAAATTCGATTAGAACGTGTCGTCTTAGTTGGTATTTGGTCGAGTCAAGATTCTTCACTGCAGGAAGCAGAAGAATCTCTGCGGGAGCTTTCAGCTTTAGCACAAACCGCTGGAGCAGTTGTTGTCGATGGCGTCTTACAACATCGGGCAAGACCTGATGCTGCTACATATGTGGGTTCTGGAAAAGCACGTGAAATTGCCAATATTGTAGCTGCACATGATGCTGATACGATTATTGTTGATGCTGATTTAGCGCCGTCGCAGCGACGTGGTCTCGAAGACGCTGCCAAAGTAAAAGTTGTTGACCGCACAGCAGTAATTCTTGATATTTTTGCCCAACATGCCACTAGTAAAGAAGGTAAAGCGCAGGTAGAGCTTGCACAGCTTGAATACATGTTGCCGCGACTGCGTGGTTGGGGTGCATCACTGTCAAGGCAGGCAGGCGGACAAGCAGCAGGACAGGACGGCGGTATTGGCTCACGTGGTCCAGGTGAAACCCAGCTTGAGCTTGACAGGCGTGTTATCCGCACGCGCATGAGTAAATTACGCAAAAAAATTGCAAAAATGGAGCCGCAGCGAGCGGTTAAACGCGCATCTCGCACACGCTCGCAAATTCCAACAGTTGCGATTGTTGGATATACGAATGCGGGGAAGTCGTCGCTAACTAACCGACTTGCCGGTGTTGATGAACTTGTTGGTAATGCACTCTTTGCCACACTTGATACTGCCGTGCGTAGAGTTAGCACGCCGCATGGTCGTCCGTGTAATGTTATTGATACCGTTGGTTTCGTACGCAGACTGCCTACACAGCTTGTTGAAGCGTTCAAGTCTACGTTGGAAGAAGTGGCGCTCGCTGATGTAATTGTGCATGTGGTAGATGCCACCTATCCTCAACCTGAGCAACAGATTGTTGCTGTTAATCAGATTCTTGCACAAATTGACGGTGTGAGCACAATCCCGCAGCTGATTGTTTTTAACAAGATGGATGCGGCATCGCTAGCGGTGCTTGAGCGTTTGCATAATGCGTATCCTGAAAGCATTATGGTATCTGCAGCTACAGGGGCGGGGATACCGTTATTGTTGGCACAGATTGAGCATATGCTTCCTGTGCCTCATATTGAAATTGAAGCCACAATTCCGTATACGTATGGCTCTCTCGTTTCTAAGGCACAGGATAGGGGAAGCCTAGATCGTGTGCAGTGGCTTGCTGAAGGCATTGCTATTCACGGTTTCGTGGATGAGTCTCTTGCTACGCAATTGATGAAAGCTGCAGCCGAAGTGGGTGCTGTAGAAAACTAACTATATCTGTGTGCAGTTGAATACCGTCAGTTTTGCAAATATATATGGATTGCATATGTAACGGTATTGTGTGTTTGGTAAGCAACACGGTGATTGATTACTTTCGTTGCTTCGTCTGGCAATGGTATAGTATCTAGAGGAATGGTCGAATGCCATCCTTGTAGTTAAAAGAGAGGTATCTGAATGGCAGAATCATTGATTCGCCCCACCAAGCTTGCGATTATTGGTGCTGGCGCAGTCGGATCCACTATTGCGTTTGCTGCAGCACAGCGTGGTTTAGCACGTGAAATTGTACTTGAGGATATTGCGCGTGAGCGTGTAGACGCTGAAGTACTTGATATGCAGCATGGTTCTAGTTTCTATCCTACTGTTTCTATTGAGGGATCAGATGATGTTGAAATTTGCCGTGACGCTGATGTAGTAGTTATTACTGCTGGTGCACGTCAAAAGCCAGGGCAAACACGTTTGGACTTGGCTGGAGCCACGATTAACATTATGAAATCAATTATTCCTAATGTTGTTAAAGTTGCTCCAAACGCAATTTATATGCTGGTCACCAATCCAGTAGATATTGTAACTCACGTTTCTATGAAGCTATCCGGTTTACCAGCAAATCAAATTTTTGGTTCCGGTACTAATCTGGATTCTGCGCGGTTGCGCTTCCTTATCGCTCAGCAGACTGGTGTAAACGTGAAGAATGTTCATGCTTATATTGCTGGCGAACATGGCGATTCTGAGGTTCCTCTGTGGAGCAGTGCTACGATTGGTGGCGTTCCAATGCTCGATTGGAAGGAACTGCCTGGGCACGGTCCACTGGACGCAGCAACACGTGAGCAGATTCATCAAGAAGTTAAGAATGCTGCTTATCGCATTATTGAGGGTAAAGGCGCAACGAATTACGCTATTGCTATGAGTGCTGTTGATATTGTTGAATCCATTTTGAAGGATTCCAACCGTATTCTTCCAGTGAGTTCTCTACTTGACGATTTCCATGGCATTTCTGATGTATGCATGTCAGTGCCATCAGTGTTGAACCGTGATGGTGTTAATACTCGCATTAATACGCCTCTGTCTGATGGGGAGTTGGCTGCGTTGAAGCGTTCTGCTGAAACACTTCGTGAAACTGCAGCACAGTTTGGTTTCTAGAGACAAATGAGTTGTTAGAAGCAAAACATCTAGAAGCAGGATTGTAATAAGTTTATGGGGAGTTATCGAGATGTAACTCCCCAAATTTAACACTCAGCATTTTGCTAGCAAAACACTGAGTATGATGGTTTGTATCTTCCTATCTTGCTCGGCTCGTGTTGAGTGAATTTAGGATAATTTTCTAAGTACTGTAACTACTTTGCCCATAATTGTGGCGTGCGTACCATCAATAGGTGCATATGCTGGATTATGCGGTATTAACCATACATGTCCATGTTCTTTGCGGAACGTTTTTACAGTTGCCTCATCGCCGAGTAATGCAGCAACAATATCACCATTTTCTGCTGTATGCTGCTGTCTTACTACAACATAATCGCCATCGCATATGGCTGCATCAATCATGGAGTCGCCGTGGACTTCAAGCATAAATAAATTGCCATTGCCGGTAAATTGTGCTGGTAGCGCAAATACATCATCAACATGTTGCTGGGCAGTAATAGGTACACCTGCTGCAATACGACCTACAAGGGGTATTTCTTGAATGGTATTGCCCTCGTGTTTCCAGTTTGGATAGAGAATGCGGCTTTGCTGCTCTTGGGTGTCTGACTCGGAAGTCGCACTACGTTTATTTGCTGTAGGTTGGCTAAAATGTACTGCATTCCATGCTGGTTCAAGCAGCTCAATTGCGCGCCCTTTGTTGGCGCTGGTACGGATAAAGCCCATATGCTCTAGACGTGTTAAATGATGAGAGACCGATGAAGGACTCTTTAGCCCAGCAGCTTTTCCTATTTCACGTACCGATGGCGCAAAACCCTCTTCGCTAATATGTTTTGCTATAGCTTCAAGAATCTGTACTTGACGTGTGGTCAGTTTAGACGAATTGCTCGCAGTTTCAGATACTGGTGCTGTATCAATTAATGACATAGGTGATGGAACTGCATGACTGTCGGGAGTAGAGGGCTGTTTTGGGCTGTTCATCGGTACTCCTTTCGTTATGTACACTGTAGCGCACTATTACACATAATGCAAACATATGTTCGAATGCACTTGCGTGTCGCCGAACTCTATGCAACAATACAAACATATGTTCTATAGTACAAATGTTCGATTACGGTAAAGGAGTACTGATGCAATTGCAAACGGTGATGCGTTCAAAAGCTGGTAGAGTGCGATCAATCGTGGTGTTATGCATTTCAAGTGTGTGCTCTGTGCTACTGGCCATGTTGGGCTTTGTACTTGCCCCTGCCATTTCTCACGGTGAAGATCATGTCGAGCACACTGTTACCTATACAGTGCAACAGGGTGACACGTTATGGCAATACGCACAACAGACGTCAAATAGTATAAGCGTTAAGCGCCAGATTGAACGTATTCGTCGTATGAATGATTTGCATACCTATGATTTAGAAGTTGGTCAAACACTTGTCATTCCTGTAGATGAGGCGTAGTTGTAGTACATATGTTTATGAAACAGGACATTGCCCAATTCCACCCTAAACGCTATGGTATGGATATGCATTGTCCTTTTTGTCAAAACCCAGATACAAAAGTAGTGGATACTCGAGTTGGTGATGATGGTTATGCCATTAGGCGTCGACGTGAGTGTCCAAAGTGTGGTAGGAGATTTACTACAGTAGAGACTGCCTCGTTGATGGTTTTGAAGCGCTCTGGTGCTAGTGAGCCATTTAACCGAGATAAAGTTATTACTGGTGTGCGCAAAGCAAGTCAAGGTAGACCTATTAAAGATGAAGACTTAAAGCAACTTGGTCAAAAGGTTGAAGAGGATTTGCGTTCGCGCGGTCTTGCTCAAGTTGATTCAGATGAGGTCGGTAGAGCAATTCTTAAACCATTACGTGATCTTGATGTTGTTGCTTATATGCGTTTTGCTAGCGTATATCAAGGTTTTAATAATCTTGATGATTTTGAGCGCGCTATAGAAGAGCTTAAAGAACATCAGCAGCAAGATAATCAGTCTGATGAATCATCAACTGAAGCATGAGTAATATCAATTTTTAGTCTGCAGAACGACGTCTATTAGGTAATATATTAAAGATTTTACCTATAATTATTTATAAATGATGGGTGTGTATACTACCGTTAATACACACCCATCATTACGTCAATTGATAATTGACTTTTCTTTTACTTTTGTAATACTTGTACGCGAATAGTGCCTTTAATCTGATGAAGCTGATCCAATGCTAAGCTTTCAGGAAGAGTATCAACATCAGTAACTACATAGCCAAGTTCACCTTCAGTAGCAAGCGACTGTGCAAGAATATTGATATTTTCAGCGCCAAGCGCCTGATTTACCTGCGCTAATATACCTGGCAGATTATCATGCAAATGTGTAATGCGTGCAACGCCGCGAACAGGGTTCATCGTCAAATTAGGCAAATTAACCGAAAGTGATGTGTTACCGCTCTGTGCATAATCAAGCAGTTTGTGTGATACGAATCTGCCAATAGCTTCTTGAGCCTCAAGCGTCGAGCCGCCAATATGAGGGGTGAGAATTATATTTTCATGCTTTGTCAAATCCGTGGTAAATGGATCACCTGCACTCTTTGGCTCAGTTGGGTAGACATCGATTGCAGCTCCAGACAAATGTCCAGATAATAAATGAGCATCAAGGGCAGCTAAATCGACAATAAATCCGCGAGACAGATTGATGAAAACTACATCTTGCTTCATTTTCGCGAATTGCGGTTCTGCAATGAATCCGGTATTTGACTTGCGCCCATCAATATGCACGGTGATGGCATCACTATTGCGAAGGAGTTCATCCAAGCTTGCAACTTTTGTAGCATTACCTAGGGCAAGTTTTTCTTCAATATCGTAGAAAATAACATTCATGCCGAGAGCCTCAGCAAGAATAGACACTTGGGAGCCAATATTACCGTAACCGATAATGCCTAGTGTTTTACCACGAACTTCATGAGAACCAGTCGCTGATTTATCCCAAAGTCCAGTACGCATTTGGTGTGCATGGGCTGGGATGCGACGCATTAATGCAATGATGTCACTAATAACGAGTTCTACAACAGAGCGAGTATTCGAATATGGTGCATTAAATACGGCAACACCAAGCTGACCTGCATAATCCAAATCAACTTGATTAGTGCCAATAGAAAAACAGCCAACAGCGCTAAGATTTGGGCGTGCTTGCAGTACTTTCTTGGTAACATTCGTCTTGCTACGTACACCGAGTAGATCAACACCCTCTAAAGCGTCGATAAGCTCGGATTCGTCCATAGCTGAGCGAAGTTGAGTAACGGTATATCCTTGAGCTCGCAGGTTTTCGGCGGCAACAGGATGAATATTCTCTAGTAACAGTGCTTGAGGCATACCACCATGTTATAAGGTAACGCGACCATAATCTTCATTTGTCCGAACAATGACCAACCGTTGCGTTGGTCGAGTAATGGAAACATAAAGATCAGCAGCAGCACTACGGCGAGAAGCCCCATTTTCCAGAATAAGTCCTGGTTCAGGGAGAACTATTGCGTCAAATTCCAGACCCTTAACTTCCTGTGGAGTACATAGTGCAATTTGCTGATCCCATTGAGGCTGATCGCGCAATTGTTGCGCACGCTGTGAACCTAAACGAGATTCGATTGCCTGCCAAAGCACATCGCGAACAGGTTCGAGTATACTACTATCGGCAACAAGAGCAATTCGTCCAGTACCATCCTCTGAAACAAAACGTACCGCTAAATCCGACATATGCTCACTTGATGTACGAAGCACTTCTTCAAGAGAAGAACATTGTATTTGTTCAACGCTATCTTGCACATCGCGTACTGCATGCACAGTAGAAACATAGAGGCCTTCATTCTGTGCAAAATTGGTTGCAGTATCGGATATCTGCCGAGGATTTCGGTAATCAATGGTGAGTTCATATAAATCCCAACCATCAGCACCAAAAATCGGATTTAGCATGCGCTGCCATGAAGTAGCTCCAGAAAGAGAAGATGTTTGGGCGATATCACCCACAATAGTAAATGATCTGCTCGGGCAACGTCTGAGCATCATTCTCCAGTCCATGGCAGTGAGTTCTTGTGCTTCGTCAATAACTATATGACCATAGGTCCATTGACGATCAGCTGCGGCTTTCATGGCAGCATTAGAATTTTCTTCCCCTGAAAGATGATCAAGAAGCATTGTAGCAGAAACAATACCATTGCCAATACCTGCTTGTGACAGAGTTTCTTTAGCAATTTGCTCATCGTATTCACGTTTGCGTGCTGCAGCTTGTTGCGAAGCAAGTTCGCGAGGGTCAGGACCTAATAATTCCATGGCTTCGTCAAGCAGCGGAATATCGCTAACAGTTAATGCTGAACCCTTTGGTCGATAGAGTTGTTCAAGTTGCTGTTGTGAAAGCCATGGAGCATACTGGCGGAGTTTATGAGGTTTTGCCCACATATCTTCGAGTAACCATTGCGCACTCATTGGCAGCCAGGCGAGATTAAGGGTAATGCGCAATTGTTCGTTCATCCGAAGTGCGCTTTTAATTTGATCTACTTCTTCTCGTTCTGGATCGTGATCAAGCTGTTCAATAGCTCTAGCAAGCAGCGTATGAAGCATGGAATCGACAAACGTCTCTCGCGCTTTATTATGGGGCTGCCGAGTTCGTCGTGCATCACTGCGGGCTTGGCGAATATCGCTAGGCAGTATATCGACACGCATCCCGTCGATACGCAACTGTGGCAGTTGCTGGGGGATACGTTCTCTTGCTGCGACGGCATGAGCAATTGCTTGTGCCATGCGTGCGTCACCCTTAAGAGCTGCAACACGAGGTGTGTCATGTGCTGTTGCAACTACTCCAGGAATCAACTCAGCTATAGTTCTGCTTACTACGCCGGTTTCACCCAAAGAGGGGAGCACTTGGTCAATATAATGTAAAAATGCAGAGCTTGGACCGACAACAAGCACTCCAGAATGAGATAGTGCTTTGCGATGTGTATACAGCAGATATGCTGCACGATGTAGTGCTACTGCTGTTTTCCCAGTTCCTGGTCCGCCTTGTACTACAACTGGTCGATCGGAGGCAGAGCGAATAATACGATCTTGCTCTCCTTGGATGGTGGCAACAATATCAGTCATGCGACCAGTGCGACGGGAGCTTAAGGAGGCCATTAACGCACCCTCACCAGTGAGTGTGCCATGGCTTGCTGCTTGTGAAATGGCGTCATTATGCACGTCGAGCACTTCATCTTCAATGCCTACAACTTCGCGCATGCGCAAACTAATATGTCTGCGTAATACGATATCGCCATGGTTAGCTGGCGTAGCTTCGTAGAATGCTCGAGCTGCATCTGCACGCCAATCAATGAGTATTGGTTGATGTGCACTGTCCGATAAGCCAATTCTGCCAATATAACGTTTAATACCTTGTTTGGTATCGAGTCTGCCAAATACTAAACGATCTTCAACGGCGCGCAACTGCATAAGTCGATCTTCATACATCGTGGCGAAGGAATCACGTTCGGTGCGCGCGGTAGGGGAGCCATGTGCTCCGGCTAAACGAACTGCGTCTAATCGGGATCTATTCTGTGCTCGCAGTGCATCAAGTCGGTTGTATGCCCGGTCGACAGTTTTTTGTTCCTCTCGAATTTGTGAGGCGTAGTTTGTCATCCCTATTGGCTCCTTGGGAGTTGTCAATAATTCGGCATTCTAGTATACGGGCAGCTACCCACAAATCTATATCCGCATTCCAATATAATTCCCCACTTTGCTCCACGATGCTTAGTTTGTTGGAAAAACATTGCAAAATAGCGATTTTTGGGTCATGGCTTATTTTCAGATGGCGATATTTGATGAATGTATAGCGTGGTGACGTGCAAATAAATGTATTAATATGGTGTTTTGTGGGGAAAAGTAGTTGGAAGTGGGGTAAAGTGGAGCATATTGTGTATGCTGTATCCACAACAGCATGCTGAATAACGGCACAGAGTACGAAAACGACTGAATGTAAAGGAGGTGTGATGAGCGATAACCGTGCAACGCAATCATCTGATGTGATTGACGATATTCTTGGTGAAGGTGCAATGCCAGACTTATTTCTTGGTACCTATACACCAAAAATTGATGCAAAGGGGCGCTTAACACTTCCAGCTAAATTCAGACAACGTCTTGGCTCTGGACTCGTGCTTGCTCGTGGTCAAGAGCGCTGCGTGACTATTTTGCCACAAGATGAGTTCCGCCGTATGGCTCAGCAAATTCAACGAACTTCAATGGGCAATATGGCTGCACGCCGTTATTTACGTGTGTTTCTTTCTGGTGCAAGTCAAGAAGTGCCCGATAAGCAAGGTCGTGTGTTAATTGCCCCAAATTTACGTGAATATGCTTCATTAGGTGACGACATTGTTGTTATCGGAGTAGGTACACGTGCTGAAATCTGGAATCGTGAGTCCTGGGAAACATACTTACACAATCAGGAACAGGAATACGCCAATTTGGAAATGGATGTGTTAGCGCCGTTTGATATGCCGCAGGAGGGTCAACTATGAGTGATATTGACGTAACCACTGCGCATGAACAAACTCTACAATTCGAACAATTGCAACGAACAACATCTTCTATCCATCAACCGGTATTGCTTCGTGAGTGCGTTGCATTAGTTACCGACCACATTCAGCAGGATATTTGGAATGCAGATAGTGTGCGCCATCATCCTGTGATAGTTGATTGTACTCTAGGGCTTGCTGGACATGCTACGGCATTTTTGCACGCTGCACCGCAGGCGATTTTGCTCGGTATTGATAGGGATGAGCAGGCACTAGCATTAGCGACTGAACGTATGCGTCAAGAAGGGCTTCAAAACCGTTTCATACCAGTACATGCGCCGTTCGACCAGTTAAGTAATGCATTAACAGAACACCATATCGACTATGTAGATGCAGTGTTTATGGATTTGGGGTTATCAAGTCTGCAAATTGACACTGCGGAACGAGGATTTTCCTATTCTCATGATGCGCCGCTTGATATGCGTATGGATACTTCAACATCAATGCGTGCTAGTGATATTTTGCGTACCTATGATGTTGCTCAGTTAAAATCAATATTCCAACGATACGGACAAGAAAAATTTGCTGGGCCTATTGCCAAAGCGATAGTGAAAGAACGTGAAGTAACTCCTTTTGAGACTTCTGCTCAGCTTGTCCAACTTGTTGATCGTGTGGTACCTAAAGCCCATCGTCCTGCAGGAAATCCTGCTAAACGAGTGTTTCAAGCATTGCGAATTGAAGTAAATGGCGAATTGGATAAACTTGCACAAACGCTGCCACAGGCGATGTTGCATTTAGCAATGCATGGCAGATTAGTTGTGGAGTCATACCACTCGCTGGAAGATACCATCGTAAAAAGAGCTATGGCACAGGGACTGACCGTTGATGTGCCGCCTGATATGCCAGTAATTCCAAAGGATGCAGAGCCATTTTTGGCAGATATTACACATGGTGCATTACAAGCAGGCCGTGAGGAAATCGAGAGAAACTCAAGATCAGGATCGGTAAGACTTCGAGCCGTTGAACTCACGCGACCAATTCCAGATAAATGGCGAAAAACCTTTATGCAGCAATCGCAGGCTGAATACTATAGCGTACAGCATCATCGAGGTTCACGTCATAAACGTAGATAAGGCACAAACGAACCGAATAATTGCAGATACTTCAAATCCAACCGATTTTGTAATACGAATACACATTGACAGGGGTAAGCAATGAGCGCAAGTGCAGCACCACGCATTACGAGGTCTACGATAAGTTCTCGAAGCAGTTCATCTATGCGGCGATCGCAACTTACTCTGTTATCAGGTACTTCATCCCCAGTAAGATCCGCTAGTGAACGATCTGCGAAATCACGACCACAATCACGCAATAGCGGTATTGCAATGTATGGGGCACCCAGGCTTAAGGCGAAAACAGCGCATCGTGCCAATAGTGTTTCAGCTCTTATGCGTATAGGAAAAGCTATTGCTGCTGCGCGAGTACGAGCTGTCCATGTAGTACTTGCAGTAGTTATACTTGTTTCTAGTTTATTTGGTTCGCTATTACTGCGTACGCAGATGGTTCAGGATTCATTTGCTATTACACAAACGCAACAGTCAATAGGTAGGCTGACACAGGATATTCAAGAGAAGCAAGTACAACTTGAAAAACTGCAAGCATCACTACCCAATAAGGCTTCAGATTTAGGAATGGTTCCTGGTGCTGAATCGGTTACTATTGACGTTTCTGGGGCAGTGAAGGCTACGCACTAATGGCAAAACGAACAAGAAGTTTTGGCGATATTTTCAGACGGCGCACCCTTGCTATCGGGCTTGTTATTGTAGTAATAGCACTTTCTTGTGTGGTGAAGCTGTCATATATTCAGTTGTACAACGGTTCTGCTTTAGCAAGTCAAGCAGCACAATCGAGGACAGTAGATCGTAGATTACAAGGTGTGCGCGGTACGATAACAGATATCAATAATGTAACGCTTGCGCAGAGCATAGAGAGTTATACGATTTTTGCCGATCAGCAGGCTGCATCTCAATTTAAACCGGTAGCTTGCAAAGGTAGGAATAACGGCATATGCCAGGAAACTACGCAGAAGAAGGTATTTGAAGTTGAAGGGCCTGCATCGATAGCCCGTATGCTTGCGCCTATTCTACAAATGGATGTTAAGGAACTTGGAGCCAAATTAACAGGGTCAAACCGTTATGTGATTTTACAGCGTAACGCGCTACCTCAAGTTAAACGGCAGATTGATCAACTCAATATTAGCAGTATCATTGGTTTTGAGCTGACTTCAAATAGGGAATATTCGGATGATGGTCTTTTAGGAACGATTCTTGGAGGAGTTGATAACACCGGCAATGGCGTTGCAGGCTTAGAGCTCATGGAAAATGAAGCACTTGTCGGACATGATGGTCATGTGGTGTATCAACGAGGTCGTAATGGGCAGGAAATTCCTGGAACACGTACTGAATCGAGCGATCCTAAACAGGGTGGCACAGTGCAGCTTACCATTGACCGTGATGTGCAATGGTATGTGAAAAAAGCGCTTGTGGATGGCAAAAACAAATACCATGCGCAATATGGCATTGCCGTTGTACAAAGAGTTTCTGATGGACAAATTGTTGCTATTGCTGATACCGATGAATATCAAGCTGGTAGCGATGATGCAAAAACGCATACATCGAGAGCAATTACAGAAGTTTTTGAGCCAGGTTCAACGGGCAAGTTAATTACGGCAGCAGCTGTACTACAAGAAGGATTACATCAGCCGGCAGATCATTTTTCTGTACCGTACTCTATTAAAGTTGATGGGCAAACTATTCATGATTCGCACGAACATGGCGTCGAACAGCTTACTCTCGGCGGTATATTAAAGGTTTCCTCAAATGTTGGTACACTGATGTCTGCGCAAAATCTTTCATATGATAAACGACTTGAATATATTAAAAAATTTGGTATCGGTGAATCTACAGGCATTCAGTTCCCCGGCGAGTCATCTGGTCAGATTGTTGATAATGCTAGCCAGTGGGATTTGCGCACTCGTCAAACGGTACTATTTGGTCAGGGGTATTCTGCTTCTGCACTACAGATGACGAATGTTGTCGCTACTATCGCCAATAAAGGTGTGCGCAATGCCCAGCGACTTATTGCTTCTGCGACTGATGCGCAGGGTAATAACGTTACTCCTCAAAGTGCTCAACCTGTTCGTGTTATTGATGAGGATAATGCTAATAAAATGATGAATATGATGGAATCTGTAGCACAAGCCTCTCAGAAGCTTCTTAATATGCCAGGTTATCGCATTGCTGGAAAATCTGGCACAGCAGAAGTTGCTGGTGAAGGTGGCTCTTTATCGGGTATTATGGCTGACTTTATTGGAGCTATTCCTGCTGATAATCCTCAGTTTGTCATTACTGTGGTCTACCGAGATCCTGAAGGTCTATATGGTATTGTTACTGCAGGTCCTGTTTTTGCGCAGATTGGTGAATTCCTTATGCAGAAATACCAGATTCCAGCTTCTGCTCCAAGAACAGATGCTATTCCTACAGAGTGGTAAGCATCAATGAGTGCAGTGTTGAGGAATTGAGGACAACGTGAGCTACGCAAATGATTCGGGTTCTTCGAATATTACTATTCAACTGTTGCGAGAGCAGTATGGCATAGAGACACTGCATCATGACTATGGACCGGTGACGATCACTTCTATAGCTTTGTCACTCGATGATGTAACTCAAGGATCGCTGTATATACCTAGCAAACAAGCGATAAGTGAAGATCCCTATTTTATGCAGGCACAGTCGCGCGGAGCATATGCTGTACTAGTTGACCGTCAGACTGTAGTTGATAGTGCTCAAATTAGTATTCCAGTGCTTTTTGGGTCACTATCTGCTCAGGAGCTAGGAACTCTAGCGGCTACGCTATATCATTATCCTGCACAAGCAATTGCAATTTTTGCGATTATTGGTCAGCACACAGAACGTTATGCTAGTCAGCTTGCATATATTTTACATATTTTGGGTAACCCAGTGGGTCTTATTAGTAGCACTATGACCAAGTCTCTTGATACTGATTTGTATACGCATATGCCACTTTCTTCGGTGGCAATGCAGAAACTTCTTTCGGTAATTGTAGAGGACGGTGCTGCGGCAGCAGTTATTGGTGTAGATCAGCAGACCTTACAGCAGGGTGCGCTTTCTTGTATTGGCGTAGATATTTGTGCTCTAATTCGTGATGAAGACCATATTGGTCATGCGGGTATTAATGAAGCAGCTGCGTACTATGGGGCAGTTATTGGTGAGAAAATCGCCATTGCAACGCGCACTGCAGATTCCGATGAGCTGGCTGAGTTATTTAAGCCTCATGCTGATCCTGATGAGCTGGCAGTATTATCAACATGCCTGGCTATGGTAATGGCCGCAGGAGTACGAAAAAATAATATTCGTAGCGCGCTTAAAGTTGCTAAAGAGATGGATTAAGGGGTCGATATGCTGCAGATGACAGTAGCACATGTTGCTAAGACAGTTGAGGGTTCATGCGTTACGGCGTACCGTGGTCAGGTTGCACCATGTACAGAGAGCGATCTTGAGGCGGTTGTGACTAGTGCAGTAACTGATTCTCGTCAAGTACAGCCTGATAGTGTTTTTGTTGCGATTGCAGGCGAGCATGTAGATGGTCACGATTTTCTTGAGGCAGCGGCAAAACTTGGTGCGCGTGCTGCATTGGTGTCACATCCAGTCGATATTGCAGATGAGCAGTTGGCTCGACAAATGGTGCAGATTGTTGTTAAAGACACTGTTAAGGCATTAGGGGTACTTGCGCGAGAGAATATCGCATTGCGTCGCAGTGGCATTGCAACATATGGTCCATTTAGCGTTGTTGGAATAACGGGTTCTGTAGGAAAAACTACCACAAAAGATTTATTGAACAACTTGTTGAGCACTGTTGGCCCCACTATTGCTCCAGTAGGATCGTTCAATAATGAAATCGGGTTGCCGCTTACTGCATTGCGTGTAGATGAACATACACGGTTTTTGGTAGCTGAAATGGGTGCCAACCACATGGGAGAGATTCGATATTTAACCTCTCTAGTGCGCCCGGATATTGCAGTGGTCTTAAAAGTGGGCGTTGCTCATGTTGGTGAATTTGGTTCGCCAGACAATATTAGAAAAGCAAAACAAGAGATTGTTGAAGCATTAGATGAACATGGTGTTGCAGTACTTAATGCCGATGATGAACGAGTTGCTAGTATGGCTCATGTAGCACCTGGATCGATTATTTGGTTTGGGGTTGAATGCCAACACGATAGTGCGTTGCAACAACAGTTCGTTACTGCTCGCAATATCACGCTCGATGGTCATGATCATGCGCACTTTACTCTTATGGATACGCAAGGCAATACTGCAGAACTAACTTTGACATTATCAGGTCAGCACCATGTGATGAATGCTCTTGCTGCTGCTGCAGTTGCCCAATATGTGGGCGTGAGCATGGATAATATTGTGCGCGTGCTTGCACATGCTGGAGCACAAAGTGCACATCGCATGGATGTGTTTACTAAAGCGTTTACGCTACTCGATCATCAAGATGCTGACCAGCAAGATGGGAGTAGTACTGCAGTATGTACTGTTATTGATGATTCTTTTAATGCTAATCCAGATTCTATGCGTGCAGGTTTACAGGCTTTGGCTCACTGGCAAGATACTGATGAGCAAGGTAATGCCATTCCTATGGTTCGTATTGCTGTATTAGGCGCAATGCTTGAGCTCGGAGAAAAGAGTAAACAACTCCATAAGCAAATTGGCGCAGAAGTTGTGGATTTAGGCATTGATGCGTTGATTAGTGTTGGAGAAGGTCAGGAGCTATCTCCTCTTGCAAAAGCCTTAGTTCAAGGAGCTGAGCAAAAAGCAGAAATAGTCACAACTGCCCAAACTGTCTATGATGGTAAGGCACATTACGAGATTGAGCACAAGAGCTTTGCTACCCATGTACCAACAATTGAATCTGCCCAACACGCTATTGAAGAGTATATGACTATGGCTTTGCAAGCTCAGCCTCATGCGCATGTTGTAATCTTATTAAAAGGTTCACATGCTTCCGGTCTAGGCAAGCTTGCCGAACAGTGGCATCATGATGTGCAAACACGAGAGGGGATATTGCAGTGATAGCTTTACTGCTTGCTGTTGCCATTACACTTGTAGTTACACTGACAGGAACACCAGCACTCATTCGTGTGGTACATAAGTTGCATTATGGTCAGTTCATTCGCCAAGATGGTCCGCAATCGCATCAAATAAAACGCGGCACTCCAACATTAGGTGGTGTAGTTATTGTACTAGCCATTATTTTGGGTTGGCTTGTTTCTGCGCTGTACCGTTTCTTCGCCAATGGCGAGCCGATTTCTACTACTGCAATTATTGTGCTTTTAGCAATGTTTGGTATGGGATTGCTTGGTTTTATTGATGATTTTGCCAAAGTACGAAAAAAACAAAATGAAGGATTGAGTGTTGCTGGCAAGTTCACCGGGCAGTTTATTATTGCAACAGTATTGGCTATTGTTACTGTACTGATGCCAACCCATTCTCGTATACCAAGTGCACAGGCAGCAGTTTCCTTTATTGAATATCCGATTATTGATTTCGCTAAGCTTGGTAAAATTGCGGCACTTGTTCTATTTATTATTTGGGTTAATTTTTTGATGACTGCGTGGACGAACGCTGTAAATCTGACAGACGGTCTCGATGGGCTTGCTGCAGGAAGTTCCATGATTGCATTCCTAGGATATACATTTATTGCTGTGTGGCAAGGTAAACATTTATTTGGTAGCCCATCGATTGGTATGCAATATCATGTTGCAGATCCACAGGATTTAGCAATTATTGCGGCGTGTGCTGTTGCTGCTTGTTTTGGATTCTTATGGTATAACACGAATCCGGCACAAATCTTCATGGGAGACACCGGTTCTCTTGCATTGGGTGGATTGTTTGCAGCACTATCTATTACCACACATACAGAAATTCTTGCAGTACTTATTGGCGGTTTGTTCGTGCTAGAAACATGCTCCGATGTTATTCAAGTAGGCTATTTCAAACTTACTCATAAACGTGTGTTCAAGATGGCGCCAATTCACCATCATTTTGAATTACTAGGTTGGCGTGAAAACACAGTTGTAGTGCGCTTTTGGATGATTGAAATGATGTTTGTATTTATTGGTTTGTGTGTATTCTATGCGCATTGGGTTGTAGAATCAGGCTTAGTGTAGTTGAGTAGTTGCGAGTATGTGCATGTGATTGTGTACACATTGAACCATGAATTTGAGTTTTAAACATAAGTAGGTAGCGATGAATCACAATAATCCAATTCTTTGGCAGCACGAGCATGTACTTGTAGCTGGGCTTGGTGTTTCTGGCAAGAGCGCCGTAGCCCAATGTGAACATTTAGGGGCAATGGTCAGCACTTTTGATGCTCATGCGCAAGCTACTTGGAATAATGAACGTGATATTGACTGGTCATCAATTACCATAATGGTGGTGTCCCCTGTTTTTGCGCCAACAAGTGAGTTAATGCAACAAGCTATAGCACACCATATTCGCGTGATGAGTGAAGTTGAATTAGCGTGGCATATTCGCGTAGAACATCCTGATCACTCATATGCACCATGGATTGGTATAACAGGTACAAACGGCAAAACAACAACAACTGAAATGACAGCAGCAATGTTGCAGCATGCAGGACTTCATGCTCCAGCAGTTGGTAATATTGGTGTTCCAGTATCCCAAGTTGTTACTGATAGTAGCGTTGATGCGTGTGTGGTTGAATTAAGTTCATTCCAGATGCATACCACTGATAGTTTGCGTTTGCGTTGTGCGGCAATAACAAACCTCGCAGATGATCATCTTGATTGGCATGGTGGGTTTAAGCAATATGCTGCTGCAAAAGCTAAGGTGTATCACGGTGTTACTGATGTTTTGGTATACAATGCTGATGATAAGCGGGTGACTGCACTTGCAATGAATGCCAAACCAGCGCCTGGATGCCGCACGGTAGGATTTACCTTACATGAACCTCAATCTGGTCAAATTGGTGTTGTTGACGGCGTAATTATAGACAGATCTGGACTTGTGAGCGATGAGCAAGGATCTGCTCTTGCTTCTATCAGTCAGTTTACTCATTTATGCGAGCCTGATGGCACAGTCTATCCACATTTACTTGCTGATGCCTTGTGTGCTATGGCTTTAGCACTGGGCTATGGCATTGCTGTAGAAGATGTTGTTGAGGCTTTGAAGTCTTTTTCGCCAGGCGGACACCGTATTGCTACAGTTGCTTCTTTAGGGGCAGGAGAGCAATCAATACGCTTTATTGACGATTCAAAAGCAACGAACGCACATGCTGCTCTTGCCTCATTATCAAGCTTTGCTGATGGGCAGGTGGTTTGGATTGCAGGTGGTCTTGCTAAAGGCTCTCGTTTTGAAGATTTAATTGCACAGATGCACAACAAGCTGTCAGCAGTGGTAGTTATCGGTGTCGATCAAGAGCCAATGCTCCATGCGCTTGCTCAAGAAGCTCCAGACATTCCTGTAACGCGGATTGCTACCGAACCAAAAGGAACAGTAATGGAACGTGCTGTACAAGCTGCAGGGCAATATGCGCGCGGTGGGCAGGTAGTGCTGATGGCGCCGGCATGCGCATCAATGGATCAGTTTGTGTCTTATGCTGATCGTGGCGATCAATTCGCGAAAGCAGCACGTACATGGGTGGAAGCTCATGGCAGATAAGCCTATACGCAGGAAAACGCAATCACTGAAGCTGCGTGATCGTCAGTCCGAAACAACGTCTAAGTCTCAAGAAGGTTCATTGCGCGGATGGGATCGGGCTGTCCATGCTGTGGTACAAGGCGCACCGGTAGATCGAGAACGCCATCAGCAGATGGTCTCGTGGCATGGGTGGCGCATAATTATGAATCCAGTATGGTGCTATTATGGATTCATTCTCAGCGTGATGGCATTATGCGTATTCGGTTTGATTATGGTATTTTCCAGTTCCACAGTTGATCTCATTGCACAAGGAGACAATCCGTGGGCACAGGTGCTTCAGCAAGGCATTTTTGCTATTTTAGGACTGATTGCTGCTATTATACTTTCGCGTATTTCACCTGATATGTTGCGAGGATCTTCGCCAATTGTGCTTGGCGTTGGTTTGTTTTTGCAGACATTAACTATTACTGGTTTGGGTTCTGCAGCTGGCGGTAACGTTGGCTGGATTGTTATTGGTCCACTTCGATTCCAGCCTGCAGAAATTCTCAAATGGTCACTTTGCGTGTGGATGCCGTATGCATTGCAATTAACGAGAAAAAACCAGCATGCTGGCACTATCCGTCAATACGCAGTGCCAATTGTCTCGTTTGTGGCAGCATTTGGTGCCATTATGCTTGGCGGTGATCTGGGTAGCGCAATGATTACTGTGCTTATTGGCGCAGTAGCATTATTTGTGGGTGGTTTTCCGCTACGTTGGTTTGTCGGTCTAGGAGTAGTTGGCGCATTAGGTGTGGTCTTGGTTTTTGTGCAAGGCAGTTCAAATCGAATGAATCGTATTCTTGCAACGTATACTGAGTGCTCTGGAGACGATTTGCAAGGATTGTGTTATCAAGCGATCCATGGTAATTATGCATTGGCTTCTGGTGGCTTAACTGGTGTTGGATTAGGGAATTCCAGAGAGAAATGGAATTATTTGCCAGCTGCATTCAATGATTTTATTTTTGCTGTTATTGGCGAGGAACTTGGTTTTCTTGGTGCGCTTGCTGTAATAGTGCTGTTCATTATTATGGGTTGGTGTTTGATTAATATTGCGATGCGACACCAAAATGCGTATGCGCGTATGGTTTTAATGTGCATTATGGTTTGGCTCGTTGGACAGGGCTTTATCAATATCGCTGTTGTAGTAGGTATTCTTCCAGTTATGGGTTTGCCACTGCCGTTTGTATCATATGGTGGTACTGCGTTGGTTATGTGTCTAGCTGCTGCAGGAACGGCTATTGCTATGGCGCGTTCTCAGGACGAGATTCGTGCAGCAACATCAAAGCGTTAATTGTGACTGCCGTTCGCGCTATGCTCGACATATGTCTCAAGGAGTAAATATTGTGCTTGCCGGCGGCGGTACTGCTGGTCATGTCAATCCGTTGCTTGCGATTGCGAAAGCAATCAGTGAGCAGGAGCCAACTGCATCAATCAATGTGATTGGAACAGCAGTAGGACTAGAACATACACTTGTTCCGCAGGCAGGATATCCGCTACAAACAATTGAGAAAGTTCCATTTCCACGTAGCATTACTCCGCAAACATTTGTATTTCCATTCAAGCTCGCTCGGCAGATCAAACGAGTAAAGCAAATTATAATCGCTTCACATGCCGATGTAGTTGTGGGCGTAGGCGGCTATGCTTCTGCGCCAGCCTATATTGCCGCACATCAGCTGGGTATCCCGCTGGTGATTCATGAGCAAAATGCCCGAGCTGGTATGGCCAATAAACTTGGTGCACGATGGGCACAGTTCGTAGGTACAGTATATGAGCACACCGGTTTGCAGAGCGCTCGCGGTGCAACAGTATGCCGAGTAGGTTTACCTCTTCGTCCTGCTATTGCAGATATTGCTCAACGTATGCAGAATAATAAGTTTGCAACACGTGTTCAAGCAGCTATGGAGCTTGGCGTTGATCCTTATCGTCCTATTGTATTAGTAACTGGCGGATCATTGGGGGCTCAAAGCTTGAATACTGCAGTAGCTAATACTGCGCAAGAGATTTTACGCACCGCTCAGGTTATTCATTTAACTGGAAGGTCTAAAGATCAACAGGTTAAAACCCTGGTTGAAGCTTCTGCGGGTACTGATGTTATTGCTGGTGTTGGCAGCGAATTCGCCAATCAGGGAGACTATCATATCGCACCTTATTTAGAGCGAATTGATTTAGCTTTTGCGTGTGCTGATTTGGTGATTTGTAGGGCTGGTGCCGGTACTTGTGCTGAATTAGCAGCACTTGGCGTTCCAGCAGTATACGTGCCATTACCTATTGGCAATGGTGAACAACGTTTTAATGCTGCTGGTGTTGTGGACGCTGGTGGCGGTATTATGGTTGCTGACCGAGATTTCACTAGCGAATGGGTATCGCATACTATTCCGGCTTTATTAGCAGATTCACAACGTTTGCAATTTATGGCACAGCATGCTTTTGAACATGGTATTCGTGATGCGGCACAGTCTATGGCTGAACATATTGTTCGCGTGGCCAAAGATTATCAACATACACATAATGCGTGATGTAATACACCTCAGTAAGTAATGCATTGTGGTAGTAAGGATAACGATATGACAGATATTATTTTGGATCCAACAGCAGTACCAACAGACTGGAATACAACGAAACTTGATGGCTTGGGAACAGTGCATTTTATCGGTATTGGTGGAGCCGGAATGAGTGTACTGGCTGAGATTTTGCATGGCATGGGCGTTGATGTGCAAGGTTCTGATCGTGAACGTAGTGCAAAAACTGATCGTTTAGAGCAGCTTGGTATTCGCGTATTTATTGGACAGCAGGCCGAACATGTTGCCCATGCTCATATTGTGGTTTGGTCGAGCGCAATTAAAGCGGATAATCCTGAAATTATTGCAGCTGCGCAGCAGGGTAGTGTACTTTGGCATCGTTCAGATGTGCTGGCTTGGCTGATGAGAGCGCGTGATACGGTTACTGTGGCTGGCGCTCATGGGAAAACGACAACGAGCGCCATGATTGCAACTATTATTACTCATGCGGGTCAAGGAGCGCTTGCTGATCCTTCGTATGCGATTGGTGGGTCTTTGCAATCAGCTCATGGTCATACTGATGGTGGTCACGCTGGCAAAGGGTCAGTATTTGTTGCGGAAGCTGATGAATCGGATGGCAGCTTTGTGAAATACCGCCCACAGGTTGCAGTGATCACAAACATTGAGGCAGAACATTTAGATCACTATGGTGATGAGGCTCATTATATTGAGGCATTTGTCGCGCATGCACAACACGCTCAGCGAGCAATAGTGCTCTGTGGAGATGACGCTAATTCGTGGAGGCTTTTACAAAGCCTATCAGATGATGAAGCTGCGCATACCGTTATTGTTACAACTGAGGATGCTCAAGTTTTTGCTACTCACCATGAGCGCGAATTGCGAGGAGCTCATATAGTGAGTATTGAACAAGAACGTGAACGTACTGTTGAGCAAGCAGCAAGTGGCATTGTTGAATCATGCCTTGTCCACCTACCACAGTTTGTAGCTGGAGATCAAGAGCGTAGCGTTACTTTACAATTACGTGTTCCTGGTGTACATAATGCACGTAATGCGGCACAAGCTGTCGTTGCAAGTGTGCTAGTGGGAGTATCTGCTCAAGCTGCAGCACAAGCATTAACAGAATTTTATGGGGCTGCTCGACGTTTTGAAATCCGCGGAGTAGTTGATGGCATTACTGTGGTTGATGATTACTCACATCATCCAACAGAGATTGCAGCATTGCTTCACGCGGCTCGTAGAAGATTCCCAGATGCCAATATTCGAGTATTATTCCAACCTCATTTGTATTCTCGTGCCAAGTTTTTTGCGCAAAATTTCGCGTCGGCATTAGCGCTCGCGGATGATGTTATTGTTACTGGTATTTTTGCAGCTCGTGAGCAAGCTAGTGATTATCCTGGCATTAGTGCTGCAACTATTGTCAAGTATGCTAGTACTGGGCAGCATATTGAGGCCGGAAGTGATATGCATGAGGATGCAGTACGATTGGCTGGTCGTGCGCAATCGGGAGATGTGCTGATTACGGTAGGTGCTGGCGATATTACGAATATGGCATCAGTAATGCTTACTGCGTTGCAACAGCGGTAATAACGCGGTGTAGGAGTTGTTATGGCGGGTCGTACTATACGTTCATCTTCACATCGTGATCAGCATTTGTCACAAACTAAAGAACAAGATCAGACCTCTGATGTGCGTGATATTTCCGCGGAGCGAGTTGGTCGTGTTGTTGCGTCAGAAGCTAGGGAGAGTGCTAGCAAACCTGGCGAATTTGTTGATGCGCGTAGTATGGCTTCAGGTAGGAGTGTGGGCTCACAAATTGATGAGTCTACATTCGGTAATAATGGATTTTTAGCTAGGTCTAAGGTAATTCATTTTCCTCAGCGTGAACGTGAGCGTATTCACACCAAACATAGAGTCCTCACTATTCGTATAGTAAGTACAGTGCTTGCTATTGCAACAGTATGCGCTCTAGTTTGGGGATTGTTATTCTCACCGCTACTAGTGCTCGATAGTACTCAAATTCATATCGGAGGGACAAATACTTGGGTTTCTGATGCTCGAGTAAAAGCACTGGTAACTGATCAGGCAGGCAAGTCATTATTGCTTATTCAAAGTGGCAAGCTTGAAGAGCAAATTCGTGCATTGCCTGGAGTTACACAAGCTGAAGTTACTAAAAACTATCCGCATGGGCTAACAGTACATGTGCAGGCGCAAGTTCCTGCTGCAATATTGAAGGCTGATAGCACTATGGTTGCAGTTGATAATAAGGGTCGTATCCTCAACGATGTGCATACTGCAGTTGACGGTATCCCAGTTATTGAAGTTTCACAAATTGAATCAGCACTTAAGCAGACTTCGGTCAATCAAGCTGTACAAATTTTAGGTTCACTTGATGAAAATACGCGAAAGCGGATTAGTACTGTGGAAGCAAAAACACGTGATTCGATTACTACAAAGCTTGATGATAATGCGTTGACTATTATTTGGGGAGATGCAAGTAAATTAAAACTTAAGATGGCTATTGTTACTACATTGCTGTCTCAGCCTGATACTCTTGCGGGAGCAACGACTATCGATGTCTCTGCCCCCGACCGACCAATTATTAAGTAGCATTGTAGTGACAGTGGATGCTAGATTCCAAGTTCTTGTGTATCAAAAATAATCGTATAAGGGCCGTCGTTTATGAGATTAACGCTCATATGAGCGCCAAAGAATCCTTCATGGACAGTTGCGCCTTCTTGTTCTAATAGAGTATTGAATTGATGCCATAATTGTTCAGCATGTTCAGGCGTTCCTGCTGCAGTATGATCAGGACGATTGCCATGCTTGGTATGCGCAAATAAGGTGAATTGTGGGATAGATAGTATTTGCCCTCTAAGGTCAAGCACAGAGTTATCTTGTGGGTTACGATCGCTTGGGAAAACACGTAGGTGAGTGATTTTGTGTGCCAACCATCGAGCTTGTTGTTCAGTATCGCTGTCTTGAATGCCAACAAGTAGTAGCAGACCTTGTGTAATACTGCGAGTGGTTTGTTCCTGTGTATCAAGGTTGGTAACACTTGCTTGGCTAACTCGTTGAAGAATAATACGCATAGCATCAGATAGTAACAGTAGTTATAGTAAAACCCTGACTAAGTGGCAGGAGTGTAGCCATAAGTCAGGGTCAAAGTGCCTCGCTCTTAAAGTAGCATGGAGGGCGAGTTTTGGCAATAGGAAAATAGAAAATTGTATATTAATGAGAAAAGCTAGCCAAAAGTAGGCTGGCTTAAATGACTAATTGATATGTTTATTTGCGTGCATGTGCTGTAAGCTCTTCTTCAATTTCTTCGAGAGAATGTCCCTTTGTTTCTGGAACAAAGCGGATTACGAATGGTATAGAAAGTAGAGCAAACACAGCAAAAATAGCAAATGGTCCACCTACATTATTGTGGAATGCGGCAAGGAGCATCAAGAAGAATTGTGAAACAATGAAGTTGCCAATCCAATTTGCTGCTGAACCGATAGACGTGCCAATGCCGCGGACAGAAAGTGGGAAGATTTCACCAATCATTACCCAAGCAAGAGGTCCCCATGAAACTGCGAAGCCCAGAATATAAATACCAATAAGCACCATAGTTGGGATAGCAGCGTGTGATACATCGCCGAAGAAATTGATTGCAGCAAGTACAAACAGTGACACCGCCATCACTACCGAACCAAAGATTAGTACGGTTTTGCGAGCAAAGCGATCCATATAGATTGTGGCGATAATAGTAGAAGCAAAATTAACAATACCAATACCAACAGAAACCCAAATAGCCTGATCCTCGGGGAATCCGAAGCCTTTAATAAACACTTGGGGCAGGAAGTAGATAACTGAATTAATACCGACAAGTTGCTGGAAAAGCATAATGCCAATTGCTGCAATAATTGCAGGGCGAGCAACGGTGAAGAGCTCTGTAGCGCTACCAGTATGAGACTCTTCAGACGCAACTCGAGTGATATCGTTGAGTTCTTGTGAGGCAGCTGCATCGTCTTTTTGAATGGCCAAGAGTACTTGATATGCCTCTTCAGTGTGTCCAAGCTTAGCGAGATAGCGAGGAGATTCTGGAAGAAGGATACCGCCAATAAGCAGCAGAGCTGAAGGAATTAAAGCCGATGCAAGCATCCAGCGCCAATCTCTAAATCCGAGCAAATTATGATTGAGGAATGCAAGATTAGAGACATATGCCAGCAGGATACCAAAAGTAACCATAAGCTGGAATAGCGTCGATAGGGAACCGCGTCGCTCTTTAGGTGCAAGTTCTGCAAGATAAGCTGGAGTGAGTGCAGATGCAGCACCTACAGCTAGGCCTAAGAGGATACGAGCCAGCACCATTGGCAAAAATCCAATAGCTGTTGCCGACAAACCTGATCCCAAGAGGAAAAGTATTGCAGAGACTATAAGTAGCTTTCTACGACCATACTTATCAGAAAGTCCGCCGATAACAAGCGCGCCAATCATTGAGCCAATCAGCACGGACGAGGTGATAAATCCTGTTTGTGCAGCTCCTAGATGGAAGTCCTTCTCAATAAGAGGTGAGGCGCCAGAAATAATACCGGTATCGAAACCGAATAGCATACCGCCCAAGGCTCCGAACACAAAAATGAACGTGGTGTTGAGACGATGTTTCATCGTTGCCTCCTTATAAAAATCCACATAAGAACCCAAGGGTATCAGGGGCTAAGCACGAAATATAACCGTGACACACATACTATATATGTCAGAAATATCACGTACCAAGCGCGTGCATGGCGGTAGCAGATTCGGGTTCTACTCTTGCTCTCTGGATGGTAAGTTCTCGCTATTTGAGGTTGTAATTACCAATGTCGTCTATAAGTGCATTACTGCAAGACACGGCTCTATGGCAGACGTAAAGCAATGCAATACTGTGTGCCACATGCTGTGGAGTAGGGTATCAACTTCGATTGTAGTAGTAATATTACTGGGTTTTGGTAGAAACACGCAATGAGTAGTTAGCTAGTCAATATCTTCTCCGGCTAGGGCGCGAGCTTTGAGTGATTCACTGGTTGCGGCTTCCCAAACCTCTTTGGCGGCTGAGTAGTTGAGTGCAGTAATACACAGTCCAACAATGATATCTGGCCAGCCAGAAAGGGTGTAATACGTGACAATACCCATGATAATGATGGCTGCATTTGCGGCGATATCATTGCGCGCGGCAAGGAATGCTGCAATACTTAATGAACCACCCTCATTGCGGCAGCGTGCCAGAAGTAGTACGCACACTGTATTGATAACAATAGCTCCACCGGCAGTAATCATTAAACGTAATGGATCTGGGGCGGTGGGGTGTGAAAACTTGATAATAGCTTGCACGAGGGCTGCTATTGCTGGAAGCAGTATAATACCTGACATGATTTTGCCAATAATAGCTCGTGTGCGTAGTGAAAAACCGAGAGCAATGGCTATGAGCGTATTGACGGCAAAATCCTCGAAAAAATCTACGCTATCGGCAAATAGGCTAACAGAACCTATCGTTAGCGCAACAATGCCTTCAAGAATAAAATACGAAAAATTTAATATTGCTACCCAAATAACTGTGGTGCGAAGTAATTGTTCTTGCTGCATATGGGTATTGTATCGGCAGGACTGATTTAAGGTAGCGTGCTTTATGTGGTGTGTACTATGGTGGGTAGTTTTTAGGAGAGGGTTGTATTGGAGTGACTGTTATTTGAGCGACTGCGAATTGAAAACACTTATCTAGATGGGTTGTAACTTCTTGAGAGGACGACTTGCGAGAATATCGTATATAGTGTATTATAAAGTGTTCGAGCTTAGCTCGTGTGTTTATAAACACATTGGTGATTGATAACACAATATGGGGTCGATCGGTTTCGACGGTGATCTGTTCGCTGTAGGGAAGCGTGTCGAGAATGCAGGGGTCCACTCGTTAACGTGCTCCTGTAAAAAATAAGTGCTAAATCTAACCGCACTGAGTTTGCTCTTGCTGCCTAAGCTTCGCGCTAGGATTTAACCGGCAAGATATCACTCCGTCCACTCCAACTCGTTCTCGGAAGGAATCTGGGCGTCGTTTAGAGAACTTGCTTGGTTCATTGAGTTGCTGGATGAATCAAGGACTTTAACAGTAGCTATGCCCGCTATCAGTTGTCTGCGTCATCGATAGGGGCAGACAGATAACCAAATGGTCAGCAGACTACACACGTAGAAGACTATGGGTGCGATTATCGGACCCGGGTTCAATTCCCGGCGGCTCCACTTCTAAGGGTTTCAGGCAAACGCTTGAAACCCTTTTTTCATGCCGATTCAGTGAAATACGAAACTACAAGTCGATAGGCGCGTTGAACATTGTCATGCTGAGCGTTCTTATTTGATGGAATAATTAATGTGTTGCTGATGCTGTAAGTTTCAATCCAATGACACAAGCAATAATCCCGATAATAAACAGTACTCTGAGTATCGAAAAGTCTTCTGCACCGGTAATCATAGCCCATAGCGCAGTAATAGAAGCTCCAATAGCAACCCATACAGCATAGCCTGTGCCAACAGGAATTATTTTGAGGGCATAACTCAACCCCAACATTGAGCAGATGCACGCAACAAAAAACACCACAGTAGGGATAAGCCGTGTGAAATGTTCACTGTAGGACAGTGCTGTAGCCCAAACAGCTTCTAAACAACCTGAAAGAATTAAGACGATCCAAGAAAACATGATACTCCTTTCTTTATGAGGCCGTCCTCTTTGAAAGAAGCAGATAGGTCGTCCTACCTGTACATTTTGATTTGCTTAATCTGCTATGACATAAAATTATGCGCCATGTCACAACTAGTGGAGACATTAGCAATTAATACAGACTTTTTGACTATCGTCCGTGGCACTCTAACCCTACTATTTGGATTAAATATAAAGTATTTGTATTTTGCACTACTGCCGCCCGTGAAGGGTGCGACAGTGGTAAATGAACAAGTGTGTCCACTATCCAGTCATTATTATGGCACATAAGGTACACCTATCAAAGATGGTATTTCTTCACGCGCTATGAGGCTGTTTAATGGCTCTTTGTGCTTATCAAATTTTCGATAGTGTTTTTATAACTGCTCTTATCGTACCGCAAGTATGCTGTAAACTGTGGTGCAAACTGCCGTAGGGAAGTGTCTGCTTAAGTTTTGCGTTTGTTTGTTGGATAACAAACTTTTTGAATACAATATGATAATTATTCTAGAGTATAGGTTACGGAAGTTTTCATTTTTTGTTCGGCAGCAAATCAGTGCGCAGCAGCGGAGTAGTAAGTTTGTTACTGATATGCAGTCGTTTATCAAGAGAGATGGGAAACCTCGTATAGACTGGCCAGCAACCACGCATCCGATAGGCGACCAGATTCTTGATCACGTTCTATATGGGGATAGAAAGCGTAATATTGGTGGGCATCTGCATGGTCAGGGTATTGTTGGCAAACGGGAATTTTCTGAAAGCTGGGATGCTACGCGTATTAAGCGTTCGATAGCGCAAGTGATGGAACGTCCATTATGGGTAAGGAAAGCTGCTCACGAGTTTAGACCTACAACATTTGGTGCTGAAATTGATGGTGTGCAAATTGAAGTAAAAGCATTCTTGTATCAAGGTCGTTATGTTATTGAGCGTGCATACCCTGTTGGTGGTGAGGGCGTTATTATGAATATGAAAAATGGTGATAAAATCGAGGTAAAGAAGTCACGTGCTAAAGTTTGGATTGGAGCATGATGAGTAATAATTATGATACTGCATCTGTTATTGCTTTCATGGAGCTTGTTGATGAATGCGTTGATGTGGCAGCTTCGTTCTCTGATGAAACTGATAAAAAGTTTGATACTGAACTAGCGCGAGATCAAGCGGAAGCTGGTGAGGGTGATGGGGCGATAATGGATATCATCATCTATGCTCAAGATCATCCTCAGTTGTATGATTTATTGCCCGCTGCTTTGTATGAAGAAGTTCGGAAGAACGATTACCTTAAAGATCGTTTGCATGTTTTTGCGGACTACCTATTTGAGCATGAGCCGAAACGATAAGTAAAACAGTAATCCTTAACAGTTGAGCCCACAGTGTGTGAGATACGCATTGTGGGCTCAACTTTTACTACCAGGAGTAGAAAGGAATACGATTGGATAATCAAGAACCAGAAGAAGAGCAGACAGAACCAACCACAGGCGAACATAGTGAGAGTCAAACAGACCAAGAAGCATCCACGCCACCGTGGGAGCGTGACGGCGTGGACTTCGACCCTGCTAAAGCGTGGAATCTTATTCAGAACTTGCGTGCTGATAACGCCAAAATCAAAGAAATGAACGATAGTTATAAATTGCAGTTGAAAACCTATGAGGATGAGAAACTCAGTGAGACAGAGCGGTTGCAACGTGATCTTGAAGAGGCGCATCAGGCTATCGCGAATTATAAGAAGGAACAAGTTTGGGTGTCTATTAAGCAAGCCCACCCTATCCTTACTGATGAAGACAAGGCGCTTATTGGTGAGGGAAGTGAAGAAGAGATGACTGTGCGTGCTGCAAAGCTTGCGGCACGACTCGAACAAGCTCAGGCAGCATTACGAGAAGCAGCAGTACAACCCATACGTCATCCACATATGAACCGCACCCCGTGAGGGGTGCGACCTTACAAACGGTGAAGCGAGTGAATGCTGAGTTATTTCAATTCACGCACCCCGTGAGGGGTGCGACGTTACAAACACACGTCATGTGGTGGCGTGGTTACATTTCAATTCACGCACCCCGTGAGGGGTGCGACAAGCCAAGAACAAATAATCAAACAACTTTGCGAAATTTCAATTCACGCACCCCGTGAGGGGTGCGACCATGGCATACGATTAGTAATAATGTCTATAAGCGTATTTCAATTCACGCACCCCGTGAGGGGTGCGACAAACGCACTAAACGAATGAAGGCGTTACCGTCAAATTTCAATTCACGCACCCCGTGAGGGGTGCGACGACCTTCAAGCGCCGCGCATGAGCTCACGTGTGGTATTTCAATTCACGCACCCCGTGAGGGGTGCGACACGGGTATGTCATACGGAGTGCCTAACCACTTTTATTTCGATTCACGCACCCCGTGAGGAGTGCGACCGATAAAAATGCGAGTGAGCGCACGCTTAAGTGTTATTTCGATTCACGCACCCCGTGAGTAGTGCGACAGAGTCGTAAATCACCACTCGTAGTACCAAATGTATTTCGATTCACGCACCCCGTGAGGAGTGCGACCTGCCCTATGTGCGTGAGTTCGCTTGCCATGTTTGATTTCGATTCACGCACCCCGTGAGGAGTGCGACAAAGTCGTCCACTACGTTTGCCCAATCGTCAAACATTTCGATTCACGCACCCCGTGAGGAGTGCGACTTCAATACTGTTGGCGGCGTTTTGCATGTGCTGTGATTTCGATTCACGCACCCCGTGAGGAGTGCGACGCCAGAATGCGGCACTGGTTTACCATCAAGCACAATTTCGATTCACGCACCCCGTGAGGGGTGCGACGATTGTGGAGTTAAAGATGCGCTTTCCTCGTTCAATATTTCAATTCACGCACCCCGTGAGGGGTGCGACTTTGACGACCTGAAAACACGCACCACTGTCATCATTTCAATTCACGCACCCCGTGAGGGGTGCGACCGCATAGATGGACAAATTATCCACTATACGAGCACATATTATGCCATATGTGACGAATAATTTCCACGAGGAAGCATAAATACTACTTCCTTGTTTATGTTGTCCTTATATCTCACTCTGAAATTATCAAACAACGATTGCAATAATGAACAAACAACGTCGGCGAATACCAAAATATGCTTTTATCTGGTGCGAACACTCCGTGTATTGATGAGTACTTGCGGTTCGCATAGGTTCTTAGCAAGAAGTTTATGGTAACACTTAGGGGCATTCGCAGCATTTCCAATTCGCATTGCATGCATAATTTCGTACCCACATATAACTATGCATTATGCCCCGCTATGCACCTACGTCTAAATAATCAACACCTCATCTAAGGGGTGATGAGTCTGCCTACCGTAGTGGCTTACTTTTGTTGAATATTTGCTGCCTAAATTATAGAACCTGATACTGTCTTTTTCGCTATCTATTATTTCCAACAGTTCGTGAATCAACTCCAGCTTTTGGGATGACGTAATTTCGCATTCAAATACGCTTTGCTGCACGCGTTGCCCGTATTTTGTACAGGCTTTTGCAACATTGCGCAGCCGACGTTTTCCTTGTGCAGTTTCAGTATTAACATCATAGGTTACTAAAACGAGCATGTTACTCTCCAACCAAGGTGTGGAATTGTGCAAAAGTACAACATAGTTTGAAAGTATTCAGCAATACCTTCTTGCTCAATTTTCTCAAACACTCAGTGCATCGTGTATCTTTATTTCCACAAAAATGGCGGGTATGCATCTAGATCACCTCGAATTGTTCGTGCTAAGAGCAGTGCTTGAGTATAGGGAAGCAGTCCCCAAGAGATTTTCTCTTGTAAAAATGGGTGAGTAATAGTTTCTTGCTTTCTCTTTTCCCATGCTGTAAGTACAGTTTTTCGCCCCAGCTCGCTAAGCAAGACACTTCCATTTTCTTGTGTCTCAAAATGTTTATATTGAATAACTCCTGTATTCACCAAGGTTAGCGCAAATCGATCGGCAAGACATGGACGTAATTCTTCCATTACATCAAGCGATAATGATGCTCTTCCAGGTCTATCTGTATGCATAAAACCAGCATAAGGATCTAATCCAACGCCATGAAGCGCACTTGCACAGCTTGACTGTAGGAGTACGTAAATGAAGGAAAGTAGCGCATTCATGGGATCTAATGGAGGTCTGCGGCTTCGTTCTGTGAAATAAAAATGTTCTTTATCTCTCAAAATGAGATCATCAAATGTTGCAAAATATTCGTGCGCTGCGAGACCTTCTATACCACGCAACTGATCAATGGATTCGCAGTCTTTTAGAGCAGTAAGTAGTTTTTGCAGTGTTGCACTGGTATGTTGTAAACGCTCTACATTAACACGTAGTTCATGGTCTCTTTTTGTACGTTCAACAACCCATCGAGCATTGTAAATTTTTCCAGTAATAAATGACTGTGCGTATGGTAATGCCATTTCAGGAGCGCTGCTAATGGCAAACTGCTCTTTACGTAAGATAATATTGCGCTGATGTTCTCCTAGTACTGAGCAAAGATAGCGTCCAGTTGGTTTGAAAAACGACAATTGTACGCCAAACTCACAGCAAGCTCCCATTAAAGCTGGAGAAGCTCCTTTGTAAGAGAAACATAGAATCGCATCTAAAGATCGCAAGGGGATAGAGGCAAGTGTGCGTTCCTCTTGCTTGACTACCACATTGTCTTGGTGCAAGGTTAGATAGGTATTTTCACTCAGTATGAAGAGCGTTCGTAATAATTGTTTCATATTGTTCTCGAATCTGGCTTGTTACAAAAGGTCGGTAACAGTAATACGGATCTCTTGTAATTGATTTGCTCAAGGGAATTTAAGGACCTAGTTTTTGCATCCATTACATATGTGTGGGCGCTATTTATGGGTAAAAAAGAGAACCTGTTCTGCTGCTATTAGGCAATGCTACTGGTTGATAGTTTGCTGAATATACGCTTTTGCGCTTGTTGAATTCAACATTTTGGGTTGGCATATGTCAAGTAGTGAACATGATTTGCAACGTGGACGAAACTTTGCTTTGGGAGTGTAGCCTCTGTTGAAGTAGTCGTGCATTTGCTTGCAGTATTGTTGCACTTGTTCACGCAGTTCAGTATTGAATGTAACAATTTCTCGTCGTTTTGTGTGTTGATAGAAAAGCGAACCCTCAGGTACGTCACAGGAAAGCATGTATTCTAGGCACATTGCTTCTGCACATAGTTGTAGACGATCGGCGTCGATTTCCTTAGGTTTACCATGCTTGTATTCAACAGGGTAGGGAATCCACGAACCTTGCCGTTTTGACAAATGTATGCCGTGTGGATTGCTGTGAAATTCCACAACATCACATATACCGCTAATCCCAAGTATGGGATTGAACACGCGTAAACTGCGTAAGATAAGAGTATTGCCGCGAGATTCTGATTGCTGATAATCATCGACACGTTCATGTTCAATAGACCCCGCTGTAGTGAGGTAATTATCAATCCATTGCTGCTCAATATGGATAAGAGCCCATTGTCGTGCACAGAATGCGTAGTGCTGTATTCCGGAAAGTTGAAGCCACTCATCTTCGCTGTATGATGTTGAAATATGTACGTTTGGCACTTCCATTTTGCCAACTTTCTTCGTTGAAAGCGAGAGTAATATTTGTAATACAATTGGCAGGGCTACAGCATTGAAGACTCAGCCAAATGACTACAAAGTGTACGTACGAATTGCACACTCAGCAGGCCTGAAAACTCATCAACAATCATTACATATTAAGCTAGCAATTAACTACTCATCACCGTGCTATAAGTATGTTTTCAGAGCGTATCAGGCCTACTGGGTTTATCTTCTATTGATGAAGGAGAGCGTTATTTGCCTTCGATAATCTCATAATGAAGTCCAGGTATAGTTGATTCATCAACAGTAACCGTGCCTTCATCATCAATATGTACAGCGCGATGTACACGAGCTGAGGAATACTGACCTGATCGGTCATTGTGCTCAAACCAGACAACAGCTATCACTTCCATAGATCCCGCAGGGCGAGCAGAGCTTTCATCATTTTCAAAAATAGTAAGCAGGGCTTCCTTGACCTTTTGAGCGTCAGCATCACTGAAACCAGTTAAACTTGACAACTGAGTGTTGATAGAGCCATACGTAGCATACACAGCACTTCCTGAAATGCGGTATTTGAATCCCATGGTATCTGCGGATTTTTTACCAGTATCAGTAGTTTCACTATTTACCGACTTTGTGATTTCTATGTCATCGATAGCTACTGGTTTGAGGGAGAATGCTGGCTGAATACTTACCGGTCCGCGCACGCCCAGTGAAACTGCATCACTGTCTTTAGTACCTTTTGCTTTATACGCGAATACTTGTCCAAATGCACGCACATCGAACCATTGCTTGCATACGTGATGATACATGGTGGTTTTATTATTTGACTCGTCTTTGTCAAGCGATTGCTTGAAAGTATTGAAGCGATCAGATAGTGAACGTTCCCCGTCATCAGAGCGTTCTTCTGCTTGTACAAAAATGCGTTCACCAGCGTCCTGTAAACGGTTGCGTAATTTGCGCTTTAATGCTACATCTGATACTTCTCCAAGGCCGCTGCCAATAGTGCGTGGGCGATTGCCGTTTAGAGGGTCACCGTTAGGGTTAGCATTTTGTACACGGAATACTAATGCAAAGTCGATTTTATGGGTAAGAGTTTCCATAGTTGCTCCTTAGTAATGTATGTAATATGGTCTTCGATTTTAACTGAATTACTCTGCAGATTCTGGATTATGTTTAGCTTCTTCGTTACTGTTTGTACTCCAACCAGCAATGTTCCTTCGCTGATGAGAATATCCCAGTAAATACAGCGCGGATAGAGCTTCATCTGATTCGTATTCTTTAGGATTAAATCTGTCCATAACTTCATCGATGGTATTGCAAATTCTTTGAGTAAAGCGTACAAGCCTTGGATTACTCTTCCCATATTCAATATAGGGATTTATTTTATTACGTATTGTGTTATATGTTTCAAATGGGTGTGCACTGTAGTTGTTCATAAAACGCAGAGCGTTAGTGGCACGGTTTGCATTTGTGCCATTACCACGCACGTAGAGTACTCGTTCTTCAAAGCAGTCAGCGAGTGCTAGTAGCCGTCCATACAAGTAGTCCCTGTCAGTGCGTTCCTCATCGAGTGCCATAGTAATCTCCCTTCGATTGTTGTTATTGAGGTTGTAATACTGTTTCCATAGTCCACAAGTAACGGCTAAATCTGTCTGCCAAGTGCTCAATTTGTCGTAGGACAATGGATGTTTGACGTGATTGAATGTTTCTTCGAGTATTGCTCTAGGTACTGGTTTTGCACTAAACATGCATTCGATAAGGAGTTGTCGTGTTACGCGCTTTAACTGTTTGTAGCGCTTACTCGTTTGGTCTGCAGTGCCGAATGCTACACGGATAATATCGTCAGACGATGGTGAGCTAGTTATAATTTCACGTTTATATCCATCATCTGTTTTCTTATACCGTGGTATATCCCAAGCAATATTAGCGTGCCAGCGTGCAAGATTTTCAAGGTACTCTTTTGGTTGAAGTTCACGGTAATATCGCACACTCAGACGTCCAGTTGAAGCAGCATCAAGGATGAGTATAACTATTCTTCCTTCATGCTGGCTCATAAAATTAGGTGAATGATGCCCTTGCAGTAATTTGGCAAACTTCTTCGCAAATTCCTGATAAGTGACTTGTTGTGCTTCTTCAACAGGGTTATTTGATGTTATAAGCTGATCGGCAGCAAGCCAGCTTAGCGTAACAGGTTTAGCAATACCAGAGATTTCAGGTTCATCAACTGGTAATTGTGGCTTTGCAACCTGCCAAATTACAATTGCTTGAGTATCGGTAATCAAACCATGCGTGCGTACAAGCCAGCGCAGTGTATTATGGATTTTTTGCGAGGTAAGCGAATCAATAGAGAGTGCTTCATCGCGGTTAGCAAATCGACCTCGGAAGGTAAAACCACTACTATCATTCGCAGATAAAACTTTGGCATTACCTGCAGTGCTCACAATATTCTTCGGGAAATTTTCCACTTGGGTATAGAAATCCTGTCCGAACATATCTTTACCAACAGCATGCCCGTGATGTGAGGAGAAAGCAATCCACTGCTCACGGATTTCAGGTTTATCAGCAATAGCTTGTATTGCAGTGTCAGGTTCCTCAATAAGGAAGGAAACACCAAGTTTATGATCTTTATCCGTGAAAGTCTCATTGAATCGTTCAGTAGCATCTTTTGTGAGGCTATGTTGAGTAAGATACGAGTAGAGGGCATTGAGTATGGCGTTGTCACCTTTCCACTGGTTAAGCTGCTCAAGATATAATCTAGCTTTGTCTGCATCAAGAGTCGCATCCAAGTAATGTAATTGATCGCATAAAGCATGTGGCGCGGGCTTACTTGTTCTACCCATAGATGCTTCGGTGCATGGAATAATCACTGTTTGCGTCTTGTCGAGGCGTTTGAAATTCACCAGTTCGCCTTGAAGATTAATCGTCGCTTCAAAACTGACCTTAAGCGTCATGTGATTAAGCGGCAATAATGCTTGATTCACTACATCGTCGTGGGGGTTGTCGCTTGATTCAACAAGCCCTGATGCTGGTTTAATGTGTTCGTAAGTGTTCAGAAGATTAGTCCAGATATCCATATTCTTCCTCCACGCGTTGCACATTGGTTCCAAGTTGGAATTGTTGTATAGGCTGATGAGAACGAATAATGCGTTGTTCAAGATGCGTTGTTTTGTCATGAAAATCAATCACACCATCATGCATTACTGGTCTAAAAAACTGAGTTATGAAATGGTGTTCTGGATTTTCATCCGGATAAATGAAACTGTGAAACATATATCCCATATCCCAGTCGCCGTAATCGTCATAAAAACCTGCGCTTTCGCCAAAAACGCATGGTTCGATATATCCAGGGCATTCACGTGTACCTAAGAAAATATCGCGTCTTCCACCTTTTTCTACTGAGCGGAGTGCAATTTGATGGTGTTTATTTTCGTTGCGATCGCCCGCTAGATCTTTGCGTTGTTCATTCCAAACAAAATGTGCTTGTACTTGGTAACGTACGTCATAAAGATATGTGTAATAGGATAAGTCGTTGCTGCCACTGAGCTTAATTGGTCTGATGCCCTTGCTTTCAGTTTGTATTTTATGCATAATGCGCACAGCATCAATAACCCAGATGAAAGTAGGTTTCCAATAAATTCCTTCAGTAATGCCAATCAATGCTTGATATGTTGGTACTGAATAGGAAAATTTTTCGCCGCCGATTCGTGCTGCTGGATCTGAAAACAGGGCATATTTTCCTGATATTTCGTATTCAATAGAGTTTCTATGTTGGCTCATCGAGCCTCCTTGGAGTATCTTCGTTGATATAACATATTGTACAACTTTATATGGACTATAATATCAATTAATAAGAAGTTCTTATTGTTTGATATGCTTACGACATTCGAGTTTTGCAAAGTCGTGTCGCTTAAAATATTAAGCGTGAATTGAAAATTATTTATTGATATGTAGGTGCAGTGCTGGGCCTCGGCCCAGCAAAACCTGCTTCAGGTGCAATGCATTATTGCCTGCTGTTGAGTAGTATGCTAGATGGCAAATAAACACCGTGGAACTGAGGTTGTGATGGCGCAATCAATACTGTATGGGCGAAAATCAGAGGATGGAGATACTCAACCGCTTCGTGAACATTTATTGGGAGCGGGGCGATTAGCGCAATCTTTTGAACAAGAATATAGTGATCTAGCATATGCTGCAGCAGTACTTCACGACATTGGTAAGGCTAGCGACGATTTTCAAGCATACTTGCTGAATAATCAAGGTGAGCGTGGCAGTGTGCATCATGCTATTCACGGAGCGTTATTAACGCAACAATCTCAGTACCAAACCTCTGACGAAGCTCAGTTAGCTAATGCCATACTTGCACTTGCCATTGCTAGGCATCATGGTGAATTGCCGGATTGTATTTTCCGCCAACAAGACCAGTATGGCGCAAATAGTATTTTTGAAGTATTTGCAGGAAAAATCCCCCAGGTCGATCAAGATAACTTCACTCAGGTGCGATCGCGCCTAGATGAATTACAGCTAGATGTTGATCAAATATTGCAACAAGCTGTTTCGAATATTCATGAGTTTCACTCTACGCTTGCCGCACATCAACAAACGATTGCCACTTATGATCAGGTTATGTTTTATTACGGTTTGCTCGTGAAATATATGTATTCAAGACTTGTTGATGCAGATAGGCTTGACGCAGCTGCTTTCACTATGCCTGCATCTCAACGTGAACATGCTCTTGTCCAGACGCAGCCTGATTGGGAAACATATATTCAAAAACTTGCGGACTTTACTAGTACCTTTGATACAGCAACACCAATAAACCGAGTGCGCACTTCAATTTACAGCCAATGCCAAGAAGTCTCGCAACGTGAAACTGGTATCTACCAGTTAGCAGTACCTACTGGTGGTGGCAAAACACTTGCATCACTGAACTTTGCCTTACATCATGCTAAGCAGCGGAACAAGCGACGCATTATTTATGTAATTCCGTATCTGTCGATTACTACGCAAACGGCGCAAGTGTTTCGTTCGGTATTTGATCTTGACGCTGAAAATACTGTGCTTCTTGAACATTACTCCAGAGCGGATTCATATAGAACGAATAGTCAAGAACATGTAGCAGAAACTGGGCAACGTGATGATGAGTCTTTACTGGAAAAACTAGCTGCAGAACGATGGGATAGTCCAATTATCGTAACCACTATGGTGCAATTTTTGGAGACAGTAATGTCTGCTCAAGGCACGAAGCTACGTAAATTCCATAATATGGCTGACAGTATTATTATTTTCGATGAGATACAAGCATTGCCTACCAATACCATTAATCTCTTCAATGAGATTGTAAGTTTTCTTTCAAATATATTGCATACCACTATTGTGCTGTGTTCCGCTACGCAGCCGCATTTGATGCAATCGAGTAGGCATAATCTTGCATTGAGTGCTAAGCCTAATCTTGTGCATCTAAGCGATAAGGAGCGTCAAGTCTTTCGCAGAACACAAATTATTGCATCGCAAGAACTGTGCTCTATCGAGGAGTTTGCGGAACATGTGTTGGAATCTGCTCGTACCCATGGTAATTGTTTGGCTGTTGTGAATTTGAAAAATGAGGCAAAAAAAGTGTTGGCTCACCTTAAATCGCTACATGCTGAGGATGAGTTCACTCTTGTACATTTGAGTACTAATATGTGCAATGCACATCGCGCTGATAAAATTGCGTTCTTAAATAAGCAACTTGCTACAAAGGACGCTCACGTAATTTGTGTGAGTACGCAGCTGATTGAAGCAGGCGTTGATATTTCCTTCAGGAGTGTTGTGCGTGCAACAGCTGGTCTCGATAGTATTATTCAGGCAGCTGGACGTTGTAATCGTAACGGGGAACGTGCTACTCCAGCACCAGTGTTGGTGTACTCACTACAAGACGAGCATTTAGAGAATCTCCCAACGATTCAAATTGGTAAAAATATAACCGAGCAAATCTTGAGGCAGCATCCTGAGATTGATTTGCTTTCTAACCGAGCAATAGATTTGTATTATGACATATTATTTGACACATATAAAGTGCAACCGGGAATGAATAGCATCATGGATTACGAGTTTAGACAAGCTGGTGGTACTCGTATGTATGCGTATTCAGCATTAGCAGTAAATAAGAAACAACGTGGCGAGTATTACAATGCAACTGGCAAGCAGTATCTCAATCTATTCGCTCAAGCATTTGCCACGGTGGGGGAGCATTTCCGAGTGATTAAAAATGCTGGTCAGTCTGTTGTAGTGCTCTATAGCACGCAGGAAGATCAAGAATGCAAACCACTTACTTTTATTCAGCAGCTAGCTGATTCTAGTATTGATAAATCCGAAAAGCTTGCAATTTTACGCCAATTGCAGCCGTATACCATCACCTTGTTTGATTATGAAATTCGCAAACTCGAAGATGAACACGCATTAACCACGCAAGAAATTGTGCCCAATAGTAATTTTACCATTCGCTACATTGATAGTGCACACTATAGTGATGATATAGGTATCACTTATGATATTACGCCGGACATGATGATGTTTTAACGTAAGATTTTTCAACAATCTTTCGTAACTTGTTACTGTCGTTTGTACTTCCGCTTGGTTTAGCATAGCGTTACCGCAGCGTGTGAATTGTCGAAGGCAGGTTTGAGATTGGCTTTCGTATTTTGGATTTCGTAATAATACAGCGTCTAGATACACATGCCGAAAAATGAGATAAACGCGCGAAGTGCTGTGTCGTACTTGTATGGTGCTATCAATATCTGTTGAGGAAGTTTGCCATACATGCAGTAAGGGGCTTTTATGCAGGGAAATACTAACAGTGGCAGTGCAGTAGCTGCTACCCAGGCGTCTCAAGCTCAGCCAGATACAGGGAGCGGTAGCGGCAGCAAAGATGAAGGATTGCGTCGTTCGTTGCGCCAGCGCCATCTCACCATGATTGCTATCGGTGGGGCAATTGGCACAGGGTTATTCGTTGCTTCAGGGGCAACTATTGCCCAAGCTGGACCTGGTGGCGCACTCGTGGCTTATGGTGCTATTGGCATTATGGTATGGCTGATTATGCAGTCCTTGGGAGAAATGGCAGCGTATCTACCCGTTGCTGGTTCCTTTGGTGAATATGGCACTCGTTTTGTCTCTCCATCGTTTGGCTTTGCTATTGGTTGGAATTACTGGTTTAATTGGGCAATAACTGTAGCAGCAGAACTCGTTGCGGCAGCCTTAGTGATGAAATACTGGTTCCCCAACACCCCTTCTATTGTTTGGTCAGCACTGTTCTTGGCAATTCTTTTTATCATTAACGCACTTTCTGCACGAGCTTATGGTGAAAGTGAATTCTGGTTTGCTGCTATTAAAGTTGCAGCAGTTGTGGTATTCCTTGTGCTTGGTATTGCTATGATTGTTGGCATTATTGGAGACTCTCCAGGAGCTACCAACTGGACTAAAGGTCAAGCACCATTCGTTGGTGGCTACAAGGGGATTTTGCTGGTACTCCTCGTTGCTGGATACTCATTCCAAGGTACTGAGTTGATTGGTACTGCAGCAGGTGAGGCTGCTGATCCGGGCAGGTCCATTCCTCGGGCAATTCGCACTATTTTCTGGCGAATTCTGCTCTTTTATATTGGTGCTATTGCTGTTATTGGTTTTCTCATTCCATACACGGATCCGTCACTATTATCGTCATCGGAAACGAATATTGCAGTTTCTCCATTCACTTTGGTATTCAAAAAAGCTGGTATTTTAGGTGCAGCAACACTGATGAACGCAGTAATCCTAACTTCTGTGCTTTCTGCTGGAACCTCTGGTCTGTATGCTTCTACACGCATGCTATTTGCGCTTGCAGAAAACGGGCAGGCGCCAAAGTTTTTGATGAAGTTATCAAAGCATCAGGTGCCGTTTAATGCGCTTGTAGCTACTACTTTAGTTGGGTTGGCAGGCTTTATTACATCGCTTGTAGGTGACGGTAAAGCATATGAGTTTTTGCTGACTGTTTCTGCTTTGGCTGGCTTTATTACTTGGGCTGGTATTTCGTGGTGTCATTGGAAATTCCGTATGGCATTAAAGGCACAAGGTCATTCATTAGACGAATTGCCATACCGTTCTCGTTTCTTCCCAGCTGGTGCAGTGGTAGCTTTACTAGCATGTATTGCTATTATTATCGGTCAGGCGTATGAACCAATTACTTCAGGCGCATCGATTGGCGGAGTATTGATGCCATATATTGGTGTTCCAGTGTTCTTTGCATTATGGTGGGGGCATAAGTTGGTCACGCATGCGCCATCAGTAACTCCTGAAACAGCTGATTTAGGGACGCATAATGTGCACTAATTCTCAGTGAGTTCAAGAGCAACGAATGTACGAGGCATAGCGTTACACAGTTAATGTGATAATACGCTGTGCCTCGTCAATATTAGGTCGTCCTAGTCCATGAGTTGATGCCATTTGGTGAGCATACTGTGGTACTTGACTATTGGTTATTGTCCCAGCATCAAGTAGCGTGCGAGCCATAAGCCCGCGATAATACTTGGCGCGGTGTGTTATCGTTCGCCCGTTATTATTAAGAGCTTTAAGCGTCCAAAACGGCCAAGGATTGTTATCGTCTTTATCATCTGGAATATGGGTGAGTAGAGGATTCTTTGCTACAGGCCAAACTTGGTAAGCTGCAGAACGTGCATCAAAAACTACATTATCGTGTGATCCAGCAGCATGTTGCATTGCTGATAATGTCATCCCACTAAGTGCCTGTTTCCACATATGCGCGACTGATCCTATATCTGGTAAACGCACATTCATAGCAAGTCGATACAGAGGGATCTTATCATGCGCTGTTGTAAGTCCAAATAATCCAGAAACAATAATTGCTGCGTCATGAGGTTGTAGATGTGCCGCCTCGTAGAGTACACCGGTATACACTTGCGCTGCTGGAGCGCAGGGCGATTCGTATAAATGCAAGTTCGCACGTATATCAGGCAGCGTTTGTTCACCAGATTTTAATATAGCTAACACTTCCTGATCTGGTAATACACAAGCTGTTATTAAAGATTGCGCAATACGTTCTCGTATTTCATTTAATGTGGGGAAGCTCAGTGTATCCATTTGCAACTTGGTGCCACTGATTGGAGCAGTTTTTCCTTCAGAAGGCGGAAGTAATACTAAAACCATAACTCTACTGTATATGAATAGTGGCACAGTAAACAAGTATCGCTGAAAGTATTATGGGCTACTCGGTTGAACAGTCCACTGTATTTTGCAAGTACTATAACGTAATTTACCTATGTTCTGTATCGTGCACCTGCATGGTTAAGCATAAACCAATAATTGGTAGTACCAGCGCAAAAGCAAAACCTCATGCTGAACTGAAACTAATGGGCATGTTCGTAAGGAAGACACGCCCACATAGATAGTAATTCGACTGTAATGTTAGTGCTTAGCGATAATGGATGCGATGTTGCGCTGCACACGCCAAGCTTCTGGAATAGGGTAGATAGGGTACACGTGATTCATTTTGTCGCCCACAATGTAGTGATGGCGAATTCCTTGCGCTGATAATGCTTGATGAAGCCGTTCGGAGTCAGGATACAGAAGTTCATGTGTACCCACAACGATGGTAATTGTTCCAAGGTGGTCGAAGTTACCATACAGTGGACTGACATATGGATTACGTGCATAATCCTTATGCTCATTATGTATTGTCGGTTTGGCTGTTGATGAGCCTACACTGTTATGATTTGTTGCAGCAGGTGTTGCCCAGAGTTTGCCAAGCTGTTGGATCGGCCAAGCTTTGAGCATTGGGTCAAGCGGTTCATATTGTGCGATTGCACGGTTATTAGTGGCAATATCCGTCCATGGGGAGAGTAAAACAATATGCTTTGGCTGTGCTAGATGATGGTCCCTTATATACATAGCGAAAGCAAGTGCAAGACCGCCACCTGCAGAATCTCCCATAATGGTAATGCGTTCAGATGAATCTACAGTAGGTAATATGATTCGATACAGCGCATCAAGACTTTGGAATGTTTCCTCAAATGTATGATTTGGTAGCTTGGGGTAGATGGGGAATACTACTCGCGCATCAAGCAGGCGTGCTATGCGGGCTACACTGATATAGTGCATTATGCTTGGCTGATGCACATAGCCGCCTCCATGCGTATATAAAAGCACTGGCTGTGTAGGGTTGTGCTTGTTATTCCATATAAAAACCTGCATACCGTGTACGTGTATTTCCTCAACTTTTTGCCCCACTAGAAGGCTTGGATTGGCAACTGGGCGCTCGTTGGAAATATAGTATGGTGCTAATTTTTCTTGGAATGCTTGCTTAGAAGTTGTGCCAAAAATACTTGCTGCTTTTCTTGCCGGTAGGATGTGTTCAGCAATCCAGCTTGTGGCTGAGCGGTGCTCAACGCCATGAGCGTACGCCCATAACCCTGCAGCGCTAAGTGCTGTTCCAAGGGCAATTTTGCTGCGTATACTCATAGAGCTCCTTACAACGATGATGGATGGTCATACATTAGCGTGAGATGACACAGGTGCATCTCACGCTAAAAAAGTTATGCTATTAATAATAGTTGCACTAATCGATTGTTACAGTTCTCTTCTCCTTTCTTGATAGGACTAAATATCCGATTCCTGAAAGTGCAGAAAGTAGCGCAACAACGAGGTATGACATGGTCCACGAGAGTGTGTCAGCCAATATCGGCATTATCCAGTTCGCTCCCAAGTTGCCGATAATATAGGCCATTAACCCAACAAAACCTAAGGCTGTGCCGGAGACTTTAAGTGGGACAAAATTAAGGGTAAGAATATTGACGATAAGTTGTGGGCCGTAGATAAGTGTACCTAATAACCCTGATACTACAAGCAATTGAATATATGAGGCGTTGCCAGTATTGGAAAGTGACTCGTAATAGAAAACTAATGCAGCCATTACAAATAGCCCGCTTGCCCCAATAACAGTCATGCGATTAGCGAATTTTACAGCAAGCCATGCAAAAAGCAACGTGCCAGGTATGGCGACCCACTCAAGCATAGAGACGGCAGTAAGTGCCTGCTGTTCACTAAAATGTTGAGAACTTAAATAAATCGGCATCCAATCTTCGATACCAAAACGAACAAAATACAAAGCTGCATTGATAAAACCAACAAGCAAAATTCCAGGGTTTAAAAACACATATTTACGTATCAGTTCCCAATATGGCATAGTTGAGACGGAGTCAGCGCCCTCGACATTTGGTTCTCCTTGTTCTCCATACATTTCACGTAATGTACCGAAGCCTTCGCTTTGCGGGTTATCTCCGCCAAACTTCCAGATAAAAATTGCGATGACAAGAACAAATACTCCAGGTAGAATAAAGCCAAGGGCCAAATTTCCTGGAGCTACTACTGCAAGACCTGCAATAATAAGAGGTAATAGAGCAGAACCCACATTTTGGGAAACATTCCATCCAGCAACCGCGGCTCCACGTGTTGTATTAGGGAAATATTGTGCAATCATTGCTTGTGAGCTTGGTGCAAGAGCACCTTGAATAAGTCCAACGGCAATAAGAATTATGGCAATAACCCAGAAATTATGAGTGAAACCCATAAGAATACAAAGTAATGCACTCATTGCTAATGCTCCGCCAAAGAGTTTACGTAAACTAACTCGATCGGCAAGTGCTCCCATTACGAACTTGCCAATTCCATATGTTACTGCGAAGCATGTGAGCAATGTTGCTACATTGAGTTTATTCCATCCATAAACATCAATCATGGACTTGGACATCAGCTTGAAGTTATTTCGAACGAGATATGCGCACACATATCCAACGAAAGCCACTGCAAGAATGACTTTTTGTCTCCACAGGAATTGAGCAAATGCTTTAGCATGTTCAATTTGATATGGCGTTTTATGTGCTGTTTGTTGTGTTGAATGCTCCATTTCTTCTCCTTTGAATGATTTGGAGTTACGCTTAAATATACTGAAATATATTTGGAAATACAATGGTTTTCCATAAAAAATACGTGATCAACTAATAATGGAACGTTTGTTCCGCATAGTGAATCTTTTGTGTCTGTTAAGGAAAAACTATATTTCATTATTTGAATAAGTACTTCCCTGAGAACTCTCTCTTGTGTTCAGTGTTACAGTAACACATGAGTCTGGTGTTGCGTCTTTCTGAGTATGTTTTGTACAATGTTTATGCCATGTAATGGCTTATGGTAAGGAGTTTTGGGAGGGTTTGACATGAGTACACCGCAGCAGAACATGCCTCAGGGGCAAGGATATGGGCAGCAACAAGCATATCAGCAGCCGAATGCTCAATATACGCAGACCGGTTATGCTGGGCAGCAGTATCAGCAGCCTATGGGTAACCAGCAGTATGGAAATTATCAGCAACCAGCATACCAGCAACCCAATTTCCAGCAGCAATATCAGCAGACTATGATGCCAAGAAAGCAATTTACCACAAATCGTAGTTTTGTAGTTTGGATTTTGCTTAATATCATTACCTTCGGTATTTACGGGCTTGTAATGATGTATGTCATTACGCAGGATGTCAACGAAATTTGTTCTCCTCGTGATGGTAGACATACCTATAGTTTTCTGCTTATGGTGTTTTTGTTCAGCTGGCTTACCCTCGGAATTTATCCATTGGTATGGTGGCATATGTTCTCGAATCGCCTCGGAGATGCATTGCAAAGCAGAGGGTATAACCGTATGATTTCCGCTTCGAGTTTTTGGGGATGGAATATTCTTGGCGCACTGATTATTGTGGGTCCATTTATTTACTTGTATAAAATGTTGGATGCAGTCAATACACTGTGTGCAGATGCTAATAACCGCGGAATTTAATACAAGGAAATGTTGTCTATATAGAATGGAGCTGGGATATTTACAAATCCCAGCTCTAATCGTTATTACTGTGCTAACTATTTTGGCAATAAAGTTAGTGTTTCTCGACTTAGGCTTATAGCGTTTATAGCCCCTGTTCACCGATGTAGTCTTCGATCTGCTCTGGATAAGCAGGCCACGCACCGTCATTTGTGCATACAAAAGCGGCAGTATTAACTGCGACCTTATGTGCATCTCGTAAACTTGCGCCCTGCAAAATGCCCATGGTAAATGCTCCGGAGAATGAATCACCAGCGCCAATTGTGTCGGCTACCTGAACTTTTGGAGTGTTGATTGTCGAGTGTTCGCCGTTTTTGCTCCATATAGTGCTGTATTCCGCACCAGCGGTGAGAATAAGATAATCAAGATCATAGGTGTTCATAAACCATGTGCACACTTCTTCATCGCTTCCGGACAGTCCGAATAGCGTGCGAAGGAGCACCAGCTCCTCATCATTAACTTTAAATACGGTAGCTAAGCGTAATTGTTCGTCGATAAGTTCTTTTGAGTAGTGATCACCGCGAATATTGATATCGTAATATCGTAATGAATCACGTCGGGCATGTTGTAGCAGCGCAATAATAGTATCGTGTGATTCTTGGCTACGGCATGCAAGACTACCGAAGCAAATAGCGTCAGCTTGTTGTACAAGTTCGATTAATTCTTCGGTAAGGGTGATATGATCCCAAGCCACATTTTTTACAATTGTCCACTCTGGAATACCGTCGATTAAGGCTACTTCTGCACGTCCGGTGGGGTAGGCATTGCGCTGCAAAATAGATTTGATGCCGGTTTGTTGTACCGCTTGGGCAAGTTCGTCGCCAAAAGGGTCTTCGCCAACTGCGCTAATCGAATATCCATCTGCTCCATGCTTGGTTGCGTGGTATGTAAAGTTCACAGGTGCTCCGCCTGCGCGTTTGCCGGAGGGGAGCATATCCCATAAAATTTCTCCGAGGCTGACGACTATTGGTTTGTTGTGTTCCATTGGTTGCTCCTTTGGTTTGTGGTTGGTTTATGAATATATGTTGCCCATATATGTGATATATGTGGTTTATGGATGTTGCATAACGCTGCTTGGATGGGCTAATAATTCTTGCGTAGCAATAGCACCTGCACCCAGCAGTGTGGCATCAACATGGAGATGAGAAGTTACAATATGTGTTGACTGCCATAGTTCTGGCAGTACACGCTGCTTACAAATATGAGTAATAGTAGATAATAGAGCGTCTCCTCCTTGAGCAAGAGTGTCTCCGAGAACAATAATTGATGGATTAAAAGCGTTGATAATACTGACACATCCGTAGGCAATAGCCTCATAAGCACTCGTCATGATATCGGTGATACAACTATCATCACTTGGATAATGAGCAATTAACCAAGATGCAGCTTGTTCATGAGTAAGCGTTTGTGGATCTACTTGATAGTGCTTGAGGAAATATGAAGAGTGATTCATCATAGTTTGGTGCACGGCGGCAGCACTACAATATGTTTCTAAACAGCCATAGTTGCCGCATTCGCAAGGCCTACCATGAACATCAATGCTCACATGTCCAAGCTCAGTTGAAGTTCCAAGAGTACCGCTTAGTAGTATGCCGTCGCTGATAATACCAAGACCAACACCTTCGCCAAGGAGGTAGTAGGCAAGATAATTGGTGTTTGCTTGCTTAATAGTGTGAGAACCATGAGTTGATGGTGATGTATCTGGAAGATTTTCAAAAGTACCAAAGAGTGATTGTGCTACAGCGCCAGCTCGAGCATCATGCTCAATAAGTGTAGGTACTGGGAAACTTTGTGCAAATTCGCTTTTGAAATTTATTGACTGCCAGCCTGACACTGACGTGGCAAGAGCAATACGTCCTTCGTTGCGCAAATAAGGACCAGGGACAGCAATTCCAATAGCTTTAATGGAAGGATCATTTTGCAGCATAGTAAATACTGCGGTTTTAATGGTCTGGCAAATATCTTGCACATCTGATTCGTGAATATGCTCAATCGTGTGCTGGTGTTGAATTTGACCTCGCACGTCAAAAATAGCAAGAGTTACGCTAGAGCGCGCAATTTTTATTCCAATAACATGCCATGCTTGATTGTTGAGTTGCAAGCCAATCGAGCGGCGTTGCATAAGTCCATCAATAGCGCCTGTTTCTTCAATAATATTAGCTTCGATAAGGTTGGCGGTAATTTTAGTAATTGCTGCTGGTGTTAAATGAAGTTGTCTTGCAAGTTGTGCGCGAGAACGTGTGCCTTGAGTATGCAGGATTTGAACAATGCGCGAACGGTTGAATTCAGCCATACTTGAATGTGTAGTGCCGTACGTTCTTGGCATAATAACTCCATTGTTGAAGCGAAATTTATGTATTAACTATGTTAATACATGGCTAGTTTTAATTGCAATTACAGCGTGTCGAAGAAAAATATAGAAAAGCGGGTGTCGAGCTTGCATACTACCTATAGTCATGTGGGACAATAGGCACAGTACGAAAAAGGGAGGCAACATGCCAAGTCGCCGTAAGGTAGTGCTTGTAGCCAGTCGAAAAACAGTTGGTAAATTGAATGTCAATGATGTGATCGGCCAGCTCGTTGGACATGGGTTTGAAGTTAATGTTGAAGAGTACTTCAATCCTCCGCTGTTTGGCTCAAACTCCCATGCTCGTGTCAAGTCTGACACGGAAATTGTTGTAGTACTTGGTGGCGATGGTACGATGCTTCGTGCCGCAGAACTTGTGCACGGCACTGATGTGCCGATTGTAGGCATAAATATGGGTCACGTTGGTTTTCTGGCCGAATTTGAACGCTTCCAAATACAAGATGCGCTAGCAAAAATTGCAAGTCGAGACTATAGCATTGACGAACGAGTAGTTGCTCAAGTTGCTGTCACAATACCACATCAGAGTACTCCGATTATGGACTGGGCATTGAACGACGTCACTATTGAAAATGCAGAACGCGGGCGTATGTTAGAAATCGCTATAGCAGTCGATGATGTTGATGTCAGCTCTTTTGGTTGCGATGGTGTAATCATATCTACACCGACAGGTTCTACGGCATACGCATTCTCTGCAGGCGGACCTGTTATCTGGCCTGAGGTAGGAGCTTTGCAATTGGTGCCACTAGCAGCTCATGCGCTATTTGCAAGACCGCTGATTATTGGCGCACAGTCTACTTTTTCTATTCATATTCCTCATTCAGATCAGTCTACTCAAGCAGCAACACAAGCATGGATTTGTGCAGACGGTAGAAGACAACAGGTCTTGCCTCAAGGCTCGACGATTGATGTACACCAATCAAGTCAAACTGTTAAACTCGCGCGATTAATTGGTATACCATTTAGCAGTAGATTAGTTTCAAAATTTGATTTACCAGTACGCGGTTGGCGGCAAGGTAGTGCACAACATACGCTCAATGACGGTGAGAAGAAATAAGGAAATATGCTCGAAGAATTAGAAATTCGCGCACTTGGACCTCTTGAACATGCCCAAGTGAAGCCAGCTGTAGGAATGACTGCAATTACTGGTGAAACAGGTGCAGGTAAATCCATGCTACTCAATGCACTTGGGCTTATTTCTGGTAAAACAAGCTCGCCAACTATGGTAAAGCCAGATCAAGCACAAGCATGGGCACAGGGAATTTTTGATATTTCGGCTAACACTTCAGTGCAATCTGTATTACAGGAATCAGGCATTGATATGGATAGTGTGGCTGCCGATGGGCTTTTCATCTCAAGAACAGTTCCATCCCATGGACGTTCACGAGCTGTAATTAACGGCAGAAGCGTACCACGATCAGTACTAGCAAATGTAAGTAGCCAGCTATTAACAATCCATGGCCAATCAGACCAATTACGCATTGCTCAGCCTAGTGCGCAACGAGACTTCTTAGACAACGGTATTGCTCCACAGATACTTGAACAATATGCACAAGCATGGCGCGACCTTACCCACGCTTGGCAACAGTTACAACGTATACAATCAGCTCGCTCGCAGGCGACAGCACGTGCTGATTATTTACGTGAGTCTATCGAACGCATTACTAGAGTAGACCCTCATACTGGAGAAGATGAAGAATTACGATCTCTACGGTCCCGTATTGAACATGCTGCCGATATTGCACGCGCAGTACAAGCAGCGTTAGCGGCGCTTGATGGCGCAGGTTTTGACGATGCCGAAGGAGCTCGTAGCCTAGTCGATCATGCTGCTGACACCTTACAAGCATTGCATATAACACAACCATTTGAACAGCTTGCCGAACGCCTGCAGTCAGTAAGTTCAGAATTAAGCGATATTACCTATACATTAAGTTCATTGCAAGAAAGTGAAGAAACCAGTCAAGACCTAGATAGTGTCAATGCACGTATTCATGAACTCGATGAGCTAACGCGCAGATGGGGACCTACACTTGCTGATGTACTAGCGTGGAAGGAAAAAGCCCAGTTTGAGCTCGAAGACCTTGATGACTCTCCTGAGCGTGTTGCAGCATTACAAGCGCAATATGAAGCAGCACAACAAGTGGCATTGCAATATGCACAACAATTACATGAGGCTCGTGTACAAGTGGCACAACAATTAAGCACTCATGTTAATCAGGAATTAGCGGCGCTCGCTATGCAAGGAGCTTCCTTAAGCATTGAGGTACATGAGAGGAATACTTCACCCGCAAAGGCTCAAATACACGTTCAAGATGATGCTCAACCGTTAGATAGTAATGGCATAGATGATGTAGAGTTTGTATTCAAACCATTTCCGGGAGCTCCTGGGATGGCTATGGGACAACACGCTTCTGGCGGTGAACTGAGTAGATTGATGCTGGCATTAGAGCTTGCAGCAGTGCAAGTACGAGCAGAGAGTAAAGACTTACAAAGCGACAAAAGCGATAACCAAGATATGCTGGATAATGCGCAACATGGGGAGCGCGAGCGCTTAACCTTTGTCTTTGATGAAGTTGATGCTGGTGTAGGTGGCCGAGCAGCAGTGGAGCTTGGCAAGCGATTAGCCCTGTTGGCACAAGATCAGCAAGTTATTGTTGTTACCCATTTGCCACAAGTAGCAGCGTGGGCGGATCGACAGTATGTTGTACAAAAAAATGTGAGTGAAACATCTGGCGCTACAACCACAGTGCAGTTCGTAGAGCAGCAACAGCGTGAAGAAGAAATTGCACGTATGCTCGATGGGGGCATTAGTGAAAGCTCACTACATCATGCTCGCGAACTTTTAGCGCAGTGTACTCTGTAAGTTTTGGCACTTGTACGTTCGCATGCTTGCCAATAAATGCATTGACATTGACTTCATGTATCTCAATTACTGCATAAGCTAGTGCAAAAAGTCAGCAATATGAGTATGATGAAAGCGTCGGGGGAACTGCAACAGCCAAAGTAGTGCTGTACTGCGGTTGAGAGTGGCATAAGCCTAACCCTTAGAACCTGTTGGTTAAGACCATGGTAGGGAGTAACGAATCTATGGCAATATTAATACCCGTATTATCTATTGCTGGCTCAGACTGTTCTGGTGGTGCTGGCATTCAAGCAGACTTAAAAACTATCAGCGCTCTTGGTTGTTTTGCGATGAGCGTGGTTACCTCGGTAGTTGCAGAAAACACTGCACGTGTGATTTCGGTGATGGATGTTTCTGATGAGCTTATTCGCGATCAAATGGAAGCAGTATTTACCGACATTCCACCGAAAGCTGTAAAAATCGGGATGCTTAATACGCCTACTATTATGCGGGCTGTAGCGACTGGACTTGATACCTATCAGCCAGAACATGTAGTTATTGATCCAGTGATGGTTGCAAAAAATGGAGCTCCGTTGATGCAACCCTCGTCGATGCAAGAATTGATTACGACCATTATTCCAAGAGCAAGTGTGCTCACACCAAATATTCCAGAAGCCGAACAAATCACTGGTATGCAGATTCAATCTGTTGCAGATCAAGAGGCAGCTGGCCGCGCAATTATTGCATTGGGATGCAAAGCGGTGCTCGTCAAAGGCGGCCATAGCACTGGGGAAGCAATTGATGTTCTTGTAGATAATTCTACTGGCAAGATTACAGTACATCAGTTTGCTCATGCACGCATCCAGACCAAGAATACTCATGGCACAGGCTGTACGCTTTCCTCTGCAATTGCAACAGGACTTGCACAGGGTATGAATACGGTTGATGCTGTGGCGCGAGCAAAACGGTACGTGACTATGGCTATTGAGCATGCTTTGGAACTTGGCGAAGGCAATGGTCCGACACACCACTTCTACGATGTGTATGAGCATGGTCTACGAGCAATCTAACAGGTCTAGGGCATGGCAACGGGCAGCACTATTTGATCTTGACGGTACGCTGTTCGACTCACTTGGTATCTGGGAACGCATTGATAGAGAATTTCTATCTGACAGAGGCATCGCATTACCAGATGATTATGCGCAAACTGTTGAACATATGAGCTTGAACACAGCAGCGCAATATACCATTAAGCGCTTTGGACTTGATGAGCAGGCACAAGATTTAGTGCACGAGTGGCAGGAACGCACGCGTAATGCTTATGCAACAGTGCAATATAAGCCTTTTGCTCAACACTATGTGCAGTATTTGCGCTCGCAATCAGTGGCCATAGCACTGGTGACTAGTCTTTCACGCCCGCTTTTTGAACAGGCTAACCACGCTACACAGGTGAGTCAATATGCTGACGCGGTATGTCTGATAGAAGATATTGGTTCAGCAGGTAAACACGAGCCAGATATTTTCCAGCATGCATCTCACGTACTGCAATGTGAGCCTCAGCATTGCATAGTTTTTGAAGATACCGTGGCAGGAATCCGCTCAGCTTCACAAATCGGCATGCAAACATGTGCGGTACTTGATCAACGAACCCAGCCCGTGTGGCAAACGCTACAATCAATAGCCAATTATGCCATTACTGACTTTTCACAGGCACCAACATTAGATACCTTGACTAAGGCTGGTCTGTAAGGATATCTCAACGAGTTTCGGCGTGACAGCAAACTAACAAAATCATATTTTATAGAAATAGGGGAATACCATGACCTATCAACTCATACGCAGTGCACAACCTGGCAGTATTTTGGAACGTTTCGCTTGTGCTGCATCCCATGTCTGGCAGGCTGGTTATGAGCAGCCATTTATCCAAGAATTACGACAGGGGATACTCTCGCAAGAGCGATTTACTTGGTACATGATTCAAGACCGCTTATATTTAGATGATTATGCTAATGTGCATGCGCTCGCTTTTGCAAGCTGCACTCACAGTACTATTCAGCAAGATTTGGCACATGCGTTAGGTGATATTGCGCACGAGCTTGCCACAGTCCATGATACGTACACACAGGTTTTTGGTATTAGCGAGCAACGCATTACCCATGCTGTACAAAGCGCAGCAGCGCGAGCATACACTACTAGCATGCTAGAAACAGCATATCGCGGCAATACATTAGAGATTTTGGTGGCATTGCTTCCATGTGCTTGGGTGTATGCAGACTATGGTGCACGTCTTGCACAAGAATTAGGCGATGCAGTGCATGGCCACCCATATGAACAGTGGATTAGTACGTACGCTGCTGACGATTTTTGGGATGCATCACAATGGTTACGCGATGACATCACGCTCCTAGCGCAACAAGCAACCGAGGTAGAAATTCAACGCCTTGAACAGATGTTTGTCCAAGGCGTTGATCTTGAGCGAGTATTCTGGGCAAGCGCATATGAAATGCAAGCAGGATGGAACTTCTAGTATGTATGCGCTGCTTTGCCGAGCTATAGTGTAAACGCAGCGCGACGTACTACGTCTTGCATTTGAGCAATATCGATAACCTCAGTGAATCGTTCGTGGGCATGTTCGAGGCCGCGAAGCGCTGCAGGTGCTTGAGTGCCAGTTTGCTGACTTAATACATCCATGCATGCAAAGTCACTGCCAGTATGGTCGAAACCGAGTGCTTGATTGACTACACGAGGGAATTTATAAGGGCTTGCCGTAGCAAGTAGAATACGCGCTGCAACATTCTCGCGCTGCGGCATGCGCTGTAAGACAGTGTAACCACACGCGGTGTGTGGATCAATAACTTCTCCTGTACTTGCAAAACATGATGCAATTGCCTCGTTAACTTCGTCTTCATTAGCCCAATCAGCGCTAAATATTGTTTGTATGCGTTTAAGCATATCCTCAGGAATCTGATAGGTGCCATCTTGGCTCAAGGACTCCATGAGTTTAGCAACTAATGCTTCATCCTTATTTGAGAAGTAGTAGAGCATACGCTCTAGATTGGAAGAGATAAGAATATCCATAGAAGGAGAAGTAGTCTGATAGAACGGACGATTGCGATCGTATACACCAGTGTTCAGAAAATCAACAAGCACATTGTTTTTATCCGAGGCAACTGTGAGATGCGCTACAGGAAGCCCAAGTAGTTTCGCATAATATCCGGCTAAAATATTGCCAAAATTACCAGTTGGCACGACAAACTCTACCGGATCGCCAAGAGTAATAGCCCCACGCTGCACAAGTTGGGCATATGCAGCAAAGTAATACACTACCTGTGGCACCAAACGACCGACATTGATGGAATTAGCTGAGGAAAGTGCGACATGAGCATCATCCTGTAGTGTGTTAGCAAACTCATGATCTGCAAAAATGCGTTTAACAGCGCTCTGGGCATCATCAAAATTGCCACGTACAGCATACACGTGAACATTATTGCCCTGCTGTGTGGTCATTTGAAGTTGTTGAATTTGACTTACTTTGCCTTCAGGATAAAAGACCGTAATACCAGTGCCCGGCGCGTCTGCGAAACCTGCAAGAGCAGCTTTTCCAGTATCTCCCGATGTGGCTGTCAGAATCATAATACGTTCTTCGGTGTGTGCAGTCTGTTCAGGAACATCTGGTGTGTTTGCAGTGCGAGCCATGAAGCGAGGCAAAATTTGCAATGCAACATCTTTGAAAGCACTGGTAGGACCATGGAAAAGTTCAAGAATCCAGTCGTCTCCTAAAGGCTTTAATGGGGTAATGTGTGTATCATCCCACTGATCCCCGTACGCTTGCTCAATGCACTCACGTAATTCATGCTCAGAGAAATCTGGTAGCAGTGCTTTGAGAACACTATAGGCAATATCTTGATATGAGCTTTGCATTAGACCAGCAATATCGATATGAGGACCATTGGCGGTGCCCAAATCATCATTGACAAAGAGCCCGCCATCATAGGCAATTCCTGTGCGAATTGCTTGTTTTGCTGTTACCATCTGGTCATTAGAGCGTGTGCTATGGAAAGTATTCACGTGTTCTCCCTTACTGCGGCGCTTGAATACACAAGTGCATATGCCATTGCCCATAGTGTACAAAAAAATCACGTCCAACACAGCAGCATTGCACATCGTGGACGCTTTACTCATTCGACAGCTTTATTTCGTATAATTGCCATGTGCCATACAAATGTGCACATGCAACTGCGCATGAAGAAAGGACTGGTATGACAGCCTCATCGTTAGCTCAAAGCCCACAAGATCTTTTTAATGCACCAATTGCTCAAGCAGACCCTGAAATAGCCGCGTTACTTAACGCGGAACTTGACCGTCAGCGTGATGGTCTAGAAATGATTGCTTCAGAAAACTTTGTTCCACGTGCCGTATTGCAAGCTCAAGGCTCAGTACTAACGAATAAGTATGCAGAAGGCTACCCAGGAAAGCGCTACTATGGTGGTTGCGAGCAGGTAGATCAGGTCGAACAACTAGCTATCGATCGTGCAAAACGCTTATTTGGTGCTGAATACGCCAATGTGCAGCCTCATTCTGGTGCTCAAGCTAATGCTGCTGTATATCAGGCACTAATTAAGCCAGGAGATACCGTGCTTGGTTTAGCCCTCGACCATGGTGGTCATTTAACCCACGGTATGAAAATTAATTTTTCTGGTAAGTTCTACAATGCGCAGAGCTATGGCGTTGATCCGCAAACATATCGCATTGAGCCAGAAATTATTCGCCAGCGCGCATTAGAAATACATCCGCAGTTGATAATCGGCGGATGGAGTGCATACCCTCGCGTAGAAGATTTTGCTGCCATGAAAGAGATTGCTGATGAAGTAGGCGCAAAATTCTGGGTGGATATGGCTCATTTCTCGGGTTTGGTAGCTACAGGGCTTCACCCAAGTCCAGTGCCATTTGCTGATGTTGTTTCTTCGACAGCACATAAGACTTTAGGTGGACCACGTTCAGGATTTATTCTTGCCAAAGAAGAGTACGGCAAAAAGATTAACTCCGCAGTATTCCCTGGTCAGCAAGGTGGACCATTAATGCATGTTATTGCAGGAAAGGCAGTGAGTTTTGCTCTTGCTGGCACAGATGCTTTCCGCAATCGTATGCAGCGCACGCTTGATGGAGCGCAGATTTTGGCACAGCGTCTAATGGCTGATGATGTCAAAGCCAATGGCATCAGTGTCCTAACCGGTGGCACTGATGTGCATTTAGTAATGGTAGATTTGCGCAATAGTGCTATGGATGGTAAGCAAGGGGAAGATTTACTTGCCAGTATCGGTATTACTATCAACCGTAATACGGTGCCATTTGATCCTCGACCGGCGTCTGTAGCATCAGGACTTCGTATTGGTACTGCGGCACTTGCCACTCGTGGGTTTGATCTTGATCAGTATGAAGAAGTTGCCGATATTATTGGTACGGCACTTGCTCAGGGCACGAGTGCTGATGTCGATAGTCTGCGAGCACGAGTAAACCGACTTGTGGCGGAATTCCCATTGTATCCGCAACTTGATCAGATTCATTAAATGAGGTATTTCTGGGGTAAGAGCCATTACTTACCCCAGAATTTTTTAATACATTTGTTTGTTTTACGCGCTATGCGGTAAAGTGTGCACTATGAATGAGCAGAACGATCAGAGTCAGCTTGCTGAAGAAGCATATGAAGTTGTAGTAGATGGTGAAACTTCAGTAATTCTTGAAGCCCAACCTGCACAACAGACTACAGATACCGTATTTGCACAAGTGTGTGCGCAAGCGGACCGTGCTGCTGACGCGCAGCGAGCATTATCGTGTGCTAATAGCGGTCAGAAGAATGCACTACTGCTGGCTATTGCTGATGCGCTTGTAGAGCATGCTTCGGAGATTGAACAGGCTAATGCTATCGATTACAGCAATGCACAAGCAGAAGGCATGGATGCGGGTAAACTCGACAGGCTACTGTTCACTGTTGATCGTATTCAAACTACAGCACAAGGGGTACGTGATGTTGCAGCCCTTGCTGACCCGGTAGGCGAGGTGATTCGCGGCAATACTATGCCTAATGGCATGAGGCTCAACCAGGTGCGTGTGCCTCTTGGTGTAGTAGGAATGATTTATGAAGCGCGTCCGAATGTCACCATTGATGTAGCGGCATTATGTTTGAAATCTGGTAATGCAGTAATATTGCGTGGTGGTCATGCTGCCGAGCATACCAACCAAGCAATTTTAGCTGTGATTGCAGAGGTTATGGCTGAGCAGGGCTTCGATGCTTCTCTCGTGTCCAGTGTCGATCAGTTTGGTCGTGCAGGCGCACAAGCAATGATGCGGGCCAGGGGACATATTGATGTGCTCGTACCACGTGGTGGCGCAGGATTGATTCGAGAAGTTGTTGATCATTCTCTAGTACCAGTGATTGAAACAGGTTCTGGAAATGTGCACATTTATATTGATGAATCAGCAGATCCAGACAAAGTTGTTCCGATTATTGTTAATGCAAAAACTCAGCGTGTTGGAGTGTGCAATGCTGCTGAAAAACTACTGATACACCATACTGTTGCAGAGAGCTTGTTACCTGATATTGCATACGCATTAACTGCTCATGGAGTGCGTATTCATGCAGATGAGGCCTCGCTGAATATTATTACATCAGTTGGTATTGATGGGCTTGATATTGTGCCTGCGACAGAGGATGATTGGATGACGGAATACCTCGATTATGAAATTGGTATTCGTATTGTCCAGTCTATGCCAGAAGCGATTGCACATATTAACCGATACTCTACAGGGCATACGGAAGCTATTATTAGCGAAGACTACACAAGAATTGAAGTTTTCACGCACTTAGTGGATTCCGCGGTAGTAATGGTGAATGCCTCAACGCGCTTCACCGATGGCTCTATGTTTGGTCTTGGCGCGGAACTCGGTATTTCCACCCAAAAAATGCATGCTCGTGGTCCAATGGGATTAGCTGAGCTTACCTGTACTAAGTGGATTGCCTATGGAACAGGACAGGTGCGTGAATAATGAGTACTCGACCCAGTTCTAATAAGGAGCACGATAATCAGACAGCATCAGACAATAATGCTTCAAAAGTGTTACCTGATGATCAAAGCGATTTTAATCCTCAAGAGGTTGCTCGTCTTGCCATGGATCGTGTAGAGCAGAGCGACGACACTATGGTATGGCTGCGTTTGGCAGCTGAACGGCTAAGTCTCGTGCGCTATGTCTTTTTAGTGCAGATTGAAGATGGTATTGCAAGCGCAGAGCAGCAGTCGGCACTAGAATATGCGGATGCTGTGCTGATTGGGTGGCCGAGTAAGGATGACGACGACGCTGTTCAGATTGATAGTGAGATGGCTAAAGATGTTGCTCGACATATGCGGTTAGGTGAGGAATATATTGACCGTTTCAGACAAGCTGAGCGGGCAAGGCATATTGACGAGATGACAGCAGCTTTGATTCGAGTGTCTGAACAAGTTGCTGAGATTCGTAAAATTTATCAGCCAACATTCCCGTTACCAACTTTTGCTGAAATTCGTCGCGTTATACAGGATGAGTGGGATGAGGCCATGGGCAAAATTGATGTCGATGCATCCGAATCTCAGGAATCCTAAGCGTAAAAAGCGGGTAAAGCAGGTAGTAATACATGATTCACAGTGCAGTATGCCGAACAGTGGTACGTGACGCCATGCCGGAGACCAGCGTGATAGCTCCAGTGCGTACGATGAGTGATTTGGCCAATGGTCGCGCATCAGTAAGTAGGCAACGCATTAGCCCGACAAAGTCTCGACGTGCGAGAATTGGTATTATGGGTGGCACTTTTGATCCTATTCATAATGGGCACTTAGTTGCTGCTTCTGAGGTTGCATGGGTATACAACCTTGATGAGGTGATTTTCGTTCCAACTGGACGTCCAGTCTTTAAAATGGATAGGAATGTTACTAATGCGGAAGATCGCTATTTAATGACGGTTATCGCTACCGCCGCTAATCCACGTTTTACCGTATCAAGAGTAGATATTGAGCGTCCAGGTGTTACGTACACCATTGACACCCTGCGCGATATTCGTGCGTTAAGACCGGATGCGGAATTATTCTTCATCACTGGTGCTGATGCTGTTGCCGAAATTATGCGCTGGAAAGATGCCGATGCTATGTGGCAATTAGCACATTTTGTTGCAGTAACTCGTCCTGGATATTCGCCGAATATCGAAGAGCAGCATATTCCGCAACGTGCGGTTGATGTGCTTGAAATTCCAGCATTGGCTATTTCTTCCACTGATGTGAGGCGGAGAAGTGCTCATGGTGAGCCGGTGTGGTATTTGGTGCCTGATGGTGTAGTGCAGTATATTACTAAGCACGGTTTGTACAAGGAAACACACTAGAGTTTTGTGCGTGAATGCATGAGGGTGTATGCATTATACGTATCAACGAGTGCTGTATAAGAATACACGAGTTGCTCATTCAGTCTGGCTGAACGACTAGACTGGATACTGTATTCAAATCTGCATGAGTTTGGAGATACAGTGAGCGTAATCCTTGAGGGTAAGCCCGACAAGAATCTCATTCTGGTAACCGGCCGAGCGCATCCAAAATTAGCTACGGATGTAGCTAATCAGCTTGGTATCGATGTTCTTGAAACTACAGCATATGACTTTGCGAATGGTGAAATGTATGTACGTTACACCGAATCAGTTCGTGGTGCTGATGTTTTTGTGTTGCAAAGTCACGCTGGATCAGTGAACAAAGCTATTATGGAACAGCTGATTATGATTGACGCATTAAAGCGTGCGTCAGCGCGTTCTATTACCGCGGTTTGCCCAGTATTGGGGTATTCTCGACAAGATAAAAAACATCGTGGTCGTGAACCGATTTCTTGCCGTTTGGTTTTTGATTTGTTGGCAACCGCAGGCGCAGACCGCATCATGAGTGTGGATTTGCACGCTTCTCAATCTCAGGGCTTCTTTAACGGTCCTGTTGATCATCTTATTGCTATGCCCGTGTTAGTTGATTATGTTCGTGACCGTTTAGATTTGGACAACATTGCTGTTGTCTCTCCAGATGCTGGACGTATTCGTGTCGCAGAGCAGTGGGCACAGCGATTAGGCGGCGGTCCTTTGGCTTTTGTTCATAAAACCCGTGATATTACCAGACCAAACCAAGCTGTTGCTAATCGCGTGGTTGGCGACGTTCGTGGTAAGGATTGTGTGCTAGTAGATGATCTTATTGATACTGCTGGCACTATTGCCGGTGCATGCAAAGTACTGCAAGAGGCTGGTGCAAAGTCTATTACTGTTGCAGCAACGCATGGCGTACTTTCTGGTCCTGCGATTGAGCGTTTGCGTAACTGTGGTGCTCGTGAAGTTGTGCTTACTGATACTGTTCCTATCGCTCCAGAAAAGCGTTGGGATGGCTTAACAGTACTGTCTATTGCGCCATTATTGGCCAGTGCCATTAAAGCAGTGTTTACAGATGGCTCAGTGGCTGAACTCTTTGATACCTATCCTACGCATCATGGGCAAGGCTTCCTGTTTGCATAGATAAAGGTCAGTTCTGGAAATTCGTTTTTTCGACATGCCGTAAAGCCCTTGGAATTATTGATGTTTCAAGGGCTTTTGTGTTTTCGATTGGAAATTTTGCTCAAGTTGTGACATAATAACCCAGGCGCATGAAGCGCCGATCTCCCATGGTGTAATGGCAGCACACGGGCCTTTGGAACCCTTAGTCTTGGTTCGAATCCAGGTGGGAGAGCAAGAGCCCCGAGATGGGGCTTTTTTGTTATGTTTAATGTCTTGAATTAGGCATTAGTAGTCTAATTGTGTTTATCTTGGCTACGCTAAGATGTGCACAGAGTATTCGAGTATTGTCTACTTGCTATAGTCATCCATAGAACATACAGGTGTGTCAGCTCGTTGCTGCAATGGAAAGGTAAAGCCATGAGTGTAGGTGCTGCAATAATTCTTGCTGCTGGAGAAGGTACTCGAATGAAGTCTGCCGACCCGAAAGTACTTCATCAGTTAGCTGGTCAAACCTTTTTAGAGCGAGTTATCCGAGCAGTGCAAGGCGTAGATTGTCAGACAATATCTGTAGTAGTGCGATACCAGGCTGAGTGCGTGGGTGCAGAAGCGCAACGTGTTGACCAACATGTGGTATTAGTTGAGCAGGATGATATTCCAGGAACTGGTCGTGCAGTGCAATGCGCATTAGCCGAGCTTGACCGCTTGCAAAAACTTGAGGGGCGTATACTTATTGCGGCAAGCGATATGCCGTTATTAGATAGTGCGACATTGCAAGCATTGTTGGACGATCACGAGCAATCTCATAATGCGGCAACAGTGCTTACCTGTATGCTTGAAGATCCAACAGGTTATGGTCGTATTATTCGTGATAGTGATGGTCACGTACTGCGTATTGTAGAGCAAAAAGATGCTAATTCTTCTGAGCTTGCTGTACGTGAGGTTAATACATCCGTATACGTATTTGAAGCACATGTGCTGCAGCAGGCAGTAGCTTCGCTTGACGATGATAATGCACAGGGTGAGTTTTACCTAACGGATGCGTTAGAGCATGCTAAAGCATATGGCAATGTTGGTGCATTCACCGCTCCAGATGCATTAGCGGTTCAAGGTGTAAATGACCGAGTACAGTTAGCCCATCTCGCCAAAGCACACAATATGCGCGTATGCGAGTATTGGATGCGTCAGGGTGTTACTATTCTTGATCCTGAAACAACATGGATTGAAGATGATGTCAAACTTGAGCATGACGTCACCATTCTCCCAGGAAGTTTCTTACAAGGGCATACTACTGTCGCTCATCATGCGATAGTTGGTCCTTACACGACATTGATTGATGCCACTGTTGGTGCCGAGGCACATGTTGAGCGATCTCGTGTTCAGGAGACGCAGCTAGGGGAGCGTGCCAATATTGGTCCATGGACCTATTTGCGACCGGGCAATGTATTGGCGGCAGATACAAAGGCCGGTGCATTTGTGGAAATGAAGAAAGCGCATATTGATCAAGGCACGAAAGTTCCACATCTCAGCTATATTGGTGACGCACATTTGGGTGAACACACTAATATCGGTGGTGGATCTATTACAGCAAATTATGACGGTGTACGCAAGCATCATACAGAAATCGGTGCTGGTGTTCATTTGGGTGCTGGAACCATGATGGTGGCTCCTGTCACTATCGGAAATCGTGTAACTGGTGGTGCTGGAGCAGTTATTCGCCATGATGTAGCTGATGGAGCGACAGTATATTCGGAAAACACACAACATGAGGTACAAAAATGAGTGCATTCGCACATTCCATTGAGTTAGTTCAAGCTGTTGCTGCTGCAGCAGATGAAGTAAAAGCGCATGATACCGTAGCTATTGATGTAAGCGAACCGTTGGGTATTACTGACGCTTTTGTGATTACTGCGGGTTCTTCAGATCGACAAGTAATTGCGATTGCTGATGAAATTGAGAAAAAGCTTGCTGTGGAATATTCGACTAAGCCACGTTCACGTGAAGGTAACGCGGAAGGTATGTGGATTCTGTTGGATTACGGTGACATCGTCGTTCATGTTATGCATGATGATGCGCGGGCATTCTATGATATTGAGCGGCTGTGGCGTGATTGCCCTCAGATTGATACAGGGATTACAAATTAAACACACACGTAATACCCTTGTGAAAGCTTCACCTAAAGCGATAAAAGTTCAGGACTTCTTAAGCATTCTGGTCTACTCTATATCTAGTACGGTCGGGTACGTTGATTTGAGAGGGCTTAATGTTTAAGAAGTTCTTTAAAGATGTGTCGTTTGTGCCAATTATTGCAGGTGCATTGGCGGCAGTAACTTCTTTTCTACTTTCTGCTCATATTGGTATTGCGGGTTCAGTAATTGGCGTTGCTATTGGTTCAGTTGTTTCTGCCATTGCATCTCAGGTGTATCAAAATGTGTTGCGAGAATCAGGTAGGAAACTTCAAGAAAACCTTGATTTTTTACCCAGTTCCAACAGTAGTACAAATTCCCAACAACAGGATTCAGCGGATGCTCTTGATCACACTACTGTGATTGATACGCAGCATACACAGGTCATGGATCCTATAGATGAGACTACTGAGTATACATCGCTTCAGCACAGTGGTCAGGCTGCTGGGCAGGGTAGGGTTGTGCAATCTTCCCGAGTAATTCATACCCCAAGCCGCCGTACTGAATCCGCCCATACAAAGGCCACGGATACTTATTTTGCGCATCAAAATAAGCGTACGCAACGAAAAATTATGCTGGTTGCCATTTTGAGTGCCTTACTTGCTGTGGGGGTTACTGCAGGTGTTATATTGGCAGTAACACACGGTGAAGGTACGGATAATGTAGTACGCACTATCGTTGTCCCTGAAAAGAAACAGCATACGGATCAGGACAGTACCCTTAATAATAGTAATCTGGGAACCGAAACCGATAATAATTCAGGTAACGCTGACAATGGTAAGTCGAATGAATCGACAGGGACTACAAACTCTGACCAAACATCTGATAATACAGGATCTTCGACAGGAACTACACAAGATTCAGAGCAAAATGCCTCCAACGGTTCTTCAGATACTGGTACCGGCAGTACGAGCGGGAACCATGGGAATAGTTCTGACTCGACATCGACATCAGATGGTTCGTCGAATTCAGGGAGTACAGGATCGTCTACAGGTTCCGGTTCAGATTCCAGTAGCACTAATTCAGGTTCTTCTGGAAATACTACGAACCAGGGGAGTACCTCATCAGGTAGTTCGACTACAAATTCTTCAGGTACGTCTACAAACGGTGCGAAATAGTGCATGTTTATTGTTCTCAGCTTGAGATATAAACGATTCCACAGCGTTTTTTGAGTCGTTTATAAGACTGAGCCGAGAGATACACAGGGTGTGAAAGCGCAGTACAAATAAAAGAAAAACCGCCTATCACAAGTGATTGTCACAGGCGGCAAATTTGTGGAGCTAGGGGGAATCGAACCCCCGACCCCCTCCATGCCATGGAGATGCGCTACCAGCTGCGCTATAGCCCCGTGTTCTTAAATGAACCGTTGAATACAATACAGCGTCTTGCATGAGGATGCAACTACGGCGTGTCAAAACTCATACCTTCGACTATTCTAGTGAGGGCAAAAGTTAAGCACAATAGTACTACTTACACTGCTTGCAATGTGCAACAATTCAGTAATGGTAAAGGCAGGTGATGCAACGATGATGAGAATTTTTAGCACCGTGGGTGGTCAGGTTGAGCAAATTCAAGAGCCAAAACCTGGGGCATGGATAAGTCTTACCGAGCCTACAGATGTGGAGCTTGCTACCGTTGCAGAAACCTTCGACGTGGATCTGGCAGATCTGCGAGCGCCACTTGATGACGAAGAACGTTCGCGTGTGGATGTCGAGGATAACTACACCATGGTTATTGTTGATATTCCAACTGTTGAGGAGCGTGGAGGACGGGACTGGTACGAGACTATCCCTTTGTCGATTATTGTGGTTGATGACATTATTATTACAGTTTGTATGCAAGACACTACGCTGATGCACCCGTTTATGGAAGGTACTATTCGAGGGTTTAATACCTTCATGAAGTCACGCTTTATTTTGCAGATTCTGTACCGCAATGCCACGATGTATTTGCGATATCTGCGCATTATTGATCGTGAAAGCGATAAGCTCGAATTGAAATTGCGTCACTCTATGCATAATAGAGAAATTTTGATGCTACTAGAACTCAGCAAAACGTTGGTGTACTTCACTACATCGTTGAAATCTAATGAAATAGTATTAGAAAAACTTTCAACATTAAGCAGAATTCGTCAGTACCCAGATGATCAAGATTTGTTGGAAGACGTTATTATTGAAAACAAACAGGCAATTGAGATGGCAAATATTTATAGTGGAGTTTTGGCTAATATGACTGACTCTTTTGCATCAATTGTTTCCAATAATTTGAATAATGTTATGCGTATTTTTACTATTATTTCAATTACGCTTTCCATACCAACGCTGATTTTCTCCATGTATGGTATGAACTTCGATGTTATGCCATTTACGCACGCATCATGGGGATTTGCAGCATGTGTTATTGTTTCTGTAATTATTTCTGCGGTAGTGACTTGGTTCTTAACGCGGTCGCGGTTATTTAAGTAATTACTATGTGTTGCAGTTGAGATAAGTATATAAAATATGGGTACGCTGAGTATGAATAGTTGGAATAACCGTATGGTGTTGGTGTAAGTATATGCGCATTCGTCCTGTAATCCATAGAATTATTGCTCTGGTGCTTGCTAGCATGTGCATGCTGGTAAGCACTGGATGCGCGTCAACTACTGAATTTAGTGATAGTGAGCATATCGACACTGGAATTATCGGTCCACGTATTCGTATCGGTATTCCACTAGATCAGCCAGCGCTGTCCATACGTGCCGGATCAACGTATTCTGGTTTTACTGTTGATGTAGCTCAGTATGTTGCTAAGCAGCTCGGATATGCGCCTTGGCAAATTGAATGGGTAGAGGCTCAACCTAAAGCATTAGAGCAGCTCTTTCAAGAAGGCAATATTGATATTGCTGCTGGATTGTTTGTACCAGATAGTCAATTGGAGCAAATCAAAGAGCAAGTGAATATACTGTTAGCTGGAGCTTATGCTCGAGATGATGAAAGTATTTTGGCTATTCACCATCAGCGCGAGGAAGAGCAGCATCAGGATATTACTGTGGCGCAAGATATTCTTGGCAAAGTAGTATGTACGGTATCTGCGGAGGATTTAACTAAACGACAATGGCCGGGGATGACCCATGTGATCCAGCAGCCAAGTGTTATGCAATGTGCTACGGCTCTTATGTCGGGTATGGCAGATGCTGTAGTTGCCCCGCGTATTGCTCTTACTGGGATTGCGCATACTAGTTTAGAGGACGCGGTTAGTGGACGCAATGCACAAGTGCTTACTGAGGCTCTTGACACTGGTGCCTATTATATGGTGGTTAAAACTGGCGCAAATACGCTTCAAAGTCGTATTGCATTAGCATTGGAACATATGGTGCAAACAGGTACTTGGCAAGAAGTAACTGAACATGTCGAGCACAGTACTGGAGTACGTGTGGGGCTTCCTCAAGCCTTGCAACAGCAAAAGAAAGATGCATAACTGTATAAGTAGCAAGCTATAGTGCAGTTTTGCACAGCACTATATTGCAAGCTGTATTATATGGTGAAAACTCAGTAATAGGTTGAGCATAGCGTATGCTATGTTGCATTGTATTATGCTGTAGATCAGCAATGCTTAAACTGTAATTAAAGGAGCATTATGGCGCAGGATGCGACCAATGACGAGACTCTTGCTTCAGAGCCAACGTATCGTTACAACGCACAAATGGCACAGGATATTGAAGCATATTGGCAGCAGTACTGGGATGAGCATGGCACATTCTGGGCTGCTAATGTTGCTGGTGATTTAACTGATGGTCAAGGACGCCACGCTGAAGGTCGTCCTTCCTTCTTTGCGATGGATATGTTCCCATACCCCTCTGGCAAAGGACTGCATGTCGGTCATCCGCTCGGCTATTTAGCAACTGATGTGGTCAGCCGATTCCATCGTATGAAGGGAGAGAATGTTCTGCATGCGATGGGATACGATGCGTTTGGTCTTCCTGCAGAACAGTATGCTGTACAAACAGGTCAGCATCCACGCATCACTACAGAGCAGAATATTGCTAATATGCGACGCCAGCTTCACCGCATGGGCTTAAGTTTTGACAACAGGCGTTCATTTGCCACGATTGAACCGGGATATGTGCGTTGGACGCAGTGGATTTTCTCCAAGATTTATGAGTCTTGGTACGACCCTGAGGCTGTTAATCCATCGGGGACTCAGGGCTGTGCTCGACCAATTAGTGAGCTTATTGATGAGTTCCGCAGTGGTAAGCGTTCAATTCCTGGTTTTGCTGATCAATCATGGGATGAGCTGAGTCATAAAGAACAAAGCGATGTACTTAATGAGTTCCGTCTTGCTTATATTTCTCATTCTCCAGTCAATTGGTGCCCAGGCTTGGGTACTGTGCTTGCTAATGAGGAAGTGACGGCGGAAGGGCGATCTGAGCGCGGTAATTATCCGGTATTCCAAAAGCAATTGCGCCAGTGGTCCATGCGTATTACAGCGTATGGTCATCGTTTGCTTGAGGATTTGGAGTATATTGATTGGCCAGAAAAAGTAAAGTTGATGCAGCATAATTGGATTGGTGAATCTCATGGTGCTGCTATTCACTTTACTGTGCCAACAGCAGCCGGTGATCAGGATCTTGAAATCTATACCACGCGACCTGACACGATTTTTGGTACCACGTTCTGTGTGGTTGCTCCAGAGCATGCATTACTAGATGAAGTGCCTGATACGTGGCCTGCACAAGTTGATGAAGCGTGGACTGGTGGTTTTGAAAATCCTCGTGAAGCTGTTGCAGCCTATCGTCATAAAGCACAGACACGCACGGCGAAAGATCATGGTAGTCAAGAGGATTCCAAGTCTGGCGTCTTTACTGGTTTGTATGCCAGCAATCCAATAACCGGAGCTAAGCTTCCGGTATTTACTGCAGATTACGTGCTTATGGATTATGGTACGGGTGCTATTATGGCAGTTCCTGGTGGCGATCAGCGCGATTTTGATTTTGCGCAGAACTACCATTTGCCAGTAATTTACACTGTTGCTCCTTCAGCCGAAGATGATACAACACTTGCTGATATTGAGGGCGTAGCTCCATATACAAGCCATGATGGTGTAGTCATTAATTCGAGTATTGAAGCAAATGCTCAAGATGGTACTGCATTTACTATTAATGGACTGTCAGTGGACGCTGCTATTGATGCAGTTAATGCATGGCTTGAAGAGCATCATATTGGACATGGCACGGTAAGCTACCGCTTGCGTGATTGGCTCTTTAGTCGCCAACGCTATTGGGGTGAACCATTCCCAATTGTGTACGATGATGATGAAGTGCCATACTTAATTCCAGATGATCAGCTGCCAATTAATTTGCCTGATGTGCCTGATTATTCTCCAAAGACCTTCGACCCACAAGATGCGGATTCTAATCCAGAGGCTCCATTAAGCCGTAATGAAGAGTGGGTAACCCTTACTCTTGATCTCGGAGATGGTCCAAAAACGTATCACCGCGATACCAATACGATGCCTAATTGGGCTGGTTCATGCTGGTATTACATGCGATATTTGGATCCAAATAATACGCAGGCAATGGTTGATATGCGCGAGTATGACTATTGGATGGGTCCAAACCGTGGTAATGGTCAAACTGGTGGCGTGGATCTGTATATTGGCGGTGTGGAGCATGCGGTGTTGCACTTACTGTATGCTCGATTCTGGCACAAAGTACTCTTTGATCTAGGTATTGTGGATTCATCTGAACCATTCCATCGCCTCTTTAACCAAGGTATGATTCAAGCATACGCCTACACTGATGACCGTGGTCAATACGTACCTGCAGCAGAGGTGGAACATACCGGAGATAATGAGGATACTGGATACACTTACCAAGGTGAACCAGTACATCGTGAATTTGGCAAGATGGGCAAGAGCCTGAAAAATATTATTACACCAGACGATATGTATGCACAATATGGCGCTGATACATTCCGTTTATATGAAATGAGTATGGGACCTCTTGCGGAATCACGTCCTTGGAATGCGCGTAATGTTATTGGTGGCATGCGCTTCTTACAGAGGTTGTGGCGTAATGTCATTGATGAGCAAACTGGCGAGCTGGTAGTTAGTGAGCAGGAACTCGATACTGCTACGTTAAAGGCTGTGCATACAGCAATTCATGATGTTACTGTTGAAATGGAGGGTATGCGCCCGAATACCGCCATTTCGCATCTTATTGTGCTCAATAATTATTTGACAGGTTTACCTCAGGTGCCTCGTCGTGCAGTTGAGCCATTAATTTTGATGCTAGCTCCTATTGCTCCTCATATTTGTGAAGAACTGTGGAAGCGCTTAGGTCATAGTAGCTCTATTGCCCATGCCGATTGGCCTGTTGCTGACGAACGCTATGTGGGACAAGATACGGTTACTGCTGTAGTTCAAGTTAAAGGTAAAGTACGTGGCAAGCTGGAAGTAAGTCCTGACATTGCTCCAGATGAGCTGGAACGTATGGCTCTTGAACTTCCTGCTGTTATCGAGCGTTTGGGTGGTAAGCCAGCACGTAAGATTATTGTTAAGGCTCCAAAGATTGTTTCTATTGTGCCTCAAGAATGATCAGCATATAAGAAATTACATTAGTACAACCTACATGTATAGCGAATAGCAATCAGTAGTTGAGCGCCCTGTATCTATGCGATATGGGGCGCTTTTGTATATAGACATGCTAGTCGGGTGGGTAGGGGGTGTTCATTAGATAACATCTAACCCAGGGCTTGTATTGTGTGTGGCGTCTTTGCCACACTCAATATATGCAACAGCGTAATCGTGCTCTATTGGCGCATAGGAGTATAGTACCCTACCGACGGCTGCAAACATTGGCTGATTGCTATACAGATAAGCTACACATTAGCAATGTTGAGCCTCAGTGTAGTAATCCTGAGCTCCAGAGCGCATTCACAGACTCGTATAGAGAAGAACTAGAGTCTGAACATTCTACCTTTACAGCAGAAAATGTTGCAAACTCAGCCGCCGATGCTGCGAATGTGCTGATTCAGCAGTCCTTGATAAACAAGCCCGCATTGCAAGATCATGAGCGAGCCCAAACTGAACAATTAGAGCAAATTGGAGAGGACTCGCTACTAGGTATGTTATCCGGGGTAAAAGCTTCTGATACTGAACCTGCGACTGATCTACAAAATGACCTTATATCACCTCGAGGGAGAATGAGACTTTCTCTTGAGCCACAGCATGCAGTGTTGCTGATTATTATTCTTATGTGTGCCTTAAGTTTGAGCGTAACACTTAGTGTCAGGCAAGGTATAGTGCTCGTGCGGCAAGCACAGCATCAAGAACAACTGTTAGCGCAACATACTGTACAAGACGCGGACAATACTGGTGCACATGATCCAGACGGCAAAGATGCCACAGATGGCACAGACGACATAAACACACATGTCAATACTCAACAATCGGTGGACTCTGCACACCAAAACCAAAACACGCAAGACAGAACTGAGCAGGTGCCTGAATCACCAAGTCAGCAGATTGCGCCAGCGCCCCAACAACAGTCGACCATTAACATCAATACTGCAACAGCTGAGCAATTGCAACAGCTTAAGGGTATTGGACCTACTATGGCGCAGCGTATTATTGACTATCGCAACAAGCATGGGCACTTTTCATCTATTGATGAGTTACAACAGGTTAAGGGAATTGGCGTCAAAACACTAGCGAAAATTCGCGATGATATCAGTGTGGGTGATGCTCCATGAATATTCACCAAACTTCGCATAAAGCGCATGGTATAGGGCAGGTGCTGGTCACAGTCGATGAGCAGGGAAGTGTTGATGGACGTATTGCTCCTGTTGCAGGCATGATTTGGGTGTGTATGCTTGCTTATCAAATTTTTATAGCTCACCAACTGCTGCATCATCCCATATATCAGATCCTATGCATCACTGGCATATGTATAGCAGGTATTGTCAGCGCTCTTCTTTGGGTCAGCATGCATATGCGCGCTGGTGTAAAACATGTTTACGAGAATCATAAGTCAAGCGCACTTAGGATTTCACCAGAAGTTCGTAGGGGCGTGGCACGGTATATTCACCGAACACTGTTGTGGTACATGGTTATTCTTATCGTCGCATGTGGTTGCGCGCTGTTGCGAGCACATGTTGTTCATAGTGAAAGTAGTCATGATCCAGTCGCGCATAGTATGACACAAGGCGCATCAACAGCTCAAATTGTGTTTCAGACGCAAACAGTTACTGCATCATTTAGACATGGATTTGACTGTATGATGCGCGTATCCGCACAGTACGTGGCAATTAATGGGGTACATGAACCTTCACATGCCGCTATTCAGGTCTTTGCACAAGGCTCTCTATGCTCAGCAACTCTAGGTCAACAGGTGCTAGCACAAGGACGCTTGCATGCATCATCGTTTCCTGCAGGATTTGGTTCCCAAGAAATACCGTGGTTTGATGTACGCCAGCCAATTACTGTGCTCGCTGATAGTTCTCATTTAAATCAGGCGCGCCAACGCATCTATGAAGCGTTTATTCAGCAAACACGCTTACTTGATGCGCAATCAGCAGTACTTATCCCAGGGATAACCATGGGATTGCTTGGTAACAATGCCATACTTGCACAAGCACCAACGTCACCGGAAATTGACAGGTCATATGCAAAATCATTGCAGCGCATTTTTACCGATGCCGGCATAGTGCATCTTATGGCTGTTTCCGGAGGGCATGTTGTAATTCTTCTTGCTCTATGGTTACAACTGTGTCGGACTGCGCAGCTACCCGCATGGATCACGTGGATTATTATTGGTCACGCTTTAGTTGGGCTACGGCTTATCATGATGCCAGTAGCTTCACTTGACCGAGCCTTGATGATGGCCGCTCTTGCACAAACAGCACGCTGTATCGGTCGTCCCAGTAGTTCCATAAGCAGTTTTTCCTGGAGTATCGTACTGCTGCTCTTTGCACAACCACAGTTGTGTGTTGATCTCGGATTTGCACTTTCATGCACTTCCGTAGGAGCAATACTTGCTTGGAGTAATCGCCTTACTCACGCACTCCATATGGTAATGCCTCGGACAATTGCAGCAACACTTGCTGTTACCTTAAGCGCACAGTTCGCAACAACACCAATAACTGCGCTTATTAACCCGCAATACGCACTTTGGGCTCCGCTTGCTAATATTCTGATTACTCCAGTAATAGCAATAGCGACCATTTGCGGAATACTTGGATTATGTACTGCTTGGTGCATACCGGTATTCGCACACTGTATATTGGTAGTCTGCTCATGGTGCTGTTCATGGATAACGAGTGTTGCCCGAGTATGCACACAACTACCAGGCAACATTATCCCCCTACCATCTGAGGTTGGGGGAGCAGGGATAATACTACTGATTCAAATACTGATAGTAAGTGTGATTAAGTATTGCACAGCACAGCTCAAAACTCGCATAGTGCATAGGTTCCATGCAGGACATGCTCAACATCGATCTATGCTCACACCATGGCAACGCGTACAACTTTGGATAGCAGAAACACGGTTAATGCTCTAATACTAACTTTACCAATATAAGCGGTGTAATGGGAGTTGTTGTAGCGGATATACATAGCCATAAGAGAAAAGTAATGATATTCGAGTACTCTGGTTGCTAGTTATCGCAGATAAGGGTAAGTATGGTCACACAACTGAGCACAGTCACGTATGTCTATGCAGGTGACAAGCATCTCAATAACCAAACGGTGCAAGATCTCATTGCTCGTGCACAGCAGCTTGTGCCTCAGGCACAGCGTATTGAGCTTGATGCCGCGCAATCAAGCATCTATGATTTTCGTGAAGCTACCAGTCCAACACTGCTAAGCGACACTGCAATCGTCATACTCTCCAATATGGCACAAGCAAGCACCGACCTTGTCAAAGAGATTACAACATATATCAGCATGCCACATGACGGGCAATCCTACATCATATGCCAACAGCTCGAAGGCAACGCGAAAAAAGTCAAAGATACCCTACAAGCTGCTGGTGCACAAATAATTACCGTACAGGATCTGAACAAAGAACGCGATCTTGTTGAATATGTAATTTCCTGTTTTGCAGCAAGAAAACGCATGATTACACGAAATGCCGCACAATTTATGGCATCAGTGCTTATCGGACAAGCAGACCAAATCCAAGCATTGAGCAACCAGCTTTGCGATGATTTCGATACTGACCCGATAGACATTGATGTAGTACAACAATATACAACCGCAGCTCCTCAAGTTAAAGGATTTGCTATTGCCGATATGGCGCTCGCTGGCAATGGTGCCGCGGCGGTTGTACAGTTGAGGCAAGCGCTTATCCAAGGCACCGACCCCTTAGCTATTATTGGTGCCCTGGCTTCGTCACTACGAACTATGGCTAAAACAGCTGTCGCACAGGCGGGACTAATTGCGAGTAGAGAAGTCGGTCCATCATGGTTGATGAATAAAGCACGTAAACAGCTTAGTGGTTGGAATACGCCAGCAATGGCTAAATGCTTTGAACTACTTGCGCAAGCTGATGCTGTTGCAAAGGGCGCACCAGGGGATACACAGTACGCACTGGAACAAGCGGTAATGGCTATCGCGACTCGTGGTAATCAAAATGCATAAGCAATCTAAGTATTCAATCTATAAATCGGTTATGCAATTGGCGGCACTGATCTGCCAATTGTACTAGAGCAAAGACTACACTGGCGACAGTAGTGGAGGAAGTATGCAACAAGAAACTCGACAAGAGATACCTCAATCTGACGCACAACTGTCTGATAGTAGTCATGTGAATTTGACTGTGCCGACGGCTGAGGATATGCGAAACTTAGGTGCAGCCGTTGCGCATATTGTACAAGGTGGGGATGTGGTTGTACTTTCTGGACCATTAGGCGCTGGCAAAACCACATGGGCTCAAGGATTTGGACAAGCATTACAGGTACAAGGCCCCATGGTTTCGCCAACCTTTACTATTGCTAGGCAATTACACGGGAAGTTTGCTAACGGTAATCCTGCAACGATTGTGCATGTAGATGCATACCGTCTTGGAGGTCATGACTATGCTCCAGGAGAAGATGAAGTATCGCGGTTACTTGATGAGCTTGAGTCTCTTGGACTCGATGAACTTTTGGACAGTCCACAAGCTGATACTGTGGTGCTGATGGAATGGGGAGAACAAATGGCTGCGGCGCTGGCTCCGGAACGTTTTGAAATACATATTAATCGACCAACGTTGCTCCCAGAACAGGCATCAGATGTACTCAGTGCTGATGGTGAGCGGACAGTGAGTATCAATGCTTATGGGCAGGAGTTGCAATTACGGTTACAACAATTACAGACATCTCTGCAGCATACTATGCACCAAGATGTGTGATTTCACCCTATGCATTGCGTTGAAACGCACCATCTTTTACAAGAAAAACTGTAGGTAGAAAGAGAAGCTTGAGTTTCCAATGCTAGAACACAACAATCCAGATCAGCGTACTCTTGTTATTGACTCGTCATATGGTTCGACTGTTGCTATAGTCGGCGGTAGTGCTCTTACGCAAACTGATACACGGGCACATGTCGAGCAACTTGTTCCTCATATTCAAACGGTATTGAAAAACAATCATGTGGAACTTCAAGACCTGAACAATATCGTGGTTGGCATCGGGCCTGCACCTTTTACCGGACTTCGAGCAGGAATTGTTGCAGCGAGAGCGCTTGCGTTCTCACAGCATGTGCCGTTGCTTGGTCAGGATATTCTAGAGCCGCAAGCATTATGGTTGGCGCAGCAGCTCAACCGAATGCGTTCTGGACAGCAGGAACACACTCATACAGTGCGCGATATTGCATTAATTGTAAATGATGCAAGAAGAAAGCAACTATATTGGAGAGCATACGATATTACAGGTATACCAGCACTACCAGATGACAATCATGTTGATAAGACGTCGCTGAAATTACCAGATCCAGTTACAGCGATTGATATTAGTAAACCTGAAGATATTATGCCACAGCTAGCATCTGCTCTTGGCTCGTTCCCAAGAGAGAACATCGGCAGTAATGCGGCTGTTGCCGATGCTCCTACTTACTGTGTGCATGTGATGGGACAAGGCGTGCAACGGTATAGAGCAAGCCTGATTGATGCTTATACCGATATAGCCTTTGGGCAGATTTATGACGAATCGTTGTGGCAGATTGATCCTCAACAGGCAGCATTGTATATGACCATTACCGCGTATGCGCATCATCAACAGGGGGGAACGTGCGCAACTGAGCCCTTGTATGTGCGCCGTCCAGATGTTGCTGTGCCAAACCCGCTGAAACATGTGTTGGGTTCAGGTAATGTCCATCATCATGAATAACGACTGGGCTTTCAGATGGTGACTTCAGATGGAATTACTACTAACGCTATATTGAACACAAGGAACTACTTATTCGGATACGTACCATGTTTACTATTCGCACTTTAACAGATCAGGATATTGACGCTATTGCTAAGCTTGAGCAGCAGTTATTTGGCATGGAAGCGTGGAGCAAAGCAGCAATAGAACAAGAAATCCATGCGCCGGCTCGATATTATCTGGTAGCCACACGCCAAGAAGAGCTTGTTGGGTATGCAGGCTTTTGGTACGACGGTGATGATGCACAACTCATGACCATCGGAGTAAGTCAAAGTGTGCAAGGACAACAAGTAGGAAGCACACTACTGCAACAGCTAGTAGATTATGCTCGACAACTTGGAGCGTATCGTATGTTACTAGAAGTTCGTGTAGATAATGAGCCTGCACTTGGTCTGTATCGTAAATTTGGGTTTACGACTATGGGAATACGTAAACGGTACTATCAGCCAGAAGGTATTGACGCCTACACAATGAGTGTACAGCTCAACACTCGGCGTGTAGGATTTCAAGTAGAGTGAGCAGCATAAAGAAACCATAAACACATCAGTAGAATAACCGCACCACACCGTACTGTTAACGGCAATATGAATAGAGGAAAAATGGCTCAAGCACCCCGAGTACTCGGCATTGAATCAACTTGCGATGAAACTGCTGCAGCAATAGTGCAGGGTAGAGAACTTATCAGCAACGTGGTTGCTTCTTCTATGCAGGAGCATGCGAGATATGGTGGAGTGATTCCTGAAATCGCTTCACGTGCACATGCCCAATCGTTTATTCCTGTGGTAGAACAAGCGTTGCATGATGCGCATCTTACACTTGATGATATTGATGCTATTGCCGTTTCAGCAGGCCCGGGATTAGCTGGATGCCTGGCAGTAGGTGTTTCCGGAGCTAAGGCACTCGCACTGGCTGCAAATAAGCCGCTCTATGGTATTAATCATGTTATTGGTCATATTGCGGTAACTCAATTACAGTTTGGCGCTTTTCCAGAGCGCACCATGGCCCTTATTGTCTCTGGTGGGCATACTTCACTGTTGGAGGTGCATGATATTGCTCGTGATGTGCGCGTTAAAGGTACGACACTTGATGACGCTGCAGGCGAATGCTTCGATAAAGTGGCACGGTTGTTGGGTTTCCCATATCCAGGTGGTCCGTATATTGATCGACATGCGCGTTTAGGTGATCCACATGCTTTACGTGTTCCACAAGGACTGACACAAGGAAGGGCGGGTGCTGAGCATCCATTTGATTTTAGCTTTTCTGGAGTAAAAACTGCTGTTGCACGTTGGGTTGAACAAGAAACTGCCCAAGGTCATGAGATTCCTGTTGATGATGTGTGCGCGTCATTAGCATATTCTGTTGCCGATGTGCTTGCAAAAAAAGCAATTACAGCATGTGTGGATGCTGATGTCTATACGCTAGTTGTTGGTGGCGGATTTAGCGCAAACTCGCAGTTGCGTGCTGCTTTGCAGCAGTACGGTGAACGTCACGGTATTGAAGTGAGGCTTCCTGAATTGAAGCTGTGTACCGATAACGGTGCTATGGTTGCTCAACTTGGTGTCAATCTCATAGAAGCTGGCTGTGCTCCAAGTCCTTTGGATTGTCCAATTGATTCTGCAATGCCATTAGATCAGGTGTATATGCAGTAATGGTGTGCCATCGCATGCTTTTAACCAAGCTCTTAGTGTAAATTCAAGGTATATTGCTGGAAGAGCTCGAGTTCACTAATATGCAAGGCATCACAGAGTGCGCCAATTTTATCAAGGCTAATAGAGCGTTCAGCTCGCTCAATCCTGCCCATATATGAGCGATCGATTTCTGCTGCGTGTGCTAGTGCTTCTTGGCTTAGGCCTCGCTCATGACGGAAATAGCGAATGGCTTGTGCAAATGCTTGACGACGTGCTATAGCCGATGGAGCTGATAGAGCAGGTGATGTTGGTACGTTAGATACATTGGTTGTGTGCAATTGTGGTGAGTTATCCATGATTGCACAGTCTGTTCTGTTTTATTTGACTTGTCCACGGACTATAGTCCGTATATGGCTGCATGTTCTGGAGATATGTTACAAGTGCAACAATGTATGACTCAATTACGAGAAATTGATGGCAATATTGCAGCAGAACATTATTATGCACATTCTGTGCCGATACCTGTGCTTAAAGGGGTATTGCAATATTGTAATACAGTAGTGGCAGCACGAAAAAATATCAATGAAATGCGCGAAGCGGAGTATTTGCGATATATTCATTGGCGATCAGTGGTTATAGTGGAGCTTTTGGAGCGTGGAGTTTTCTAGAAGCGGTATGTTGAAAGCGCGTCGGCTTGCATAGAATGCTTAAACGTTTTACCATAATACAAACACTATTGAAACTAGATAAGACAATGGAGTTGAAATATGATGGATCAGCATATTCATGAGTTACTAGTTAATATTGGTACTCATAATCAATCAATTAGTGTTGTTGGCTCAATGAATGCAGACTACACTGTGTTTACTGAACGATTGCCACAGCCTGGAGAGACTGTAGAGGGCGGACAACTGGTGATTTTGCCGGGAGGAAAGTCTGGAAATCAATCTGCGAGCGCGGCAAAAATTGGTGCCCATGTTTCCCTGATAGGTGCAGTAGGTAATGATAGTAATGCAGATTTCTTGTTAGCACACCTACACAACGCTGGAGTAGATACGCAGGCTATAGAGCGCCTCGAGGCTCCAAGTGGAACAACGGTGATTACTGTCGACAGTGAAGGGGAAAACACAATTGTCTATTCTCCAGGATCAAACGGTCAGGTAACTCCTTCGTTGGTGCGTAAACATAGTGAGACCATTGCTCAAAGTGCTGTTTTGGGCTTATGCCTAGAAAGTCCTATGGATTCGGTTATTGAAGCAGCACGTATTGCGCATGCTCATAACACGACGGTACTAGTGAATAACTCGCCATTCCATGAAGATCTGCCAGAAGCATTGCGAGAGGCATGTGATATTTTACTAGTAAATGAACATGAAATGTGTCAAATGCTGCATATCGATGAACCAAGTGATGAGGACTGGCATAATTTTGATTGGGATGGCGCTATTCAAGCACTACAGGCTCTTCAGATTGAGTGTGCGGTCATCACATTAGGTGCGCAAGGATCGGTAGTAATCGATCATGGTACGTGTACTCGTATCGATTCTGTTCGCGTACAAGCAGTGGATACCACTGGGTGCGGTGATGCGTTTATGGGTACTATTTTGGCTGGTCTTGCTGCAGGATATTCATTACAAGACAGTGCACATTGTGCATCTTATGTTGCTGGATTTGCTGCTACGGGGCATGGTGCACAAGCATCATATGGTACAGTCGAACAGATTACTGCATTATTTAATGAGTAAATACATACTAATGTATTACGTTATATAGGTATAGAGAGGTCACATTGCCCAAGCGTGTAACTATCCGCGAAGTTGCCCAGCAAGCACATGTTTCAGTTGCTGCTGTGTCTCGTGTGTTGAATAATAAGCCAATGCGCATCACAGAAGCAACAAGAGCACGTATTCGAGAAGTTGCTGCAGAGCTTGGGTATGTACCTAATGTCAATGCTCAGGCATTGGTTACTCATCAATCCAAGTTACTTATGCTCATTATTCCTGATATTGAAAATATGTTTTTTGCATCGTTTGCAAAACAGCTTGAGGATGCGGCACGTGACTATGGATATTTGTTGATTGTAGCCAATGCTGATGAGCAGCAGGATCAGGAACAGGCTTTACTCCAGCAGGTGAGCGCCCGAGGCATTGATGGAACGTTTATCATTCCCACATTACAATCGTGCCATCATAGCGATCAGCTTATTGCAGCTATAAACTCCATGACAACTCCGGTGGTTTGCGTTGATCGAGTGATTGCAGACTTACCATGTGATGCAGTAGGACTTGACCATCGAGAGGGAGGTCGTCTTGCTGCGCGAACACTGCTTGAGCATGGGCATCGAAAGTTAGCTTGTGTTACTGCTGAACATGACATTATTAGTGCAGCAGAGCGGGCGCAGAGTTTTGTACAGACAGTACAAGAATTTTCGCACAATCATAAACACGATCCTGCTACAGTGCAACTTTTTGAAGGCGGCTATAAATTTGAGGGTGGTTATGCATGTGCGGACTCTATTATTGATAGTGATATAACCGCAGTATTTTGCTGCAATGACAATATGGCTATGGGGATACGACAACGATGCGCAGAACGTGCGGTTAACGTCCCACAGGATCTATCGATTGTTGGATATGACGCTATTGCTCAGCGTTTTATGTTGGGTGCAATGCTGACAACTATTGTGCAAGATGTAACTTCAATGGCGACAACTTCAATGGCGTTGATGGTGGAACGCTTACAAGAGACAAGCCAGCACATTGCGCGCGATCCACGCGTGCAAATACTGCCAGTACACCTTCAAGATCACGGTACTGTGCAGCAGTTGTAACACAGTACCATGCATGTTCCCGCACATACAGTCGTATGGGCGTCTTAGCTGAGGAAAGCAACAGAAGTAGTAAGCTCAATACCAGAGCCATCACGTCGCATATCGACACTAGGTAATTCTACTGGTGTGCCCGTTGCTGTGCATGCGAAAACTGGATATGAGCCAACATACGCATTCAGAAGCGTGTTTTGCCCCTTGAGGAAGCGCTGAGAACGCACACCACCTGTTGCTCGTCCCTTGACTGGGAATAGCTCAAGTGGTGTTACTTTTGCTGCCCCCGTATCCAATCCTTCGAGAGAGTCACTATCTCCAGCAATCGTCACCACTACAGCACCTGATTGATGTGTAGTAAGTCCATCCTCGCTTTGGACTGTAGTCCAAGCAATAGTGCCAGCGCGCACTACGCCGAAGAATATGCAGGATGCATCATCTGCAAGACGAATACCAGCCATACCAGCAGAGTTACGCCCTTGCGCACGAACTTTTTCTGCTTCAAAAGTAAGTAATGAAGCATCTGATGAGATAAAAACAAGTCGAGCGGTATCATCAGCAGGCGCTGCAGCCAATAGCTCGTCTTGATCTTTCAAATCGATAATAGACCACGAATCCATAGTTGTTGGCGATTGCCTATTCCACCGCTTAACTACACCTGAGGCAGTACCTAGAGCCAATGGTGTGGTATCTTCCATATCTACTGCAGCAATAACTCGTTCACCAGTAACAGGATCAGTGTGCTCTGTGCCAAGAAGCAGTTCGTGCGCGTCAATTGCGTTGGCCATAGCTGATTTCAGCTCATTAGCATTCATGGAAGTTGAAAGTCCAAGCAAAGGCAAGCTACTTACCTGCGCTAGCACTAAGCGACCGCTAGAAGCAATCAGCCCGAATTGTGCAGTAGTATGTGTAGCAAACAAACTACGTACCGGAAGGCTGAGCTTACCAGTTTCCAAAACTTGTCTTTGAACTCGACCAATACGACCGTCAGCAAGGAGTAGCACTGCGCATGGTTCATCAGTTATTGTCAGTGCCTCTTGGAGCGTATCACTATCATGACGTGCCTCTTTAATAGCTGAGGCTGCATGTTCCACAACATGTGCCTGTTGCACTGCAAGGGCAGCAGTAGAAGCAATATGTGCAGGACTCGTCTCGTGTGCTTTTGAAGATACAGGTTTCCACACGCCGTTTTCATCCTGATCGAGGATAACCGTTCTTCGAGCATCGCCCCATTGTTTGACAGCTTCATCCATTGACTGGCTGACAACAGCATCTAATTCTTCTTGAGATGAGAGAATACGGTCAAGCTCTTCAATAGTACGTTGTAGCTCGTCGCGCTCAGCATCTAATTCAATTCTGCTCAGCTTAGTCAACCTACGCAGACGCAAATCAAGAATATGACGTGCTTGTACTTCATCGAGATCAAATACAGCCATCAGCCTAGTTAAAGCGATATCAGCATTATCACTGGTACGGATAACCTGAATTACCTCATCAATATCGACAAGTGCTAAGAGCAAACCTTCAACTAAGTGCAAACGCTCTTGAGCGCGTTGTTTGCGATACTCGCTACGGCGTCGTATTACCATGCGACGGTGCTCAATCCACACATCGAGCAATGCTGCCAAACCCATAGTATGCGGTCTACCATGCACAAGTGCCACATTATTGATAGTAAAGGAATCTTCTAAAGGCGTGTGTTTGAAAAGCTGTGAGAGTACAGCTTCTGGACTAAAGCCAGTTTTTACTTCAATAACAAGGCGCGTGCCATTATGACGGTCTGTTAAATCAATTGCGGAACTAATACCATCGAGCTTCTTATTACGCACTCCTTCAGAAATGCGCTCTAATACTTTTTCAGGACCTACCATATACGGCAGCTCAGTAACAACAATACCTTTTTTTCGTGCTGTAACATTTTCAATATGGGTAACTGCGCGCGTAGTGAAAGAGCCACGTCCATGCTCGTAGGCTTCGCGTATACCATCGCGCCCCATAATAATGCCACCGCCCGGCAGGTCAGGACCTGGAACGAATTGCATTAACTCATCTAAAGTACAATCAGGATGCGCCATACGGTACTGTGCTGCGGCAACAACTTCAGCAAGATTATGTGTAATCATATTTGTTGCCATGCCAACAGCAATACCAGAGGAGCCATTAACAAGAAGATTCGGTATAGCTGCGGGGAGCACCTCTGGTTCTTGGAGACGATTGTCGTAGTTTGGTGAAAAATCCACAGTATGCTCATCAATGTCGGCATTCATACCGAGTGCTGGGGGAGCGAGTCGAGCCTCGGTATATCGCGAAGCTGCAGGACCGTCATCGAGAGATCCGAAATTACCATGCCCATCAACTAAGGGTATGCGCATAGCAAACGGTTGCGCAAGTCTAACCATAGCTTCATAAATTGCTGAATCACCATGAGGATGCAATTTACCCATGACTTCGCCCACAACACGAGCACTTTTCATATGAGGGCGTGTTGGGGAAAGATTCATTTGCCCCATTTGGTAAATAATACGGCGCTGTACAGGTTTGAGTCCATCCCTAGCATCGGGCAAAGCACGCGCATAAATAACAGAGTATGCATATTCGAGGAACGAGGTACTTAATTCCTCATTGAGTGGGGTTTCAATAATATGCTCGTTCACTGAACGTGGATCATACGATGGTGTTGTGCGGTGCTTTCTAGCCACGCGTGCTCCTTCCATTGCCAACCTCACTATAATACGACAAACTAGCCCTAATGCGTGTCTGCACTTGGAAACGAGCATAAAAATACCTGCCATATCTAGTCTCAAAACCTAGAATATGGCAGGTAACTCATTCTCAAACGGCTATACGGTAAACACAAACATGGATGTATAGCACTGCTGAGAAAGTGTATTCGTGTTTATTCGGTAATGTTGTTTTCAATAATGACTTTGAGCGTATGATTCTCTTCTGCATTCTTGAATACGTGGTATGCTTCTTCTACTTCGGAGAGCTTGAAATGATGCGTTACTAGCTTAGAGGCATCAATCTTGCCGCTCTTCAAAACATCCAAAAGCATCTCTGTGGTATTGGCATTGACCAAACCAGTGGATAGAGTGATGTTCTTAATCCACAGATCATCCAAATTGAAGGTAACTGGCTTGCCATGAACACCTACGTTAGAAATATGTCCGCCAATGCTGACAACATTCTGGCAAATATCAAAGGTTGCAGGGTAGCCGACACATTCGAATACTACGTCAACACCTCGTCCGCCAGTCATTTCGGCAATTTTCGCCTTAACTTCTTCAGTAGTTGTTGACAGTACAGTATCGGTTGCACCAAACTCACGAGAAGCATCAAGACGAGCTTGTGAAAGATCAACCATAATAATGCGGCTTGGTGAGTAGAACTGTACGGAAAGCAGTGCAGACAATCCGATAGGACCTGCACCCACAATACATACGGTGTCGCCTGGCTTGACGTGTGATGGTAGTACGCCAATCTCATATGCCGTTGGCAAAATATCAGACAACATCACCAAGGCTTCATCATTTACAGAATCTGGTGCATGATACAGGCTGCCATCTGCCTGAGGAATATGAATATATTCGGACTGAGTGCCTTCGATTAAATGACCTAAAATCCAACCCCCGTTCTCGCAATGACTTGGTAGATTGTGCTTGCAGTAATAGCAAGTGTTGCATGCAGTTACGCAGGAAACAATAACTCTATCGCCGACTTTGAAGTTGTTGACCCCATCACCAACTTCTTCGACAATACCGATGCCTTCGTGACCTAATGTTGTTCCTGGTTTGCATGCTGGTACGTCACCACCAAGAATATGTAAATCAGTGCCACAAATAGTGGTTTTCTGCATTCGCACTACGGCATCAGTTGGCTTCACAACATGTGGGCGTTCCTTATCAGCAAGCTTGAGAACCCCAGCTGATTCATAAACTGCTGCTTTCATAATGTGCTCCTTTGCGCATAGTGTGGATAACAGCAATTCAGGTCTAACGTATTTTTATAAAAAGTGATATATATCACATAAAAAAATATTTTTCTGGCGTGTCCTAATTTATGGAGATATTGACCTGACTATGTTTTGCACTTGACACGCCCCAGTGGTTCAATAGCACTATGAACTTTGAGATGCCAACATTATCAACGCTGCATACTTTGCTTGACCCCATAGATTGCAGACAAGAACAACAAAGGCATCTTTCTTCGGTTCTTCCAGCATTAAGTGCTGCCTTGGGCGTCCCTATTCCAACACCAGTGCATCCGCATCCTCAGCAACTGGCTCAGAGCCTACACATTCCTAGCTGTGAGCGAGCTGTAGTTGTGTTTATTGATGGTTTAGGTTTTTGGAATTTGGTGCTGCGTATAGGACATACACCAAATATGCGGGCTATGTTGCGTCAGCAATATAACGACCAACCAATATGGACCACACAACCAAGTACCACAAGTGTAGCTATTCCAACGTTTGGAACAGGTACAGCACCTGGATTTACTGGCATGTTTGGGTATACACAGCGTAATCCACGCACCGGCAACAAAGCACAAATGATCACCTTTACTGATGATATTGCACCGCGTGAAGTGCAGCATCAGCCGACAATATTTTCTCAAATTGATCAGCAGGGAATGCGGGTTACTTCCATAGGATTGCCTCGTTTTGAACACTCTGCGCTTACTGAGGCTGCTCTTAAGGGAGGAGCGTTTATTGGTAGTGAAAGCCCTCGTATGCGTCTCAAACATGCACTTGCTGCTAACGAAACCCCAGGGCTAACATACTTATATATTCGTGACCTTGATAAAACAGCCCATAAAAGTGGGTGGGATAACGATGCTTGGGTAGCACAGCTAGAAAAAATTGATACGATTATTGGTACATTACGTCGTATGCTTGCGCCTGGAACATTATTAGTAATTACTGCTGATCATGGCGTGGTCAATATGGTCGAGCAGGATCAAATTGATATAGCTGATAATCCGATGCTCCAAGAAGGAGTTGAACTTGTTGCGGGTGAGCCTCGTGCGCCAATGCTATATACTACTTTGGGTCAACAAGATGCTGTTGCGCAACGATGGCAAGAAGTATTAGCCGATAGGGCAGTAGTACTAACGCAAGAAGAGGCACTCAACCAAGGTATATTTGGTGCAGTACAACCCCATACATTGCCATGGCTTGCAGATGTATTCGTACTTACTCAAGGGCAACATACTATTGTAGATTCACGTACACAGCGCGAGCAAGAGCGTACTCTTCCAGCAGTGCATGGATCGCGCACGCAGATGGAAATGGAGATTCCGCTATTGATGGAAGTGCTATAGCACCTCAAGAGATTGTATGTGAGTGGACTCAATACAACATACATACAAAATAGATTTAAGCTCAAAATACAAAGGCTCTACACCGCGAGGGATGTAGAGCCAATACTATAACTACCTATAATTTACGATTTAGTGATACAGATCGAAGCACCCGAGTGAGAGTACTTCTTTCAAGCCGCCCAAATCATTGAGGGACTTATTCCTAATCATCTTCTTGATAGCAGATGCAGGATAGCCCTTTACCTTAGTTTTACCTACAACACCAAAAGCATGAGTATTACCTACAGAAGCTACCGTTCCTTGAGACACGAAGGAGAATGGCTCAGTGGCTTCACCACGCAACTGGTGGGCAAGATTCTTGGCTACGTGAGCGCCCATACGGGAAGCAATCTGTGCTGTAGTTGGATATGGACGGTTGGACTGCTTGTCCATGAATGCGGAAACATCACCGATAATATACACATTCTTGTGCTCTTGATCGGTAAGATCATCATTGACAATAACGCGACCACGGCGCTGGCTAAATCCAGATTCACCCATTACTGGAGAACCACTTACACCAGTCGTCCAAATAATAGTACCAGCCTTAATTGTCTGAGGCTGCTCGTCATCACCAGCGGTGTAGAGCACTTCGCCAGGGTTGATACCCTTAATCTTGCAACCAGTCATCAGCTTAATACCAAGCTTTTCAATAAGTTGCAAACCATATTGTGCTAGTTCATCATCGAACATTGGCAAAATACGTGTTGCGGCTTCTACACAGACAATTTCAATCTGCTCAGGAGCAACCCCTGCAAGCTCAGCATACTTTTTGCGTTCATCGGTGAGAGCACCAGCCAATTCAATACCGGTGAAACCAGCGCCACAGACGAGCAAACGCAGATCGTTAGGATCATGAGACTGACGATAATGCTTCATAGTCTCAACAATATGCTCATGGATACGTTCAGCAGTTGGAATAGTAACCATTTGCAAAGCATGCTCTGCAGCACCTGGAATGCCAAAGGTTTCAGAAACAAAGCCGAGGGCAATAACCAAATAGTCATAGTGTAATGCATCATGATTACGTAGTGTTACCTTCTGGGCATCCCTGTCAATAGTAACAACCTCGTCCTGAACAAACGTGGTTTTATCGTTTAATACTTCTTGGATTGGGAAGGTAATTTTGGTGCGTGGTTGAGAGCCTGCAGCTACCTCATGAAGCTCCGCTGCTTCATAATGGAAGTCATTGCGATCAACCAATGTGATGTGGAAATCACCCTGTTGCTTTTGCAGATTACGAACAGTCTTCAAACCTGCGTAGCCGGCCCCCAATACTAGTATTTCTTTCATTTAAGGCTCCTTTACCCTAATGTTCCAAACCCTACTCTAACCAGTTATTTATAATAATTCCAGCACAGTACGTTGCTGCGTGTACAACTGAGCTAACAGCTAAAATTCGTACTGCACAAATAAAGGTTTCTCTTTTTACTTGTCGTTGCCATAGCAGGCGTGTCTGATGGTAGATAAACGGTATTAACAATAGAGTCAATAGCACACTATAAGGAGCAAGACCTAGCATTGCTTGACATACTACCGCTACTAAAGCAAGCACATTCGCACTTGCAAACGCATATAAACCACCTTTGATGCCGATATAATTGACGATGGTGTATCGATGATTACTCTCGTCTTCCTCCTTATCACACAGATTATTAGCTAACATTAAATTTGAAATCCATAAGGTATTTGGTAAAGCAATAAGGAAAATTTTTGTTAGGGTTGCAATATCCCAAGTAAACATCTGGTAAGTGTTGAGATAAACGCAAATAAGCGTAATCATAAAACCCATAGTAAAACCAGAAAACAGCTCGCCCAAAGGCAAACTTGACAGTGGGCGAGGGCCTGCTGAATATGCGAGCCCTACAGCAAAACAGAATACTCCCATTGCCAGCATTGGCCAACCTACAACCCATACCAATGCTAAACCAATAACCATGGCAACTATAAAAAATATAATAAGTAAACTGCGGATAGTACGTAGTGAAAGATGTTCACGCCCAATAATGTTGGTGTGTTGTTGATAGACATCATTGTCAGCATGTTGATAATCGTTGTAATTATCCCAAATATCGACAAACATATTGAACAGGAACATGGCAATAAAAAAGCCAATCGTGAGATACCAGTGTATGGAACCGTAATAATACCAGCTAAAACACACGCCAATAAGGCAGGGTAAGACGCTGGCTATTTTCGCCTTCATTTCTACCAACTCCATAAATACTGGAATGGTCATGAACGACTCCTTTACACACCTGAATCTCCACAACCATACTATACTGGTACGCGCAATAATGTAAGGGGAATGTGATATTTCTCTCTATTCTTATGTTGTTATATGTAGGAACACTGGTGCATACTTATGAAGTAAGCGTGATAGAGGAGTACCATGGTATCGTATTGGCGACAATATCCGGATATTGAAGTGAAGCTGCAAGCAGTTCGTGAGTTTATTAAACAACGCGTACAGATAAGCAATACCGATATTGAATCAGCTATTATTGCCATGAATGCAGCCGGTGGTAAATATCTGCGTCCGGCTTTTTTCTTCATGTTTACAGGATTTACGGAGCATAAGCAATATAGCGATGACGAGCGTATAGCCGTTGCTGCCTCCCTAGAAATTCTCCATATGGCAACGCTTATCCATGACGATATTATTGATGATTCGCCGTTACGTCGTGGGCAAGTGAGTATTCAATCACATTATGGCAAAGATGTAGCTGTATATACTGGTGATTTCCTGTTTACCGTGTTTTTTGAACTCGTCATCGAAACCATGCAGGGCTCTCCATATTTAGCAGTTAATGCGCAGGCAATGAAGAGAATTTTGCTTGGTGAATTAGATCAAATGTATTTGCGGTTTAATCAAGAGCAGACAGTTGATAATTATTTGCAAAGCTGCACTGGCAAAACGGCTGAGCTATTCCGCTTGGCTTGTGAAGAAGGCGCATACTTTGGTGGTGCAGATACAGCAACTGTTGAACGAGCGGGGCGCATCGGGATTAATATTGGATTGGCATTTCAAATTCTTGATGATATTTTGGATTACACTGCACAAGAAGGTGAAGTACAAAAGCCTGTGCTAGAAGATTTGGCAACAGGTGTTTACACATTGCCTTTACTAGCTGCGTATGAAGGTCATGCTCAGGATTTTAAGCCGTATCTTGACAAAGGGCTCAATATTTCACATGAGGATATTCGCACTGTAGCGCGTATGGTTCGTGATTTTCATGGAGTAGACAAGGCTCGTGAATTAGCTCAATCATTTACTCAGCGTGCGCTTGATGATATTGAGCAATTACCTCATACTCCGGCACGTAAGAATCTCATGAAGCTCACACGCCAACTGTTGCATCGCACTCGCTAGTGTGGGCGTGAGAGTACTCATTTACAGAAAATAAGCATTTTTGCTGGGAATACGCGTTTATATACGATATGCCGCACAGATCACTCTATGCGGCATATCGTATATGGTTATCAGTATCGATACCTAGGCACTGATTCGCAATCACTCACCATCATCGATAGCTTTGAGGCGTTGGTAGCGAGGATTAGTCGCTTGTAGATACTCAGGGGAACCTTGCATCTCAAGCTGACCATCCTCAATAAAGAGCACTCGGTCTACTGCCTCAATACCTTGCAAATGGTGTGTGATCCAGATAAGCGTTTTATCCTGCAACTCATGCATAAATGTGTGCAGCACAGCCTGTTCAGTAATAGGATCAAGACCTACCGTTGGCTCATCGAGAATGATAATAGGCGTATTTTGCAAGAGAATACGGGCCAGAGCCAAGCGATGACGCTCACCACCGGAAAAACGTAATCCAGCTTCATCAACAATAGTTGCTAACCCGTCAGGCAACTGTTCAACCATGGATTTAAGTCCTACACGTTGCAAAACATCCCAGACTTCTTCAACACTGGCTTGTTCATTGCCCAGCCGAATATTATTCAAAATTGTGGTATTGAATAAATACGGCTCTTGCTGAATAACACCAATATATTGTGAAATTGTGGATTGCAGATGATGCACTGGTACGCCACCGAGCAAAACTGTTCCATCACTAGGTATAAGGTCTCCTCGTAGCAGACTTGCTAAAGTACTTTTACCTGAGCCGCTCCGCCCGAGAATTGCCACCTTTTCTCCAGCGTGAATAGTTACACTCAAATGATTAAGTACGTCCTTTGTCTCATACCTAAAGGTTAGATCTTGGATATCAAACTGCAAAGGTTGCGAAGGGGTCTCATGCCAAGTTTGCTCTTCAGTCTCTTCAGGAAGCGCATTCAATCGCTCAATAGAATCAGCATAGGTATTCGTTTCTTGACTTGCAGCAGATAACCCAGCAAAAGCATCAACTAGTGGGAAAATCGAAAGGACAAATGCTGCAATCCAATTGGCAGCCCCTCCATGATTGCCAATAAATTGAGTGCTGCACCATACCAACGTGAGTAGTGCTAAAAGTCCAAATGCATATTGGAATAGCAAATCACGTAAGTGGTTAAACTTACGCATGGATGATTGCACACGAGAGAGCTTATCTTGGGACTGTTCATGAAGTGCAACATACTCTTGACCACGCTGGCTGAAAATCCAATCAGCAATACCCAACACGTTATCAGTTAAATCAGTATACAGATCGTTCTTTAACGTTTTCTCTTTACTTTGGCGTGCGCCATTAACAATAATAGACCACAATGGCATAGCCAAAAGAATTAATAGGAAATACAGTGCCACAAGCAGTGCATAACCCAAAGAAAAACAGCCGAGACCAATCACAATAACAACATAAAGCAGCCAGGCAATCAGCGTGGGGAAGATGCTACGAAGATACAAGTTTTGAATATGGTTAATATCTTCTGACAACAGTCCCATCACATCACCAAGACGATACTTACGCTTGAAGAAAATAGCGTCTTGCTCAACCGCTTTATACAACTTAACGCGAAGATGCGAGGTCATACGCAAAACCCAATTATGGCTTACCAATCGCTCTACATAGCGAAATACAGGGCGACCGATACCAAAAGCTCGCGTCAATACGATAGGCACATACACTAACAAAATATTCTCTGGCAAAGACGCTGATTTACTAATCAAATAACCAGAATTAAACATCAAAGCACCAGCACAGAAGAATGTGCAAAAGCCCAAGAAGATAGCAAGTGCTAGTGTCCAACGATACTGCTTAAAGAACGGCTTTACCCAGCTATCATGTGCCAACTGTTGAAATAGAGGTATATTATTCATGAATTGATGACCCCATTTCATGCTTCAAACGGTATAACGCTCCGTGGCGCGCCATAAGATCCTCATACGCACCAACTTCAACTACTTTGCCGTGCTCTAACACAACAATGGTGTCCATTTGGCGTAGCCAATGCAAACGATGCGTAGCAAATAACACCAAATGATGCTCCATAAGTGGCACCATACGCTGCTTGAGCTCAAGCTCAGTTTCAATATCGAGATGTGCTGTTGGCTCATCAAAAATGTAGACAGTGCGCTCTTGATCAAGATAGGCTCTTGCCAATGCGACACGCTGCGCCTGACCGCCGCTTAGTGCTCGTGAGCCATTGCCAATACGCGTGTCTAGGCCTTGAGGAAGTTCTGCAATAACATCATCTAAACCAACAACATGTGCAGCTTGCATGATTTGCTCATCAGTGGCATCTGGCGTATAGAAGGCGATGTTATCGCGTAGTGTTGCCTCAAAAATATAAGGTTGCTGAGGAATATACGCTAATTGCTTGCGCCACGCATCCTGATTAAGATTTGCCACAGGCTTACCATCGATGCGAATACTGCCTTGGGCAATAGGCAAAAAACCGCTGAGCACATTCATTAACGTTGATTTGCCAGACCCGCTCATACCGATAATACCAACTTTTTGCATACCTTTGAACTGCAAAGATGTCGGTTGTAAGAATTGCTTACCGTCATAGTCGACAGTGATATTATCGAGCTCGAGAGTGCTGTGCTCATTCCATGGAGCGATAGTAATTTGCTCGCCACGGATTGAAGGCTCATTGATAATACGATCAATAGCCTGCATCGCATTTTTACCATCAAGCGTTGCATGGTAGTCACTGGCAAAATTACGTACTGGCAGGAAATACTCCGGAGCAAGCACCAGAATGGATAATGCAGGGAACAGCAAAATATGTCCATTGAGCAAGCGTAAGCCGAGAAATACTGCAACAATAGCAATAGACAGAGTAGTAAAGAAATCAAGTGCAAACGTAGAAAGAATACCAATACGAAGCGTGCTCATCGTAGTTTTACGGAATTGCTCACTCGTTTTGAAAATACTACTTGCATAGCGTTTCGATAAACCAAAGAAGCGCAAAGTATCAATACCACGCAGAGAATCTAAGAAGTGGTTAGATAACACTTGATAGGACTTATACTGGCGATCAGCTTTTGCTTGTGCAGCATATCCCAAAATAATCATGAAGATAATAATAAGTGGGAAAACAAGGAGCAAAATAAGCCCTGAACGCCAATCGAACCAGAATACAACAACCAAGATAAGCCAAGGGGTTACAGACATATTAATCATCTTGCTTAAAATAAGATGAATATAGTTCTCCACTAATCCGATGCCATCCAAAGCCATGGTAATTACATTGCCAGAGCCTTGTTGCTGCACAATATGAGGACCCGCATCAAAGAGCTTTTCAAGCAGTTTGCGTCGCAGAGTGTGTGATTGCTCCGATGCAAATGTATCTAGCTTTCTATCCTTGATATATGTAATGAGATGGCGGCTTGCAAAGCATATCGCAAAAATTAAAATAGCAACTTTTTGATCGCCTAATGATTGCCCTTCCCACAAGCCTGTAATGGCACTACTTAACATAGTCGCTTGTCCAATAATAAAGATTGCTTGTAGGACATCAAGCCCTGCAAGCAATCCCATTAATGATCTAATACCGGACAAGCGTAAAATCGCTTTATCGAGCATTATGTGTTCCTTTAGTATCCTTCAGACGCTCCCACTGCAGGCAATGTAATGCGCTTCCTAAAGATATAGTATGACCAAGCCGTGTAGGCAAGGACAAACGGCACCAAAGTGATAGCCACAATTGACATTACCGTAAGAGTATATGGCGTGGATGAAGAGTTCTCAATGAGCAAATCGTATGCTGGATCAATAGAGCTGATCATCACGCGTGGGAATAGACCTTGGAAGAGTAACACAACCACGGCCACAAGTGTCAAGCCACTTGCTAAGAATGCCGTAAGCTCAGCACCCTTAAACGATGCCACATGAGCTAATACAGTCAGTGCCACAATAACAACCAAGAGTGCCAAAGTTCCTACAGGGTGGACTTGGATAAAGTCAGTCTGGAAGATCAGCAGAAGAGCAAATACCACCAAGCCTACATAGAGTACCCAGTAAGCAAGCTGTGCATAGTTACGAGCACGCTCACGGATAGCTCCAGAAGTCTTTAATGCGATAAAGTTCAATCCATGCAGATAGGTGAGCAATACCATAGCAATGCCACCAACAACGGAGAACACATTAATGTAATCCGTGAAGTGAGCAGTCATATTGCCATCCTTACCAATTGGCATACCTTGAATCATGCTGATGAACATCACACCAAGGAAGAATGGAACCATAAATGAACCAATAGTTAGAGTCCAATTCCAGATATTCTTCTGATGTGCTGGCACGCGACTACGGAATTCGAAAGAAACACCGCGAATAATCAAGCCGACCAAAATGAAGAACAAAATCAAATAGTATCCACTAAACAGTGTGGAGTACCAATATGGGAAAGATGCAAACATGGCGCCACCTGCAGTGAGCAACCAAACTTCATTACCATCCCAAACTGGCCCAATAGTGTGGACGATTTGATCTTTTTCTCGCTCATTATGTGCCAGCGTCTGTACAGACATACCAACACCATAATCAAAGCCCTCTAGGAAGAAGAAGCCTGAAAACAGCAAACCAATAAGGAAGAACCAGAAGAACTGTAGTGCCGTCATTTAGAACACCTCCTTGGCGAATGGGTCTACAGCAGTCGCATTAGCTGCCTTGACTTGCTGCGCTTCGAAGCTTGGACCCTTCTTCAATTCTCGAATAACCAATCCAACCATAGTTACTGCAAGTCCAGTAAACAGCAAGAAGTATACGGTGTTGGAGAACAGGAGTGAAGCTACAGAAACGTTTGGAGACACACTCTGCTCAATGGTAAAGAGACCATATACTGTCCAAGGATAACGTCCAAGCTCAGTCACGAGCCAACCACAAGTATTTGCCAAGAATGGGGCAAAAGTGCACAGGCCAAGCACCCATAGCATCCACTTCTTGGTATAGAGTATTTGTTTCTTTTTGCGGGTAAAGAAGAGCCCAAACGCGGCAACAAGGAACATCAATACACCAAAGCCTGCCATAATTCTGAAGCTGTAGAAGAGTGTATTGACCATTGGGTAGTAGTTTTGCTCACCAAACTTATCCTTGAACTGCTCGTTCAGTTCTTTATTAGCCGTATCCATACCTTTTACAGCACCTGATGGCTTGTTGTAGGAAAGAATACTCAGCATATATGGAATTTCAATGCCGAAGACCTGCTCATGCTTTGCTTCATCTGCCCAAGCAATGAGTGCCCAAGCTGCAGGATCGCCAGAATCCTTGTAATCGCCTTCCATCGCAGCAAATTTCATAGGCTGATCTTCGATCAAAGACTTCATCTGCAAGTCACCAACGCCCATAAGAGCAATAGAACTAATGAGCGTTACTACCAAGCCAAGGCGAATAGACTTCTTGAATACTGCAGTATCAGATTCGGTAAGCTTTTGTGGTTTAAGCAGCTTAAATGCAGACATTCCAGCAATGAGAATGCCACCCATAGTGAATGCGCCCGTAATAACGTGTCCATACTCGTAGAAGAACTGAGTATTGGTAATGAGTGCAAAGAAGTCAGTCATTTCAGCGCGACCATTGCGCACTTCATAACCAACTGGGTGCTGCATAAAGCTGTTTGCGATCAAAATCCATGCAGCAGACATCAATGAGCCGATGGAGACCAGCCAGATGAATGTCAAGTGCAGTTTTGGACCGATCTTCTTATTCTCCCAAGTGAACATCCACAAACCGAGGAATGTGGATTCCATGAAGAAGGCAAGCAGTGCCTCTACTGCCAGAGGTGCACCGAAGATATCGCCTACGAAGCGTGAGTAATCAGACCAGTTCATACCAAACTGGAATTCCTGAATAATACCGGTTACCACACCAACGGCGAAGCTTAAGAGCATAATTCGACCCCAAAAGCGGGTCATTTTCTTGTAGACATCTTTTTTCGTCGCTACATAGAGCGATTCCATAATTGCTACGATAAAGCAGGTTCCAATAGTAAATGGTACGAAGAAGAAATGGAACACAGTAGTCATAGCAAATTGGAAGCGCGCTAACGCTGTTATAGTCATGAGATCCCCTCCAATATGTCCATGACAGTCACGTTCGTTGAATAACTATTGGTGTTATCACTCAACATGAACACATGCATAGTCATTCCTCACTTGATAGACTGCTGTTGAACGGTGTATACAAGAGCAATGTTCACTTTTTCAAGAAAACTTCACAATTGTAAGTTGGTGCTAAATATACTCCTGTCACTTACAAATTTCAAAGAACAACGCTAGTAAAAATGAAAAAAGAGAGAGAAAAATGAGATTCGGAGGTACAATATGCACCCCCGAATCAATAGCAAAAGGATATTTTGGAAAGAAATTTCACTCTCCGAATAAAATTTCATCCCAACTTGGCACAGCACTTCTTCTCGGTTTGCGCGACTTCGATTCTGAATTATGAGTAGAAGATGATGCATCTGAGTTTGAAGAACTCTGCTCAGTTATGTTACTCATACCACTTGTTTGCTTAGAAGGAGCAGTATGCTCCTGTGAATTAGAGCGCTCACCGGCTGCTGCTGTGCTGTTTTGTGCTTGTGTTGCAGTAGCAGATGAGATATTCGTAATACTAGGCTGATGATGAGCTTCATCACTTTGTTCAGGCTGCTCAGTAGAAGCATCTTGAGACTGTGCAACATTGCTTCGTAATTGGAATGGATTCACATACTCAGTCGTTGGTGTTGAGACAGAAGTTGATAGCTGTTGTTCGTCAGCAGATGACTGAGTAGTGTGTTGTGCGGCGATGTTTGTTGTACCTGTCCCGTAAACCCATGAATCTGCACTACGAGAGGAAACTGGTTGCACACTGTTTTTGTTGCTCTCATGGTCGGCAGGAACTCCTAATGGTGCATCCGCTACCGGTGTGTTCAATTGCTGAGAATCGAATGCTGACTGCGAAGTTTGAGCGTATGAAGATGATTGCGCCGTAGTCGACAATGATGTCTGTTGCTGCGTTTGCTGACTAGTAGTATTTTCAAATAAATCAGTCATCTGAGCAGTCTCAAGCTCAAAATGGTCTAAATCAGCGCGAGCGATGCGCAATAATCTGCCACCTGTCGTATTCAGCGGTGTCACTGTGTTGTCGTGCAGATTCCATGACCACTGTGCACGAATTGTCTGCCCGGATAGGGTAAAGCTGCCCTCAATCTGCCATGGATTATGTCCTTGGCGTGTTGTTTTCCATTGCACGGCACTCATAGGAATATTAACTGTGTCTAGAGAAGCAGCAAGCACATCACGCACAGTACGGTGACGAAGCGATCCAGGAGCAGGTGCTACGAGGAACTGATCAAGAGCATATTTCTTTTCAGTCTCTACTGGTTTGGCAAAGCGACGCACCAATGCCTCGCTAATAGCAAAATGTTGAGCAATATTTGCAATATCATCACCTGCACGCACCATTGCTTGAATAGTAGAGATAGGAATAGAAGATCGCGTGACACCACGTGTTGGCTCATTGTTTTCTTCACGAATTTGTTTACTCGCTAAAATGCCTTGTTCGAGCCTGTCATCAATAATAACTCGGAAGTTTTGACCATGAGCTTCAAAGATTAAATCGCCGTGTTCATCTACGCGTTCAAAGCGTGCAAGAGTAGCTGACTGTGATGTTGTCATGGTGTTTTCCTCCATAAAAAGTATTTTAGCGCCACCCTGTCCCACGTGTCGTACTTGTCGTGAAAAAGAAATCGTGTATTCTATGTGCGCAGATGGTCAATGCTCAAGAAAGGAGCTGAACATGGCACAAGATTATGACAGCCCAAGAACCAAAGATGATGACGAAGACTCCATCCAGGCTCTTGGTGGTGGTTCACGTCAAAATTCGTCAAGTGATATTGACGATGATGAGAATGCTATTGCAGAAGATTATGAACTTCCAGGCGCCGATTTGAGCAACGAAGACTTATCCGTCACAGTAATCCCTATGCAGGGTGATGAATTCGTATGCTCAGAATGCTTCTTGGTAAAGCATCGTAGTCAACTCGCATATACCACTGAGGATGGGCAGCCAGTATGTGAGGAGTGTGCTGCATAGTGGCATACGATGAACAGTACACAGAACCAGAACATATTGAGGTGCTGGTACAGAGTGTAGAGGGTGCTCCGCAAGAATATGCACAGCTTCGTTATGCTCACGCTGGCGATGCTGGTGTAGATTTACATTGCCATGGTTCGTTTGATATCAAGCCATTTGAACGAGTACTAGTTCCAACCGGTGTAGCCATTGCATTGCCTGCAGGCTATGTCGGTTTGGTTCACCCTCGCTCAGGTCTAGCTGCGAAGCAGGGCATCACCGTACTTAATGCTCCAGGAACAATTGATGCTGGTTACCGAGGAGAAATCAAAGTACCATTAATTAACTTGGATCCTGAGCATACTGTGCATTTTGATGATGGTGATCGTATCGCTCAGCTCGTTATTCAACGCTATGTTGAAGCACGATTTGTTCCAGCTACACAATTGCCTGGTTCAGACAGGGCTGCACAAGGATTTGGTTCCACTGGAGTACAGGCTTAGTACGGTTTACGTAGGAACGCATCAAATCAATTGGCTGAGAACTCATACATGTAAGTAGTGCAATATGCTACTTACATGTATTATGGTATGTGCATACGCGCAAGGGTAGGAGGGGCTATGGCTGAACATAATACATCTGCTCAAGGTCTAGCAGAAGATGAGATGCCATTGTTTTCCGCGCATTCATTGGGAGCGGAAATAAGTGCTGATCCGACGGACCCCCTTCTTCCTATTGTGCAAGTGACTCGTATGCATCACCCAGATGAAGACTTAAGTGTTTTACGTCGTGCCTATGAGCGAGCTGTTATTCAGCATGCACCTCAGCGACGTAAATCAGGCGAGCCATATATCATTCACCCACTTGCTGTTTCTCAGATTCTTGCAGATTTAGGTATGGGGCCAAGTGTGGTGGCTGCCGGTTTGCTGCATGATACGGTTGAAGATACTGACTACACTCTTGATGAATGTCGCAAAGAATTTGGTGACACTATTACTGGACTTGTTGATGGTGTCACCAAACTCTCAAAAATGGAATATGGTGATTCCGCTCAAGCAGAAACCATACGAAAAATGGTTGTTGCAATGAGCAAGGATGTGCGAGTATTAGTTGTTAAACTTGCTGACCGTGTCCATAATGCGCGTACATGGCGTTATGTTAAGCAATCTAGTGCTGAGCGTAAAGCGCATGAAACTCTCGATGTCTATGCTCCACTGGCCAACAGATTGGGCATGAATGCTATAAAAACAGAACTGGAAGAGCTGAGCTTCAAAACGCTACATCCAAAAATTTATAATGAAATAGTTGTACTTGTTGCACGCCGTGCAGGTGCAAGAGATGTCTATCTCAAGCAAATTCTTGAAGAAGTCAATGAAGACTTAACGGCACAGGGCGTCCACGCATATGTTACCGGGCGACCGAAAGATTATTTTTCTATCTATCAAAAGATGATTGTACGTGGTCATGAATTTGAAGATATTTATGATCTTGTTGGCGTGCGTATTATTGTCGATTCTATCAGGGATTGTTATGCTGCATTAGGTGCTGTGCATGCGCGTTGGAATCCGGTTCCTGGACGCTTCAAGGACTATATTGCTATGCCAAAGCTCAATATGTATCAGAGCTTGCATACTACGGTTGTCGGTCCCGGTGGCAAGCCTGTCGAAATTCAAATTCGCACATGGGATATGCATCGGCGCGCGGAATTTGGTATTGCTGCACATTGGAAATACAAGGAAAACGGACAGGCGGGACGAGCACTTTCCGCGCCAGACAAGCAAGATAAAGCGCGTGAATCAGCGGCAAACGAATTCAGTGAAGCTGATAATCTCAAGTGGATTCAGCAGCTTGCCGACTGGACGAGTGAAACTCCAGACTCGAATGAGTTTTTGGGCTCTCTGAAACAAGATTTGGGCTCTTCGGAAGTATATGTATTTACACCAAAGGGCAAGATTGTTTCACTGCCCGCAAAAGCTACACCCGTTGATTTTGCGTATGCTGTCCATACAGAGGTGGGGCATAGGACGATGGGTGCTCGTGTCAATGGTAGATTAGTGCCATTAGATACGAAACTTGATAATGGCGATACTGTCGAAATCCTGACTTCTAAATCGGACAATGCTGGACCTTCGCGTGACTGGCTCAGCTTTGTGCAAAGCCCTAAAGCACGTAATAAAATACGTCAATGGTTTACCAAAGAGCGACGTAGTGAAGCAATTGAAGAAGGTCGAGACGAGCTTACACGCGCTATGCGTAAGCGAAATATGCCAATCCAATCGCTGATGACTCCTGAGGCATTGATTGGAGTTGCTGAGGAAGTAGGATTATCAGATCCTCAAGCAGTATTTGCTGCTATCGGCGAGGGACAGATTTCTACCCAAAATGTGATTTCTCGTTTGGTGAAGGATGTTGGTCGCCAAGAAATCGAGGAAGAAGTTGAACAGGAAGCGCTGCCACTGCAGCGCGTGCGCAATACGCATGCCAGCCCGCAGGTTGCTGTGAAGGGCGTAACCGATATTTGGGTAAAGATGGCAAAGTGCTGTATGCCTGTTCCAGGAGATGCAATTGTCGGCTTTATTACTAAGGCTCAGGGTGTTTCTGTGCATCGTGCAGATTGCCAGAATTTAATCGATTTGAAGAAGAATCAGCCAGATCGTATTGTTGAGGTTTCATGGATAAGCTCTAACGGTACATTTTTGGCAAAAATTCAAGTCGAGGCTCTCGACCGCCCACATTTGTTATCTGAGGTTACTCGCGTACTTTCTGATCATGGAGTAAATATTATTTCAGGCAATATTGCTACTGGTGATGATCGTGTAGCTATTTCTCAATTTGTATTCGAAATGGCGGATCCACAGCATTTGTCGAAATTGCTATCAGCAATACGACGTATTGATGGTGTGTTTGATTGTTACCGTATTACTGGTGCTAAAGATTCAGCAGAACCAAGATTGCGTCATATGTAGTATGTGTCTGTAGTATGCGCCACTTACTATGTACTCGATATGCACCGTGTAAGAGTAAGTGGAGGGTTGTTTTTCTTGCACATTGCATGTTCTTTCCCAGAAATAAATGAAGCCTGTAGCACGTAACTTTCGTTACGAACTACAGGCTTCACTTGTGCTTATATCATGTAAACAGGGTTAATTAGCGTACTGCATTAAGCCACTGTTCCTTGGTTGCACGCTCTGCTTGAAGCTTTGCTTTACGTGCCTCATCGGTTTCAGCAGCAATTTGCTGGTCAAGCTGTGCGAGCTGTGCTTCGAGCTGAGCTGTGAACTCTGACTTGCGAGCGTCAGTTTCTGGGTCAGTCTGGCTCCATACAGCATCTTCCGCAGCCTTAATCTGCTGCTCTACGGCATCAAGCCGCGACTCAATGCGACGTACTTCTTGACGCGGAACAAAGCCGATAGCATCCCATTCTTCTTGAATAGCAGCAAGAGCTTCTCGTGCTTGCTTTGCAGCTTGTTCATCATGAACTGGAACTAACGCCTCAGCCTTTACCAGCAGTGCCTCTTTCTTCGCAAGGTTATCTCGCTCAGTTTGAGAAGTCTGATCGCGGTCAGCCTGACGAGCATTGAAGAATGTATCAGCAGCTGCTCTAAAGCGTGCCCATAATGCATCATCTTCTTGACGGCCAGCACGACCCGATTGTTTCCACTGTTCCATCAATTCATTGAATTGACGTGAAGTATTAGCCCAATCAGTAGAATCTTTTAGGCTTTCTGCCTGTTCAATAATCGCCTCTTTCAGGCTCTTAGCTTGTGCACGCTGAGCATCTCGAGATTGTGCCCACTTGCGACGAGCTTGATTGAACGAAGTGCGAGCTGCAGAAAAACGCTTCCATAATTCATCAGCCTGCGCGCGATCAATGCGTACACTCGAACGCTGATGTGCTTGCCACTGTTCGAATAATTCGCGGAATTTATCAGCAGTCTGACGCCAATTTGTAGAGTTGCCAAGAGACTGTGCCAATGCTTCAGCCTGCTCGACAATTGCAGTGCGTTCTTCGATGGCCTTTGCTACTGCTGCCTTACGGGCTTCGGTAATTTCTTCCTTGCGCTTTTGCGCTTCTTCGCTAAGGGATGCGAGCTGTTCTTTAAGAGCTGCAATATCTCCGACAACTGCAGGCTCAACAAGTTCTTGAGTCAAGTTCTTTAAGGATTCGTCAATTTCACGGATCTTAATTTGTGGAGAGCTCAATCGAGTAGCAAATACTTGTAAGCGTGCTTTAAGGTCAAGGTAGCGTGTTGCAAAGAGTCGAAGCGCTGATTGTGCGTCAGTATCGGCATATTGTCCTACTGCGCGTTCGCTTTCGCCTTCACGGACAAAAACGGTACCATCGTCAGCAACACGGCCAAAGGACTCAGCTTGCGCAAGCTCTTCTTGTGAACCGGCAACTTGTGCATTAGCAACTTTTGGTGCTGTTTTAGCCAATGCAGCAGGCGTTGGCGCATGTGGCTTCGGCACAGCAGGGGTTGCTTGTGGTGTAGCGGATACATTCTCTGGTGTGGATGCGGCAGTATTTGGCATCTCCAGCTCCTTAGCGTCGTAACAGAAGGAATCTATAAAGAAACTATAAACGAAGCTCCCTATAGTTTTCCATAACATGACCTATTATAGGGACTCGTGGCTAAAGGTGCATCATTATCAGGTTTTCCGGAGTGGCTGCCTGAAGAACGTTTTGTTGAACAGCAGGCAATGGACACTCTGAGAAGTGTTTTTTCATTACATGGTTTTCAAGGAATTGAGACGAGAGCTGTGGAATTAGGCTCTTCTTTGCTGAAAAAAGGTGAAACCAGCAAAGAGATTTATTTGCTCTCACGTCTACAAGAAGTGGGGAGTGAAAACGACACGCCCGTAGAAGATCGAATGGGTTTGCATTTCGATCTCACTGTCCCGTTAAGTCGCTATGTGGTAGAGCATAGTGGGGATTTGGTGTTCCCATTCAAGCGTTGGCAGATGCAAAAGGTCTGGCGTGGTGAGCGTCCTCAAGAGGGTCGTTTCCGCGAATTTACTCAGGCAGATATTGATGTGGTTGGCAACGGTCAATTGCCAGATCATTATGAGGTCGAGCTTCCGCTGATTATGGTAGAAGCATTGGAAGCATTGCGTCCTTTAGGTTGCCCTAAAGCAACAGTGCATGCTAATAACCGCAAGCTTTCTGAAGGTTTTTACCGAGCAATTGGTTTAACTGATATTGAAGGTGTTTTGCGTACTATTGACAAAATTGACAAAATTGGTCCAGATGAAGTAGTTCGCGAGCTCAAAGAAACATGCAGTGCTAATGATACGCAAGCTCAAGCGTGCTTGGCATTAGCGCAAATTACTGCAACAAGCGGTCGGCAGTTGCGTGAGTCTTTTGATCAGTTGTGTGCATCCGTAGAAGTTACTGCTGCGAATGAGCACTATGCTTTGGCTATGGAAGGTATTGCCACACTTGAGAAAATCGTGGATGGCGCAGCTGCTATTCGCCCAGGTGCTGTTATTGCTGATCTGAAAATTGCTCGTGGACTGGATTATTATACTGGTTCGGTGTATGAGACTTTCCTCGACGGTGCTGCATCGCTGGGATCTATTTGCTCAGGTGGTCGCTACGATAATTTGGCAACACAGGGTTCTCACACATATCCGGGTGTGGGATTGTCTATTGGTCTTTCTCGACTTGTTTCGCATATGCTGCATGTAAGTGGAGCTCATGCCAACAGGCAAAGTCCAGCAAGTGTTTTAGTGGCTGTTTGGGATGAAGCACATCGTGCACAGTCAGATGCTATTGCCCGTGCTCTTCGTACACGCGGTATTGCTACCGATGTGGCTCCAGCGGCACAAAAGATTGGTAAGCAGATTCGCCATGCTGATCGTTTAGGTATCCCTTATGTTTGGTTCCCTGCATTTGAGGGACAGCCTGAAGAAGTGAAGAATATTGTTACAGGTGAGCAAATTGAAGCAGATGTGGCTTCATGGCTGCCAGAAGAACAGTATGCAACACAGCATGTGGTTCTGGATTAGTAGCAGCTGCTACAGTGTAGATTTTGATTAATAGAATATGGGTAAAGACGATTTCGTACTTTACATGTGGAAGGAACAGGAATGAGTCAGACGGCGTATCGTACGCATCATGCCACTGAGGTTGATGAGTCACTAGTCGGTCAGCAAGTAACGCTTGCTGGTTGGGTAGATCGTAGGCGTGACCACGGCGGTGTGGCATTCGTTGATTTGCGTGATGCCAGCGGACTTGTGCAAGTTGTTATCAATGATGAGGAAGTTGCACGACCTCTGCGCAGTGAATTTGTAATTCGAGTAACTGGTAAAGTTCGTCTGCGTCCTGAGGGTAATGAAAATGAACGACTTGCTACAGGTCGTATCGAAGTAGTGGCTGAGCATGTTGAAATACTGGCTAAGTCGCAGGCACTCCCATTCCAAGTTTCTACAGCTCTTGAGAATGAGTCTGAAAATACATTGCCGGGCGAGGATGTGCGTTTAAAGTATCGTTATCTAGATTTGCGCCGTCCTAGCATGCAGCGTAATTTGAAGTTACGTTCTGACGTTTCACGTGCTGCTCGACGTGCACTTGACGAGATGAACTTTACTGAGGTAGAAACACCAACATTCATTAAATCAACACCAGAAGGTGCGCGTGACTTTGTTGTTCCTGCACGTTTAGTTCCAGGTTCATGGTACGCGTTGCCACAGTCTCCTCAGTTGCTCAAGCAGTTATTGATGGTGTCTGGTGTAGAGCGCTATTACCAGCTTGCACGTTGCTATCGTGATGAAGACTTCCGTGCTGATCGTCAGCCAGAATTTACACAGCTTGATATGGAAATGGCATACGTGGATCAAGAAGACGTTATCGCTATGGCCGAGCAGGTTATTGCCGCAATTTGGAAAGCGGCAGGTCATGAAGTGCAATTGCCATTGCCGCGTATTTCTTGGACTGACGCTATGAATAAGTATGGTTCAGATAAACCAGATTTGCGTTTTGGTAATGAATTAGTCGATTTGACTGAGTATTTTGCTCACACACCTTTCCGCGTATTCCAAGCTGAATATGTTGGTGCTGTGGTGTATTCGGGAGCTGCAGATTTGCCGCGCCGTCAGTTTGATGCATGGCAAGATTGGGCTCGCCAGCGTGGTGCTAAAGGTCTTGCATATGTGCAGTTTGCTGAGGACGGTACGTTAAAGGGACCTGTAGCTAAGAATCTTTCTGATGAAGAGCGCGAAGGCTTAATGCAGGCAACTGGTGCAAAGTCTGGAGATGCAGTGTTCTTTGCTGCAGGCGCTAAGGAGTCTTCACAGCTCTTGCTTGGTGCAGTACGTGTAGAAATTGCTGATCGTCAAGGCTTGCTGCATCCAGATGAATTTGCTTTTACTTGGGTTGTAGACTTCCCACTCTTTAAGCGCACTGATGATCCTGATGATGACGATGTTGCTGTGGGTCATTCTAAGTGGACATCTATGCATCATCCATTTACCATGCCTTCAGCAGATTGGATTGATCGTTTCGATCAAGATCCTGAGCATGCTATGAGTGACTCCTACGATATTGTGTGCAACGGTCAGGAGATGGGCGGCGGTTCTGTGCGTATTCACCGTGATGACATTCAGGACCGTGTGTTGAATGTGCTCGGTATTGATGCTCAAGAGGCTGAGGATAAGTTTGGGTTCTTGCTTGAGGCCTTTAAGTATGGTGCTCCTCCTCATGCTGGTATTGCATTGGGCTGGGATCGCACAGTTTCCTTGCTGGCTGGGGCTGAATCTATCCGTGACGTTATTGCCTTCCCTAAGGCTGGTGGCGGTCGTGATCCACTTACAGGTGCACCTGCGCCAATCAGTGACGAGCAGCGTGCAGAAACTGGTGTTGATTATGATCCAGAAGAGGACGAATAATCGGTATTGCAGCACCAAGTTCGAGGATAAGCTGAAATGATGAGTATAGGGTATGTGTGATCACATACCCTATATTGTTAAGCGCAAAAGCGTTCACAAGATAATCAATTAGCGTAAACGTCCGTTGGATTTAGGTATACTCAACGTATGCCTGAAGAATATGAGAATAAGGGTGCTGGGCGCCCTCTAGTAGAATTAACGCATGTGGAGAAGCACTACGGTGATTTACATGTGCTCAAAGATATTAATTTGCAAGTCAGCAAGGGCGAAGTAGTTGTTGTAGTTGGTCCTTCTGGTTCTGGTAAATCAACAATGTGTCGCACGATTAATCGTCTAGAAACGATTGATTCTGGAGATATTCGCATTGATGGAAAACCGTTGCCTCAAGAGGGTAAAGCTCTCGCTGAACTACGTGCAGAAGTTGGTATGGTATTCCAATCTTTCAATTTATTTGCGAATAAGACTATTTTAGAAAATGTCACATTAGCGCCAATTAAAGTTCGCCATATGGATAAGAAAAAGGCAGAAGATTTGGCGATGGAATTACTGGCACGTGTAGGTGTTGATTCACAAGCCCAAAAAATGCCAGCGCAGCTTTCTGGTGGACAACAGCAGCGTGTGGCTATTGCCCGTGCATTAGCTATGCAGCCTAAAGTGATGCTTTTTGATGAGCCAACATCAGCGCTTGATCCAGAAATGGTTAATGAGGTACTCGATGTTATGACAGAGCTTGCTCACGAAGGTATGACGATGATTTGTGTCACTCATGAGATGGGGTTTGCGCGTAGAGTGGCTGATCGAATCGTGTTTATGGCTGATGGCCATATTTTGGAGCAAGCAACACCTGCTCAGTTCTTTGAACATCCACAAACTGATCGTGCGCGTGACTTCTTATCTAAGATTTTGACACACTAACGACACAGTTTACGACTTTACAGAAATGATAACACTATGTTGTAGCAGTCAGACTACTAATCAACATGGTGTTGAGTAATAGTAAGGATTTCAATGACTTTTCGCACACAGAGCATAATAGGCAAGTGCCTAGCTGCAATCTGTGCAATAGCATGTCTGTGCTCGCTTGCTGGTTGTGGTAGCGTCAGCACACGAGATAATGTGATTAAAATCGGCATTAAATTTGACCAGCCAGGTGTTGGGTTTAAGAAATCAGGCACATATGTTGGTTTTGATGTTGATGTGGCACGCTATATCGCACAGGAACTCGGGTATTCTGAAGATCAAATTGAATGGAAAGAGGCACCAAGTAAGCAGCGTGAAGCCATGCTGCAAAATGGTGACGTTGATATGATTCTTGCATCGTATTCCATTACAGATGCTCGAAAACGTGCTGTTTCTTTCGCTGGACCTTATCTTGTAGCAGGTCAAGATTTAATGGTGCGCTCTGATGATCACAGTATCAGTGGTCCTGAGGATCTTAATGGTAAGCGACTTTGTTCAGTAACGGGTTCTACCTCAGCAGTTGTGGTAAAAGAGAAGTTCGCTAATGAAGTACAATTAATGCAGCAGCCCGGTTATGCCGAGTGTGCTACTGCACTATTCTCTGGCATTGTTGATGCAGTAACTACAGATGATATTATTCTTGCTGGTCTTGCTGCAGCCTCACGTGGACGTCTTAGAGTAATTGGCAAGCCTTTTACTACTGAATATTATGGTGTGGGCATCAAAAAAGGTGATACTGCCTTTGCGACGCGCATTAATAATGCCATTCGTTCGATGATTAACGACGGATCTTGGAAGCGCGCTATTGAAGACAATACGCGAGGCACAGACTATATGCCAAATCCAGAATTTAATCCTCCAAGTCCGACTGAGGGGGAGCAACATGAGTAGTATTCATGAGTTATTAACGCAGTATGATGTGCTTGGCGCTTTTGCTGTTAATATAGAGCTCACTGTATTTGCAGGACTTTTGGCAACAGTACTGGGCATTATTCTCGTGATCATGCGTATCTCTCCGATTAGTTCGTTGCGTGCGGTTGCAGGAGGGTATGTAGAGCTGTTCAAAAATATGCCATTGACAATCATTATGGTTTTTATGGTTCTTGGCGTATATGCGCAGCTTAAGCTTTCATTTTCAGATAATTTTGATGTGAATTTCTTCTGGCTAGCGGTAACAGGACTTGGTTTATATACTGCGGCTTTTGTGTGTGAAGCATTGCGCAGTGGTATCAATACAGTGCCTTTAGGGCAAGCTGAAGCAGCACGTGCTTTGGGGCTAGGATTCACGCAAACTGCTAGACAGATTATTTTGCCGCAGGCATTCCGAGGTTCAGTTGCTCCTTTGGGAAATACATTGATTGCATTGCTTAAAAATTCGACTGTTGCGGCTGCTGCATCAGTGGCGACGGAAACTTCTTCTCTTATGAGTGAAATGATTGAATTCCATGCAGATGCAATTGTGACAATCTTTTTGATTTTTGCTATTGGCTACGTTATTTTAATTATTCCAATTGGCATGATTACAACGTATCTATCCAATAAACTTGCGGTGAGGAGGTAGAATGGCTAGTTCACAATCAATTTTATTTGATCAGCCGGGTCCTCGCGGTAAGCGTCTTATCAACACTTTAAATCTGATTGCTTTGGTGTTGGTGGCTCTGGTAGTTATTGCTGTGTTAATGCGACTGCATAACCCTCCTGATGGTGAGAATCAGTTAGATTGGCAATTGTGGAAACCAGCGCTTGAATCTGAGGCGTGGACTGATTTTTATCTTCCAGGCTTATGGATGACGCTAAAAGCTACTACTGTTGCAGTTATTGGTTCAGTTATTTTCGGACTGATTTTTGGTATCGGTCGATTGCTTCCGAATATCATTATTCGACTTGTTGCTGGCGCTATTGTTGAGTTCTGCCGCGCGGTTCCAGTGCTGTTGATGATGATTTTCTTCTGGCGATGGTTTGCGTTCGTTGGTATCGAATCAGCATCATATTGGGCTGTTGTTGTTGGTTTGGTGTTGTATAACGGGTCCGTTGTTGCTGAATTAGTACGTTCTGGTGTTGGTAATTTGCCAAATGGCCAGCATGAAGCTTCGATGGCATTAGGATTGACACGTACTCAATCGTTGATCTATATTGAGGTTCCACAAGCAATTACCGCTATGCTTCCTGCTGCTGTAACGCAGCTTGTAGTGGTGCTGAAGGATACCGCATTAGGTTCGATTATTATGTATACGGATCTATTGCAAGAATCTCGACGCTTGGGATCGATGTACTTCAATATTCTGCAAACACTTGTTGTTGCCGCTATTGTGTACTTCTTTGCTTGTTGGTTGCTTTCTCGTCTCGCTGAGTGGTTGCCATCGTATTTGGCAAAGCGTACTGCGGCTCCAATAGATACCGATGCTGTTGCTCCTATTGCAGCAGGTGACGCTTCGAATATCAATCAGATTGCTGTGGCGCGTGAGGTGGAGAATCGTCCATTTGGTGGTGTTCCACGTCAGTATCATGTTCATCATCGTGGTAGCAATGCTTCTATTCAGCATTGGCGCCGCACACGCTATGAGCAGGGCTACGATGAATGGCATCCACGTGACCCACATAATCGAAATGTGATTCGTATGTTGAGTCAAAAACCGGTGCGTAGCCAAGACGACAAACAAATTGATGACACAACGATGAATCCTCCAGTAGGTGATCCGAAAGTCGATTAACTACAGTTGAGTATTCTGCTATCAACTGCTTGGACTACAGTAAGTACCCGTCACTTGGCGGGTACTTTTTTACAGAGATGTTATTTGAATGGAGCGAGAATGCGACGAGTACATGAGCAAGCTGAACAAGGTGAACAATATCAGCAATTGCATCATGTACGTAATCGTACCGCTGGCGCTATGGAATCGTTATTCTCCGCTATTGCTAAGCATTATGATGCCATCAATACGCTGGCAAGCTTTGGGTTCGATAGACTATGGCGTAAACGAGCAATAGATAAACTATCACATGCATTAGCTGCTACTGGCGCTCCAATAGATCGTGCTTATATTGCTGATATTGCTTGTGGTACTGGAACATCGAGTATCGTGTTAGCACGTAGGGGAGCAGAGGTTTTTGCTGGGGATGTGTCTTATGGCATGCTACGTATTGGAGAGCAGCGTAAGAGTGCATTACCAATGCAGGTGAGTCAACGTATCTGTTTTACGCATTGTGACGCGCACCATCTTCCTTTACATGATACAAGTGTAGATGCGGTAACAATATGTTTCGGCTTGCGTAATATGGATTCGCGCGAGCAAGTATTTGCTGAATGTGCTCGTGTTGTCAAACCGGGTGGTGTGTTCATGTGTTTGGAATTTGATAATCCACATCATCGACTTTGGCGCGCGATAGTGCATCAAGTGAGTTCGTGCATGGTACTATGTGTGGCTGCAATATTTCGTCAAAATAGTAAACCATACCAATATTTATTGCAGTCAATTAAGGATTGGCCGGGGGCAGCGTATATTACTGAGCAGCTGCTTACTCATGGCTTTGAAGATGTTCGCGTATATCGTTTGGGTTTTGGTATTGCGAGTATTTGTATTGCATACCGGACGGCATAATCGAGGATGTCCGTTTAACAGTCGGATGGTAACTGCTTGAGTATAGTTGCTATTCGCGCGTGTCTTTTGTGAAAATTTTCAAACAGAATACAACAATTCATGTTCTTAAAAGTTACTTTTATGCAAAAAATCTTGTTAAAATGTTTGATGTAGTTCACTTCTTTATTAAGCAACGTTTTTTGTCTCAAATGTAACCAAAATGTGCAAATTTAGGGGTAGTGCTGCTGTTAAGCTCCATCTTGTTCCAATACACCAAAGAAGAGGAATAAGAACACATGGAACGAATGTTCAAGCTCAAGGAGAATGGAACTACAATCTCGACTGAAGTCTTTGCAGGCTTAACCACATTCTTCGCGATGTCCTATATCATTATCGTCAACCCTGGAATTCTTTCTCAAACCGGTATGCCATGGGGTGGCGTGTTCCTAGCAACCATTATTGCCGCAATCGCTGGCACATTAGTAATGGGTCTGTTTGCTAATGTCCCTTATGCTCAGGCCGCAGGTATGGGTCTGAACGCATTCTTTACTTTCACTGTGGTAAAAGGTTTAGGTTTCACCTGGCAAGAAACACTATGCATGGTGTTCTTGTGCGGTTTAATCAACATTCTTATTACCGTAACCAAAATTCGTAAACTTATTATCCAGTCCATTCCGCCAATGTTGCAGCATGCAATCGGCGGTGGTATCGGTCTATTCGTTGCCTATGTAGGTATGCTTAATGCTGGTTTAATCACCTTTACACCAAAGGATGTAGAAGCCGCAGGAAAGGGTTTGCCAGTAGCCGCAACACCAGGTCTTGCAACCTTTAATCAGCCAGCATTGTGGGTATTCCTCTTTGGATTATTCCTTGCCATTATTTTTGCAGTGCTCAAGCTCAAGGCTGGCATGTTGCTTTCAATTATCGGCGCAACCATCATTGGTATCCCATTTGGAGTAACAACCATGGGTTCCTCGGTTGGTATCGGCGAGGCATTTGCACAATTGCCACAGACCTTTGGCGTAATTTTCACAGCAGACGGTTTCCCAGCACTCTTTGGTGATGCTGCACGCTTGCCGTTGGTATTGCTTACCATCTTCGCATTCTCTATGTCCGATACCTTTGACACTATCGGTACTTTTATCGGTACTGGTCGTCGTACTGGTATCTTCTCTGAGGCAGATGAGCAAGCTCTCGAAGCTGGTCATGGCTTTAGCTCAAAGATGGATCGTGCGCTCTTTGCAGACTCCATTGCAACCTCTATTGGCGCTATCTTCGGTACCTCCAATACAACGACTTATGTAGAGTCCGCTGCTGGTATCGGTGTCGGTGGTCGAACTGGTTTGACTTCGGTTGTGGTTTCTATCTGCTTCGCGCTTTCTATTTTGCTTGCTCCACTGGTTTCCGCTGTACCAAGCGCTGCAACCGCAGGTGTATTGGTAATTGTGGGCTGCATGATGGCATCAAGCCTGCGCGAGATTGATTGGAATGATATTGCTATTGCAATCCCGGCATTCTTTGCAGCAGTATTCATGGCATTGTCCTACTCCATTAGCTACGGCATTGCTGGTGGTTTCATCATGTACTGCGTGGTTAAGGTATGCCAGCGTAAGGCAAAGGAAGTAAGCCCAGTTATTTGGGTTGTTGCAGCATTGTTCATTATTGACTTTGTTGTACAGGCTATTCTCTAAGACCTGTAGCACAAGCCTTACTGCTTAACAATTACGGCGTCAGAATTACTCTGGCGCCGTTGTGCTATATTAAAGAGGTATCAACGGTAACACAAGTAGAAGCAAGCATGTCTGAATCAAATACTGCACAGCAAACTCAAGAGCTCGTTGAAAGCGCATCCGAGCCACAAACACTGCTCGATTATCTTCCATGGAAAAGTGGTGTAGCGAGTGAGGATGAAATATACGAAGGCTTTACGAGGTGGACCACAGACAGAGGAATCACACTGTGGGAACATCAAGAAGAAGCCATTATGGATGTGCTTGCAGGTGATCATGTTATTTTATCAACGCCTACAGGTTCAGGTAAATCGTTGGTAGCTTTGGCCCTGCATGCTGCAGCGTTGTGTACTGGAAGAATTTCATGGTATACAGCGCCAATTAAAGCACTAGTTTCCGAAAAGTTTTTTGAACTCATAGATATTTTGGGTCGTGATAATGTTGGTATGATTACCGGCGATACCAGCATCAATCCGGACGCGCCAGTGGTATGCTGCACTGAAGAAATTCTGGCTAATGCTGCATTACGTGAAGGCAAGCATTTAGATGTTGGCTGCGTTGCTATGGATGAGTTTCATTTTTATGGTGACCCAGACCGAGGATGGGCCTGGCTGGTGCCATTGCTCACGTTGCCGCAAACACAATTTTTGCTTATGAGTGCCACACTTGGTGATGTGAGCGGTATTGAACAAACATTGAGACATCATAGTGAACGAGCAGTAAGTCTTGTCGATCATGCAAAGCGTCCTATTCCATTAACATACGAATATCAAGTAACTCCTTTAGTAGATGCAGTAAGTCAAGCAGTTTCCCTTGGAGATAGCCCAGTTTATGTGGTGCATTTTGCGCAAGATGCTGCGTTAGAAACCGCACAAATGCTAGTAAATGCGGGATTGACGACAAAAGAACAACGCCAAGAAATAGCTCACGAACTTTCTGGAGTACGGTTTAGTACTGGCTTTGGAAAAATTTTGCAACGTTTGTTGCGTAACGGCATTGGCGTACACCATGCCGGCATGCTGCCACGATATCGGTTGCTCGTCGAGCAATTAGCGCAACGAGGACTACTGCCTGTAATTTGTGGTACTGATACATTGGGAGTTGGTATTAATGTACCCATTCATACCGTCATTCTTACGCAACTTACCAAATTTGATGGCTATACTATGCGTAGGCTTAAAGCACGTGAATTCCACCAGATAGTTGGTCGTGCTGGGCGTAGTGGATTCGATACTGAAGGAGTAGTTATCGCACTTGCTCCTGAATATGAAATTGAAAATGCAAAAGCGCTAGCCAAAGCTGGTAACGATCCAAAGAAACTTAAAAAAGTTAAGCGCAAATCAGCGCCAGCAGGTTTTGTTGGCTGGAATGAAGATACTTTCCAAAAGTTAATTGATAAAGAGCCTGAAAGCTTAACCCCACATATGCAAATTACTCATGCTATGGTGCTAAATATAGTGCAGCAGGGCGGTAATGCGCGTCAGCATGTTGATCAGCTTATTGATGATAGTGGTGTCAGTGAAAAGCAACAGCTCAAATTACACCAACGTGCACAAGAAATTTTTGATACCTTACTCAATACCCATGTTATCGAAGTAGAGCAGCATGATGGTAAAGAATATTGGCGCACTACTATTGATTTACCTGATGATTTCGCGTTGAATCAGCCGTTAAGCCCATTCCTCATTGCTGCTCTTGAGTTACTTGACGTTGATAGTGATACCTATGCGCTTGGTGTTATTTCTATGGTAGAAGCAACATTAGAAGATCCAAGGCAAATTTTGCGCGTTCAAGAGCGCAAAGTAAAAGATAAAGCTATGCAAGAGATGAAAGATGACGGCATAGACTATGACGAACGTTTAGAGCGCTTGCAGGATATTACCTATCCTAAACCGCTTAACGACTTACTGAGTGCAGCATTTGCGCAGTACCGTCGTGATGTGCCGTGGGCGAATGATTATTATATTTCACCAAAATCTGTGTTACGAGACATGGTGGAAACGGCTTCTGATTTTACCGGATACATTGCGCGCCTTGGCATTGCTCGTAGCGAGGGTACGCTATTGCGCTATCTAACTGATGCGTGGCGAGTTTTAGATAAAACGGTGCCTGAAGAAGCGAAAGATGAGCAGCTGTCTGATATTATTCATTGGCTTGAGCTTATTGTAAGAGGCGTTGATTCGAGTTTAGTGGACGCGTGGGCTCATGCAGGTGAACGTGTCAATGTTGAAGCGCTCAATGCCGCAGCACCAACACCATCAGGTCAAGTGGTTGCTGATAGGCGAGGACTTACCGTACTAGTACGCAATGCCATGTTCGCTAGAATTGAGCTGATTGATCAAGACAATGCACAAGCATTAAGTGCCTTGGATAGTCAGTGGGGCATGGGTTTGCGCGATTGGCAAGATGCGCTTGACGAGTTCTATGAAGCACATGAGTATGCGCGAATTGATTCCCATGCGCGAAATCCTCAACTTTGTGAGATTGACACCAGTGAAGAACAAAACAAACATATCTGGAAAGTACGCCAAATTATTGATGATGCAGAAGGAGATCATGATTTCAGCATTATGGGTATCGTTGATCTCGATGCTACGCAAAATAATGCCACGGTGATATTCAGTAAATATCGAGTCGGTTCTATAGAACATATGTTCGCATAAGAGTATGCTATGAATATGGATCTTTTTTCTACAGCGTCAGTACCTGAAGAAACAACGCGCCCATTAGCAGTGCGTATGCGACCAACAACACTTGATGAAGTTGTCGGGCAACAGCATGTCTTAGTTGAGGGCTCTCCACTGAGACGTTTAGCATCTCCAGTAGGGCAAAATACGTTAGCAGCTCCGAGTTCAGTAATTTTATTCGGACCTCCGGGTGTAGGTAAAACAACTTTGGCATATATTGTTGCCAAACAATCTGGCAGAGTATTCGAAGAATTATCTGCAGTAACTTCAGGGGTTAAAGAAGTGCGTGCAGTGCTTGAGCGTGCTCGGCAGCGATTAGTAACGAATGGTCAGGAAACGGTGCTGTTTATTGACGAAGTGCATCGCTTTTCTAAGTCGCAACAGGATGCCTTACTGCCCAGTGTAGAAAATAGAGATGTAACTTTTATCGCTGCAACTACAGAAAATCCAAGTTTTTCAGTAATTGCTCCACTTCTGTCACGATCAGTTACTGTTAAGCTCGAATCCTTAAGTAACGATGATATTAGAGAACTTCTTGACCGTGCATTAACTAGTAAACGAGGATTGAACCAGCAAGCACAGCTCGATGATAATGCACGTGATCATATTATTCGCCTTGCTGCAGGAGACGCACGAAAAGCACTTACGATATTGGAAGCAGCATTTGGCACAACCATACAAATACATGAGCAGCACCAAAGTGCGACTCAGCCACACATTACTGAGCAGGTTGTAGCACAAGTTTCTGATACTGTTGCGGTCCGATATGATAAAGCAGGTGACAATCATTATGATGTAATTAGTGCTTTTATCAAATCGATGCGCGGTTCTGATCCTGATGCAGCATTACACTATTTGGCGCGTATGCTGAGAGCGGGAGAAGATCCCCGGTTTATTGCCAGGCGTGTAATGATTGCGGCGGCTGAGGAAGTTGGTATGGCAGCGCCGCAAATACTACAAACAACAGTTGCAGCAGCTCAAGCCGTTGCAATGATTGGCATGCCGGAAGCAAGAATTATTCTGGCAGAAGCAGTGATCGCTGTTGCTACAGCACCTAAATCAAATGCGAGTTATCTTGCTATGGATGCTGCACTTGCAGATGTCGATGCTGGTAATATCGGACAAGTGCCATTACATCTACGTAATGCCCCAACACGATTGATGAAAGAGTGGGGGAATCATGAAGGATACCAGTACGCGCATGATGCGCCAGGTGCTGTAGCTAGCCAGCAATATATGCCTGATGAACTTGTGGGACACGAGTATTACCATCCCAATAACCGTGGTTATGAGCGGGAAGTAGGAGAGCGCCTAGAACATATTCGTGATATTCTGCATCGTGACGATACGAAGAAGTTGTAAGGTGCTAAAATACCAATGCAGGAGGAACATAATATTTTATAGAAAGTGAGTATGGCAGTGGGTTCGTCGCGGAACAACACGCAGAATACGGCATCCGAATCAAAATCGGATGTACGGCGATACATTATGATTGTCGACGATGATCAGGCATTGGGGGAAATGCTTTCTATCGTATTACAATCTCAGGGTTTTCGTACTCAAATTTGTACTGATGGTATTCAAGCATTGCAAACTTTGCAAGTTGTGCAGCCAGATATTATTCTACTTGATGTTATGTTGCCGGGAATGAGCGGTATAGCAGTTGCTCAACGTATACGGCAGAATATCAGCACTAATGTGCCTATTATTATGCTAACTGCAAAGTCAGATACTCAAGATATTGTTACTGGACTTCAAGCTGGTGCTGATGATTACGTTGCGAAACCATTTCAGGTTGCAGAATTAGTTGCACGTATTCAAGCTAGATTACGTAGTATTCCACAAAACACCAATGATACGCAAAACGCTGTTCCAACGTCAACGGATATAGATTCCATGCCAGCAGTACTTACTGCAGGTGATATTACTGTTGATCGTAATGCTCATATTGTTACGAGACGCGGTGTTGATTTATATTTGACGCCTGTAGAATTTGACTTATTAACTACTTTAATTATGTTCCGTGGGGAAGTTTTAACACGTGGGGAGTTGCTTGAACGAGTATGGGGTTATCCATCTAATGGGGATGCAAGATTAGTAAACGTTCATATACAACGGCTGCGTCATAAACTTGAACTTGATCCAGAACATCCACAGTATATTGTTACCGTGCGCGGCTTGGGGTATCGATTTGAAATTGCGAGTGAGTAGCGAATTTAATCGCAATTGTCATGCTATGCAAAGCATTAGCAGAATAATGGCTCGAGTAATTAGTCCTCTGAATCGAATGCAATATCACGTAGAGCATTCTTTGCGTGCTCGGGCAATTGTAACCATTCTTGCTCTTAGTTTATTAGTTGCCTTTGGCTTTGCTTCGGTTTCATTGATTTCGGTGCGGTCAACATTGCAAGAACAGGCTAAAACACAAGTACAATCTGATTTTATAGGGGCGGTTCGCGACGCACAATCTATACTAGCATCCGCTACGGTTACTAATAATTCTGCATCGCAGAGGCTTATTACTTCTCTTGCATCGACCTTACAAAATTCTAGCGCAGAGAATTTGCTTGCTGTTCATATTGAAGAAGAAAGTACTTACGGGTCGCTTGCTCCAGTTTCTACAGATCCCTCTTATGTTCGTACTATCAGTTCCCAACTCGATGATACATTGGGTACTTGTTTGCAAGAATGTATTTTATTTCAACCTGTTAATGCTGCTCGTGAAGGGAATAATCCTGGTGCTGTACTAGCAAGTGTTATTACCATGCCCAACGGTATTAGATTGCATCTATTCAGTATCTATTCATTTGATGCTCAGCAAAGATCGGTTGTTACTATTCAGCGGGCACTACTTGTAGCATGCTTGATTATGACATGTGCTATGGCGATTTTAGCTTGGCAGCTTATTTCTTCTATGATTACTCCAATTTCTCATGTTGCTACAGCAGCATCACAACTTGCGCAAGGAGCATTAGAGACACGAGTCGAACATAATCGTATGGATGAAATTGGTGTATTACAGGTGTCGTTTAATGATATGGCTTCTTCTCTCGAACGTACTTTTGATGAATTAGAAGCACTCAGTGCAATGCAACAACGTTTTGTCTCTGACGTAAGCCACGAACTACGAACTCCGGTAACAACAATTCGTATGGCTTCTGACTTGCTAATGTCACACAAACAGTCCTTTGATACTCCTACAGAACGTACGATTGAATTACTTGATGAGCAAACACAACGTTTTCAATCAATGCTTGCAGATCTATTGGAAATTAGTCGTTATGATGCAGGTTCAACGCATCTTGAAGTGAGTTGTCTGGATGTGCGTTCGGCTATAGAGCAAGCGATTAATGACATTAAACCACTTGCTGATATTAAGAAAATTGAGGTACGTAAGATAATTCCTGAACATGAGCTCATGATATATGCAGATGGTCCTCGTATTACAAGAATCGCAAGAAACTTATTAGGCAACGCTATTGATTTTGCGAATGGGAAACCCATAGAAGTAGCAGTTGCCGATAATGATTTTGCATGGGCATTCGCAGTATGTGATCACGGATCAGGAATGAGTAGTGATGATGTGTCTCATATTTTTGAACGTTTTTGGCGTGCTGATGTATCCCGTTCACGATTAACTGGGGGTACGGGGTTAGGTTTATCCATTGCTCAACTTGATGCGCAAATACATCATGGAAGTATTGATGTGCATTCTGTGCTTGATGAAGGCACATGTTTTATTGTAACTTTTCCAAAAACAAATAATACGCATGACCAATCCGATGAATTGGGGAATGAACAGCTAGATCAGCATATATTAAGTGATAAAACTGCACATATTAATGCTTCATATGAGTATGCACCGATACGTTTCTCTACTGATCATGTTGGGTTTACTCTGGTGAAATTGGGTGAGGATTTTGAATAGACGTCGTGCTGTATATAGTATTTGTATCCTTGGTATGTTGCTACCTATGCTTACCGGTTGTGCTCCGACATTGGGTCTTGCAACTTCTGGTCCTGTCGAACAGCTCTCAACACAGTCAAAAGGATCAAGTCGAGTTTTTATTGACCCTAAGGGTCCACAGGACTCTGCAAAGCCTGAAGAGATTATTCGTGGATTCCTTGCATCTCTACCTGCTGGCCCACAGAGTGATGGTTTTTCGACAGCTCGACAATATTTAACACCGCGTACCGCAACAACTTGGAAACCTGATTCAGCAGTAACAGTGTACTCTGGAGAACCGAGGATTGATGTTCAGGCAAACCAGTTTAGTCAAAATATCAAGGGGGTCCGTGTTCGAGTAACGTATGAGCAAGTAGGTCGAGTTGATAATCATGGGGTATACCGAGCCAATGATACAACAACATCTGGGATTGAAGAGTTTCAATGTCAATTTGAGCATGGTCAGTGGCGAATCAACATGTTGTCTAATGGTGTACTTATCTCAGACTCTGATTTTGCTCAATCGTATCGAGAAGTGCAGCTGTACATGCCAGATTCCTCATTAACAACAATGATTCCTGATACTCGATGGTTCAGTTGGAACGGATGGAGAACCGCTGCAGTACAAGAATTATTGCGTGGACCAGTTGAGTTTTTGCGATCCTCAGTATATCGAGATGGTTTTAATAATAATGTGCAACTTGATTTAGATTCTGTTACTGTTGCTGGCACTACTGCACAAGTAAAACTCACGAATGCTGTGGCTTCTTTAAGTAAACAAAATCGAGCGCTATTAGTGCATCAGCTTCGGCTTACACTCAACGATGGCAATAACAAAGGTCCTATACGCGTTATTGATGATTCTGGAGCGGATTTATCAAATGATGATAATGCCTTGCAGATGAAAGTTATAGGGCAGACATCGCATTTATATTCATTGACGCATGAAGCTTTGGTAACTGTACGTAATTCTTCATCTAATTTACTGCGTGTAGGCTTAACGCCACCACAGCTACAAGATCTGACAAATGAAAGTTTATCTTCTCAACCATTTCGATTAGTTTTTAATTCACAAGGTGGCATGGTTATTGGCGCTAATGCAATGCCGACTTGCCTTAACGCCAATGCACAAGTTATTGATTGTGAGGCACAGTGGAGTTCGTTATCGCTACGAGGCTTGTTTGCTGGAATCCGTAATGAGATTTGGGCAATCACACAGGATAATACAATAGCCGTATTTACTCAAAAGCATAACGATCCTGCAGAGGAACATGATAATCAGCAAGGGGTGCTGCAAATACTTCATCCTGCATGGAGTAATTTCGGTACACTTATATCTCTTTGTGTCTCTCCGGAGGGTTCACGTATTGCAGTTTTAGTTCAGCGCCCACAAGGAGATTATGTAGTGTTAATTGCTGGAATTGTTCGTGATGAGCAGGGTGGCGTCCAAGATGTCTCGCAATATACTGTTACATTGCTAAGAGACGCTGATATTCAAGATATTGCTTTTTTCAACGATACTACTATTGTGATTGCTCAAGGTAGTCTTGGGTGTATCGCACAGGCAACAGGACCATGTACAAATATAAGTATTCCAATGAATACAAGACAACTTGTTGGAGTACAACTTAATAATGCGCAGAGCTTGGTTTCTTTAAGTAATAACGGTGTTGTTCGCTATATATCATCCTCGTTACAGGGAGCATGGCGACAGTTGGACAGTCAAACACTATCTATTTGTGCAGGGTAGATTAAAGATCTGGTGCATGCTTTGTTATCAAACTGTTATGCTGTGATATTGTGTTAGCGCTCACTTATTCAGTACACTACAAATAACGGCAGCAACGACGAGTTACCTGTCGGATGGCTCTCGAAGGAGAAACTCAAGGAGGAGTTACATGAGAAAGAATATGTTGAAGACTGGTTTGGCAGCATTCGTTGCAGCATCTGCTCTGGTAAGCCTAGCAGCATGTGGATCGGGATCAGACTCTTCAAGTGAAGCAAAGTCAGGTTCTAAGGATGGAAGCTACAAGGTTGGTTTCGTTGCAGTAGGTCCTGAAGGCGGCTTCCGCACAGCAAACGAGAAAGACATTCAGGATGCCTTCAAGAAGGCTGGCATTGAACTGATTTATTCCCCAACTCAGAATAATGATCAGCAAAAGCAGATTCAGGCATTTAATAAGTTTGTCAATGACGAAGTAGATGCTATTGTTCTATCTTCAACAGAAGATTCTGGTTGGGATGAGTCTTTGAAACTCGCTAAGGAAGCTGAGATTCCAGTATTTACGGTTGATCGTAACGTAGATACCAAGCTTTCTAAGGATGAAAGTCCAATCGTATCTCATATCGGTCCTTCCAACGAATGGGCAGGCGAACAGGCAGCTAAGTTCGTCAACGATAACTTCAAAGATGGTGCAAACGGCTTCATTTTGGAAGGTCCTGCTGGTCTTTCTGTAGTTAAGGATCGCCAGACTGGTTGGGATAAGGCAATTAACAGCAATATCAAGGTTCTCGAATCTCAGAGTGCAAACTGGTCAACTGATGAAGCTAAGACTGTTACCGCTGGTCTGCTTGATAAGTACCGTGGCGATAACCCACAATTTGTTTTTGCTCAGAATGATGAGATGGGCTTGGGTGCAGCTCAGGCTGTTGATGCTGCAGGTATGAAGGGTAACGTCAAGATTATTACTATTGACGGAACCAAGGCAGCTTTGCAGGCTTTGGTAGATGGCGATCTCTCCTTCGTTATTGAGTACAACCCAATCTTTGGTGAGACTACTGCAACTGCAGTAAAGGATTACCTTGACGGTAAGAAGATTGAGTCCAACTATGAGATCGAGTCTAAGACTTTCACAGCAGAATCTGCTAAGGAAGCTCTCGATGCTGGTACTCGCGCTTACTAATCCGCTCCTTCTTATGGCAGAACACCTGTTATAAGATTGACGGCCATAGATGAGGCGGTGTGGTCGTGGACCATGCCGCCTTATCTATGACGATACGGATTTTATGATTGACACATGTCTACACACGAGGCGAAATATGACTGCAACCGAACCGATCGTGGTGATGAAAGGTATCACCATTGAATTTCCGGGTGTAAAAGCCCTTGACGGAGTTGATTTAAGGCTCTTCCCAGGTGAAGTCCATGCACTTATGGGCGAAAATGGTGCGGGTAAGTCCACCATGATCAAGGCGCTTACCGGTGTTTACAAAATTAATGCTGGCTCGATCACAGTAGCGGGTAAGCCAGTTACATTTTCTGGAACAGCTGATGCACAACAAGCAGGTGTGGCAACGGTGTATCAGGAAGTCAATTTGTGCACTAATTTATCCATCGGTGAGAATGTTATGCTGGGTCACGAAATACGTGGACCATTCGGCATTGATTGGAGAAAAACACACAAGGAAGCTCAGAAGCATTTAAGCAGCATGGGACTTTCAGATCTTGATCCGCGTGCTCCTTTGTCATCTATCTCTATTGCTATGCAACAGCTTGTTGCTATTGCTCGCGCTATGGTTATTGATGCAAAGGTATTAATTCTCGATGAGCCGACTTCATCGCTTGATGCAAACGAAGTGCAGGAACTTTTCGCTATTATGCGTAAAGTACGTGATAGCGGGGTAGCAATACTTTTTGTTTCTCACTTCTTAGATCAGATTTATGAAATTACTGATCGTCTGACTATTTTGCGCAATGGTCAGTTTATTAAAGAAGTAATGACTAAAGAAACACCTCGTGCAGAACTCATCGGCATGATGATTGGTAAGTCCGCAGAAGAGCTCAGTCAAATTGGAGCCAAAAAATCTCGCCGAGTATCAAAAGAAGGCGAGAAGCCAATTGTTCAGGTTAAAGGTCTTGGACACAAGGGCAAGATTCAGCCAACTGACGAGCAAATCTACGCCGGAGAGGTTGTCGGCTTTGCAGGTTTGTTGGGTTCAGGTCGTACTGAGCTAGGTCGATTACTCTTTGGTGCAGATAAGCCTGAAACTGGCGAATATGAGCTTAATGGTAAGAAAATTGCTATCAATGATCCTCATACTGCGTTGAAGAATCGCATCGCGTATTCTACCGAGAATCGACGCGATGAAGGTATCATTGGCGATCTGACAGTGCGTCAGAATATTTTAATTGCACTGCAGGCAACTCGTGGTATGTTCCGTCCAATTGCGAAAAAAGAAGCTGATGCCATTGTAGATAAATACATGAAGGAATTGAATGTACGACCTGCAGATCCAGATAAGCTTATTAAGAATTTATCTGGTGGTAATCAGCAGAAAGTTTTGCTAGCACGTTGGCTTGCAACCAACCCGGAGCTGCTTATTCTTGATGAGCCAACACGTGGTATTGATATTGGTGCAAAAGCCGAAATTCAGCAGGCAGTTCTTGATTTAGCTCAGCAAGGTATGGGTGTGGTCTTTATTTCTTCTGAACTCGAAGAAGTGGTTCGTCTTTCTGACAATATCACGGTGCTCAAGGATCACAAGAAGATTGCCGACATTGTTAATGATGAAACAGTTTCACAAGAGACAATTGTAGATACAATTGCTCGTTCTGGGAAGGAGGCATAATGGCTTCCGAACGTAAAGCACAGTCTTCAAACAGTGTAGTTAAGCGTTTGTTAAGCAATAATTTGACTTGGTCTGTTGTTGCGCTCATTGTACTTGTTATTATTTGTACAATTTTCGATCATGGATTCCTTCGCTTGGAATGGAATACAAATACCGGTGGCCTTGCAGGTCCTCTTATTACAGTGCTGCAAGAATCGGCACGCTATCTGATGATTGCAACTGGCATGACACTGGTTATCTCTACTGCTGGTATTGATTTATCTGTAGGTTCAGTGATGGCAGTAGCTGGTGCAGCATCTATGCAATTGCTGGTTAGTGGTACTAATGTTTGGGTGGCTATTCTTCTATCCCTGCTGATTGGTTTGGTAGTAGGATGCATCAATGGTGCGTTGATTTCCTTACTTGGTTTACAGCCATTTATTACCACATTGATTATGATGCTTGCAGGTCGTGGCGTCGCAAAAGTTATTACATCGGGTCAGAATACTGACGCCTCTCAGATAGCCGGTGGCGCTCCATTGCGTTGGATTGCGAATGGTTTTATCCTGGGTATTCCTGCAAACTTCGTTATTGCGCTGATTATCGTGATTTTGGTTGGTCTTGTAGCCCGCAAAACCGCAATGGGCATGATGATTGAGTCTGTAGGTATTAACCAAGAAGCAAGCCGTATGACGGGCATTAAGCCACGCAATATTCTGTTCCTCGTATATGCCATTTCAGGTGTACTCGCTGCAATTGCTGGTCTTTTTGCAACAGCATCAGTTATGCGCGTTGACGTGGTAAAAACTGGTCAAGATATGGAAATGTACGCAATTTTAGCTGTAGTTATTGGTGGAACATCACTGCTTGGCGGCAAGTTCTCGCTTTCAGGAAGTGCCCTTGGCGCAGTTATTATTGCCATGATCAGAAAGACTATTATTACCTTAGGTATTGATTCCGCTGCAACCCCTGCATTCTTCGCTGTTGTAGTTATTTTGATCTGCGTTATGCAGGCTCCGAAGATTCATAACTTGAGCGCTGAATTGAAACGTCGTCGTGCAGTAGAGAATTCTAGGAAGGCGGTGGCAGCATGAGTGTCTCCTCATCTACCAAGTCAGTTCGCAAGAACACCTCGCGCCGTAAGGGATTATCCATCAATGCGCAGATGATTCCAACTCTTGCAGCTGTTGTTATCTTTATCGTAATGCTTATTATGGGTCAAGCCCTGTTTGGAAATTATTTCAAGCTTGGTTTTGTTTCTAATCTCTTCAATGATCATGCGTATCTGATTATTTTGGCAGTTGCTATGACTTTCCCGATTCTGACAGGCGGCATTGATTTGTCTGTTGGTGCTATCGTCGCGATTACAGCAATTGTAGGCATGAAGATGCTTGCTGTGGGACTTAACCCCTGGTTGGTTATGCTCACTATGATTCTTATCGGTGCAGCATTTGGATTACTTGCCGGTGTGCTTATCGAAGAATTTAATATGCAGCCGTTTATTGCAACATTAGCTACGCAGTTCTTGGCTCGCGGTATTGCTTCTATTATCTCTACCGACTCATTGACTATGCCAAAAGATAATGGTTTCTCTTGGATTGGTGGTCGTGGTCTGATTATTATCGATAATCCAAAGATTTCTAATGATTTGAACTTTAATGCTGGTGTGTTAATCGCGTTAGCAGTAGTTATTTTTGGATACTTTATGTTGCATAAGACCCGCACAGGTCGAACAATTTACGCCATTGGCGGTTCACGTTCTTCAGCTGAATTGATGGGTCTACCTGCAAAGCGAACTCAGTATATTATTTATTTGACAAGCGCTGTTTTGGCTTCAATTGCATCAATTGTGTACACTGCAAATATCGGTTCTGCAAAGAATACAGTTGGTGTTGGTTGGGAGCTTGACGCTATTGCCTCTGTTGTTATTGGTGGCACTATCATCACCGGTGGCTTTGGTTATGTACTCGGATCTGTACTTGGCGCTCTAGTGCGTTCTACACTAGAGCCACTGACTACTGACTTCGGTGTTCCAGCAGAAGCAGTAACCATTGTTGTTGGTTTGATGATTCTTGTCTTCGTTGTTCTGCAGCGTGCTGTAAGTGCATTGAACAAGCAGGAATGACGATGGGGTAACTCCCTCCTTCCATAGCCCTCGGAAACGAGGGCTTTTTTATTCTCGCACTAATCGAATTGGATCAATATGACGTAAACGGGTGCGGCGATAGAGCACGAATCTATTACCAATAACTTGCACAACTTGAGCGCCAAGTTGTCCTGCGAATGCTTCAGCGCAGTCTTTGGCATCCATTGGAGAGCCGTCGAGTACGGTAAATTTCACAAGCTCATGGTGATCGAGAGTTTCGCTTGCTTGCGCAATTGCTGCATCAGTAATGCCGTTTCGTCCAACAATCATCAAAGGATTGATTTGGTGAGCCATAGTGCGGAGTTGTTTAACTTGTTTCTTACTTAGTGTTGTCATGCTATTCCTATCTTTTTCAGAATTACTGTCACTCCTGAACTGTTTAAGTATATGGATATGCGACGACCCGGCTAGAAAAATGAGCAAACAGGGCGCAGATAGATATTTCAAAGATTGTTACCATGTGCAATGGTTTTCGCTTACAGAGACTTGGCATTTTTTGAGTACACTTGACTGGTTACGAAAGATTGAGATGAGTGAGTGAAAACACGTGAACAATCACTTGAACATGTGCAGTATGACCCGAAAGCTCCGGATCATATTCTTGCAACCTTGTTGGCTTCTCTCAGAGAATATAAGAAACCAAGTATCCTAGCGCCAGCATTTGTGCTTGTTGAATCACTGCTGGAAATTATTATTCCGACTATTATGGCGGCACTTATTGACCAAGGTATTAACGGTAAGAGTGTGCCGACAATTGTGAGATTCGGCTTAGCGCTGTTGACACCACAACAGATTTGCGTATTCGTACTGCATTGCGACAGTACGCTCCAGGTACTACGACCATTATTATTGCTCAGCGACTAGCTTCGGTGCAGGCTGCCGACATAATTATTGTGATGGATAATGGTCGTATAGATGCTATGGGTATGCATGAATATTTGCTCGAGCAGCAGTAGCCGATCCTCCTTGCCTTATTCTGGATGAGGCAACAAGTTCTATTGATACACGAACTGAGCCAGTAGTGCAGGCGGGTATGGATGCACTTATGGAAGGGCGAACAGTGTTTGTTATTGCACATCGTCTTTCTGCAATTCGCAATGCTGATGTTATTATGGTACTTGACCATGGTCGCATTATTGTGCGAGGCACACATAGCGAATTAATGAGTATTCACGGAGAATATTACCAGCTGGTAACTGGAGCAGTGGAACTCGACTAGTGTGACTAGTGCGCTGGATCAAAGAGGGAGCAAGGCATGGCAGTACACGGTGAGCATATTCGTCCATCGTCAAGTAAACGATATCGAAACGGTATAATTATCGTCAGTGCCTTGCTTCTTGTTATATTGGCTATGCTTGCCATACTTTGGGTGCCAGCTTTTGCTCCAATGCGCATGCTATTGACATCGCCTTGGAACAATACTGCTATACGGGCTGCTGAACAACAAACATCAGTCCAACACAGGTTTGATACTGCACAGAAAACGGCAGTTCCACAAGCTCTTACTCGTCATACTGGTACTGCAACAGATTGTGCTGATCGTGATTGCGTATCATTGATGGTGAATGGCGACCTATTGTTTCATCCCGGATTATGGAATCAGTACGCTGTTAATCCATCGGCAACAGATGGTTCGGCGTTTGATTTTACTGAACTCTTTGCGTCATTAAAACCATATATCGATGCCTCTGATATTGCTGTCTGTGAATTTGAAACACCTATTGCTCCTCGCGGAGGTCCTTACACTGGTTATCCTATATTTGCTATTCCACCAGAGGTTGTTGATGCTGCAGCACATGTTGGGTATCAGGGTTGTACACACGCAACAAATCATTCTTGGGATCAGGGTAGTAGCGGTATTGCTCTACTTCGTCAAGAGCTATCAAATCATGGATTAGAGCAGGTAGGATCTTATACAAGTCAAGATCAGATTCAGCCAATGATACTGCACAGTGCAAATCACGGTCCAACAATAGGCGTAGTAACTGGAACGGTATCACTAAACGGTAATATTGCGGATGAGGACTGGATGGTTGACCGTATTCGTGGTTCGGAGGATCCTAACCACAATGCTGATATAGCACGTATTGTTCAACAAGCTAAGATAGCACGTCAACAGGGTGCAGATGTCGTTGTATTTGCCATGCATTCTGTTCAAGAATATATTGATTACGCGGATAGTTGGCAGGTTGAGACAGCTCATGAATTAGCACAGACTGGTGTGTTTAACCTTATCTACGGTGCTGGTAGCCATAGTGTTCAGCCAATTGAACAGCACAATGGCACATGGATTATTTACGGTACCGGAAATGCTGTAACCGAATCAGCGCCTGCAGAGCGCATTACCAATAATCAGGGTATGACTGCGCGCATTACATTTGCTGGTAAGCAAGGCAATCAATCCTCTTGGCGCGTGCAATATATCGACTGGGTTGGTAGTGCTAATGAACAAGGCGGCAAAAATAAGTGGTGTTCGTTAGCACCGCAAGCGCCAGATGGTGTATGTTGGAGTGCTGATCGTGATGCGCGAGTTCGAGAGCGTCTTGCAACGGTTATATATGCAATGGGTGCTGACAGGAATGTGGTCAGGCCTTGGACGCTCTCATAAACGATTATGCAAACTACAGCAATGTTAAGAGTTGATCGACGTCATCCTGGGTTGTTGACCAACTGGTTGCGATGCGAATATCGAATTGATTCTCCCGCTGTTGCCAAACTGCAACAGGCATATACTGGGAAAGTCGTTCTATTGTTTGGTGATCAACGGTAAAAAATTGCTGATTTGTCGGTGAGTCCACCATAAATGAGTAGCCTTTGGATGCTGCAGTATCGTGGATTTGCATAGCGAGGTGGTCTGCGTATTCACCTATATTCCAATAAAGGTTATCATTAAACAACGTGTTGAATTGTAATCCTAATAACCACCCTTTTGCAAGCAGAGCACCGTGCAATTTAATTTGTGAAAAGAAACTGGCAATCATATCACGATGTCGAAGTACGATGGCTTCTCCAAATAGTGCTCCCATTTTTGTGCCACCGATAGTAAATACATCGGCATACTGTGCAAGATCAGGTAGTGTCACATCTGTTGACTTTGCAGCAAGCCCATATCCAAGCCTCGCTCCGTCAACGAATAAAGGAATATGGTGCTTTAAGCAAATACTATGTAAAGTTGCAAGTTCACTACGTGAATACAGGGTACCAAACTCAGTTGGGTGTGAAATATACACCATGCCAGGGCGAACCATATGATCACGATTGTCATCGTTTTCCCACGAGTCAAGGACTTGTTGTAATGCTTCACTAGTGAGTTTCCCATTAACTTGCGGTGTTGTTAGAACTTTATGACTGCTTGACTCTATAGCCCCTGCTTCATGAGTAGCGATATGAGCGCTATCAGTGGCAACTACACCTTCAAAAGCTCTAAGGAGGGAAGCAATCACTATTTTATTGGCTTGTGTACCGCCAGCAACAAAATGAATATCGGCATCAGGATTGAGCGTAGCTGCACGAATACGGTCTTGTGCTTCCTGACTTACTGTATCTAAACCATAGCCTGCATAATGTTCTTGCGAAGATGCCTGCAGAGCTTGTAATATCGCAGGATGGGCGCTCATCGTGTAATCAGATTCAAAATGCAGCATGTCAATCCTTTGTAGGGGGTAGTGGGATGTTTTACTTAATAATTGAGGTCGGTTTCCCGACCTCAAAATAGATTATCGCTACAATTACACGTAACTAGTCAATAATATCGATAGTTTCAATCAATACTGGATCGACTGGTCGATCAGCAGCACCAGTGGCCACCGACTCAATCTTAGAGACAACAGCTTGACTTTCTGGATCTGTTACTTCACCAAAAATGGTGTGATGACCATCAAGCCATGGTGTTGGCACAGTTGTAATGAAGAATTGTGAACCATTGGTACCATGCATGCGTCCATCCATACCCGGGCGAACACCAGCATTAGCCATAGCAAGTAGGAATGGGCGATCAAAATGCAATGATGGATCAATTTCATCATCGAAGGTATAACCAGGGCCACCAGTGCCAGTTCCAAGTGGGCAGCCACCTTGAATCATAAAGTCCTTAATGATGCGGTGGAAAGTCAGCCCATTATAGAACTTGCCTTCTCCAGACTCGCCAGTAATAGGATCGATCCATGTTTTTGTGCCTTGTGCTAAGCCAACAAAGTTCGCAACAGTCTCTGGTGCTTTATCGTCAAAAAGATTAAGTGTAATATCACCTTCACTGGTGTGCATAATTGCGGTTGTCATCTTGCTCCAATCAGCTTTATTTAACGATGTTTGTGATCTACGTGTGCTGCCAAACTATCAGTAATACTTTGAATAATTTGGACAAGAATTACACACAGTACTACAGCAACAAGCATAACATCATATTCGTATCGTTGATAGCCATAACGAATAGCAATATCGCCCAGACCGCCAGCGCCAACGGTGCCAGCCATTGCAGAATATCCGAAAAGATTGATAAACGTGATACCTGCACCGCGAATCAGCGATGGCAGGCTTTCAGGGAGCATAACGCGAGTAATAATACGCCAAGTACTAGCACCAAAGCTTTGCGCTGCCTCGATTAAACCAGCATCAACTTCGGTAATAGACTGTTCAACAATACGTCCAACAAATGGCGCAGCGCTTACTACAAGGGGTACAACAGCACCTGGGATACCAAGTGAAGTGCCGGCAATAAGACGTGTAAATGGGATAATTGCTACCAGCAAAATAATAAATGGAATAGAACGGCCGATATTGACAATCCATCCAGTTATAGCATTGACTGGTTTGTTTGGATGCAGACCTTGTGCTTGAGTTAAACAAAAAATAACGCCGATTGGCAGACCAATAACATATGCCAAAAGCGTAGAAATACTCGTCATAATAAGCGTATCTACGGTACCATCAATCAGCAACGTACCATAATCATTCCAAAATGCTGTAATAACTTGGATCATCGCGTTTCTCCCAAATTGTTTGCTGACTGTTTTGTAGATTCTGAGGCTTTAGCTGATGGTGTAGCAGTGTAGTCTTTGCGCATATGTTCGTGGTCTAAAAGCGTGCGCAGTGTTTCGCTTGTTGGATGAGCAAATAATGCCTCCGTTGGGCCTTGTTCTACAATGCTGCCGCCATCAATAACGGCAACACGATCGCATAGTGCACGAGCAACCTGCAATGAATGGGTGATAACAACCATGGTTACACCGGTAGTGCGGTTAATATGCTGCAATAAATCAAGCACTTGCGCTGTACTTGTTGAATCGAGTGCGCTGGTTGCCTCATCGCACAGCATAATTGTAGGGTCGGTTGCCAAAGCGCGAGCAATTGCTACACGTTGCTGTTGTCCGCCAGATAGTTGAGCAGGGTAGCGCTGTTCTAGACCTTGTAGTCCTACTAATTCCAGCAGATGTTCGGCTCGCTGCACGCGTTCTTTTCGTGGCATATGAGCAACTTCAAGAGGGAATTGCACATTTTCGATAGCAGTGCGCTGTTGAAAAAGGCTAAAGTTTTGGAAAATCATACCAATATGGGAACGCAATTGTGCCAGTTCTTTACCATGTGTATTGGTTACATCCACGCCGTTAATAAGCACTTGACCGCTGGTAGGGCGTTCAAGGAGATTAATACAACGTACAAGTGTAGACTTACCGGCTCCTGAGGAACCGAGAACGCCAAATACTTCACCATCGTGGATACTAATATTGATATTGCGGAGTGCTTCGTGTGACGCAGGACCGTTTCCATACCGTTTGCCTACGTTGCGCAATTCAATCACTGCGTCTCTCCTTTATACGAGTCCAAATGCGAGTTCTAAAGCCTCAACTGCAAAAACCGTATGTAACGATACTGACAAGTATGTTACATACGGTACTTACAGTGCGGATTTACTGTTCAGCTTGTGCTAGAATACAGCAACCACCGCACCAGAGTATGTTTTTGTAATGTAGTCGCGTACGGCATCAGAGGTAATTGCTTTAACCAATGCTTTTGTTTTTTCGCTGTTCTCATTGCCTTCTTTTACTGCCACGATATTGGCATATGTTTTGGCGGCAATGCCATCTGATTTCTCGCTAAACAGAGCGTCCTTGGACGGATCGAACTTTGCTTGTAGTGCGTAGTTGCCGTTGAGTGCTGCAATATCAACATCTTGCAACACTGTTGGCACTACAGCAGCCTCAAGCTCTTTGAACTCAAGATGCTTAGGATTGTCAGTAATATCCTTCGTCGTGGATGCGATATTCTTTGGATCTTTAAGCTTAATTAAGCCAGCATCCTGTAACAGCAAGAGTGCGCGTGCTTCGTTGGTCGCATCATTTGGTACTGCAACCACAGCACCATCAGCAAGAGACTTCAAGTCCTTTGTTTTTCCAGGATACAGACCAAATGGCTCGAAATGAACAGCTGCAACACTGGCGATATGTGTGCCATGCTCCTTATTGAAATCATCTAAATATGGCTTATGCTGGAAATAGTTTGCGTCAACTTCGCCCTCTTCAGTCAAGGTATTTGGCTGCACATAATCGGTAAGTTCTTTGACTTCTAATGTATAGCCATCTTTTTTCAATTCTTGCTTGACAACATCATTCAAAATCTCAGCATGAGGGGTAGGGGTAGCTGCAACAACAATGGTTTTGCTGTCACTGGCGCTAGTAGAAGATCCGCAACCGGCTAGGCCAAGAACACTAAATACGGCAACTGCTGCAGCAGTAAGAGAGATAAGTTTCTTGTTCATCTTGCTCCTTGTAGTTTTCCCCAAAGTTCACGAGTATCGTCCATAAATGTAAATGGTATTGATAGACGGCACACCGTGCGCGTTATCGGTTTGAGTTATGACGCGTTACATACTCACTTGTGACAATATTGCTATTTATGCAGGTATATGGTTCAAGCAGCGGTACACTAGTGGCATGAGTCAAGTTCAAATTGCAATGTGCCAAATCGATACGTGGGTTGGCGATATTACAAGAAACCAGCAGTCAGTACTTGCCTACACAAGGCAAGCTTATGAGCATGGCGCCCAAGTTGTGGCATTTCCAGAAATGACCCTTACCGGGTATCCAATTGAAGATTTAGCGTTACGTGCAACATTTAGACATGCTGCGTATGAGGCTGCAAATGTATTAGCTACCCAATTAGCGCACGAGGGATTGGGGCAGCTTTATGTAGTTGTCGGCACAGTTGGTACTGACCATAGTAATGACAAGCCTCGCAACCGCCTTGTGGTGCTTCATGAAGGACGTGTAATTGCTGGTTACGATAAGCATTTCCTTCCAAATTATGGTGTGTTTGATGAATACCGTATTTTTAGTTCTGGAGAGAAAACCTGCATTATTAGTGTTCAAGGTGTGCGTATTGGGTTTGCTATTTGTGAGGACATTTGGCAAGATGGCGGTCCTGTGGCACATCTGGCGGGAGATATTGATGTTCTCCTGACAATAAACGGCTCGCCATTTGAAGAAGGTAAGTCTTCTGCACGTAAGGCCCTTGCTGTGCAGCGTGCGCAGGAAGTTCATGCGCCGGTGTTGTATGTCAATCAAGTTGGTGGTCAAGATGATCTAGTTTTTGATGGCGCAAGTTTTGCAGTTGATACAACAGGAAGTGTGATTGCTAAAGCGCCGTCTTTCGTGGAATGCATCACTTATGTAGACATTGACAACACAAAGCTTCATCAGCAGGCAACTACTATTGCTTCCGAAATTGATCCAGATCAAGAAACATATAGTGCTTGTGTATTGGGATTGCGTGATTATATGCGCAAAAATAAGTTTACTGGTGTAACACTTGGTCTTTCAGGTGGTATTGATTCTGCTTTAGTAGCAACGATGGCTGCTGATGCCTGTGGCGGTGCCAATGTTCATGGCATTGCTATGCCAAGTCAGTATTCTTCGGATGGGTCTAAAGATGACGCTGCTGAGCTTGCGCAGCGCTTAGGGGCAACCCTAGATATGCAGCCGATTGAGCCTCTGTTTAATGCATTCCAAGACCAAATACATGTACAGGGAATTGCTGCAGAAAACTTGCAGGCTCGTATTCGTGGCGTGTTAGTGATGGCTAAGTCTAATAGTGATGGTCTATTGGCACTTGCTACTGGTAATAAGTCGGAGTTAGCCTGTGGATACTCAACAATCTATGGCGATGCTGTGGGAGGGTATGCGCCAATAAAAGATATCTTAAAAACTCGTGTTTGGCAGCTTGCTATGTGGCGTAATGCAGCTGCTGCTGAAGGCTTACGTTTAGGGGCGTTGCCTATTGCGGGAAGTGATGAGGGAATCGTTAGCGACCTTCCGAGTGACGGCATTGTGATACCAGTGAGTTCTATTGAGAAAGCACCAAGCGCTGAATTGCGTCCTGGACAGAAAGATTCTGATTCGTTGCCAGAGTATGCAATGCTCGATCGTGTGTTAGCAGCATATATTGAACATGCGCACGGCAGAGCTGATTTACTGGCTGACGGATTCGATGAACGTGTTGTTGATACCGTAATGCGCCTTGTTGATAGTGCAGAATGGAAGCGTAGGCAATATCCATTGGGCCCGAAGGTAACTGCATTGGCATTCGGTAGAGATAGACGTTTGCCAGTAACAAATAGTTTTAGGGAATAACTGATAACGCTTCGAGTGCAACTTTGTGGTAAATGTTGCACTCTTATTTGTTAAGGGATTTGGTATGAAGCAGCAGTGGTATTTCAATATGCGTACTGGCAAAGTAGAACTTGGTAAGCTTTCTCCGGTGACCGAGCGTATGGGGCCGTATGCGAGTAAAGAAGATGCTGAGCATGCGTGGCAGATTGTACAAACACGCAATAAGCGTTGGGAAGATGACGATAGGAAGTGGAATAGTCGTTGATGCTCAGCAATTCGCGTGAGTTTTTGTTCATGGTTTGTTAGGAAATCTAACAAATGTGAGCAAGCTCACGTGCAAAATGCGTGTATCACTCATTAGGGGCTCTACAATAGTAAGTAACGGTTGGGCGAAGACGCTCACCGTAGTCCTCAAAAGGAGTGAACACATGACAGCAGTAGATGCCACTAAGGTCACCGCCGAGGATCCTACAGCTCAAGCTTGGGATGGCTTCGTTGCAGGAGATTGGCAGAACGGAGTCGACGTACGCGACTTCATCCAGAAGAACTACACCCCATACGAGGGAGATGAGTCCTTCCTTGCTAATGCTACCGAAAAGACAAAGCACTTGTGGAAGTACCTCGACGACAACTATTTGGCAGTCGAGCGTAAGCAGCGTGTGTATGATGTTGACACTCATACCCCTGCTGATATTGATGCATTCCCAGCAGGATACATCGATAACGCTGATGTAGATAACGTAATCGTTGGTCTTCAGACCGATGTTCCTTGCAAGCGCGCTATGATGCCAAACGGTGGTTGGCGTATGGTCGAGCAGGCAATTATTGAGGCCGGCAAGGAGCCAGATCCAGAAGTCAAGAAGATCTTCACCAAGTATCGTAAGACCCACAATGATGGCGTATTCGGCGTATACACCAAGCGCATTAAGGTAGCTCGCCACAACAAGATTCTTACCGGTCTTCCAGATGCTTATGGTCGTGGTCGTATTATCGGTGATTACCGTCGTGTTGCTCTCTATGGTGTAAACACGTTGATTGCTTTCAAGCAGCGCGATAAGGATTCCATTCCATACCGCAACGATTTCACCGAGACTGAAATCGAGCATTGGATTCGTTTCCGCGAAGAGCATGATGAGCAGATCAAGGCTTTGAAGAAGCTCATTACTTTGGGTAAGGAATATGGTCTTGATTTGACTCGCCCAGCTCGTAATGCAAAGGAAGCTGTACAGTGGACTTACATGGGCTATTTGGCATCTGTAAAGAGCCAGGATGGCGCTGCAATGTCCATCGGTCGTCTTTCTGCATTCTTCGATTGCTACTTCGAGCGTGATTTGAAGGCTGGTCTTATCACTGAGACTGATGCTCAGGAGATTATCGATAACATTGTTATGAAGTTGCGTATTGTGCGCTTCCTTCGTACCAAGGATTATGACAACATCTTCTCCGGCGATCCATACTGGGCAACTTGGTCAGACGCAGGCTTCGGCGATGATGGTCGTACTTTGGTAACCAAGACCTCATTCCGTTTGCTCAACACGCTAACTCTTGAGCACCTCGGACCTGGTCCTGAACCAAACATCACCATTTTCTGGGATCCAAAGCTTCCAGAAGGCTACAAGCGCTTCTGCGCAAAGATTTCCATCGATACCTCTGCTATTCAGTACGAGTCCGATAAGGAAATCCGCGGTCACTGGGGCGATGATGCTGCAATCGCATGCTGCGTTTCCCCAATGCGCGTCGGCAAGCAGATGCAGTTCTTCGCAGCTCGCGTGAACTCCGCAAAGGCATTGCTCTACGCAATCAACGGTGGTCGCGATGAAATGACCGGTATGCAGGTTATTGACAAGGGTGTTATCGATCCAATTACCCCAGAAGCAGATGGTACTTTGGACTACACCAAGGTCAAGGACAACTACGAGAAGGCTCTCGAGTGGTTGTCAGAAACCTACGTACAGGCTCTGAACATCATTCACTACATGCACGATAAGTATGCATACGAATCCATCGAGATGGCTTTGCATGACAAGGAAGTATACCGTACCCTCGGTTGCGGTATGTCTGGTTTGTCTATTGCTGCTGATTCCTTGGCTGCAATTAAGTATGCAAAGGTATATCCAATTACCAATGCAGAGGCAAAGAACCTCGAAGGTCATGAGTATGAGTATGTTGAAGGCGCTGACGATGATCTGGTAGTCGGCTACCGTACTGAGGGTGAATTCCCAATCTACGGTAACGATGATGATCGTGCTGATGACATTGCAAAGTGGGTAGTATCCACTGTAATGGGTCAGGTTCGTCGTCTTCCTGTATACCGCGGTGCAGTTCCAACCCAGTCCATTCTGACCATTACCTCCAATGTTGAGTATGGTAAGAACACTGGTTCCTTCCCTTCAGGTCACAAGAAGGGCACTCCATATGCTCCAGGTGCAAACCCAGAGAATGGTATGGATTCCCACGGTATGCTCCCATCCATGTTCTCAGTCGGCAAGATTGATTACAACGATGCACTCGACGGCATTTCCTTGACCAACACCATTACTCCTGATGGTCTTGGTCGTGATGAACAAGAGCGTATCGGCAACTTGGTTGGTATTTTGGATGCTGGTAACGGTCATGGCTTGTACCACGCAAACATTAATGTGTTGCGCAAGGAACAGCTTGAAGATGCTGTAGAGCACCCAGAAAAGTACCCACACTTGACCGTACGTGTTTCTGGCTATGCTGTAAACTTCGTGAAGCTTACCAAGGAGCAGCAGCTCGATGTAATTTCACGTACATTCCACCAGGGTTCTGTCACTGATTAATCTCATTGGCTAATACTGATGGTATGCCGCATAAGCGGTTAGCAGGGGCGGGAGTTTTTCCTCCCGTCCCTGTTTTGTAGAAAGAGGACACTGATGTCTCAAGTTCAACAATTCCGTACAACGCGACCTCATATGCTCAAAACGAATAAAGAGTATGCGCGTCAAACGCTTATGGGGGGATTATCTGGATTTGAATCTCCGATTGGATTAGACCGTAGAGATCGTCTCGCAGCTTTAAAAACTGGCGATATCGGCTTTGTTCATTCTTGGGATATCAACACAGCAGTAGATGGTCCTGGCACTCGTATGACAGTATTCATGAGTGGGTGTCCATTACGTTGTCAATATTGCCAAAATCCTGACACATGGAAAATGCGTGACGGTAAACCTGTGTATTATGAGGCGATGATTAAGAAGGTTGAGCGTTACGCTGACTTATTCAAAGCAACTGGGGGAGGTATCACTTTCTCCGGTGGTGAATCTATGATGCAGCCGGCTTTTGTTTCTCGTGTTTTCAGAGCAGCAAAAGAGATGGGCGTGCATACTTGTTTAGATACTTCTGGCTTTTTGGGTGCAAATTATACTGATGAACAAATTGCGGATATTGATTTGTGCTTGCTTGATGTAAAATCTGGCGACGAAGCCACCTACAAAGAGGTAACAGGTGGTGTGCTTCAGCCAACTATCGATTTTGGTCAGCGTTTGGCAAAACAGGGTGTAAAGATTTGGGTTCGTTTTGTACTTGTTCCAGGTCTTACTGATAGTGAAGAGAATGTCGAACGTGTTGCACAAATTTGTGAGACTTTTGGCGATAGTGTAGAGCATATTGATGTGCTTGGATTCCATCAACTTGGTCGTCCAAAGTGGCATGAGATGCGTATTCCATATCCATTAGAGGATGCTAAAGGTCCTTCTGCAGCATTGAAAAGCAGAGTAGTACAGCAGTTTAAAGATCATGGTTTCGTAGTGTATTAGTATATATCTGTTCATTGGAACAGCTTATTTCGCCCCTGTCATTGGATAGGGGCTTTATCATACCTTGTCAAGGATCTAACCTATTTTAATAGGGGTTATATAGGGGGTATGGATTGAATGCAACACGCCTACTATAATCCCTAAAAAATGAAAAAAACACGATAAGGTTACATATATGGCAGACATATTTAGGTTTACTGGTGAGTCTGTCTATAAAGACGCATCGGTTGTTGCATCGCAAGTACACAGTAGTACTGCAATGCTTGCTCATGCTCCAATACATCATCATCGGCCTCCGCGTGCTGTGCTTATGGCTGTGCAGTCAGTGAGGACCATGATGAAGCGTGGTAGTATTGCGTATTCTGAAATAGCAGTACCTCCATCTCTTGGAGATTATGGAATTGGTGTTGCTATAGAAGATTTTCACCATTGTACAAGAGATATTTGTCCTATTTGTGGCAAACGTGCGGTGCAATCCATGCCGGCTTCGGGCTGGGTGCTTATTGCATATCGCGATGTGCCAGTGCAAGCATGGCATTCTCAATGGCGTTGTGTGGCTGGAGCTACATTACCGATGATTGCTCACGCATCACAAACGGATACCCAACATGTGGAGCAGCATTTGAGTCAGTCCGTCATTGCCACAGTTCGAAAAACATTACGGGATATTCCCATGTTACCCTCCTTTGACCAAAGTCTTGGCGGGACGGTAAGTGTTGTACGGAACACAGCATTTGGTACAGTACATGCAGCAGATATTAGTGAACCAATAGCAACCGTAGAATTGCGCGTTTCTTGGACGCCAAAGTTTGCTGATATTACACGACCTGATGCTGCATCATATATTGATGCTTGGGTTAAAGTACTATTGCAGTTACACACGCAACGAATGGGAATAGTAGAGTAGTGATGAATATACGTGAACCTCGCGTTTTGGCTCAACCATCCGAGGGTGTTCCGAATGTTACTGATACGAAAAAGCAATTTCAGGAAATTGTAGAAGCTTTTGCTGGGGCGCAAGGTCCTGTTGCTGTCGATGCTGAACGAGCAATGGGGTATCGCTATTCTAGTAAAGATTATCTTATTCAACTCAAACGTAATGATGCTGGTATTGCATTGCTTGATCCTATTGCGCTATCTGAGGATCGCGTAGATTTTGATGCATTGCGAGAAGTCTGTGCGGGTGTAGATTGGATTTTTCATGATGCGCGTCAAGATATACCAGGCATTGTTGCGTTAGGTCTTGTACCAGATCAAATTTTTGATACCGAAATTGCAGCACGATTACTCGGCAATAGAAGGTTTGGTCTGGCTGCAGTTACTGAGCGGTATTTAGGTGTGATATTAGCAAAAGAACATGCTACCGCTGATTGGTCATATCGTCCTATTCCAAGGGATTGGCGTAATTATGCCGCGCTAGACGTTGAAATTTTAATAGAACTACGTCATGAATTGTATGAAGCTTTACATGCTGCGGGCAAAATTGCATGGGCTCGTGAAGAATTTGCTTATGTATTGCAGCAAAGTATGCAAGAAAAAGCACCGCATCCTGAGCCATGGAGGAGAGTGTCCCATATTTCTGATTTGCGCTCAGATGGTAGAGCTTTAGCTATTGTGCGCGAGCTGTGGTACACCAGAGATGCATATGCGCGTAAACTAGATATTGAACCAACATTATTACTCAGCGATGCAGCGATTATCGAGGCGGCACAACGTAAACCAAAGAATGCTAGACAATTTTCAGCTATCCGAATACTAAATGAACGTGTTATTGCACATACGCAGTCACCAGAGCAAGAACGAATGTTTGCGCACTATATCCCAATACAGCGCAAAGTGCAGCCAAAAGTTTGGAAGGCGGCTATCGATCGGGCTCTGGCAGTGCCGTATAATGAGTTACCAATTGAGCAAATGAGCTTGCCGAGTGACATTCCGCAACCGCCGAAATCATTGAAATTATGGAGAGAACATCATCCTGAACGCTTTGCATCACTAGAACGTGTGCGCTATATTCTTGCACAAATAGCACAGGACACTGATACTCCAGTAGATATGTTAGTTCAACCTAAATTGATCAAAGCCTTGTGCTGGCAAGAAGTTGCGCCTGATGATGTAAGTGCATTTTTAACTGAGTATGGCGCGCGTCCATGGCAGGTAAAGCTTGTTTCTAAGTCCGTTAGTAGCGTTATTATGTAACGGTTGCCCATATAAGGGTGTAGAGAAACATTTACGAATTGGAGTGCAGCGTGAAAATCACCGTTAGGAATTTGGAGCCTACTAAGGTACGCCTGACCGTCACTGTCGACGCCGAAGAGTTTGAACCTTACTTACAAGAGGCACGCAAGGAGATCGGTAAGCAGGTTTCTATTCCTGGCTTCCGCAAGGGACATGTTCCTGCTCGCGTATTAGATCGTCGTGTTGGTTTTGGTGCCGTAGCTGCTGAGGCGTTGAATAATGGCGTTCCAGACTTGTATAACAAGGCTATTGAGGAACGTGATTTGCGTCCAATGGATCAGCCAAAGTTGGATGTTAAAGAAACACCAGAATCTGCAGATGACGACACCAAGGTAAAGTTCACTGCAGAAGTTGAAGTTCGACCAAAGATTGAATTGCCATCATTTGATGGTGTGAAGGTAGAAGTTGCTCAACCAGCAGTAACCGATGAAGATGTTGAGCAGCGCTTGCAGAACTTGCGTCAGCGTTTTGGTACTTTGGTTGGTGTAGATCGCCCAGCTGCAAAGGGTGATTTTGCCAACATCGATCTGGAAGCGACTGTTAACGGTGAGTCTGTAGATGCTCAGCAGGGTGTAAGCTACGAACTCGGTTCCGGCACTATGCTTGATGGCCTTGATGAGGCACTTGATGGCTTGTCAGCAGGTGAAGAAACTACCTTTACCAGCAAGCTTGAAGGTGGAGATCACCAAGGTGAAGAAGCTGAAGTCAAGGTGAAGGTAAACTCCGTTAAGGCTGAAGAACTTCCAGAATTGAATGATGATTTCGCTCAAGACGCTTCTGAATTCGATACTCTTGAAGAGCTTAAGGCTGATATTCGTAAGGCTTGCGAGCGTGATGCAGAGGGTCGTCAGGCAACTGATGCTCGTGATGCGTTCATTGCATTCTTGCAGGATAACGTTGAAGAGATTCCACTGCCAAAGGGTATTTTGGAGCGCTCTGTCGAGGATCATTTGAAGGGCTTAACTCCAGATCCTGAGAAGGCTGATGATGACACCAAGGAGCAGGCTCGTGAGGGCGCTGAAAAGGAGCTGCGCGACCAGATTACTCTCGATACTTTGGCAGAGACTATGAAGGTTGAAGTTTCTCAGGCTGATGTGATGAACTTCTTGGCTTCTATTGCTCAGCAGTACGGTATGGATCCAAACCAGTTCATCAGCTCCATTATTCAGAGTGGTCAGATTGCTTCTGCAGTTCAGGAAGTTGCTCGTTCAAAGGGCTTGCTTGCTGGTATGCGTGCAGTGGAGTTTGTTGACCCAGAAGGTAATACTCTCGATTTGAGCAAGTTCCTTGGTGAGGATGACAACGAAGCTGATGACGAAGATGCTAGCGTAGCCGCTGCAAGTGTTGCCGCTCAAGTAGCTGACGCTGCAGCTCAGGCGGATGCTGAGTAATCATATACCTTGGATGTAGTTGATAACTAGCGTAGTTATAAAACGCCATCGTATATAAGTTGTGTATAGTGAGAGGGTCTAGGCATGTGCTTAGACCCTCTTGCTGTACTTAACATATGCTCACTATAAAAGGCGATTCAGTATGGACTTGGAATGCTTTAAGCTATATATGCTAATTGTTAGCTATAGTAGTTTGATTACAGTGCTTCGATAATTGTGCTTATTGCTACTGCAGTTCACTAATAAGTCGCATCAGCATATCGACGTGTCCGCGTGCACGCACATTGTACCGTGCTAATAACACTGTGCCATCAGTATCAAGCACCACAGTTGAACGCAATACACCTTCATGGATTCTGCCATACAGTTTTTTCTCACCCCAAGCTCCCCATTGACGATGCACTGTAGTATCAGGATCAGAAAGTAGAGAAAACTGCAAATGTTCTGCTTGCTTAAAACGAGCCAGTTTGTCGATATTGTCTCGTGAAATACCTAAAACGGTATATCCAGTTTCTGTGAATTTATTGATATTACTGCTAAAGTCGCAGGCTTCGCGTGTGCAACCTGGGGTCATTGCTTGAGGATAAAAATATACAATAACGCGATTGCCTTGTGCGAGCACATCATATAAATGAACATTATTGCCTTGCTCATCAGGCAGAGTGAAATCTGGAGCTTGTTCTCCAACTTGCAATGTGTGAGGTTCTGGTAAATCAGTCATACTAGTAACTGTACTCGTGTAACTTCTTCCTAGTCAAGGGTACAATACGGATATCTTAAACTAGTGAGGTATATATGATTGAGCAACATGCAACGCTAAGTAGACAAGCTATCTGCCAGTTACCTAAAGCTGAACTTCATCTACATATTGAAGGCACGCTTGAGCCACAATTGGCGTTAGCTCTTGCTGAGCGCAATCATATAGCGCTGCCTTATGCATCTCTTGAGGAACTACGTAAACAGTATGCATTTACTAATTTGCAATCATTTTTAGACTTGTATTATCAGCTTATGGGTACGCTGAAAACTTCTGAAGATTTTCGTGATTTGATGATTGCATATTTAGAACATGCCCACGATGATGGCGTGCGACATGCAGAAATATTTTTTGACCCACAGGTGCATGTGCATAATGGGCTTGATTACAATATGGTGCTTGATGGTTTGCTGGCAGGTATGCAATATGGTCGTGAAAACTTTGGTATTACCAGCAGTTTGATTCTTTGTATTGTTCGCGACATGCCAGTTGAAGATGCTCATCGTATTTTGGATTTGGCTGCTCCTCGTGCTGACGAATTATGTGGCATTGGCTTAGATTCTGCGGAAGTAGGGTATCCTCCTGAGCTTTTTGATGAAGTGTTCGCTCGTGCTCGTGCCATGGGTTTACATGTAGTAGCTCATGCTGGTGAAGAGGGTCCCTCATCATATGTTGAGCAGGCGTTAAATATATTACATGTTGAGCGCATTGACCATGGGGTGCGCGCGATTGATGATGCACAAGTCGTTCAGCAGTGTGCTCGTGACCGTATTGGCATGACCAGTTGCCCGCTGTCTAATAGACGATTGCAAGTAGTTGATGATATTAGTAAACTGCCGTTACGTGCTTTGTTGGAAGCTGGTGTTCCTGTTTCTGTGCATTCTGATGATCCAGCGTATTTCGGTGGGTATATTGCAGACAACTATCAAGCCTTAGCGAATATTGGGTTTAGTGCTGCCGAGTTGGCACAATTTGCTCAGCATAGTATTGAAACGTCATTTATTGATGAGCATGAGCGCCAAACACTACTGAAAGAGCTTGAGCAGTGGCGTGCCCAGTATGTTGCTTAACGTTTTAATAGTTCAGTAATCTATTATTACTATGCTGATGTAACATTCCTTATTGTGCGATACGATGTACGGGTTGGTTGGTAAACGCTAACCAATCTCGTAGTGTAAAAGCGATAGTAAGCAGAGCATAATCCTTGTGGTTACGAGGATTATACCCCGTTACTTGCGCGATGGTGTTGAGCTTGTTTTGTAATGTGTTTTTGTGAATGTACAGGCTCTGCGCGGCCTTGGTAATAGCTCCGTTGTAGGTGCTGTATGCACGCATAATAGCGCTATATTCATCTAGTGTATGTTCATCAATATTGCCGAGCATATGTTGGATAATATATTGCGCATCACGTTTGGGTAATGCGGTAATCACCATGCCAAGATCGATAGTATTATAGTGCGCTACATCCTGTGTTTGAGTAAAAGTACTCCACTGTAGTGCTCGGTTTGCTAGTTCATGAGATTTCGCATATTCCTGAATTTGTGTGCACTGTGTGCCTATGCCAAAACGTAATTTTGCGCCAATGTACTGCTGATTGATAGTATCAACTATGGTTTGCAAATGTTGATCAATATCATATACTTCTTGTGTATCGACAAGCATTACACATCGCCCAGCTCCTGCTGACCAAATACTTTGTGGGCTTTGTTCAAGTAGTCCAGTGATATGGTTGACAATGCTTTCACGAATATGCTGTGGAGCAACACCATGGTCGAATCGTCCAACAATTACCGTTCGCGAACGGTCAAGCGAGATAGAGAGTGCGGATGCAAGATAGGCAATAGAAACCGTATCTGGTATTTCTCTTGTGATCATGTCTATAAGATTTGCTTGCATAAGTCGACGGTCAAACCGTGTATGCTGGTCAAGGTTCTCTCTGATAAGAATTTCAGTCATTTTGCGGATGATGTCGCCATATTGCGCAACTTCGTCACATTGTCCGGTAATACCTACTACGGCTACCACTTGATTGCCAATCATCACAGGCGCGTTAATACCCGGTCTTGCTCCTACAAACTGGTTATTGTCATGTACTGCAATAGTTCTACGTTGCTCAATAGCTAACTGCGCCGCTCCATGTACTCCGCCAATTCGTGAGTGATCTGTGCTTGCAATCACTACGCCTCTCGTGTCAAAAAGGTTAATTTCATGTTGTAGCGCACCTTTGAGTTTGGATACAATGGTTTGAGCGATTGATGCAGAGATCTCCATGGTGCTCCTTTGCTTATATATTTGAAGAGGGGGTGATTGTACCCCCGTTTAGGTAGTTGAAATATATCCTATACTTTGGTATGTATAACATTTTCTATATTGAATGCGATGAATACAGAGTATAGAGCATATGGAAATAATGCGATAAGTCATCAATAATTACATGTGAAAACGTTGGATATAAATCCGTAAGTCGTTGTTGACTACAGAAACTGCGATGCTCCAACGAACTAAGATTAGTACCGGTAACACCGGTTAAGGAGAATTCACATGGGTGTGACATTAACATGGTGGGCAGCTCTGCTAGGTCTTGCCTTGGCAATAATACTAATACTGAAAAAACTCAATACCACGTACGCATTGATGCTTGGCGCTGTTGTCGGATGCCTTATCGGAGGGGCAAATTTCCCTCAAACAGTAAAAATAATTGTTGCAGGTTCGCAAAGTGTTATGGGCACTGTAGTGCGTGTTCTTGCTGCAGGTGTACTTGCAGGCGTGATGATGGAATCTGGCGCTGCTAATCGTATTGCCAAAACGATTGTTACTGTATTCGGCGAAAAACTAGCTATTTTTTCACTAGCTTTTGCCACAATGATTATTTGTGCAGTTGGCGTATTTATTCCTGTTGCAGTGTTGATTGTGGCTCCAATTGCTATTGAGGTTGGTACCCGTTTGCATTTTTCAAAACTGGCGCTGCTTGTTGCCCTCTCTGGTGGTGGAAAAGCAGGTAATATTATTTCTCCAAATCCAAACACTGTAGCTGTTGCAGAGGGGTTCAAAGTTCCTATCGCTAGTGTGATGATTAACAGCTTTATTCCAGCGTTATTTGGATTAGCAGTTGCCGTGCTTTTGGCAAGTCTGTTACAGCACCGTGGTACTCCTGTCTCTATGGCTGATTTAGGAGAAACATCAGACGATAGCGAGCCAGCACAGCTGCCTTCTATTGGGGCTTCATTAGTTGCTCCAATTGTCGCGATAGTGCTATTGCTTATTAACCCTATTGGATCGGTGCTGGGAATTGGTTTTATGAAAGCATTCCAGGTAGATGCAATGTATATTTTGCCATTGGCAGCCATTATTGGTTTGCTAGCTATGGGTCAGGGCAAGCATATACTGCAATACACGAAAGCTGGTCTTAACCGTATGGTCGATGTGGTGCTGATTCTTATTGGTGCTGGCGCTTTAGGCGGTCTGATAACGAATTCTGATTTACCTGATCAAATCGTCAACTTGATTAAGATGACGGGTATTTCTGGGTCATTCTTAGCGCCAATTGCGGGTATTCTTATGGCTGCTGCCGCTGCTTCTACATCGACTGGTGTTATTTTGGGTTCAAGTGCTTTTGGTAGTACCATTTTGGGCTTTGGTGTTTCTCCTGTTGCTGCCGCAGTTACTATGCAAGCGGGTGCAACAGTTATTGATTCGTTGCCACATGGTAACTACTTCCATGTAACGGGTAAGAGCATGAATATGAGCTTGGCAGAACGTATGAAAGTATTGCCATACGAGGCTCTTGTTGGTTTAACTATGACTGTGGTGTCGAGCGTGATGTATCTCGTTTTCTAGTGATTTCTATGAAGAATAAGTCGATGCTCTTGCATGTAATAGAACGAGTCAGTAAAGGTTGGTTATGATGAAAATCGTCATTGCTCCAGATTCTTTTAAAGGAAGTCTTACCGCTCAGCAGGCAGCAGACGCAATTGCTCAAGGAGTACGTGAAGTGTTGCCAGAAGCTGAATTGGTGTGTGTGCCTATGGCTGATGGCGGTGAGGGTACTGTGCGATCACTAGTTGATGCTACAAGCGGTACGCTACTTACAGCAGAGGTTACAGGGCCTTTAGGAACACCAGTCCAAGCAGAATATGGATTGCTTGGAGATGGGCAGACTGCCGTTATTGAAATGGCAGCTGCCAGTGGCATCCAATTTATTGATGAAACTACGCGCAACCCACTGATTACAACCACACGTGGCACAGGTGAGTTGATTATTGACGCGCTCAATCATGGAGTACATCAGTTCATTATTGGGCTAGGTGGTTCAGCAACCAATGATGGTGGTGCAGGTATGGCGCAGGCTTTAGGTGTGCGACTCTTGGACGCCCAAGGTCATGAGCTTGCACCTGGTGGTGCCGCCTTAGCTCATCTTGACCACATTGATACCTCTGGTATAGATCCCCGCCTTGCTACTACACAAATTCGTCTTGCTTCGGATGTCACGAATCCATTAACTGGAGAGCGAGGAGCATCCGCAGTATTTGGGCCACAAAAAGGTGCCACACCCCAGATGGTTGAGCAGCTCGATAAGGCACTAACACATTATGCTCAAGTGATTGAGCAGCAACTTGGTAAGCGAGTTGTAGATATTCCAGGAGCGGGCGCTGCCGGTGGTTTGGGCGCAGGCTTTTTAGCATTCACTCATGCTTCTATGAGTTCAGGAGTGAATATCGTTGTCGATACCGTTGGTCTGGTTGCTCTTGCCAAGGGAGCTGATTGGTGTATTACCGGTGAAGGTGGCATTGATTCGCAAACTCAATATGGCAAAACGCCGATGGGCGTAGCCAAGGCAGTGCATCAGGCTAACCCTAATTGTAAAGTCATCGCTCTTGCTGGCAAAGTAGGCAGCGATGTTGAGCCATTGTATAGTTTAGGATTTGATGCCATTTTTGGTATTATGCCAGGAGTATGTACAATGCAAGATGCAGTGGAACATGCTGCAAGCAATCTCAGATTTGCCGCGCAAAATATTGCACGTTTAATTCTTGCAGCACAACAATCATAAATCCAAACATATATTAAACGCATGAGCATTCCGTCCCAGTTCAAAAGTGAACTTGGTACTGAGTTACATACAGAGTTACGGTGATGATTATGTGCTTATAAGGCAGGCATCAGCCTGCCTTATGTCTTATCTACAGCATATCGCTGTATACTTGCTGTGCAAGGGACTTAAGCATGACTACTACATCTCAGTACTCGGCGATAAGGAATGCTATGAAAATATTGCACACTTCTGATTGGCATATCGGCAGGCGCTTTAAAGGCGTTGACATGCAAAAGTGGCAGCAACATGCACTCGATTGGCTGATTTCCTATATCGAACAAGAGCATATTCAGGTTTTGCTAGTGAGCGGCGATGTATACGATGTGCCACGACCTTCTGCACAGTCTGTGCAGTTGCTCAGTAGCGTATTGAACCGTATTACTCAGCTTACTGTTGATGGGCGTCCTGTAGAAGTCGTGATTACGCCGGGCAATCATGATTCCGCATTACGATTAGGTTTTGCAGATCAAGCATTTGTACCGCAGTTGCATATGCGATGGAATGTTCGTGATATTGCAAAACCGGTAATTGTTGAGCGTGATCATGAAATTACAGCAGTATATGCGCTACCGTATTTAGATCCTGATGCATATCGCGCCGATATTGCAAGTCTTATACAAGAATACATACAGCAATTTGATGATATACAATATTTGCCAATGCCGTATGGGGTACAGATTGACGATGAAACTGTAGTACATGTCGATCGTTCTCACGATGCCATGATGAGTGCAGCATTAACATTGATGATGCCGAGTATCCTTGAGCAGCGTGCGAAAGCTGAACGTATCGGCAAAGCGATTACAGTGATTGTGATGGCTCATGCATTTGTCCGTGGTGCTCTTCCAGCAGATAGCGAGCGCAATATCGCTATTGGCGGTGTGCAAAGCGTTGCGAGTGACTTATTTATAGGTTCAGGTATTGATTATCTTGCACTTGGGCATTTACATCGCGCTCAGCAAGTGCGCATTGATTCGGCAGATATAACAGATTCATCGAATACTGATACTCAACATGTAGTTCTTCTTCCGCAAGCCAAATTGGCGAAGCAGTGGTGCGAGCAGCATGGCGTAAAGGCGAATATTGATTCACTAGTTACTCCAATTGCTCGTTATAGTGGATCACTGCTAGCGTATTCGTTTTCTGAACGTGTAATTCCAGCGCGTGAGGGGAATAATAAAAGCGTAGTGATACTCAATACTGAATCTGGTGTCGATGCTACTAATGCCAAGAGTAAGGGTAAACATGGTGATACATGCGATCAGGGTGAGATGTGTTCATCACGTATTGTTGTTGAGCATCTTGAGCCTGTGCAGTCAGGTCAGCCAGCGTTAAGCATTGTTGAAGGAAAGCTGCAAGACGTACTGAATGAGGCTGAGCAGCATAGCGAGCATTGGGTCAGTGCTCGTGTGCATGTTGATGAATATCCGCGTGGGTTATATGAGCAACTTGATCATTACTACCAGTATGTACTTGAAAAAACTATTATTTACGATAGAACAGCGAGTAGTCGTAGTGCACCGCGACTTACTGCAGAACGTGATGCTGCGCAGGATAGTGATATTCTCGACAGTTTTGTTCAAGATATGCTTGGTAGGAAAGCGACGGTTCAAGAGCGTGATGTTTTGCACCGGGCTTTAGAGCGAGCATTAGCGCAGGGGAGAGCATTGTGAAGATTATCGGGTTGCAATTTGCTGGTATTGGTCCTTATGTTGAGCAGTGTTCTATTGATTTTGCGGCATTGAGTGCTTCAGGTATGTTTTTAATTCAGGGCGAGACAGGTTCTGGTAAATCAACACTTCTTGATGCTATTACTATGGCTTTGTATGACAGTGTTTCCAGTGATTTTAGTGATAGTTCTCGCATGAGGTCTAAATTCTTAGCTCAAAGTCGTAAAGAAACTTTTACCGATCTGATTTTTGAAATACGTGATAAGGTATACCGCGTGCGTAGAGAGCCACAATATAGTATCCCAAAATTGCGTGGCGAAGGAGTTACTGAACATCGTGCAAGTGCAACACTGTGGCAACTAGATGATGATATTCGTCAGCTTATTAATGATGTCGATGAACAGGGTAGTGCACAACGGTATTTTGATTTTGCTCAAATTCAGGGTAATGCTACGGTGCTGGCTACCAAAGCTAATGATGTTGGCCAGGAATTATCTGCGATTATTGGGTTGACGCGCAAACAATTTACTACCACAGTTTTATTGGCTCAAGGGCAATTTGCAAAACTACTTAATATGCAGCCAGAAGAACGCACTCAATTGCTTGCTGACTTAGTGGATGCGCGTATTTTTGAAAAAGTGCAGGATGAGCTTCAGGAGGCTCGAAAGCAAGCAAAGAGTGAGCTTGATCAAGATTCTACTGTGTTTACGCAGTGTATTATTGCTTGGCAAAAGCTGGTGCAGGACTATGTAGAGCTTATGCGAGAGCACAACCATCTAGCTGATAGTGAGCAGCGGGAACTTGAAAATATTGCAAGCGACAATGAACAGTGGTGCTTAACTAGTGAGCACAAGCTCAATGTGCCAGCATTAACTACAGAAGATGTTAAGCGAGCATTAACATCGCATACGGAGGCTTTCGCACAGCATCTTAATGCTTGGCAGCATGGAATTATGCAGGATATTAACACCGCTCAGCAACTCTGGTCTCAAGCGCAGAAACAGACTCTATTTGCACGACAAGTTGTGCACAATATTGAACAAATACATGAATACAGTGTCACGGTAGCGCAACAACTACAGCAATATGACGATATTGTTGGGCTACGTTCACAATTACGCCGTGCTCGCGATGCTGCGCCTATTTATACGAGTATTCTTGAGTTGAAAGCTCAGCAACAGCAACATGATGCGACAGTTCAGCAGCATAAAATATTGGTAGACCAGATAGCTGAATTTCCCAAGCGTGAACAGATTGTTGCTGGCCAACAGCAAGTTCATCAGGCGCGTACGCAGCTAGTGGACTATACATATCAATTAGAGCAAGTGCAACATCAACAAGAATTGTGGCTGCAGATACAGCAGACTCAAGAGCAGCTTAAACAAGCACAACGTCATGTTGAAACACAAGTAATGGCTGTTAGACAAGCTCAACAGCAATCACAAGATTTTGGCACCAGTGCAAATTTCTCACAACAGCTTCATAAGATTCAGGAACATATTGAACAATATGGTGGAGCACAAGCGCAACTTGAGCAAGCTCAAGCAGTGCTTACCCATGCCGAGCAAGCGCTAACGCTGCAAAAGCAAGAGCAGCAACTTGCCAATTCATACAAACAAGCACAACAACAACTTGAAGATACAACAACAAGTCTCAATCTTGCCGTGCAAACAGTACAGCAAGATGAAAATGCGAAACTTGCAGCATTACTTATTGAAGGACAGCCTTGTCCAGTATGCGGTGCGCTGGAACACCCTAATCCGGTTATGCGGCCTGACTATGTGCCAGATGAATCATATATTGCTCGACTAGAGCAGGAACAAAATAACGCACGCACCCAATGTGAACAACTTCAGACGAAGTTAGTAACGATACGTGCTGATCTTCATGCTGAACAAGAACAGGCGCACGGGGGCGTTAAACAAGCACAACGAGAATTGAAACAAGCCAACGAACGAGTGGAGCAGTACCAAAGCTTTATACAACAACGAGATGCGGTACAAAAGCAGGTTGATCATGCGCAGCAGCTCGAGCAGGCAGTGGTAGAAGCACAACATATGGCGGATAAGGCGCAACAAGAACTTTCTGTAATTCAAGCTACCCACAAGCAATTGCAATCACGCCTTGATAGCAACTCAACGCAGGCTAGCCTAGAGCACCGTATCCAAGAACTCAACGAGTGTATTGCACAGGCACAACAGCGCATTGATCAAGAACAAGCTCTTGACGAACAACTCAAACGCTATGATGCGGCAATACAACAACATAACACACTTACCGCGCTGATTGATGAGCAGAACAAAACCCTGCAACGACTTCGCAAAAGTATAAACGAAGCTTGTAAACAAGCCAATTTCAAGGATAGCGATGCTGTGACTCAAGCAGTATTAGACGATGATATGCAGGTCGATATTGAACACAAAATTCAAGCATTTGAGCATGCTTGTGCAGCTACTGATGAGCACGGTAAGCAACTGGCTATACAGTTATATGCCACAATCGAACGCACTGCCGAGGAGACAAGTGCTATTGAAAATGCAGATGATACCGAAAATGCTGGTATTTCAGTAGCTTCGCTTTTTGCTTTCGACACACAACAAGATAATAAATTGAGCGAGCGCTATACAAGCAATATTCGCACGATATATCAGTATCTTGTAGAACAGAGCGTGGGACGTACACATTTTGATGAGCTACGTAGCGTGATAGCAGCACTAATACAAGTGTCAAAGCATATTGATCTAACACGTTTTGAACAGAAACAGGGTCAGGCATTGCAACAGCGTGACGATACACGCCAGTTGTATACGGTAGTACACAATATTGAGGTGCAGTCACAGCGATTGCAGTCACAGCTGATGCGAGACTACGAACAATGGGCGAAAACCTACCAAGCATATGAGCCTATTCGAGCCATGGCTGCATTAGCAAATGCATCTCCAGATTCTCCGGCTGCTGAAAAAATTACGTTAATGACATATTCGGTGACTGAGCGCTGTAAAGACATGTTGGAGCATGCTAATGAACTTTTGCATGATATTCAAGGTGGTGTTTACGAATTACGCTTAGATCAATCCACAATGCACCGTGGGCGCAAAACCGGATTGCCAATAAGTGTCTACGATCGGCGCAGTGATACCATTCGAGCTGCAGCAAGTCTTTCAGGTGGAGAGACTTTCTTCGTTTCTTTGGCTTTGGCGCTTGCTCTAGCTGATGAAATAACTGCTGGTCAAGGTGGGTTGTCACTGCAAACCATGTTTATTGATGAAGGCTTTGGCTCGTTATCTGATGAATATTTGGATGATGTTATGGACGTTTTACACGCGATTTCACGGCATCGAACCATTGGTATTATTTCTCATGTTGATCGTTTGAAAGATCAAGTACCATCAAATATTACGGTAACTCGTGTGAAACCAGATGGACGCTCTACACTGTGTGTGCAAGCGTAATTTTAAGCTCTTAGTGGTATTGTGTGAGTGTTTGATACGCGTGCAGCCGAAAACGCGCCGCGAGTCTCTTCAAGACGCTAGGCTTAAGGATGATTAGTTTAAGGTTAAGGAGACAAGGTGAGTGACTTACTACATGCCTCGCCACTAATGGATGGCTCGGATTCGCCAATGGGTCCTAATGACCCTATTTTTAACAGGTTGCTCAAGGAACGCATTATCTGGTTGGGCTCCGAAGTGCGTGATGAGAATGCCAATATTATTTGTGCACAGATGTTGATGCTTGCCGCTGAAGATCCAACTAAGGATATTTGGCTCTACATCAATTCTCCAGGTGGATCTATTACTGCTGGTATGGCTATTTACGATACTATGCAGCTTATTGAACCTGATGTTGCTACGATGGGTCTTGGAATGTGTGCTTCTATGGGTCAGTTCTTGTTAAGCTCTGGCACCAAGGGTAAGCGCTACCTGACTTCTCATGCCCGAGTGCTTATGCATCAGCCTGCTGGTGGTGTCGGTGGTACGGCTACAGATGTCCGTATTAATGCCGAATTGATTATGGATATGAAGAAGACTATGGCTGAGCTTACTGCTGAACAAACTGGTCATACTGTTGAAGAGATTTATCGCGATAATGAGTATGATCACTGGTTTACTGCTCAGCAAGCCTTGGAGTATGGATTTGTAGATAAGCTTGTATCTACACCAAGCTCTATCACACAGAAGGGGGAATAACATGGCCTCTGAAGAAGCACAATTTGTTGCGCGAGCCCAGCGTTTAGCAGGTAGGTCGTTTACCTCACCACAGTCGCGGTATATTCTTCCTCAGTTTGAGGAGAAAACCCCATATGGGTTTAAGCGCCAAGATCCATACACGCGACTGTTTGAAGATCGCATTATTTTTATGGGTGTGCAGGTCGATGACACCAGTGCAGACGATATTATGGCACAGTTGCTGGTATTGGAAAGCCAAGATCCAAACCGCGATGTGATGATGTACATCAACTCTCCTGGTGGATCAATGACTGCTATGACTGCCATTTATGACACTATGCAGTATATTCGCCCTGATGTGCAGACAGTATGCTTAGGTCAGGCAGCTAGCGCTGCGGCAATTTTATTGGCAGCAGGTACCAAGGGTAAGCGATTGATGCTGCCTAATGCTCGTGTACTTATTCATCAGCCTGCTATGGGTCAGGATTTTGGTAAAGCCACTGAAATTGAGATTCAGGCTCGTGAAATGTTGCGTTTGCGCACATGGTTAGAGGAGACACTAGCCAAGCATACAGGTCAGGATATTGAGCGCATCCGTAAGGATATTGAAGTTGATACAATTTTGACCTCGCAGCAGGCAAAAGAGTACGGTATTGTTGATGAGGTGTTAGCTCCTCGTCAGTAGTTCATCAGGTTCGAGTTGCGTAAGCATTCGATGCTGAAGTGATAAGAACTACACACTAGTCTGTCTGAAAATACGCTTGACGTGTATGGCAGTAAGTGTTGTAATACGTCCCTATCGTGGTAATAGTGCTAGGATAGGGACGTTAGTTTATAGATAGCGTTTTGTCACATACCGCAACGTGTAGGGAGTGCTATGGGAGAAGTAGTTAGCTATGACGATGAGGTCATGGTGTGTAATTTTTGCGGTAAAAGTGAAGAGCAAGTTACCAAGTTAATTGCGGGTCCCGGAGTTGCTATTTGTGATGAGTGTGTTGCTATTTGTACAGAGATTTTGCAAGAGCACCAGCAAGAAGATGCGCAAGTTTTTGCCGATCATATTCCTGCTCCACGCGCGATTTATGACTACTTAGAGCAGTATGTTGTTGGGCAATATCAAGCAAAACGCACACTTGCTGTAGCAGTGCATAATCACTACAAACGTGTGGTTATGCAGTCCTATGAGCAATTGAGCAAGCAAAGCGAACAAAATACTGAACACGCTACTGGGCAAACACTGCGAGATAAAATGCCAGTGCATCATCAAGCATTTATAGAACATGATGAAGCGCATGATGATACGAGTCATGATAAGCGAGCATATGATGACCCTGCACATGATGATACGCTAGCACTAGCACTTCATACAGATTCGCAAAGTAGATTTTCATCCTTTAGTCAAGGATTGCATAAACGAGAACGACAATCAGACACTGCGCATCATGAGCAGGAAAGCTATAATCACAGGCATAAACTTGCACAACTCGCTAAAGCATTCGGTCATGTACGCATCGATAAGTCAAATGTGCTTATGCTTGGTCCCACTGGTGTGGGTAAAACCTATTTAGCGCGTACATTAGCTGATGTTATGCATGTGCCTTTTGCACTTACTGATGCGACAACGCTTACTGAGGCAGGCTATGTTGGCGACGATGTAGAGACTGTACTACAGCGGTTAATTCAGGCGGCTGATGGTGATATTGAACGCGCACAGTCTGGCATTATTTATATTGATGAGATTGATAAAATTGCGCGCAAATCGGGAGAGAATACGTCGATTACTCGTGATGTGTCCGGTGAAGGAGTACAGCAGGCTTTATTAAAAATTATTGAAGGCACAGTAGCCAGCGTTCCGGTGGAAGGTTCTCGTAAGCATCGCGATTTGGAAACGGTGCAAATTGATACGCGTAATATTTTATTCATGTTTGGTGGGGCGTTTGTTGGGCTGGAAGATATTATTGAACGCCGTTTAGGTAAGCATGAGAGTGGGTTTGTGACTTCAGATAAACGCGACGAGCTTGCTCATGTGGATGGCAATGCGCTATTGCATTATGTTACTGGCGATGATTTGATTGAATTTGGTATGCTTCCTGAATTTATTGGAAGAATTCCGGTACGCACTGTGCTTGATGAGCTGCAAGAGCAGGATCTGGCGAGGATTCTTTGTGATCCTGTTAATGCCTTAACCAAGCAATATCAAAAGCTATTTGCATTTGATGGTATTACTTTGGACTTTCAAGATGATGCTATTGCGCAGATTGCTCATATTGCAAAGTCAAGTGGCACAGGGGCTCGTGGACTACGTTCTATTATTGAGCAAGCGCTCGAGGAGACGATGTTCCAATTGCCTGAACTACACAATGTTACACGTATTATCGTTGATGCTGAGGTAATAGAGGGTAGAGAGCGACCGCGCGTAGAGTACCGTACTGCCGAGGCATAATGGGCTTTTAGAACAGGCATATAGGCAGGAAACTCTGCCACGTGGGAACAGCAAGCCACACTAGTGTGGCAAAACCACTTTATCTTTTACATTTCAGCTAAGCGGATATGTATATACATGGTATCGGCGTGTCGTGCACAGTACACAATGGAATGAATTTTTGCCCCTATCTCAATATGTAGGGGAATGTAGGGGAATGTAGGGGAATGCTATTTTTGATGGTTGGTTGTATGGTGTGCAGATATGCGAAAACCCCTTGAAAATCAAGGGGTTTTGACTTGCTCCTGCGGCTGGGCTTGAACCAGCGACCGTCCGATTAACAGTCGGATGCTCTGCCAACTGAGCTACGCAGGAATACTCCATGAACTTGAAGCAGTGAACTGTTTCGTGCTCACAAGATGAATACTATAGACCCATTTCCTTCATATGCCAAATCACGGCGTGTTGCACGTATTTTCAGTATTTATCTATAACCATTCTGCAATGCCATGAGTTGTCCTCGCGTAGTTGACGAATGCTTGATAACAATTCCTCAAGCGCTTGCTTCCAGAAATTTGAATGTGCTGAACTATAAGCAAGGACACACTTCATTACAACGTAGTAACTCAGCACAATACAGCACTTAATCAAACGCATTGTTTTGAAAGGAATACTATGTCAGTACAAACCCGATCAGCACAATTCCAACATCGTATTCAGCTGTACCGGCAGCAACAACGATTTGCACGTTTAGCAGCACATAAACAATATATGTATCTTGTTGTATGTGCGCTGTGGACGTTTTGCTTTGGAAGTATTGTATGCTTTGTCTCCGCTCCTATATCCACTTATGCCATGTCAACAAACGAAACCAATAGTGCTTCTACAAACTACTCATCCCAATCAAATTCCTTTATCCAAATACGCGGCTCGAAACCAGCAAAATCCATCACTATTTCAGACAGCCAAAGTCAGCATAAACAATGTCGTATTCGCTGGCAATGGCCAGTTGAGCACAGACAAGATAGCGTTCCTACAATATTGCGCCATTTTGAAAAACCTCCCGCAGCATGGCTTGCAGGACATCGCGGCATTGATATTAAGTCACAAGAACAAGAATCGGTTATAGCGCCAGCACGCGGCGTTATTAGATATGCCGGAATCATCGCGGGCGTACCAACAGTTTCCTTACAGCATCAAGAAGGTGTAGTAAGTAGCTATCAACCAGCACGGCTTTTACCAACTCTACATATCGGTAGCACAGTTACACAGGGCGAACCTTTTGGCGTTATCACGTATGCACAATCATCAGCAATGCATTGCACCCAGTGCCTCCATTGGGGTGTATTTATGCCAGAGCACCCTCCTCAATATCGCAATCCCATGCAATATATCGAGCCGCAAACCATTGTCTTGAAGCCATATGAGCCAAGGAGTTAAAGTCTACCAACTAAAAACCGACTTGCGAACCAATAGCGGCTGAAGGAGGTTCATACTTGGTCAATAATGTTATAGCATCGGATAGAGTGCAACAGCGCCATCCAGAGATAAACAAATTTGATGTGCAAGTATGGCGTAATATCCAAAAATCTATGCGACGTAACACAGAACCGTATAACTATGTTGCAGTGGGCATAGACGATAGAGGTAGACAACTGGAAGTGATTGCATTTTAGATAAGAATAGTGATTGGGTTATATACCATGCAATGGAAGCTACCGTAAAAGTATTACGAGAGTTAGGCATGTTAAGGAGATAAGAACATGGGAATGATCTCTAAAGCTGGCACAATCGTTACCGACAAAATGATAGAAAAATAGTCGAGTGATGCTGAACATGGTATCTATCCAGGCGAGAGTGGTCCAGTATTTGCTGGACAGACACCGCTAGATGAAAACGATGTTGAGATGAATAAGCCCAACATTTCTATTAGTGTCGATTTGTGGGATCTTATTGCCAGCAAGTCTCAGCGTTTAGGAGTTAGTACTGACGAAATAGTTAGGCGCGCACTTACTCGAGAACTAGCGATGATGTAATGTTTCGCGGCTTGTACCCCACGCGATACTGCACACGGGGCACAAAAAGCCGCGTAGTTGGTAGCTACGCGGCTCGCGTGGGGCAGTGCCCCACAAAAACATGAGTAGTAGCAACATAGTAGGCAGCATGCAAATCGGCAACACTTGCATCACAGTAGACTACAACGGGAAAACTGGAGTAGTAAGCGTCGCACAAAGTAACACCTATGTATACACGAAATACAGCACGGGTACGGTGTTATTTCACTTAAGATTGTATTCTTTGAAGTAAATCGCGTACACGACCTTCAATATCTGCAATAATAGCCTCTACCTCTAGTGAGCTTGCGTGTGCAGGATCTGCAACAGGCCAGTCCACATAATGTTTTCCTGGATATACGGGGCATGCCTCGCCGCACCCCATGGTGATCACCCAATCAGCCTGTGCTACTATCTCATCGGTGAGTAGTTGCGGCGTAAGATTAACCGGACTGAGACCGCGTTGCATTAACGCCTGCATTACTTGAGGGTGAATGTGCTCAGCTGGAGTTGTACCAGCACTTACTATATGTATATAAGCTGGTGCTTGTTGTCGAGCAATCGCCGCAGCTATCTGCGAGCGCCCAGCATTTTGCTTGCAGGCGAATACAATAGTTATTGTGTGGTTGTTCATCATATCTCAAATTCTGTTGCTCTGCCAATATGTCTATTTTAATATATGGCGCTGGTATTTATTATTGATTTTTATGTGCTAGACGCTATGCCAACACTATGTATTCTTTCGTTTCGTAATTACAATATGTATTGTGCTTCTTGATTAAAGCATGTTCGATATACCATAAGCATAATTATAGAATCTGCGATAAGCGTGAGAGAGGCAATAGTTACTAAAATAACAAACTGATATTTGGCTGCGTTAAGTGGGTCGCCTCCTGCAATGATTTGACCAGCCATCATGCCTGGAATGGTAACTATGCCTGCAGAAGCGAGGGATGCGATAGTAGGAGTAATACCCAGTCTGATAGACGATTCAATTGATGGTCGAGCAGCTTCCCAAGTACTGGCGCCAAGTGCTAGTAATGTCTGTATCTCATTGCGGCGTTCGCGCATGGATTCAAAAAATCTGCTTAATCCTACAGCAAGTGCTGAGACAGTGTTACCCAAAAGCATTCCTGCGAGTGGTGTTACCAGTTGTGGAGCATACCATGGTTGTGGCCTAACGATGAGTTCGGCAACTACACTAATCATCAGTAGTACGGTTAGAGTAAGCGCTAACAGCACTGGTAGCGCGAGCCCATGTGGTACACCTTTTGCTCTCGATAGAGTAATTTGTACTCCTGCTACCAGCATAAAGATGATCAGTAAGCCCACTAACCAAGGGTTTTGCTGTGCAATAACAAAGCCGATAATATAGCCCATAACTGCAAGTTGTAGTAAAGCTCGAAGTGTGGACCATAGGAGCGTTGTTGCTATGCCGATGCGCATGCGCACGGTAATGATGGCCGCAATGCTCACCATAAGTAAAGCAATAACCAGTCCCCAAATATCAATATTGTAACTATTGGTTGACATGATGTAGTCCTTCTGGGTTTAGTATAAGTGTACGTGTTGCAATGCCATCATCGGCACTATGTCTTACGCGAATAATGCTTACATGCTCATGTGTTGCAATATGTTGTAGGAGTTGGCTGACTAGATAAGCATTGTCTGGATCGAGTGCGGCATCGACTTCATCGGCGAGGAGTACTTGTGGTTTAGTAAGTAGCGTGCGCGCAAGACTAATACGTGCTGCTTGCCCGCCCGAAAGTTCATGAATGGGCCGCTGCATCTCGATATCAGCGCAACCTAATGTTGTTAAAAGTTGCTCAAGTTTTAGGTCATTGGGCGCGTGAGATTGGGCAGGGTGACGTATGCGCATACCAAAAGGCATACGTAATGCGTCAGCCACTGTTTCGCCAATAAGTATTGGTTGCTGTGGAATATACGCTACTTGTGTGCGCCACTTGGCAGGGGAGTATTGTTTGGCTGAAATTCCATGCAATGCCAGTTGCCCTGTACTATACCGATTTAATCGAGCAAAAGCAGTGAGCAAAGTACTTTTCCCGCATCCAGATGGACCAGTAATATCAATAATTTCCCCGGATTGCACAGTGAGATCGACATGGGCAAAAATAGTTTTTTTACTGCCGTTTGGCATGGGAATGCAGCATGTCATGTTGTGGGCTTCAAATGCGTTAGCCATGGCAGACACTATAGCATTCAATATGCAGTTTTGAATTGAGCAACTATGAACCTTGAACAATGGTTTGACACACGCAATACTCTGCATCAAATAGAACATGCCATTGCCGACCAGCTCCAACACACGTCAGAACCAATGACACTGAATGCATTCTACGTCATGCATTATCTTGCCCAGGCGCAAGGAAAGCCACTTACTGTTAACGAAATTAGCGCGTATATTGGGCTAAGCCAGTGTGCCACTTCACGCATGCTTCACCGATTTGAAGCATCATGCCAAGTTATAGAAAAACATAAAGCCCTACCGATAGGCGTGCATTACAAATCAAACTCACAGACTACGGTAACACACTACTACAAGAAGTATATAGTGCCGTTACACACGTACTTGCCGCATACACACAAGTACCACTTGCACACAAAGAGCAAGTAAAAATCATAGACTGAAAAGGGAAACCATGGAACACGAAGTACTACTCATAACTGGTGCGTCAAAGGGCATAGGGTTGGCAACAACACTTGCAGCATTAGCACAGGGACATTATGTTGCAGCAACATCGCGTGATACTCATCAACTGCAACAGACTATACAGGAAAAAGCTCCTGCACAAGTAGATCATTTTCTTGCAGTGGACAACCTGCTATCGGAGCTATGCAATCACATATTAACGAGCTCATCACTCAAATCAACGATAACATCGAACTAAGTATGAGTATTGATAGATAACATATCTAAAGACACAGCGCTATTGTCAAAACAGTACAATAGTCAAAGTATTGAGAGGGATCATATGAAGCAATTGAGCTTGGTATTGTAATCTAGGAACTGCTACCTATCAATACCAAGCTACAAGAACATCTGCGTCCAGCGCTCAATCGCCTCAGCCATACCTTGAATATCAAGCACGCCGTAAGCAAAGCCCTTTTTCACCAATTCAGCAGGCACATACTGATCATACTTCTCAAAAATAGGAACTTCTTGAGGATAGACCAATTCCAAAGGATCAATACCACGATGAAGCTCATCGGCCACAATAGCATAAAACTCGCGCTCGCTTACTTGCATAGTAAATTGCATAACATACGGACGTGTAGACTGTAAGCCTTTTAAGCCTAAACGACTAGCGCAGCGAATTTTTAACATACGCTCTAACGCCAAAAATGCGTAAGTACCTAACCATGGCACTAGCGCGTACGACCTACCACCAAGATGTATAAGCGGTTGCTCAGCCATATGATTGTACTGGGCAAGCGAGCGAGCTTGTGTTAATCGAGCTTGTGCATGGGGGAGCAAGTACGGGTACATCGTAGATTCGCGTAGCACTTGCGCCATGCGCTGTAGCACTCGTGTATGAATATCGCCTGGTACATCGCCAAAATACGCTGGTTTGGTGCCTTGTACCAGTTCGCAGTAGACAAGGTGACGTTCATAATCGATATCTTCGACCACCCACACTCGACCAGCAATAGCAATCGTTTCTCCTACAGGAGGCGGCTTAACAATAGTGCCGAGCTCTTGAGAACCGGTGCGAACACTGAATTCAATATTTTCTTGGAATACCGCATAGAATTTATAATTATTGACAACTTTTTCTCCAGTAATACCGACAATAAGATTGCCAGATTCAGTAAGATTGATATGGTCAGTTGCAATAAGATGACGCAAAAGCAGGCGATAATCCTCCTGGCTAATAGTATGGAAACAAGCCAATGAGAGTACGCGTGAAGCAAGTTGCGCTGCACTTAATTCACCATACGAAGCAAGGGTACTCATGGTCTGATGGTAGAGCAAACTATAGGGAAGCCGGTCTAATCTGGCAGGCTCAACAAAATGCTCCTCTGCATAGAGTTGTATCAGTGCAATACCTTGTAGTAAGTACCATGGGGTATTGGCAGGTGAATCGCTGCGAGCGAGCGCAGGATCTTCTCGCATCACAAACCACATTTCGCTTGGCATACCACGCCTACCTGTCCTACCAAGGCGTTGTAGGAAACCAGAAACAGTGAATGGTGCATCGAGATGAAAGGCACGCTCTAATTTACCGATATCAATACCGAGCTCCAAGGTGGCTGTAGCGCAGATAGAGATAAGACTGTCGTCTTCCTTCATCTCTTCTTCCGCACTTTGGCGCAGTGCAGGTGACAGATTGCCATGATGGATTAAAAATCGGTCTGGTTCGCCGGTTATTTCGCAATAATGTCGTAACTGCTGACAGACGATTTCGCATTCTTCACGTGAGTTCGTGAAAATTAAGCATTTATGACCTTTGGTATGTTCAAAAATATAGCCTATACCTGGGTTTGCTTGTTCTGGTGCTTGATCAGTTGCCTGCTCCTGTATAAAGGTGCTAGGTGGTTCTTGCGCGTCAAGTAGTGGCTGCTGGTGCTGTGTCAAAGCGTGAGCACGCTGAGGGTGAGTGTGCAACTGAATATCACGTGCTATTTCTTGTTGTGGTAATGCTAAGACTGGCTTTGTACTAGTTGATTCAGTACTCATATCAGTGGAAAGTGCATCAGCTTGTGGTCCACTATTATAAAAATGCTCCATACTGATACGCCACACGTCATTGCCGGATTCGATATGCGGGATAATAGTAGCTCGATCGCTGCCTGCTGCTAAAAATGCTCCAGCAGATTGTGGATCTCCAATAGTTGCAGAAAGACCAATTCGGCGCGGATTACATCCTGCAATTCTACAAAGCCGCTCAATAAGAGCAAAGGTTTGTAGCCCACGATCTGCGCGTAGCAGCGCATGAATTTCATCAATAACCACAAAGCGTAAATCGTGGAATAATGATGGAATTTCCATAGCGCGATTGATCAGTAAGGATTCTAAAGATTCAGGAGTAATTTGCACAATACCACTAGGGTGTTTGAGTAGCCTTCGTTTGGCACTTTGAGAAGCATCACCATGCCATTTCGTGACTGTAATATGCGCTTGCTCACATAATTCATCTAAACGCAGAAACTGATCATTAATGAGCGCTTTTAATGGAGCAATATACAAAATACCAACGCTATGAGCCGGAGCTTCATCAAGTAAAGTCAGCATTGGAAAAAACGCTGCCTCGGTTTTACCAGACGCAGTAGAAGCACAAACTAGTACATGATGGTCGGTAGTAAAAATTGCGCGTCCAGTAGCCTCTTGCACGTCACGTAATGCATGCCATCCCGATTGGTAAATATAGTCTTGGATAAACGGCGCATATCGACTAAACACATCAACATCATCAGTTGGAGTATCACTTGTATAGTGTGTATTCACCATAACCGCCTATCGTTACCATCCGCCCGCTTCCTGCGCAATACATGTACAACCTAAGCTCACAACGTAAATTCAGCATATAAACCCTCATCAGGATCAGCATTGCGTTCAGGGGCAGACACCACTTGATGCGTTTGCTGTGAAGCGGCACCTGTAGAGTATGCGCCAAACGAGTCATGTACTTGCGGCTGCGGCGCAGAGGCAAAGGTAAATGAAGAAGAATCAAGAATTGCCTGTAACGTCAAATCAGGATGCTGGTAGAGCAAATCACACAGCTCAATAAAATCTCTAATAATTTCTCGCGGCGTAATATGCCGATCTGCACCAACTCTGCCATATTCAATTTGAATAAACGAAGCCAGATCCTCAGTAGTAAGACGCGGCTCATAACCATACAGCCCACAATGCATCGTCTGTAGCTTCTCACACAAGACCAGTATCTCCTCCGGCGTGAGCGGATCAAGACGAATAACGGGTGCTAATAAATCGCGAGCACCTGGCCTAGAGAATTTACCCTCCGTCAGCCTAGACCGAAGTGCTTCATAACTATAAATGCCACGGCGTTTATCCTCTAATGTTTGCGGAGTAGCACCAAGAATTAGCCCCAAATAATGCGCTTTACCTTGTAATGTGTCGTTATACATGGTCAACATTTTTTCATAATTATATTGACGAGTAATGCTGTTTGGAATCTTATAAATATTGACCAGCTCATCAATCATCACCAGCAAACCTGCATACCCGGCATAGCGGAAAAACTGCGCAAACAACTTAATATACTCGTACCAATTATCGTCAGTAATAATAATATTGACACCAAGTGCTTCTTTTGCTTCCCGTTTCAACGTGAATTCAGCTCTAAACCAGCGTAATACCTGCTGCTGAGTAAGCTCATCGCCATCAAGATACGCATGATAGTAGCGTGAAAGCAGTGTAGCAAATTCAAAACCATGTACTAACTCACTCATTGATGAAGTGACATGAACAATACGCTGATCGACAAGAGCACCAACTTTAGGATCGTTAAGCTGCAAACCAGATTCTTGAATAACCTCACTTTGCACATTACTAATCCAACGATCAAGAATCAACGAAAGCGCCCCGCCCTCAGGCTTAGTTTTAGTAGCCAAATTGCCAATGAGCTCACGATAAGTAGCCAAGCCCTGTCCACGAGAACCCTGCAAGCGACGCTCAGGAGACAAATCCGCATCAGCAACAATAAAATCCTTGTCCATAACATAATTGCGAATAGCTTGAATCAGAAAACTCTTACCAGAACCATACTTACCAACAATAAAGCGACAAGTAGCGCCCCCATCAGCAATAATATCCACATCACTTAATAATGCTTGAATTTCAAGCTTCCTACCCACAGTAATATACGGCAAGCCGATACGCGGCACCACACCACCTTTTAACGCATTGAGTACTGTACGAGCAATACGCTTTGGAACCTTAGGGGCCGACTGTGCGCTGTTGCTAAAATCCATGCGTCCAAACCTTACTGTCTTAACTATCAAACTATTCAAACTATCCAACTATTGCTTAGCCATTCTATTATGGTATCGCCTGATAAGACCGATTATTGTGCCTGCTGCTCCAGCCACTGGGCGACATCATCAGCATAATCATCAACTAGTTGCAAAGAAGCACCATCATACTCCACAATGGTATCGCCAAACTCCTGCCAGCAAAGACTATTAATGCTATCAGCAACAACAGCAGGCAACCGTTGAGCTTGACGAATATCAGCCAATGCTGATTCGCCTGACGAGTCAGCAAGCAAATCCCTGAGAATACGGTATACAAACTCTTGATCTTGATTGTGCTCCTCTTGTTGCCCCTGAGAGCGAATAGTTTGCTGAGCATCATCATGGGGGTTAACTGAATCCACAAATGATAGTGTTACAGCATCTGAAGATGAATCGAGCAATGAATCCACACCTGAACTCGTCAATGCCGTTGTTTGATCAGTATCATCACGCTCCTCATCAGTGAGCAAACGCTCTTGAGTTAATGCCGCATCAGTACGGATTTTGCCCAATGTGCCCGCGCTGACATCAATCGAAGGAATCTGCACTCGCCGTTGTTGCTGTGCCACATACGCAAATCCTTGTTCAACAAGAGGCACAGCCCACAACTCATCATCACGCTCGCGTAAATATCCTCCAGTTTTCCATTGTTTACGCAGTATGCGGTCAACAACGCGCAGGAAAGTATCAAGTTGCTTCGTATCAAATGAAAATGGCGAGTATCCCTCGATATACCAAGCGCGTTTCTGATACTCAAGGCGTCGCATTGGCGTAAGCATATAAGAAACATTAGTTTCTGGCTTAATGGGTTCCACCATAGCGTCGGCAAGAGGGAAGTACTGGCGACGATATGGCTTACCAAAAATAATGCTAAATAAAGACTGCTTCTGCATGGCTTCGACCGTCTGCCGCGCACAATATGTCCACAGCTGCGCTACCATATGTACGGCTTCATCATGCCGCTTTTTAAAAATTGGAGACTTACTGAAAGTCGTAGAAAACTCAAATATTGCTTCAATAATTTGTGATTCTTGATACTCCTGAGGTGAATACAATGTATGCAGCAGCGTATCTTGTTCTCGTATAGTGTGATCTATAAATTGTTGTATTAAAGCCACATCTACACCGTATAGAACGCAAAAATCAACGATCCACGTATGTAATGCAACAGTATTAACAGCAAAGAACTCATCCTGCTGCTCAAATTGTGCCAGACAGTGATATGCTTTGCGTGCAGCATCTTCAGGACTGTCAGCACCAACACCATTAAATAATTCATTTAAATAAATACTGATAAATACTGCGGAAGCTGGTTGAAGTTGACCAGCACGGTACCGCGTGCGCCAAGTGAAGTATCCGCGCAACTGATTCAACGTCAAACTTTGATAGGTTGGGTAAAGCCTAAAAAGGGAAGTGCTCCATGTGCCTGTTGTTTCAGTGTAGTCACGCATAAAACGTGCTTGACGAATAAAAAGTTTGCGCTGTGCATCTAACGATTTTGAGGGTCGTGCTTGTTGTCCCATAGCAAGCATTTGCCGCAACTGTTCAGGAATACTTGGATCATCAAAGCGCGCATCAGTATGCTGCGCTCTAACAATACGCTGGCTTTGCACGTGTCCGGCGCTATAACTCCTAGTAGAGCGTTGTGTTGGTTGGACAACAATATCAGCTGGCTGATTTTGCGGATGCACATGGTTGATTACCATTACATTGCCAAGTTCAGCTTTAGCATAGGCCTCATCGAAACACGCAAATACATCATGAGCATCGTAAACTTGTGAGCAGTCCACGCCAATCCAGTCATTGCCGCTCACCCGTTTAGCAAAAATCACATACGGTGCCTGCTGTTGTGCAAGCATTTGTTTATAAGGAACACCGCATTTAATATCGCAATATTCAACAAACTCACCCAACTGCTCATTCCATTCACGCATAAGAATGGCTAGCCACGAGCCAGTATGTGGATGCGATAATACAGAAACTCCAGGGTATTGCGACCAAGGGAAAGTTTCGTCAATATCGTACTGCTCATATGCATATTCAACCAGTTCACTTAGTTGCATACTCAACGTGCGCTCGCCTTACTGGATAAAACTATCGCCTACTCATGAGTATCATAATAGACTACATTTATTTTCTAAAGCGTGTGAATGCATATTTTGTGTCCTTGTCTGCTCAACGACTTAAGGTATGCATGTTGTTGTTCCTTGAGATACACCGCGTACTAAGGGCACAATGACACACTATAAGTCCACGACCTGCACCACGTACCGCGGGTCCCGATAGTAAAGGACAAACTATGCCTCAGGCACAAGACCTCATTCATATCACTGTTCAAGGCGAACCGCGAGATATCGAGGCAACGCAAACAGGAACTGAACTGTTTGTAGAAGATCGCTCCGTGATTGCAATTCGACTCAATGGCGAACCACGCGATTTGTATACACCACTACATGATGGTGATGTTGTTGAACCAATTTCCTTAGAGAGTGAAGATGGTATTGCTATTATGCGCCATTCTGCCACTCATGTGATGGCTCAAGCTGTTCAGCAGATTCGACCAAATGCCAAGCTCGGCATCGGACCTGTGATTGAGAACGGATTCTATTACGACTTCGATGTAGATGAGCCATTTACTCCTTCAGATTTGAAGGATATTGAGAAGCGCATGCAGCGCATTATTAAGTCTGGACAACGCTTTGTCCGCCGTGTAGTTACTGAAGAAGAAGCACGTGCAGAAGAAGCAGATCAGCCTTACAAATTAGAGCTTATTGGGGATAAGGAGGCGGCTCTTGATCCAGAAGCTGCGACAGAAGTTTCTCAAGCTGAATTAAGCATGTATGACAATGTTGATCATAATGGCAATACCGTGTGGAAAGACTTGTGCCGTGGCCCTCATTTGCCTAATACACGCTTGATTAAGGCATTCCATCTGGAACGTGCTGCTGCTGCATATTGGCGCGGCAATGAGCACAATCCAATGTTGCAGCGTATCTACGGTGTGGCATTTGCTACAAAGGAAGAGCTTAAAGACTATCAAACTCGCATGGAAGAGGCAGCCCGCCGCGACCATCGTAAGCTCGGTCAAGAAATGGATTTATTCTCCTTCCCAGATGAGATTGGTCCAGGTCTTGCAGTGTTCCATCCAAAGGGTGCAGCAATTATTAACGCTATGGAGGACTACTCCCGCAATCTGCATCGCACTCACGGGTATTCCTTTGTACAGACCCCACATATTACTAAGGGTCATTTGTACGAAGTCTCTGGACACTTGTCTTGGTACAAGGACGGTATGTATCCGCCAATGCGCATGGATGAGGAAGTCGATGAGCATGGTCAAGTTACCAAGCAGGGCGTAGATTATTACTTGAAACCAATGAACTGCCCGATGCATAATTTGATTTTCAAGTCTCGTCAGCGCTCATATCGTGAGCTTCCATTGCGTCTGTTTGAGTTTGGTACAGTGTATCGTTACGAAAAGTCTGGCGTGGTACATGGTTTAACTCGTGTACGCGGACTTACTCAAGATGATTCACATATTTACTGCACCCGCGAGCAAATGAAGGACGAACTGAAGTCTTTGCTTGGTTTTGTGCTTGGCTTGCTCAAGGACTTCGGTCTAAATGACTTCTATCTGGAACTTTCTACTAAAGATGAGCACAAGTTTGTTGGCTCAGATGAAATCTGGGAAGAAGCAACTAATACTTTGGCAGAGGTAGCTAAAGATTCTGGATTGGAACTTGTCGATGATCCAGGTGGGGCTGCATTCTATGGACCAAAGATTTCTGTTCAGGCACGTGATGCTATTGGCAGAACTTGGCAGGTTTCTACGATTCAGCTTGATTTCAATTTGCCTGAACGCTTTGGTTTGGAATATGTGGCTGCTGATGGCACACGTCAGCGCCCTGTGATGATTCACCGTGCCCTCTTTGGCTCTATTGAGCGATTCTTTGCTATTTTGCTTGAGCACTATGCGGGCGCATTCCCAGCATGGCTTGCCCCAGTGCAAGTTCTTGGTGTGCCGGTAGCGGACGATGTAACTGAGCATTTGCGTTCTGTAATTGCTCAGCTGGAACGTGACATGGTGCGTTGCGATTTGGATACTTCAGACGATCGCTTCGGCAAGAAGATTCGCAATGCTTCAAAGTCCAAGGTGCCATTCACTTTAATTGCTGGTGAAGAGGATGCTTCCAATAATGCAGTAAGCTTCAGGTTCCGCGATGGTAGCCAGCGTAATGGTGTGCCGGTAGCGGATGCCGTGGCTTGGATTAATAAGGTGATTGACTCTCACGCTCAAGTAAATTCTGCTGATGATTTTGCAGCAATTGTTGAGGCATAATCGTCTATAGCGTTGCGTGCGTTGTGAGCACAAAACAGAATGTGCGGGCAGTATTCACACTGTCCGCACATTCGTATCTATAAGGGTGATCGTATTGCTTGCTTTACTGTGGCACTTTGATAAATTGTTGGTAAAGGCACAGATCTAGTTACCAATACATTGCTTTTATCTAGCAAGCATATGATGTTAAGAAGCTAGCTGATGCTCCTGATGTTCTGTGCTCAATGTTCGGGCTGCATGCTGACGTTCAGCAGCGCTATTTTGAGTGAAGGATTCAAGGCGCAAGGTTTGGACAGCAACATCTCGGATAGTTTCATCACTTACCATGGGGTATTGGCGAATAATGCCAAACATGCCGATGATAAGAATAATAAGATTTTCTCGTAAATTCTTAATTGGCAGTGTATGGAGTGCATGAAAATCATCGAATGCATATTCAAGAATAAAATCAGAAATCTGCGAAGAAGTGCAGTCTATAAATTGCAGATATAACTGACCATTAGCGTACCCAATCATGCGAGAGGAAAACAAGCTAGATTCGTCAATTACAGTTCTCATTAAAACAACAAGGTTTTTTATTGCCTCATGCAGATTGCCATGTACACGCTGATCATTCCATTTACGCAGTGGCTCAGTAACTAGGTCCTGCACAATACTTGTTACCATGGCATCTGCAACAGCATCTTTATCTTCAAAATAATGATAGATTAGTGTGCGCGTAATACCGGCGCGTTTGGCAATACCGTTAATAGTAACCTTTGAAAAGCCTTGCTCAATGCAAATATCATATGCAGTTTGAATAATGCGCTGACGTTGGCGGTCGCCAATACTTAACTCTCGCGCACCTACATGTGTTTGCATAGTATCTGTCATACTTCACCTCTACAAGCTGTTCCCTTCCAGAAAGTACAGTATCAAAAAATTGACAGAGTGTCAATTTGAGTTATGGCGTTGGAATAGTTTCCATTGTAGTTACAAATGTGGAGTTCCTGTGTATAACAGGTCATTATCAGCGTATTTTCAGCATAATCGTAGTCACACTAATAAGGCTATGGTAAATCGGCTGTGTTCCTACGTGCAAAGCATGAACACATTCGATACAATACACACAGCACATACGTATGCTGAAAGGGGCAACGTGTCTACGGATAAATTTGAGCGGTCTGCAGCAAAAATGCGCGACCACGGGATGAGCGATATTGCAATAGCGCAATTTGAGCGCTTATACCATGTGTGGCAGCAAGACGAATCAGAGTGGATTCGCGAAGCAGACGTGGAACCACTTACCGAAGTTCCAGCTATTCGTGATATCCATGCTGATATTGATCATGATCAGGCGTGCGAAGCATTCAAAAAAACAGCTTTTTTGAAACTCAATGGAGGATTGGGTACCTCTATGGGATTAGAGGGACCAAAATCACTGTTACCTGTGCGCAGGCATAAAGCTCGACGTATGAGATTTTTGGATATTATTTTAGGTCAAGTAATTACGGCGCGCGCTAAGCAGGATGCGTCTTTGCCGTTGATTTTAATGAATTCGTTTAGGACGAGCCATGATTCTATGGCAGTATTACAGCATAATCGACGATTTGTTCAGCATGATATTCCAATGGAAATTATTCAGCATGTTGAACCCAAGATTGACATCGCTACCGGTTTGCCGGTGACATTTGAGCAAAATCCTGAACTTGAATGGTGCCCTCCTGGTCATGGCGATGTGTTTACCACGCTTTGGGAATCTGGATTACTTGATACCTTACTGGAGCATGGCATTGAGTATCTGTTTATCTCCAACTCTGATAATTTAGGAGCCCGCCCATCGACAACGTTGGCAGGAGTTTTCGCACAATCTGACGCACCTTTTATGGTAGAAGTGGCACGTAGGACTCCTGCAGATCGTAAGGGGGGTCATGTGGTGCGCGATCGCAAGACTGGGCGCTTGATGCTGCGCGAAATGAGCCAAGTACATCCTGATGATAAGGAACATGCTACTGATATTGCCAAGCATCCATACTTTAATACCAATAATATTTGGGTACGTGTGCGTCAGCTGCGTGATCGATTAGCGCAAACTCAAGGAGTACTTGCTTTACCAGTAATTCGTAACCGTAAAACTGTGGATCCAACAGATAGCACTACAACACCTGTGTTGCAGTTAGAGACTGCTATGGGTGCGGCAATTGCTCTATTCGATGGTGCAACATGTGTAGAAGTTGATAGACCACGATTCCTGCCCGTGAAAACGACCAACGATTTATTTATTATGCGTTCGGATCGTTTCCATCTTACTGACAGTTACGAGATGGAAGATGGTAATTATATTTTCCCTGAAGTTGACTTGGATCCAAGATTTTATAAGAATATTGCTGATTTTGATGAGCGATTCCCATATGGTGTACCATCGCTTGCAGCGGCAAAATCCTTCACAGTGCATGGGGATTGGACATTTGGGCAGGATGTGCGTTGTTTCTCAGCAGCAGTGCTAGAGGATGAAGGACATCCTTCTTACGTACCAAATGGGGAATTTGTCGGTCCATTAGGTGTTGAGCCTGATGATTGGCAATAAAATGTGATATAAATCACTAAAATCAATCGATTGGTGAAAAAAATCACAAAACGAGTGGTATTCCTGTAAATACCACGTACAATACATAGAAGTAGTACTTAAACCGATACAATAGTGAGACGTGAGGACAGATGGCTGAAGGATCGTTGAACGGTAGGCGCCGATTCTCCGACAAGTGGGGTAAACATGAACTTGATGTGCTGGCAGTGTTGTCGTCAGCATTTCCGCAGTGGCTTACTTCTCGCCAAATCGCTCAGCGTGTAAAAGCGTATGCAGATTCATATGGCGAACTTGCAGATCAGGCAGCAAAAGCTGCATTTGCAAAACAGTTCCAGCGAGATCGTGCCAAGCTGGCTGCTATGGGCATAGCTATTGAATCTCGTCAGCCAGAATATTCTTCAAAATCAGAAGGTCAAGACTTTGCTTCATATCGTCTGCAATTAGGCGATGAGCCACGTGTGCGCATGCGTTTTGAACAGGAAGACTTGCCAGTACTGGCTGCGGCAAATTATTTAGCACAGTCGATGTCCATGTCATCTGCACTACAGCAGGCACAACACGAGCATCAGAAGCTGTCGCGCACCGCTCCACGTGTACCACAGATGCCGGTTCCTGGATTAGGGCTCGATTCGATTGCACCAGGGTTAGGCACGCAAACCATTCCAGATGATTTGATTAAAGAAATTGATTCTCGCCGTTTTGCTGCAACAGTTGATGTTGATGGTGAGCATATTAACGTTGCCTATTCGGACTCGGATGATTTGGCAATGTTTGTACTGGAACATCCTGGTTCTAAGATTGTTAGCCCGCAAGAGGCTATTGATGCTTTTAATCGACGTTTACATTGCGCAATTCATTTTGCTTCTGCTGACCGTCCAGAGCACGCATTTGAAGAACATCAGGAGATTACTGATAGTTTTAATCTGCCAAAAGATGGTGAAGAGGCAAAGGGTCGTAAAGCGATTAGTCAGTCCTACCAGACCGGCTCAGAAGTTGATCGTCGCCTTCGCCTCATGCTGTTTTTGTCAGCGCATCTGGGAGAGGAATATCCGCTCACTGATCTTGCTGAGCGCTTCTATGGGCATTGCGAGACAGAAGATGAGCTGAAAAAGGCTGTAACTGTTATTCGTAAAGATATTGGTACACTGACAACAGTTTCTGACGATGGTGAGCTTGCAGGAAGTCAATTCTTTGATATCGATTGGCCGTTGCTTGAATCAGAGGGCATTATTAGTGCTACGAATTCTCTTGGTTTAGAGCGTTTAGCTGGTATTGCGCCACAATATCTCAGTATGCTTACTGCTTCTGTAAGCTATTTGGCACATTCTCCATTACTTCCTGAACAGTCTCGTGAGCAGGCGCAATCGTTATCACAACGTTTGCGCGCACATACTGAGCCAGGAGAAACGCCTTGGTTATCATTAACCGGATATGAACTTGAGCCACCAATCTATCCAATTGTCAATAGTGCTATTCTCCGTAAGAAGTTGCTGGATATCGAATACACGGATGGCGCTGGGCGTACTCGTGAGCAGGTCGTTGTTCCAGCCAAGATTTTTGTTGATGAAGGCGTGTATTACGCGGCAATTTGGGATGGGCTTGATGATTCTCAAGTGCAGCGCACGCGTAAAACTAATAAAGATAAAAACCGTAAGCATGACGACTGGCGTATGCTACGTTTAGCTCGTATTGGCAAGGCAGCAATTATTGAACCAGAGCATGATTTTGAAATTCCAGATGTGCCGCTCTCTGAAATCCGGCAGTGGAGTTTTGACAATGGCACAGTTACGCAGTTCATTACTGATGTGCCAGGGCATGAATTTGTTCAGGCGTTAACTGATGCAAAAGTTGAACCATTTGAACAAGGTGAGCGAGTAACGCTTACAGTATCTTCTGACTCATGGTTTGTGGCGTTCTGTATTGCACATGCACGTCATATTGTTGCTGTGTCTCCTGGAACACTTCGTACTATGATTGTGGCGCGTGCCAAGCGAGAGCTTAGTGTTAATGGAGAGGAAGATAGCCACTGACAGATCATCTTGATGTACTATTGCTGATTATGTCAGCTATTGTGCTCGATGTGATGTAACAATATACGTAAGGAGTATGTAATGCCTGCTTGGGTATGGATTGGACTGGTTATATGGTTCATACTATGTCTTATTGCAGGTGTTGCATATGTGATTATCCATGCATTGCGGGCATTGCGAACAGTAAGTGATACCTCAACGCGTGTTACTGAGCCTTTAGCACAGTTACAAGCGCATGAAGAGCGCGATCCAGTTGCAACAGTGCTACAAGAATCTTACGAAGATACGCGAAGTAGATATTTGCAAACTCAAATGGCCAAGAATGCACACAAGCAGCAGCGAAGGCTGGCACACAGCATTGTTTGGGAACGATGGAACAATTCATGATGAATACACACAACGATGGCGACACTGCACAAGTAACACCTCATGTCGTTGCTCCACATACTACTACGTTGGCTCTTATCACGAATCCTGCAGCAGATAATGGCAAAGGCGAACAGTATGGGCGTCAGGTATTTGAACACCTCACTACGCATGGACAGCAATGGGATGTGCAAACCATTGATATTACTGGGCATGATCGTGATGAGTCACTGCGTAATGCTCGTAATATTCTTCATGATGTAGATGCTATCGTTGTCGTTGGCGGCGATGGTATGGTTTCGCTTGGTGTTAATGCTGTTGCCGATACAGGTGTTCCACTTGGAGTTGTGGCAGCAGGATCTGGCAATGATTTTGTTCGTTGCTTGGGTCATCCTGTGGGACGTATTATTGCAGGCACAGAAGCGGTACTGGCATCAGTTGTTGCACGCAGTACGATTGATTTAGACTTAGCTCAGGTTACCTCTCCTGAGGACGGTGGCGCTCGAATCAATCGTTACATAGCAGGCATGCTTAATTGTTCTATCGACGCGGCCATCAATGCACGCGCCAACGAGTCTACTTTGCCTGTTGGTATGTTGCGCTATATGGCTGCAGGGTTATGGGAAATTTCGCATGTGCAAGATTATGGATACCATATTCAAGCACAATTAGCCAATGGGCAGACACATGAATTTGATGTAAATACTCCATTAGTTGCTATTGCAAACGCAAGATATATTGGTGGAGGTATTGAGGCTTCTCCGGAGTCCCAGCTTGATGATGGTGTGCTGGAAATGCTGTGGACTAAATGGCATCCAACACCTAAGCAGGCGCTTCATGCTTTTGCTCGCGCATATCATGGACAGCATTTACAAGACCCAATTTTTGGTTATGACAAAATTACCGCCGTGCGCCTTGACCGCAACGATAGCGGTGCTGAGCCTCCGATATTGATGGCTGATGGTGAACCTATCGGGCAGCTTCCAGTGAAGGTAACTGTGAAGCACAAGGCTCTACGCATGCTGGTACCAGTTGGCGTGCGTAAGCAGTGGAATGCAGGTACTTTGCCGCAAATGCGTGATTAGCTAAAATAGAGACATACAAACAGGTCTTTCTTTCATACTGCGTATCAACGAGCTCAAGTCGGTATAATAATAAGAGTAGGGGAAACTATGGTTCGTAGGCGTCGTCGCCGTGAGCAGCATACGCCAGATACAGTGGATCTTGATCCTCAATCACCTGCTGGTCGGTATCGTGCATTTAAGGAGCGTCAACAGTACAGATCCTCGTATGCGTACTCCTTTGCTCAACGCCTGCCTTTTGCACTTGATGATTTTCAGCAGCAGGCAATTGACGCTTTGGAACAGAATAATAATGTTCTTGTTGCAGCTCCAACTGGTGCTGGTAAAACAGTAGTTGCAGATTTTGCAGTATATCTTGCGCAAGAGCGTGGTGTTAAAGCATTCTATACTACGCCAATTAAGGCATTAAGTAATCAAAAGTATCATGAGCTAGTCGCTCAGTATGGCAGCGAGCAAGTAGGACTACTTACTGGTGATTTGTCCGTAAATCCAGAGGCGCAGATTGTGGTGATGACCACTGAAGTGTTGCGCAATATGTTGTACACTCATTCCATCACATTGCATGCCCTGAATTTTGTAATTCTTGACGAGATTCACTATCTTGCTGACCGATTCAGGGGAGCAGTATGGGAAGAAGTCATTATTTATTTGCCAAGTAGCGTGCGCATTGTGGGATTATCTGCGACAGTGTCAAATGTAGAAGATTTTTCACGCTGGATTAAATCAACACGAGGCAATACTACATTAGTGATTAGTGAGCAACGACCAGTGCCACTTCGCCAAGAAGTGATGCTCCAATCCGATGAGCGACACGAACCACAGTTATATCCGCTATTCCAACGCGGAACTACAACATTAAATCATCAGCTGACGATGCGTCTTAAGGAGCTTGATCATAAGGCAGCTCGTAGAATAGGTGGTGCCGGGGATACTTATAGTCGAACAAAACGCCCTTCTGGTAGATACCATCGTGCATCAGCTAAGCAATTAGTATCGTCTCGTCAGGGTCGTGGTCAGCGTTATACTCCGAAACGTTGGGCTGTTGTTGATGAACTTGACGTATTAGATCGTTTACCAGCAATTTATTTTATTTTCTCTCGTGCTGGATGCGATCAGGCGGTTCGTCAGTGTATGCAAGCTGGATTGCGATTGACCACGGATAGCGAAGCATTACGTATTCGACATATTGTCGAAACTATGATTGATGGGCAACTTTCACGAGATGAGTTAAAAGCACTTGGTTTCTCGCATTTTATTCGCGCTTTAGAAGAAGGTATTGCTGCTCACCATGCTGGTATGATTGCGCTTTTTAGGCAAATTGTTGAGACCTTATTTGAACAGGGTTTAGTGAAAATAGTTTTTGCTACAGAAACACTTGCTCTCGGTATCAACATGCCAGCACGTAGTGTTGTTATCGAAAAACTTGAGAAGTTTAATGGTACAGGCCATGTTGATTTAACGCCTGGGGAGTTTACACAGCTTACCGGTCGAGCTGGTAGACGTGGAACTGATACAATCGGTCATGCGATCGTAGTGGATCATCAGGGTTTTGTCGCACAGACGGCAGCATCACTATCTTCTAAGCGTGTATATCCATTGCATTCGAGTTTTAAGCCAACATTTAGCATGGCTGTAAACTTATTAAACACATCAAGTGTGGCAATGGCACAGGATACGCTGGAACATTCGTTCGCACAATGGGAAGCTAATGCCTCAGCGTCGTCATTGGATTCGCGTATTGAGCAATTAAAGCAAGCAATACACGGCTACGAGCAGGCTATGCAATGCGAATATGGTGAAATTACCGAATTATTGCGTATTCGTATGAGGCTTACGGATGCACAGCGAGGGGAGAGGAATGCTCTTAAACATCGTGTTTTTAGTTCAACTCAGGCACGATCAGGCGCCTTTCGATCATTAGATAGTAAAATTGATACCTTGAAAGCTCAAGATCGAGCCCATCCATGTCGTCAATGCCCTGATATTGATGAGCATATGCGCTGGGGACATCGTTGGACAAGAGAGACACGAGAATTAGAGCGGCTAGAACATCGTAGAGATTCACGTACAGGTTCTGTTGTACGCAGGTTTTCTGTTATCTGTCATATTCTGCTGGCTCTTGGTATTGTTATCGATCCTAAAGAGTCGAGACACGATGAGCTTGAGGAAAACTATGATGCGCGACGTATCGAACAGCTCTACGATGGCAATATGCCAATTGCTATTGAGCACAGGTCACTTCCTGATACATTAGTGCTCAGTACACAAGGTCAATTACTGCGTCGAATTTATAGCGAACTCGATATTGTAATTGCGCAATGTTTGACACAAGGCGTATTTGACGGTCTTTCTCCCGAAGCGTTTGTCGCAGTGCTTTCTGCATTTATCTATGAATCACACCACGGCTCAACTGGGCAGCCTGCTCATTATCCAGGGGGTGCAAAAGGCGATATCGCCGTGGCAGCATCACGCATGCAAACGCTGTGGTATCGCATGAATACCTTGTGTACGGATATGGGTTTAGAACCTTTGCGTCCGCTTGACTTTGGTATGGTTGAAGTTGTTTTTGACTGGGCTACTGGAGCAGATTTGGCGCAAACGCTGTCAAATAATCGTGATTTAACTGGCGGTGATTTTGTTCGTTCGTGTAAGCGGATTATTGATCTGCTCGGTCAAATTGAGCAAGTTCGTGATTTCTTACCGGAACACGGGCAAACGAATGTTGCAGATTTGGCGCATTTTGCACGAGCTATTGTTAATCGCTCTGTTGTGGCGTATTCAGGTTTGGAATAAAACAGGTGTCATTGCTGTTTTGTAGCGTGGTAGTAGGTAAGGAGGAGTAATGGCTGAACGTTCATTACGTGGAATGAGTATTGGTGCAAAATCACTAGAATCTGATGATAATGTGGATTTTGCGGCTCGTGTCGAAGTGGCGTATGTCTGTCCTAAAGGACATCGCACTATTTTGCCATTAGCTGAGGGTGCTGAACCACCAGAAGAATGGGAGTGCCGCTGCGGACAGACTGCAGTACGCGAAGGGAGCGAAAATAGCGAGGATGACGAAGACGCTAAGCCAGCACGCACACACTGGGATATGTTGCTTGAGCGACGCGATATTCCAGAATTGCAAGAGTTGCTTGACAAGCGTTTACAAATGCACCGTGAAGGCTGGATTCCAGACTACGAATAAACCGTTGAGGTAAGGGGGAGTATGCAGTTTCAACATCCAATGCGCGTTGTTTTGCTTGATTTAGATGGTACTTTAACACAGTCACATCCCGGTATTATTGCGTGTGTTACAAAGACCTTTGAGGAATTAGGTCGTCCTGTACCAGATCATGCTGAACTCATGCGGTTTATTGGTCCAGCTATTGTCGAATCCTTTGCTCGTAATGGTATTCCTGAGGGCGAAGAGATGGAACGCGCTGTGCGGATTTATCGCCATTATTATTCAGATGAAGCTACATTTGAAGACCCCAAGCATCCTGGACATAAAGTTGCTGGTAGGCTGTACAACTCGGTTTATGAGGGTATTCCTGAGCAACTTCAACGGTTACGCGATGACGGCTATATGCTTGCTGTGGCGACATGTAAGCCTGAACCTCAGGCGCTAGTAGTCTGCGATTATTTTGGTATTGCCGACATGGTTGACGGTATTTATGGTGCATCCATGGATCGAAGCCGCCTAGAAAAAGACCAAGTGATTACATATTGTTTCTCATCTATTGGTTTTGATCCAGCCCAAGATCATGCAGTAATGGTTGGCGATCGTTGGACTGATATGGATGGCGCACGTAAATGCGGCATTCCTGCATTAGGTTGCCGCTGGGGTTATGCTGAACCGCATGAGCTTGAAGAGCATGGAGCAACAGCTATTATTGATCGTGTTGATGAATTGCATGACGCAGCGGTTGCGTTATTACGATAATGAATGATTATCAAATAGGTCGCAAGTTTTACTGTATGTGGTAAGGCTTGCGACTTTTGTGTAGTGGAAGTATTGGTATATGTAATAACGCCGATAAGGTACGTTATGTCAAAATAGTATATAGAAATACACTTATATAAATAGCATCTAAAATATTCAGTATTCCTATGCTGAAATTTCAACAGCTCGTACAACATAAAAGGTCTGGAAAGCATATATAACATACTGTTCCCAGACCTGTAGCTATTAAAGTAACTCAGTGAGCTATTGCAATATATCAGCGCACAATGGCATTAGCACCGAAATATACCAAGCGGAATTTACCAATCATAATTTCATCGCCATTATGTAATGCTGCTGTTTCGACGCGCTCACGATTAACATATGTGCCATTTAATGAGCCAGCATCTTCGACACTAAAGCCCCCAGGAATACGCTTAAAAATAGCGTGTGAGCGAGAGACAGTAGAATCATCAAGTAAAATATCACAGCGACTATCACGCCCAACGGTAATCGTATCTTCATCTAACAAATACCGCGAACCCGTAACCGCGCCACGTGTAGAAATAAGCAGGGCAGTGCCCTCCCCTAGCCGTGCAATCGTCTCTAAATCCTGTGCGGTTAACGGACGATCAGAAGTAGCCGTATTAGCGATATTAATTGCTGGAATACCGATAATAGTTGTTTCGCCAGCTGTTGGAATTGGATCAGTCATATCTCTATTCTACCGTCTTTGCATACGAATATGTGGAAGGCTGACGCGTGGCGTCAATCTGCACATTATTGTTTTGTCGAATACGAACACCTGCATCATAGCGTACACGCAACTGAGAACCAACACCGCCAGCAATTTGCACAGCATTTGTTAGCGACTCTGGCTCACCAATAACGAGTATTTTATACGGTGCTTTCATCGATACACCATCACATATTACGCCATCCCCAGTATCTAAGAAGTACGTTGAAGCTACCACGCGTACATCACCAAACTGCATAACCTCTGCCCCAGCATTACGCAATTCTTCAATAAGAGTGAAAAGCACAGATGCTGGAATATGTTTGCCACCTTGCGTAATAGTAATCTCAATTCCTTTGCCGTGTGCAGCAAGTCGTCCAGAGAGAATACCACTTGTACGCTCGTTTTCTTGGGCTACACGCTCCAGCTCCTGCTGTTTGTTGGCAGATGAACGAATTGAATCAAGTTGTTCGCTTAATTGTGTACGCTGCTGCTCAAGAGAGTCAACCTGACGATTTGTTTCATCAAGTAAGCGCACTAGCTCATCTTCACTTAAAGATTCGTAGGATTTCTTTGAATTTTGAGACTGCGTCACATACCCAAAGCCAAGCAAAGCACATAACACAATAATAGTCAGTGTAGATGCGATACGCGCATACACATTATGTCTGGCATCATGAATTTTTGCAGGTTTTTTCTTCACCTGAGGGAAAGCACCAGTATTGAGATCGTCATTATGCTCATCCGTATGCTCTTGATGCAACAACTGACCAATAGGACCAAGTGCATTAACAGCATTATCTCGTACTCGATTAGTCTCTCGGTTACTGTTTCGATTAGTTCGCTTTGATGGCATCGTGTTGCCCCTTACCATACCTGCTATCCTCTAAAAATGAATCTACGAATTGCAGATACATTAGAGAAGATACGTATACCAAGTACAACAATCACAGCAGTTGTCAACTGAGATCCCACACCAAGTTGATTGCCTAAAAACACCAAGAGTACAGCAGTTACCACATTAGATAAGAACGAAATGACAAACACACGATCTGAGAAGTTACGCTCAAAATATGCACGTGCAGAACCCATCAGTGCATCAATAGCTGCAACAACCATAATAGGCAAATACGGCTGTAATTCTACAGGAACCGTTGGCTTAAATACAATACCAACAATAACACCAACAATAAGCCCTAAAATAGCTGCCATTATTTATCCTCTCGCGCGTAGGTTATATCATTCGCAGTAATTGCTGGAAGTGTAAGTGACTTTGCTGTAGAAACATCAGGATAAATACCAACCTGTTCTAAAGCATCATAAAATGCATCTTGTTCTTGCTTTGAAGCCGCGGCCTTGAGCTCTGATGGATCGCCAATAGCTTCAATTTTATATGGGCTCTCTACAGGGGTAATTCCCACTAAAATAGTACTACCAGCAGTACGAATCGAAGTCTGTACCCCAAGGCGAACACCGTTAATAGCAATAGCCTCTGCATGCGCAGCCCACAGTCTCGATACGATAACTTGCAAATCAATATCAGAAACTACACGAATGGACTGCCCGTCAGTCACGCGCGTATCAGAACCTGAGTCATCAGCTGCAATAGGGTTAGTAAGCGTAACGCTTACTCCTTGCCCTGTAACTGCTACTGCCCCATTTTGAATATTATCGCTTTGGACTCGCGAACTTGTCTGAGAAGTATTGAGTTCCTGCGTGAGTTTATCAATTTCAGCACGATCTCGATCGAGCTCAGACTGCAACTGACTACGTTTATCAGTCAAAGCAATAACTTGATTAGCAAGCTCAGCACGCACTTTTTCACGTGTATTCAATTGCAATTCTTGAACAATATTGGCACCAGCAAAACCAACGACCACACAAAAAATAAACGCAAGAATACGATTAAACCAAATAACCAGTGGTGAATGTTGAGGAGCAAGTTGTGCGTCTTCAAACATCGGATCGACAGGACGATTCACTAACTCATCGATTAAATGTAGTGATTCATCATGAACACGGCGTCTCGTAATTCTTGTTTGCTCACGATGATCAAGATGCTGGGTATGACGATGCACAAGACCGGCAACTGAGCGAGAAAAAACAGCACGGCGGTGTACAGGCGTTGTCTCAGGATCTACCTGCCATGATGCTGGTTGAGACTGCTGCATCTGCACGACCTCACCTCAAGTTCACTCTGTGTTCTGCCTACCCAAATGTGTGATCAGTACTACACCTTGACTGATATATATCACACCAGCAACCCAGTACAGTCCAATCCCCCATATTGCACCTGCAACACCAATTAAATGTAGCACAGTAAAAATATTTTGAGAACCTAAATCGCCAATAATCAAAATAGGTACACACATCAACAGTAACGCAGTACCTGCTTTTCCAACAAAATGTACAGGAAGCGGACCATAGCCATGATCTGCAAGCACAAGAATCTCCATCAGCATAATAAGATCGCGCACACCAACAGCAATAAGTAGCCACCAAGGGACAATATGTGCCCATCCGAGAGCCAGCATAGAACAAATAATCAGCAATCGATCTGCAATTGGGTCAAGAAGCTGACCAATTCTACTGACTTGATTAAAGCGACGCGCAATATAGCCATCTAAACCATCTGTGGCAGAGGAAATCATTAAAATCACCAGCGACAATAATAATTGCCGTTGTGAAATTAAATAAGCAATACACGGTATAGAAAGAATCCTAATCAAACTAATGAGATTAGGAATAGTAAAAATCACATCGCGTGCTTCTGGACCAAACGCCTCCTGCTCACCGTCATCATTATTCGTATGTGGTGATGAGGCTGATGCCATAGTGAGCGTTGACGTTTGATCCTGAATACCTGCCTGCTCTGAAACTGCCATACCGCATCAAACTACATTCTAGAAGCCTGCAAAGCCGTCACAATAATGGCTCGTGCACCAATTTCGTACAAATCATCCATCAGCTTATTGACTTGCTTCTTGGGCACCATAACGCGCACCGCTGACCACTGTGAATCATGTAATGGCGAAATAGTAGGTGATTCAAAGCCAGGGGTAATCGCTACAGCTTGAGAAACCTTGCCAACAGGAATATCAAAATCCATAAGCACATAGCGATGCGCAGTAAGTACACCTTGTAAACGGCGCATCAACCTTGCTAAATCAGCATTATCCTCATCTAATCTTGGAGAGCGAATCATAATGGCCTCTGAGCGCAAAATTGGGTCACCGAAAATATGCAAACCAGCATTGCGCAATGTGGTACCAGTAGAAACAACATCAGCAATAAGATCTGCTACACCAAGGTGTACTGAGGACTCAACAGCGCCATCAAGGTGAATAATTTCTGCATCAATACCGCGCTCAGTAAGATAGTCACCGACCAACTTATCGTATGAGCTTGCTACACGCTTACCTTGAATATCGCTGAGTTGGCGAATAGCACTGTCAGCTGGGGCTGCAAAACGAAATGTTGAAGCCCCAAATCCTAGCGGCATAGTCTCAATAGCTTGAGTTCCTGAGTTTAGCAGCAAATCCCTGCCAGTAATACCAACATCAACTGTTCCTCGACCCACATACACGGCAATATCTAAAGGTCGTAAATAGAACAATTCGATTCCATTGTCAGGATCCTCTACAACGAGCTGACGCGCATTCGTGCGTAGCGCATAGCCAGCTTCATCTAAAAGATTCCACGATGGTTCAGAAAGCATACCTTTGTTGGGAACAGCAATACGTAACATACCTAACTCCTTGAAGTGAATATAGCATTACGGCGTGTAATGTTTAGAGATGCTTATACACATCTTCAAGTGTCAGACCGCGGTCGATCATCATAACCTGAATATGATAGAGCAACTGGCTCAATTCTTCTGCTGTGCGGTCAGCACCCTCATATTCTGCGGCAATCCAACTTTCGCTTGCCTCTTCAACCAGCTTCTTGCCGATAAAATGGGTGCCCTTATGCAGTTCTTCTACAGTAAGAGATCCAGCTGATTGTTGCTGTGCTTTAGTCTGCAATTCAGCAAATAAAGAGTCAAAAGTTTTCATGATCTTCCTTTTTATACCGTGTGTTTACAGCGTATTACTACACTCTCGTTAATTGCGATATGCTGCCGCAGCGTTATTGCGAATCAAATCGATTTCTGCAGCAATATCATCGGCGCCATACACAGCAGAACCTGCAACTAATGTATCAGCACCTGCTTCAGCCACAATAGCAGCTGTAGAACGACTTACACCGCCATCGACCTGAATGTGAACATCGAGACCACGACGAGTAATTTCATCACGCAGACGACGGGTTTTTGCCATTTGGTTCGCAAGGAACTTTTGACCGCCGAAACCTGGTTCAACAGTCATAATAAGTACCATGTCAAATTCATCCAAAATATCAAAGATTGGCTCAACAGGTTCTGCAGGACGAACTGCAAAGCATGCCTTCACACCCATATCGCGCAACTGACGAGCCAAACGAACAGGTGCATGCGTAGCGCCCATATGGAACGTCACAGAATCAGCACCACAGCGAGCAAATTCAGGCGCCCAACGGTCTGGATCTTCAATCATCAAGTGCACGTCGACTGGCAGAGGACTTACCTCGCAAATGCGCTTAACAATAGGCTCACCAAGTGTCAAATTCGGCACAAAATGGTGATCCATAACATCCACATGAACTAAGTCAGCATTTGCGATTGCTTGCAAATCGCGCTCTAAATTACAAAAATCAGCTGATAAAATACTTGGTGCAATTCTAATATCCATGGTTACCATTCTATGAAATTCACGGACTACGCGAGTTAAGCGTAGCTTATTGATGTTCTTCCTGTGCTAAACGTTCCAATTCCGCTTTGGTCACTGCTTGCAAATGTTGCGATTGAGACAGACGACTTTGCCCCTTTCGTGCAAGGACAATAAATAGAATTAGACCTGCAATAGCAACAAAAATTGCTGTCCAAATATTGGTGCGAAGTCCAAAAATTACTGTTGAATAATTAATGCGTAATGCCTCAACCCAAGATCTACCTACGCCGTACCACATCATGTACATAGCGAATTGTTGCCCTGCACGCAAACGCTGACCGAATTTAGCGCCAATATAAACCAGCAATGCAGCACCACAGAGATTCCAAATCATCTCATATAAAAATGTTGGATGAAACAGCGTACCTTGTGGGCATGCGGAACCTTGGAAACACACTTGCGTTTTACCCAATGCATTGGCATCATTAAGCTCTAATCCCCAAGGCAATGTTGTCGGCCAACCATAAAGCTCCTGATTAAACCAATTACCCAATCGCCCAATTGCTTGAGCGACCATGAGACCAGGAGCAATTGCATCAGCGAATAAACCAAAAGGGTAATGCTTATGGCGACACCACAAAAATACCGCCAATGCACCGGCACCAATACCACCAAAAATGGCCATGCCGCCTTCCCAGACCTTGACAATACTAATTAAAGAACCAGTCGGCGGGAAATATTGTGCTGGCAAAGTAATGACATGATATAGTCTTGCGCCCACCAGGCCACATGGCACCGCGATAAGCGTTGTATCAAGCACCTGATCAAAAGTGCCACCTACTGCTTTCCATCGCGCAGTTAAAATCCATACAGCAAAGACAACGCCAGTAAGTATACAGATTGCATACATATGAATAGTAACTGGTCCAATATTAAATTGTGAAAATGTCGGTGAAGGTATCGAAGCCTGAATTTGCATATCGCTCACTATACACTGCCTCACCAACTACATACACTACTTACCCTATATACCATTGACAGCTACAGCATTATGCTTTGCGCGCATGGTGAATACCTTCAGCCAGCTGAGCGGTTTTTGCTCCCAATGCATCAAGACAAGCATTCACTTGCTGAGTATCACCACCAATAGCATTGAGCATCGTGTGCACCAACGCAGAACCAACAATCACACCATCAGCGTATGCGCCCACAGTTGCACCTTGCTCAGGGGTTGAAACACCAATACCAACACAAACATGGTCTGCTCCAGCCTTGCGAGTTCGCTCAACAAGCTGTTGAGGAGAGCTCGACAACGTGGTGCGTTCACCGGTAACGCCCATACGAGACGCGGCATACACAAAGCCTCTACTAGCTTGACTAACCGCTTGCAAACGCTGATCAGTCGAATCAGGTGATACAAGGAAAATACGATCTAAACCAAAACGCTCAGAAGCTTCAAACCATGCTCCAGCCTCTTCTGGAATTAGATCTGGAGTAATCAGACCTTTACCACCTGCAGCTGCGAAATCTCGGGCGAATGCATTTACACCATAATGGAAAATCAAGTTCCAATAGCTCATAACTAACGGCACTGCACCAGCTGCTGCCACAGCTTCTACTGCGTCAAATACACACCGAATGCGTTCTCCTGCTTCGATTGCGCTTAATGCTGCTCGTTGAATAACAGGCCCATCCATCACAGGGTCAGAATATGGCAAACCGATTTCCACTATATCGACACCATGTTGAACCATAACACGCAGAGCATCAATTGAGGTTTGCGCACTAGGGAATCCATATGGCATATATCCGATAAATGCTGGTTGGTTTTGCGCGGCACGATGTTCTAATGCTTCAGCTGTGGCACTAGGAGTGTGTGCAAAGCCCTTCGGTTGAGTTCCAGCGGCAAGAGCTGGTGTAGTATGAGCATTTTGCATAATTATTCCTTTTCAAAATGTGTTAGACACGGGTAACACAAATTAAGTTATTGTAGGTTAGATGTTGCTGGCCAGTCACGCATCACATACCATTAGGCAGTTGCATTGCCATGTGCACCGTTAGCTTCAAGAGCAGCACTTTGTTCATCGGTCAGATAGCCAAACCACTTTCCAGCAGTTGCTACATCCTTATCTCCCCTGCCTGAAACATTAACGAGCAAAACTGGATTTTCTATACCCTGTTGCAATAGATCTTGTGCAGCCTTAGTCGCTCCTGCTAACGCATGTGAACTTTCAATCGCCGGAATAATACCCTCTGTTTCGCACAAGTCTTTAAACGCCTGCATCGCCTCAGTATCAGTTGCATAGTCATAGTTGACGCGACCGATATCATGTAACCATGCATGTTCTGGTCCTACAGAGGCATAATCCAAACCTGCAGAAATTGAGTAGGTGTCAAGAGTTTGTCCTTCCTCATTTTCTAACAGATATGACCATGCACCTTGGAATGTGCCAACCTGACCAGTACCAGGTGTAAGACGAATTGCATGACGGCCGTCCTCTGGACCGTATCCGCCAGCCTCATATCCATACAGGTGTACGCGAGTATCGTCGAGAAATGCATTCATTACACCAATAGCATTAGAGCCACCACCTACGCATGCAACTACGCCGTCTGGATGGTCAACACCGTATTCATGCAATTGCTTACAAGCTTCTTCGCCAATAATCTTCTGAAAATCGCGTACCATTGAAGGGAACGGGTGTGGTCCTGCCACAGTGCCAAGCAGATAGTGCGTATCAGCCACATTGGTAACCCAATCACGTAACGCTTCATTGATGGCATCTTTCAAAATACGTGTACCCTGCGTTACTTCAACAACTTCTGCACCAAGCAACCTCATACGCGCCACATTTAGTGCCTGACGACGAGCATCAATTTGCCCCATATAAATACGGCATTTCAGCCCAAGTAATGCACAGACCGTCGCAGTAGCAACGCCATGCTGTCCTGCACCAGTTTCAGCAATAACGCGTGTTTTGCCCATGCGCTTGACTAACAGTGCTTGCCCTAAGGCATTGTTAATTTTATGAGCACCAGTATGGTTCAAGTCTTCACGCTTCAAGAACACACGAATATTGCCGCCTACACGCTCACTAATGCGCTCGGCAAATCGTGGAGCCTCGGTCAGCTGTGAAGGACGACCGACATATCGGCGGTTTAGTTCATGAAGCTCCTGCATAAAGTCAGGATCCTGCTTCGCTTCTTTGTATACACGTTCTAACTCGTCTAATGCGCCAATCAGTGCTTCTGGAACCATTCTGCCGCCATACGGACCAAAGTATGGACCTTCATGTGTAGATAATGGTCGTGCTTGAGAAAGTTTAACTTTATTACCAGCCTGTACTAAACGCTGTACTGCAAGCTCTGGCTGCTCAGCAGTAGCTACTCCCTCGCCGACGAGTACGGCATCAGCTCCAGCACGTGCATATGCTTCCAGTTCAACTGCACCAAACACTCCAGATTCAGCGACTTTAACCACGTCTTGCGGAATATGTTCCAGCAACGCCCGCACTGTATTAGTATCAACATCCAGGTTCGTTAAATTTCTAGCATTGATACCAATAATTTTTGCTCCAGCACGCACTGCACGATCAATTTCTTCCTGTGAATGTGTCTCCACAAGAGCATACATTCCATATTGATGAGTGAAATCAAGTAATTCACGCAATTGCTTATCATCAAGTGCAGCCACAATAAGCAATACAAGATCAGCACCATGCAAGCGTGCTTCAAGAATTTGATACGGCGTTGTAATAAAATCTTTATTTAATACTGGAATATCAACTGCTGCACGTACAGCGTCCAAATCGTCAAAACTACCAAGGAATACACGAGACTCGGTGAGCACAGAAATAGCACTTGCGCCGCCACTCGCATATTGTGTTGCCAATGCTGCTGGATCTTCAATAGCGCTCAAAAATCCTTTTGAAGGAGAAGCACGTTTAATTTCAGCAATAATTGGCACGCTTTGGTCGGATTTGAGCCACTGATACGCATTACGTGGGGTTGTTGTAAGAGCATTCACTTGGCGTTGTAGCTGTGCAAATGAAAGAACACTCTCACGCTGCTGCCGATCTTCCTGAGCTCCTGCCACCAAAGTATCCAGAACTGACATGATACTCCTTCGAATGTAGTATGCCCCCGGGAACGGGGTTACTTTCTTATATCACAAATTGATTATGCGCATAGTATTCGTCCAATCAATGGAATGCTCTACCTAGTCAACTGGAAGAACTATCTGCACATCACGACTGAGTAATACCGAACAATGCCGAATAATGCCCAGAAGCATATCAGTAATTGAAACGTAGACACTGGTCCTTCACCTAGTAGGCTGAGCACCAGAAGCATCGCCAATGATTGTTGTAAAGAATGGTAATTGGTACTAAATAGTACGCAGTTGAGCTGCAATTTGAATCGCTTTGACCGAGGCAGCACCTTTATTGCGCGTCTCTTGCCACTCTGTAGCAGGTACAGAATCAAGTACAATGCCGGCTCCAGCCTGCACACTCGCTTGATGATCGCGAATAAAAGCTGTGCGAATAGCAATAGCCATATCCATATTGCCGGACCAGTCAAAATAGCCGACAGTGCCGCCATAAATACCACGATCAGCAGGCTCAATTTCATCAATAATCTCTACAGCACGCGGCTTAGGAGCTCCAGAAAGCGTACCTGCAGGGAATGCAGAGGTAAAGACATCAAAAGCATCAATGCCTTCACGTAAGTTGCCTGTAACTGTTGAGCAAATATGCATAATATGACTAAAACGCTTAATATCCATTAAACTGACTACATCAACAGTAGTAGGATCGCAGACTCGGCTTAAATCATTACGCGCCAAATCAACGAGCATAATATGTTCGCTACGCTCTTTGGGATCTGCCAACAGCTCTTGAGCAAGTTTCTCATCTTCCTCAGCTGTAGCGCCACGCGGACGTGAGCCAGCAATCGGGTAGGTCATAGCATGACCATTATCAACCTTTATCAATGTTTCCGGACTTGACCCAATAATTGCACAATCACGACCTTGAGCATCGCTTAGCACTAACATATACATGTAAGGGCTTGGATTGAGCGTACGTAATACGCGATAGATATCCAATGGATGAGCTTGGGCTTCAATATCTACGCGTTGTGAAATAACAACTTGGAATACATCGCCATCAATAATATGTTGTTTTGCACGCTCAACTGATGCTTCAAAAAGCTTTTGTTCAGTTCTAAATTGAGGTTGAGGCTGGGCAATAGTCGTGTCAAGAACACGTACACGCGCTTCACCAGCACTTGGCGTAGCTGCCTCATGTTGCATGGCATCAAGTCGCGCAATGGCTTCCTGATAAACCTCTTGCTCGCGCGTCGGTCGATTATCGACATTCACAGCATTGGCTATGAGCCACATTGAACCATCTATATGGTCGATAACTGCCATATCAGTGGCAAGAGCAAGCATCAGTTCACCTTGACCAGTTTCATCCGGTGCTTGAGCGCGTAAGGTTGGCTCCCAATGTCGAATCGCATCCCATCCAATAGAGCCAACAAGTCCGCCTGTTAGGCTTGGCAATCCATCGATTTGTGGAGCTCGTAATTGCGTAATAGCAGCATGCGCTACCTCTATTACATCTCCCTCAGTAGGAATGCCAGCAGGAACTGTGCCCATCCACTGTGCTTGCCCGTGATTTGACACGAGTTGAGCCATGGCATGAACGCCAATAAATGAGTAGCGACTCCAGCCACTATCGAATTGTGATGATTCTAGAATAAAGGTTCCACTTTGCCCGTGAGTGAGTCGTTCGTAGCATCCCATAGGAGTAAGTGAATCTACCAAGAGACGGCGCACGACTGGGATCACACGATACCCTTGCAAGGCTAGTTCATGAAATTCTTGAGCACTTGGCCATGTCTGCCCCCAGGAAACTGCACGTACACTTGGCTGTGATGATGGTGATGTTTCGTTTTGTGGAGCGTGTTCTGGTTGTACAGACATTGCCTCTACCCTCACTTGCTATTACTATTTACTATAATTTCAAATACATTTATGTTGTTGTCTCTGAACGCATGCGCCAATCTGGACTTATGTACTAAACGTATTATGTATTTGCAGAATTATTTGTTTGGACGCTGACCAATAACTGCTGGAAGGAATCCTCCTTCATCAAAGCAACTATGCTTGCCCGTATGACATGCGGCACCCACTTGGTCTACACGAATAAGTAAAGCATCTCCATCACAATCAATGGACACGGACTTCACATACTGCGCATGGCCTGAGGTATCACCTTTTCTCCAATACTCTTGCCGCGAGCGAGACCAGAATGTTACTCTTCCCTCGGTAAGGGTACGACGCAATGCCTCATCGTTCATATAACCAACCATAAGCACTTGCGAAGTACTATCTTCTTGAATAATGGCGGCAACAAGTCCAGCCTGGTCACGCTTCAAGCGTTGTGCAATTTCAGGATCAAGACTTGATTGCATTTCGGTATTCATGTGTTACTCCTCACCATAGTTTGGTGTTTGTATGCACGGTATCCACTTACAGGCAGCTGTACAGCCACACTCTCTGTATCACTAGCGAACAGTGTACCCGTGATCGCGCAATACTTGCTTCACTTGTCCAATTGTCATCACGCCATAATGAAAAACTGACGCAGCTAATACTGCATCTGCACCCGCTTCGATAGCTGGAGGGAAATCTTCAGGTTTACCAGCACCACCACTTGCAATAATAGGAATAGACACCTCACGGCGTACTTCACGAATCATTTCAAGATCAAATCCCTCTTGTGTGCCATCAGCATCCATGGAATTCAGTAGAATCTCCCCCGCACCGAGTTCTTGAGCACGCTTAACCCACCATAGTGCATCAATACCAGTCGAATGTCTGCCACCCATGGTGGTTACTTCAAAACCAGAAGCTGTATGTTGCTCTCCAACTTCACGTTTTGCATCAATAGAAAGCACCAACACTTGGCTACCAAAACGTTGAGCAATATCAGCAATTAATTGCGGGTTATTAATTGCAGCTGTATTCACGCCGACCTTATCAGCGCCGCATCGCAACAACATATCAACATCTTCTGGTGTACGCACACCGCCGCCAACAGTAAGAGGAATAAACAATTCCTCAGCTGTTCGGCGTACCACATCATATGTAGTTGCACGGTTTGAGCTAGAAGCCGTCACATCCAAAAATGTAAGCTCATCTGCACCCTGCGCATAATACTTTGCTGCAAGTTCAACAGGATCACCGGCATCTCGCAAACCTTGAAAATGTACGCCTTTGACAACGCGACCTGCATCCACATCTAAACAAGGAATAACACGAACAGCTAACGACATGGTCTCTCCCCTGGTACTTGGACTGTATACTACATGAGGCTATTGCTGCTCTTTATTATGCATGGTTTCTAATGCTTTTGCAGCAAGCTGTCCACAAGCACCATCAATATCTGATCCTCGAGTATCGCGCAATGTTGCTGTAATGCCAGCACGATGCAAAATATCAAGAAATTGTTGCTCATCTTCTGGCTTGGAAGCAGTCCAGCGCGAACCTTCAATAGGATTAAGCGGGATTGGATTAACATGCACCCAATCATCACCATAATGATTCAGCCTGCGTGCAAGCTCACGAGCATGCTCCGCTTGATCATTGATACCTCGCATTAACGCGTACTCAATACTGACACGACGTTTACTCGCAAGATAATAATCATGAGCAGCATCGAGTACTGCAGTAGTATTAAACCTCTTATTCATTGGCACAAGCTCATCACGCAATGCATCATTAGGAGCGTGTAAAGAAACCGCTAGACGTACCGGAATATGCTCTGCGGCAAGTTTACGGATACCAGGAACCACACCTACTGTAGAAACGGTAATATTGCGTGCTGAAATACCAAAACCATACGGCGGCAAAGCGCTAATTTGTCGAATAGCATGCATTACTGCTTTGTAGTTGCCCATAGGCTCGCCCATGCCCATAAAAACCACATTGCTTAATCGACCAGGACCTCCAGCAACATCGCCATTACGCATCTGTAACGCAGCAACACGCACTTGTTCAAGGATTTCTCCTGTGCTCATATTCCGAGTGAGACCAAGTTTACCAGTCGCGCAAAATGGGCATCCCATGCCACAACCAACTTGGCTAGAAATACAAAGCGTTGTTCTCGTAGGATAGCGCATTAATACTGATTCAATTCGCGAACCATCAAAAAGCTTCCATAAAGTTTTTACTGTCGTTCCTTCATCAGCGCGTTGCTCTAGTAACGGTTCAATAAGTGTCGGAAATAGCTGCTCTTGAATATCTGCTCTATGGGCAGCTGGCAAATCAGAAAACGTACTGACATCAGCATTAAGATGATCGAAATAATGCGTAGCACACTGTGAAGCACGAAACTTTGGCAGCCCTAGCTCGCGCATAACTTCAATACGCTGCTTCTGCGCTAAATCGACAAAATGCGTCGGTGCTTTGCCACGGCGCGCATGATTTTTTGCCAAAATATCACGGAAAGGTCCAGACTGACCGCCCTCAGTAATACCAGTTTCTACTTCTTGTTCGTCGTTTAGCACAGATATTCCTCTTCGCATTTGCTCGTCATATTCATAACGACACAAGTTTACAAGCCGCTAATTACAAACATAAAAGCAATAAATGGAGCTGAAATAAGAATAGAATCAATGCGATCGAGCACACCGCCGTGACCTTTTAGCAAATGCCCCATATCCTTTAAGCCTAAATCGCGCTTAATCATAGAAGCACATAAATCACCAAATAGCCCAACTATGGCAACACCCACACCAAGAAGTATAAAATACCAGATTTTTTCCAACATCCCAGATATGCCATAGCCAATAGCGCCAATAATAAGAGCGCCAAGCGTGCAACATCCTATAGAACCAAGTAATCCTTCGACTGATTTCTTGGGAGAAATACGAGGTGAGAGTTTATGCTTACCTAACCATGCGCCGAATGCCAAGCCACCGATATCGCCTAGGGATGGTAAGAACAGCATAAAACAAGCATGCACTACAGCATGTTCACCATGCATACAGATAATCAAAAATGATGCTAAAACAGGCACATAGAGTAGCGAAAATAGCGATACACAAACATTAGTTAATGTTGTTGCTTGTCGTTGCTGATCAAATGTCTTCATATCTTGTGCAAAATTTCCACGCTCGTGCTCTGCAGCAAGAATTTTATGTTCTACTGCCTTTCCAATACGAGAGTGTGCTATTGCAATTCGACTTGATGCTGCAAGAGCGACAAGAGGAAGAGAAAACGCTGTCGTAATACCAAGACCTGTTAGTCTACTTTGAGAAATATATGTTCCTGCGGATAGTAAGATTGCACATATCCATAGGGCAATTGTTGGAATACGAATACCTGCGGTAGCATAGTCTACGCGTAATTCCCATATGGCTAGTATCATGAAAATTGCGACTAATGTTGCATAGGCAGCCTCACCTAAATACAAACATGTAGCAACCAATACAATAAGCACAACTCCGGTAAGAATGGCTTGTGGCATATTTCTACCGGTGCGTTTGTTAATAGTTGCAATAGCTTGGTCTGCTTCTTTGGCAACATCGTGACTCATAATCGCGGCTTCCACTTCTATGAACCGGATTGCGCCTGTACCTCGCCTAAATAGATATTTGTGGTGAGATTTGGCAACAATCCGGCTTCATTCCTAGCGTTTAGAATGCATTACAGGAAATCAGACAGAAAGAATTTCCTTTTCCTTGCTTTGCGCAAGCGTATCAATTTCATCAGAAATACGCTTCGTAACCTTATCTAATTCCTTGAGCAAACGATCGCCTTCGTCCTCGCCGATCTCACCATCTTTTACTTGTGCATCGATGGTTTCCTTGGCTTTACGGCGAATATTACGAATAGCAACCTTACCGTCTTCTGCCTTACCTTTAGCGAGCTTGACGTATTCCTTCCTACGCTCTTCGGTGAGTTCAGGAAGTGTAATGCGAATAACATTGCCGTCACGGTTTGGATTCACACCCAAGTCGCTATCACGCAATGCTTTTTCTACAGCATTTGCTTGAGTAACATCAAATGGCGTAATTGCCAGCATACGAGGCTCTGGTACACCAATAGTAGCCATTTGCTTCAATGGTGTTGGCGCTCCATAGTAATCGACAACGATACCATTTAAGAGTGCTGGGTTAGCACGACCTGTACGAATACCAGCAAAATTTTCCTTAGTTGATTCAACAGTTTTCTCCATTTGAGCAACTGCTTGATCAATAACTCCAGCCATGTTTGTCTCCTTATGTCATGTACTAGCCAGTGTACTCTATGTGCAAGGTCAGTGTATGAGTACATAACTCACTGTGTGTTGCTTGTCTCAGTGCCAACAAGCGTACCTATTTCCTGTCCTTCAAGAGCACGTGTGACATTGCTCTGACCCTCAAGACCAAATACGCGAATCATCATGTGGTTGTCTCGAGCCATAGATAGGGCCGATGCGTCCATAACTGCGAGATTATCAACAAGAGCACGATGATAATCCAGTGTTGTAAATTTCTTGGCGTTTGCATCTTTGCGTGGATCTGCGGTATATACGCCGTCTACACCATTTTTGCCCATCAGCACTTCATCACAGTGGATTTCTAGCGCTCGCTGAATGGATACTGTATCAGTAGAGAAATATGGCATACCCGCGCCAGCGCCAAAAATTACTACGCGACCTTTTTCAAGGTGGCGTATTGCCTTTAATGGGATATATGGCTCTGCAACCTGTGTCATAGAAATTGCGGACTGTACACGTGTCGCCTGGCCTTCTTGCTCAAGGAAGTCTTGTAAAGCCAAGCAATTCATTACAGTGCCGAGCATTCCCATATAATCGCCGCGGGAACGATCAATTCCAGCTTGTTGCAACTGCGCGCCACGGAAGAAGTTCCCACCGCCGACGACGATTGCTACCTGAACACCATTGCTCACTGCTGGAACAATTTCTTCTGCGATGCGACGAACTACTGCGGGGTCAATACCTACAGCACCGCCACCAAATGCTTCGCCTGATAGTTTAAGAAGAACCCTACGTGGATGGGATTTGCCATCTAAATCTGTCATGTCAGCCTTTCTGCCTGCGCATGCATGTGTCTTGTCTAGAGTAGCTATGCAACTCGACAGATTTGTATATAACCTTACATGACTAATGCTCCCACACACCGAAGTATATGGGAGCATCGAGTATGTAAGCTGTACTGAAGTGCTATAGTACTATTTACTCTTCTTCAGACTTGCCAACCTCTACGCGAGCAAAAGCAACAGCCTTGCCACCGACTTCCTTGAAGAGGTCGCCAACAGTCTTGGAAGGATCCTTGACATAAGCCTGCTCAAGCAAGACGTTCTCCTTGTAGAAGGCGTTCAAGCGACCTTCAACAATCTTTGGAACAATCTGCTCTGGCTTGCCTTCTGCCAAAGACTTTTCAGTAGCTACGCGGCGCTCGGATTCCACAACATCAGCTGGGACATCTTCGCGAGTGAGCCACTGTGCGCCCATTGCAGAAATCTGCAATGCTGCTTCGTGAGCAACAGCTGCACCTGCTTCGTCAGTTGCAATCATTGCTACGATGCTTGGAGGCATTTCAGCAGACTTCTTGTGTGCATAAATCTCAACACGTGGACCAGCGACGGTAGCAAAGCGACCGAGCTTTACGTGCTCACCGAATAATGCTGCTGCCTGCTCGACAGCTTCCTTGACAGTACCTTCATCTGCTGCTGCAGCAAGTACTTCGTCAACGGTGGTTGCCTTGGCTTCGATAGCCTTATCGAGCATCTCGTTGGTGAATTCCACGAACTTTGGAGTCTTTGCCACAAAGTCAGTCTCAGAGTTCAGCTCAAGAGCATAGCCGAGCTGACCTTCGCCAGCTTCTACAACGCGGGAAGCAATGGTGCCTTCCTGTGCCTTACGGCCTTCGCGCTTACCAGCTGCCTGGATGCCCTTTGCACGAATAATTTCCTTAGCACGTGCGACGTCGCCTTCAGCCTCAGTCAAAGCCTTCTTGACGTCCATCATGCCTGCGCCGGTTTCTTCACGAACCTGCTTAATCAATGCTGCAGTAATTGCTGCCATGATTTCTCCTCAATATACGGGTAAAGCGCAATACATGCCTGAGCTACTTTTATAGCATGGCACATATTGCGCATGCTATGGTTACTCGTTAGCTTCGCTCTCTTCAGCCTTCTGCTCTTCAGCTTCAGGAGCCTCAGCATCAGACTTCAACAGTTCAGTTTCCCACTCTGCCATTGGCTGAGCAGCTTCAGCAGCCTGTGCGCCACCCTTGCCGGAACGCTCAAGCAAGCCTTCAGCTACAGCGTCAGCCATCAAAGTGGTCAACAATTCAACAGCACGAATAGCATCATCGTTTGCAGGAATTGGGTAATCAACTGCTTCTGGATCGCAGTTAGTATCTACCAAAGCGATAACTGGGATGTGCAGCTTGTGTGCTTCCTCAACTGCTAATGATTCCTTGTTGATATCGACAACAAAGAGAGCAGATGGGGTACGGTTCATATTGCGGATACCGCCGAGCTGCTTGACCAGCTTATCCTTTTCGCGCTCGAGCAGGAGCAATTCCTTCTTAGTCAAACCGGAAGAACGAACATCTGCGAAGTCCATTTCTTCCAATTCCTTCATGCGAGCAACACGCTTTGATACGGTCTGGAAGTTGGTCAGCATACCACCGAGCCAACGCTCAGAAACATATGGCATATTCACACGAGTAGCCTGCTGTGCAATAGTCTCTGCAGCCTGCTTCTTGGTACCAACGAAAAGAATGGTGCCGTTATGAGCAACAGTCTGCTTCACAAAGTCGTATGCTTTGTCAATAAGAGCTAATGACTTGAACAGGTTGATAATGTGAATGCCGTTGCGCTCCATCAAGATGTACTGCTTCATCTTTGGGTTCCAACGGCGGGTCTGATGTCCGAAATGTACACCAGCCTTAAGCATTTGGCTCATTGTAATCTGTGCCATTACAGATCCTTTCATGTCGGTTCTTGCCTGGCCATGCGCGTCTGCGTGCAACTCTATATATAGAGCCGACCGACACAGACCGTCGCCAACATGGCGCGTATTTACGTGCGTATAGACAATAGGATGTGCATTTTGTCCATGAGCGACTACAGACAAAACACGAATGCACGCAATGGATTAATATACCATACCCATTTTACAAGCTGAGTGTCATGCTCATAGCACAACACGACAATGCACAATTTGATAATACAAGTGTGACGCACCCACTGCAGGAATGCGCCACATCATAAAAGGTGTATTTACTTTCGCCAACTTTTCTATGTACTTGCCTTGTACTTTTATATGCTCTGCTGATGCTCTACTGAGCGGATCTGAGCATGCGCATGGCTTCCCTACGCTGATCTTTTTCTAAACGATCCAAATACACATGCCCGTCTAGATGATCGCACTCATGCTGCAACATGCGTCCCATCAATCCTTTGCCTTCAAGAACCACAGGCTTACCGGCAAGATCAATACCAGTAACGCGAGCGTAGTCGGCACGCTTAGTGCCATACCACAGTCCTGGAACTGACAAACATCCCTCATCACCGTACTGCTCTCCTGATGTTTCTACAATACGAGGATTGAGGATGTACCCAATCTTGCCGTCGATATTATACGAAAAAGCACGCAAACCCACGCCAATCTGATTTGCAGAAAGACCCGCACGACCTGGGTCATCAACCGTATCGAGTAAATCTTGAACTAATGCCTCGATTGCAGGAGTAATCGTAGTAATTTCATCGCATGGGGTGCGCAAAATTGGGTCAGGAATGACGCGGATTGTTCGTATTGCCATGATTAACTTTCTTGTGTACTCAGTCTCTAACTTTTGTGCCTGTGCTTACTGTACCATTATTACTCTTGAGTGCGTTCGCTCTCAGTTACTTCTTCTGATAATGGTTCAGCAGGCACTTGAAAATCTACGGTATCTTTAGCGTCTTGTGATTCTTGTTTGAAGCGCCGAGAAACCGTCGCTATGGAATCACTCATATTAGCGCGCGCTTGATCCCAAACCGGCTCAATACGCTCCCTAGCCTCTTTGAGTTTCGGCAGGGCATTTTCTTGTGCTTTATCAACCAGAGGCGTGATTGATTCTGTTGCGCGCTCCAAAAACTGTCTTGAACTTGATGTCGGAGGCTGCGTACCTGGTTTTGGCGCATAGAGCACGGTGTCAATATCTTGCTGGTACAGGCGCAATACTTGTGGACGTACTACTTTCATACTTGGTGTCAGCGTACCATCATCTTGATCAAAGTCACGTTCAAGAATAATAAACTTACGAATAGATTCTGCACGTGAAACAGTGGTATTCGCTTGATCAACATATTGCTGAATAAACGCATGTACGGCATCGCTTTGCGTTGCCTGAGCCAGTGACATCGCAGTATCCAGACCTTGAGTTGCAAGCCAAGTTCTAAGCATTTGCTCATCAAGTGTTATTACTGCACCAATAAATGGTTTGCCATCTCCTACTACAACAACATGGGAGACAATTGGGCATGTTGCAATAATATCTTCTAATGGCGCTGGAGAAACATTCTTACCGCCAGCTGTAATAATAATGTCTTTCTTCCTGCCGGTAATAAATACAAATCCATCATCGTCAATAGTCGCTAAATCACCAGTTCGCAACCACTTGCCATCCATAGCTTGTGCAGTACGCTCGGGGTCTTTTCGATATCCCAAGAAAATATTTGGTCCGAATACTTCTAATTCATCATCATCTGTTACGCGCACGGCAATACCAGGACCAGGTTTACCTACAGAACCAACTCGATTAGCCGCTTCAAAATTAACAATACAAGGGGCCGCAGTTTCGGTCATGCCATAGCCCTGAATAAAGGTAATGCCGTCAAAGCCATTGAAGAAATGCGCTAAATCAGCATTCATTGGAGCGCCACCGCACGCCAAAAATGCCAAATTTGGTCCTAACGCAGAACGAATAGAAGTACCTACCGTGCGCTCATAGAAAGAGTGCGCGATGCGTTGCACAAGACTATGACCAGCTCCTGATTGCTCGTCCTTACTCCACTGTGTGAAGTGCGCTGTAGCATGCTGGAAAATAGAACCTTGTATTCCAGCTCCAGCTTTTTGTGATGCAGCGTTATATACTTTTTCAAACACACGAGGTACGCCGAGCAAGTAGGTTGGTTTGAAGCTACGTAAATCAGAGAGTAAATGCGCTGCGTTTGGAATATACCCGACTACGCCGTTCGCGCCAATTGCTACGTACTGGATATAACGTGCAAAACAATGAGCTAATGGCAAGAACAGCAGCAAACGAGTTGGCGCATGCAACATATTAGGCAACACATCGTAGCCTGCATACACAATATGCGTAAAATTACGGCTAGATAGCATCACGCCTTTAGGTTTACCAGTGGAGCCAGAGGTATACACAATCGTTGAAACATCATCAGCATGTACTTGACTGATTGCTTCCTGCAATACCGCTTCATCAAGTGACTCACCGTAATCAATAACAGCTTTCAATCCACGAGATTCAAAATTAAAAACATACTGCAAGCTTGATACTTGTAATTTGACTGCTTCAAGAATCTGTGTACGTTCTTGTCCGCCAGCAAATGCAATAACTGGTTCTACTTCTTTGATAATAGCATGCGCTTGAGCAGCAGAATCAGTGTCATAAATAGGTACAGAAACTGCGCCAATTGCTGAACATGCAAAATCAAGTACTCCCCAATCATAACTTGTTGGCGCATAGATGACTACTGTAGAACCCTTAGTAATACCGAGAGACAGTAAGCCCTTAGCAACAGCCCTCACGGTGTGGTGCATTTCTTGTGCAGTAAATGATTGCCAACCTTTTGAGTTGGTATCACGTATTTGTGCAACAACTGCATCACCATCGCGCTCAGCTCGACGTCGTAGTAACGCATAAATAGTATCAGCGCTTGTTGTTGTAGTTTCTATCGCAGTAGCATATTCTCGCAACATACGTACCACTATAACGTTTGCTCTGCCAATATGGTGCGCATCAAAGCCATTGGCGGTTCAGCTTACAGAAATATGAGTAGCAATCCATCGACTACCACGCAGTCGTAATACCAAAGAAGTAAGATGTAATTGGCTACCTATACCTATGCCAATAGTTGCGTCAAAACACGCATCATTGACTACCGTGGCATGCACGAACATGGGCACAATGGGTAAGTTACGAGTGGTCTGTGAAGATTCACCTTGTAACAGATGTGCCATGGCTTGGATTTGTCGTAAATCCTGTTCATCGATATAACGTTCGATTAACTGGATTTCAACACGCCCTCGTATTACTTCAGTAATAGCGCATGATAGTGAGCATGTTTTCTTTGCTAATTGCACGCAGGTTTCTATTGCCATATCTTGCGGCACCAGGCGCGTGATTACGAGGCGCAAATTAGTGCCTCCGCAGCCTAAAATACTAGGAAATTCACAGTGCACAACCATACTATTGTCTTCAATAGTCATTGTTGGACGAGGTTGAAGCTGTACTTGCTGAGCAAGCAAATCTGCTTGAGCCGTTTGGCGAGCGTGTTGAGCGTAGTCAAAGGTGTCGATATGTGTGCTCATGCGCATCCTTCTTTCTCTCATATGCGCAGCGAACAGTGTTGGCACACCTCAGAATGTATGCACTACTACTGTGTCTGTGCATACTGTAAGATTGCGCTTTTTATCAAGCAAAATCAAGCATGGCACGCAGAATGTGTATACCAGTGCATAAGTCCAGTTTTTTATACACAAAATATTAACTACTGTAACCAATAAGTGTACAAACTTGAGTATTTCATAAAACCAAGAGAGGCGTTGATACATAACCATATCCCTGTTAGCACGATCTACTAACAGGGATATGCGATTTCAGTTATGTTCCTACAATATTAATTTTGTAGGAACATGCAGTGTGAATATCTGCAACAGAACTTAGCCAACCATACTACATATTCACTAACTGATATGGTGCTACAACCACATTGCACTGTTGGAACTCTTTAACGCTCACATAGCCGGTAGAAGCCATAGCGCGTCGCAATGCACCAACAAAATTCGTAGTACCATCTGGAGTATGGCTTGGACCGTACAATACTTCTTCCAATGAGCCGACGGTTGCAACTTTCGCACGCAAACCGCGAGGTAAACGAGGATGACGTGCTTCTGCACCCCAATGCGCACCCTTACCAGGAGCTTCAGTAGCGCGGGCTAACGGAGTACCAAGCATCACTGCATCAGCGCCGAGAGCAAATGACTTGACAAAATCACCGCTTACGCCAGTGCCTCCATCAACAATAACATGAACATAACGTCCGCCAGATTCTTCCATATAATCGCGGCGTGCAGCAGCCACATCAGCAATTGCCGTTGCCATTGGTGCATGCATACCAATAGTGGTGCGCATACGTGAAGCGGCACCGCCGCCAATACCAACAAGTACACCGGCAGCACCAGTGCGCATTAAGTGCAAAGCTGCCCGATAACTGGCTGCGCCACCAACTAATACAGGAACATCCAAGTCATAAATAAACTGCTTCAAGTTCAAAGGCTCATGATTGGTAGATACATGCTCAGCAGACACTGCATCACCACGAATAACAAAAATATCTACACCAGCTTCGAGCACTGTAGTGTAAAATTCTTGAGTTCGAGAAGGAGTAAGAGCACCTGCAACAGTTACTCCAGCATCACGAATCTCATGTAATCTTGCGGTGATGAGTTCAGGTTTAATCGGCTCACTGTAGATTTCCTGCATACGGCGAGTGGCAGTAGCCTCATCTAATGTTGCAATTTCTGCTAAAAGTGGTTCAGGATTGTCATAGCGCGTCCACAATCCTTCTAAATCTAGAACACCAAGAGCTCCCAATTTACCCAGAGCAATAGCAGTTTGTGGGCTCATTACAGAATCCATTGGTGCACCAACAATTGGCACTTGGAATTCATATGCATCCACAGTCCATGATGTAGAAACATCTTCTGGATCGCGGGTTCGTCTTGAAGGAACAATGGCTACATCATCGAGCGAATATGTAAGGCGGCCTGATTTACCAAGACCAATTTGTGTCTCTTGAGTCATACTCTAAGCGTAATGCTTCCGTAAGACGCACGGCAGGCATTGCATATTCAGTATTCTTACTGTGGACAAAGTCACGCATACGAAACACTTTTACGCTATATGTAACAGTATTCGGCCACTCGCCGTCACACTGATCGAAAGGACTGCAATGAGCAAAATCAAAGTCGAAGGCACCGTAGTCGAACTTGATGGCGATGAAATGACTCGCATTATTTGGCAGAGTATTAAAGATCGTCTTATTTATCCTTATTTAGATATCAATCTTGACTATTATGATCTCGGAATTGAACATCGTGATGCTACCGACGATCAGGTAACTATTGACGCAGCTCGTGCAATTCAAAAAGAGCATGTTGGTGTTAAGTGTGCAACTATTACTCCCGATGAAGCACGTGTACAAGAATTTGGCTTAAAGCGTATGTACAAGTCCCCTAATGGCACTATTCGCAATATTTTAGGTGGCACCATTTTTAGGGAGCCTATTGTAATTCGCAATATTCCACGCCTTGTCCCGGGATGGACTGAGCCAATTGTGGTGGCGCGTCACGCGTTTGGCGATCAGTATCGTGCTACTGACTTTACAGTACCTACCTCAGGCAAGCTCACCATTAGCTTTGTGCCAGATGATGGATCTGAACCAATTGAGCATGTTGTCTACAATTATCCAAGTGCAGGTGTTGCGCAGGTACAATACAATCTCGACGAATCAATTCGCGGATTTGCACGTGCTTGCTTTAATTACGGATTGTTGCGTGGATACCCAGTGTATTTGAGCACCAAGAACACTATTTTGAAAGCCTATGATGGCAGGTTCAAGGATTTATTTGCTCAAATCTTTGAAGAAGAATACAAGGACACTTTCACCAAGGCAGGACTTACTTACGAGCATCGTCTTATTGACGATATGGTAGCGAGCTCATTGAAATGGCATGGTGGTTATGTGTGGGCGTGCAAGAATTATGATGGCGATGTGCAGTCAGATACTGTGGCTCAGGGGTTTGGTTCACTTGGTCTAATGACCTCTGTACTCATGACTCCAGATGGTCAAACTGTTGAAGCAGAAGCAGCACACGGCACAGTAACCCGTCATTATCGCCGTTGGCAGGCAGGCGAAAAAACTTCGACTAATCCTATCGCTTCTATTTTTGCATGGACGGGCGGCTTGCGTCATCGTGCCAAGTTGGATAACACGCCAGAAGTAGCACATTTTGCTGATACCTTGGAACATGTCATTGTTAGCACTGTTGAATCTGGAGCAATGACCAAGGATCTTGCACTACTTATTGGTCCAGATCAACCTTGGCTTGATACTGACGGCTTTATGAATGCACTAGATGAAAATCTAGCACGAGCGTTAGCACAGGATTAAGTTTGAATAACATGCGCCTAACTAGCGTAACTCAATAGTGCAATTAGACAGTGCACTTACAGTGAACACTCTTTGACTGCAACTTACCTGCATGTGGCTTATACATAGAATTGCAGGTTAAGCAGTCAAGGGGTTCGTTCGAAGAACCAAGTCTAAGCTCCTCGATTAGGGGCATATTCTGAAAATTTTTGCAAATCACATGTATAGCGCGTACTGCTGGCATTATGTGCTGTACAATACGCACTAGTGTATTTCAATCGAGTAAGGATATAAGGTGCGTAGTTCTGCGTTGATGCGAATCACTCGACAGCGTGCAATTGCAAGTATGGTGTCCCTTGGTTTGTTATGTTCATTATCCGCATGCGGCAATATGAATCAACAAACGCAACCTGAAAATACTGATTTGGGAGACGCGCAATTACTACCTCCGGCGCAGGGCAATGTTCAACTGTTTATTCCTGCGGATAGCTTCTCACTATCTACGCAAACTCCTATAAATACTTGGTCTGAACTTTCATCAGCAATTCATTCACAGTTACAAACCTACGGGTTTAGCACGAAGCAAATTGGTACCACTAAATCAGATTCTTTAGCAAAACAAATTGATGCTCTTACACAAGCAATTGATGATGCGCCTGAAAATACGCCGCAAACATTTATTATTGCTCCAGCTCTTGCTAATGACAATATTCGTCAGCAATATGGCGATTATGTTAGCGATTCGCAGATGTTGGCAGAGAGTAGTGAAAATAGTTCAAAAACAGCATCTCGATCATCAGGCGATAGCGAACAACATAGCGATGATGACGAAGTATCTGCAATAGAACAAAATCAGCAGGATCTTAAGTCATTAGCACAGCTTATTGATACGGCACAAGCTCAGCATATTCGTGTTATAGAATTGGGCTCGCCTATGCAAGCAATCACTCCAGATTGTGTTGTTGATTTGGTTTCAGCATATCAAATTGGCGCAGCTCAAGCCCAGGAACTCGTGAATAAACTCGATATTACACATGCGACACCTAGCAATCCAATATCTATCGAAGTATTTATTCCAAGTAGTAATGACGCGCTTTTTGCACGAGCAATGTTTAATGGTGTCTGGTCTGTATTAGGTCAGTATTATGCGTCTGGTGTTGTAGTTAGTCCTTCTGGACGGCTGTCTCAGACGAGCAATGAAGATTCTTGGTCTACCGTTAGTGTAGAAGAGACAACAAAAGATGGTATCTCAACTGCTATTACAGAACGATTAGGGTTGAACCACAGTCGTGAGCATGCTTCATCTTTACCTAAACTAGACGGCGTGTTGAGCGGTAATGATGCTATGGCTCAGTATGTAATAGACGCTCTGAAACAGGCTGGTTATACTGGCACTTCCGCCACTATCAATCCAAATATTTCTATTGGCGGTATCGTCAAACAACTTGCTGGTGAAGCTGACCTGCAACGTAATGCAGTACCGCAACCACGCCGTCAATCCTCAACATCATCAGCGGATAGCAAAACTCAAGTGTTGACATGGCCTATTATTACTGGATACGGAGCATATACCAGTAATCTCGCTTATATTATTGACGGCAGCCAATGGAGTACGAGTTTAGTAAATAGAAATGCTGTTGCACAATCTATTGCCGGCTGCGTATTGGCATATAACACTAATAACAAACCCAAAACCGTGGTGCGTCAAATAGAAAAACAAGTTAAGCAGCAGCAAAAAGCCGCCAAACAGCACAATGATCAGCAAACCATCCAATCATCGGCTTGGGATACAGTGCGTATTGATCAAGTATCTATTCCTCAAGTTTCTCAGTCACTTCTTGCGGTTTCTGCTTCTAATCTCAAATCAGTGCTTATTGATGGACAGTATATTTCACCTGCTGATGCTGGCTTATAGTGCCTTGGCTTGGCGTGAACTAGTTTGTGGTTAAACCTACAAAGCAGTTGGGCTGCTAAATAGCAGCCCAACTTTCGTTATCTATTGCAATACCTAGCTAATTAGGCAATTGCTGTCGTTATGCTTTTGGCTGGTTTACCCCATAAATCTTATTGTTAATAATGTCAGCGAAACGCTGCTCGATAACTTGACGTTTTGCCTTTAAGCTCGGAGTAAGTAGACCATTGGCTTCTGTAAATTCTGTATCAAGAATTTCATATTTTCTAATGGATTCTGCACGTGAAACGGTAGCATTAGCTAAATCAACCACGCGCTCGACTTCAGCACGAATAATTGGATTTGTGCAAGCTTGCTCAAGGGTTTGTACTGTTTGGGCGCCATTTGATTCAAGCCAAGCATTGGCATCTTCTAAATCAATAGTGATTAAAGCGCTAACAAAACGTCTGCGATCGCCAATAACTACGCATTGTGACACAACAGGTGAAGTCATTACTACTGTTTGTAGCCCATCAGGAGAAACATTCTTACCGCCAGCAGTGATAATAAGATCCTTCTTACGACCAGTAATACTGATAAATCCTTCATCATCAATTGATCCCAAATCACCAGTATGCAGCCAGCCATCAGTAATTTGCTGAGCTGTGAGTTCAGGGTGATGATGGTATCCCTTGCATACGGCAAGTGATTTAATGCATAATTCGCCATCTTCAGCTACGGCAAAGCTCACACCTTGTAGAGGAATACCTATAGTACCAATCTTGTATCCGGATGTTGGGTTCACACAGGCTGGTGCGCACACTTCTGTCATGCCGTAGCCTTCGAGTAACGGCAATCCCACGCCATTGAAGAAGTGAGCAATAGATTGATCAAGAGGCGCACCTCCAGAAACAGCATATTCTACCTTGCCGCCGAATACATCAAGAATAGCATTATATACTAGTTTGCTATAAATCGCATGCTGCAATGAGATCAGCGCTGGAATATGGCCTTCTTGCTGACCATGAGACCATGTACGAGCAACTTGAGCAGCACGGTTAAAAATCAATCCACGCAAGCCTTTACCCGCTTTTTGCGAGGCAGCATTGTATACTTTTTCAAAGATTCTTGGAACTGCAAGCACGAATGTTGGCTTAAAACTTTGGAAATCTTTAATAATAGTCTTTAAATTACTTGATAAGCCTAGTGTGACATCTCCAGCAAAGCAGAAGAACTGCATATATCGTGCAAACACGTGTGCAAGCGGTAAGAAGAGGAGCAATCTCCTACCCTCACCCAATGCAATATCTGGCATAGAAGCTGCGCCAGAACGTGCAATATACACAAAGTTTTGATGTGTTAACTCCACGCCTTTTGGCGTGCCGGTTGAACCAGAAGTATAGACAATAGTTGCTAAATCAGACCCGTATACGCGATCGATTGCAGCCTGCAACTCCTCATCAGTGGTAGAGTGCGCATAAGCCTGCAACAATTCAATGGCACCAGAGTCAAGTTCAAATATCTCTTGGAGCTGGGGTGCTTGATCTTTGATTTGCTCTACTTTTTCACGCAATGCATCATTCTCAACAAAAACGCGAGAAACATTGGCGTCATTGACAATCATCGCAATTTGCTGAGCGGAATTTGTTTCATAAATTGGCACAGTAAGTGCGCCGATAGACATAATGGCAATATCAAGTGCTGTCCACTGCCAGCTCGTATGCGCCATAATAGCAATGCTATCGCCTTTTTGTACACCTTTTGCCAGTAGACCTTTGGCGAGTTGATGCACAAGGGACAAGAATTTTCGACCTGAGAATGATTGCCATTGCCCACTATCATCTTTGTATTCGACCAGTGATGAATCAGGAGTGCGTGCAACACGTTCACTGAGAATTGAGTAGACAGTCCCATCTATAGAAAAATTGCTGGTAATTGGTGTTGTGTACTCTCGTAACATATCATCTCCGTTTATAGTCCAACATGGTTATTATAAACCGACCACAGTATGCATTTACTCTGCGTCTCGATTAAGCATCATTATTTAGAGTTTTGTCTGTTTTGCACTTACATACTATGCCAAGAGAAAAATACTTGCGCACGCAAGTAAATTATTTTATGCTTACTACATGCAACACAACAACCAAGCAAGTGAGCACACGAGTAAAGCAAGAGTGCAAGACTGGCACACATGGCAATCACTTGCGTTTACTACATCGCATATTTTTGCCACAATTGATCAGCAATTGCGCAAAGAATGTCATATCTCCCTATCAGACTTCGATGTGCTTGCCACTCTGCGCAGACATGATCATAATCAAGCAACTATGGCATGTTTAACCGCAACCGTAGTGGTCACTTTATCTGGACTTTCACGGTCAGTAAGTCGTCTTGAACAAGCAGGACTAGTAAATAAAGAGCCATCTGAGCAAGACAAGCGCTCGATGCTTATCACACTTACTAATCAAGGTCAAGAAGTACTGAAACAAGCCATAAAAATACATAACTGCGTTATCAACCGCGAAGTCATGGCTAAACTCAGCCTGGAACAACGTGACCAGCTAGCAGATATCGTGAGCAGTATTACCCAAGAATAATACGAATGGATTGACCTCCAGAGTGTATTTCCACTGTTCATCCATGCATTGGACTTTTGGCTTTATCAAAAACTATCAAACTTTACAACCACTCTCTTCGATTTAAGTAGGTTAATGTAAGGAGTAATCATGCAGGTAGGCGTACTTTCCGTTTCAGATGTGAGCGAAGATCCAACCACACACCACGTGCCCACAGAACATGAGCGTATTACCAATATTGTTCGCATGGCTAAAGCCGCTGAAGATGCAGGATTGGATGTAGTAGCGATTGGTGAGCACCATAATCCGCCTTTTGTATCATCATCGCCAACTACTACCCTAGCCTATATTGGCGCACAAACCCAGCGCATTATTCTGTCAACCGGCACTACCTTGATTACAACAAATGACCCGGTAAAAATTGCCGAAGATTTTGCCATGCTCCAACATCTGACGAATGGGCGTGTTGATCTCATGCTTGGCCGTGGTAATACCGCACCAGTGTACCCATGGTTTGGTCAAGACATCCGCCGGGGAGTACCAGTTGCTCTTGAAAAATACGAACTCTTGCACCGTTTGTGGCGTGAGGAAATGATGGATTGGCAAGGAACTTCTCGCACTCCATTGCAGTCATTTACATCAGTACCAAGACCGCTTGATGGAGTACCGCCGTTTGTTTGGCATGGCACTATTCGCAATGCCGCTACTATCGACCAGGCTGCCAAATATGGTAACGGGTTATTCGTAAACAATATCTTCTGGCCATTTGATCACACCAGCGACATGATTAGCATGTATCGTGAGCGCTTTGAAGGCTACGGTCATGGTACGCGCAATCAAGCTATCGTGGGTATTGGTGCACATGCATTTATGGCTAAGCGTTCACAGGACGCAATTGACCGATTTAGACCATATTTTAACAATGCGCCAGTATATGGCCATGGTCCAAGTCTTGAGGAATTTATGCGAGAAACGCCACTTACTGTAGGTTCCCCACAGCAAGTAGTTGACCGCTATGCGCGAATGTTACAAAGCTATGGTCCTGTACAACGTATTTTGTTCCTTGTAGACCATGCAGGGCTTCCAATCGGTGATGTCTTAGAACAAATTGAGTTCCTAGGAAGTGAAGTCGCGCCACAGTTGAGAGCACTTTTCGACGAACGCAAAACTGCCGACACTGCTTTACCACCAACTCATGAGCGCTTAGTGGCAGCACGTGATGCACAATTGCGCGCAGAAGGTAAACCAGCATTCCACGATCACTATTTGTTTGAAACTGGAGATAACTGGACTGGTTTGCGCGCAGAAGACCAATCACGAAACTAATACAGGCGCAAGCATAGTAAAACTTACGTTTGTTACTGTTAAAGCGGAGCTAACACTCTATACTGAATCCAGCATCATATTCATGGTAAGACTACTAAGTATGATGCTGGAAGCCCCGCTTTTATCAATTATGCTGCCAATACACAGACACAGCAAGAATGAACGTTTTAGCGCAATAGTGAACGGCACATCGAGCGATATTGGTTGACGTATCCCCCACCAAAAAACACTGCATGTCCTGCAATTGGGTATAGCTGCCAAATAGTCAAACGCTGTTCGAATCCAGCCTTTAGCGGATGCACACGTTGATAGCCTTCCATAATGGCATCAAGATGGCGCATGCCAAAAAGATGAAGCATTGCTAAATCTTCTTCACGATGACCACCATGGGCTGCAGGATCGATAAGCACTGCTTCGATATCGGTATCACGTAGCTGATGAGATTGGTTAGCGCTGGAATTGGTCTTAGTGCCATCTTCATCTATTTGTCCCGGCTTGCGCTGAGTGAACATGACGTTGCCAGCCCACAAATCGCCATGAACGCGAGCAGGCTTATCATCAGCAGCTTTACCAAGTAATTCTGGTAATGCTTGTGCGACATCTTGGGTAAGTTGCAAATCATAGTCATTCAATTCGAAGCGGCTCATACCAATTTTCACCATAGGTATAAGACGCCCTTCGACCAAGTAGGTAACTACGTCAGTCCAAGAGCCGGTATCCATAGGAACAGGATCTTGTAGTGGACCAAACCAGCAAGTACCGTGGTAACGATCCGGTGCTTGACCAAAATATTGTGCCCCAAAATCATGCATTTTCGCTAATGCTGCGCCAAAATTATAAGCAGCATCTGCGGTAGCTTGTCGCTCCTGGACGCGCTCAATATTTAAGTAGTTTTCAGACCAATCAACAACTTCTACGACGCGAGGACCACCTGCCTGCTGAGCCTGAGCCAGCCATTGTAATCCTCTACCTTCGCATTCAAAAAAACCTTGAGGTGCACTAATTCGTGATTTACGATAAATCTGCATACGCACCACTGTACACCAGTGTACGAAAACAAACCCTCAAAATTTTACTCGCCAGTCTGCATTTCAAATATTTCATCAATCTGCGCCTGAGTGAAAATGACACCGACTTGTTCGCCCATGCGCCGTATAGCAGCCTCGTCGGTTATTTTTTCGATATTTTATAAAACGCTTTCACGTTGCCAGCAACAAAACTATACGCACTGTTTGGATCAATGAGTCCGACAAATTCTTTAGTCATTTTATGCTCTTGGTCGTTGGTATCATTCTTGTCTGCAATAACACTTTATTTCATGTATAGGTCATAAACGCCGTGAGTGGATAGGGGCAGATATGACTAACCAGCTAATTGGATTATTTAATCCTAACGCGACAACATTTCAGAAAGTACGCGACTCAATTATTCTCGCGTACAAGCTGAAGAGGGTTACTGCAAATCGAGAACAAATTATTAAAGCAGCTGAACAATGGGGTGGGACGCTTACAGAAGAAGAAATCCAGCAACTGCTTGCCATGCAAGAGCAGTTCCCAGAACCAACCCCACTTCCAGAAAAACCTTATAGTGGTAACTGACAGCCAGGGGTTGTACTGGATACGCAGTATGTGCGTAGTTTTCTCACTACTATTGCAATACGCTTAGAACAATGCCGAATGTGAACCTGTGTCAATAAGCTCAATTTATTGACATGTGTCACAGTGACTTGAGCAAAATGTGGGTACAAAATGGGTACAAAAATAGTGCTATCAGGTGCTGAAACTGGGCGTGTTGCGCTCACTGGTTGGGTGTGTCGTGCTACTGGAGGTAGATTGCGACACATTCTCAACTCTGCTTTGTGAACCTTAAGCTCACGAGCGGCACGCAGGATCTTCCTCACCGCTTGTGAAGAATTCGCGAGGTCACATAACCGTGACGAGGAGCAAAAAGCCATGCAGTCACAAAACTTAACGTCAAGAGCATGACGATTGTTGCGCCCGTCGGATAATCGAAAGACCAAGATATATACACACCGAAAATTGCGGCAAGAGAACCGATAAGGGCAGCGAGCGTCATCATCGTCGCGATGCGATCACTGAGCAGGCGTGCTGTTGCAGCGGGTGTCACAAGAAGCGCCAACACAAGGATCGAACCGATCGTTTGCACTGACATCACCACGGCCATCGAAACGCACACATACACAAGAACGTCGTAAAACAACACGTTTAATCCGCCAGCACGCGCTGTTTCCCGATCGAGAGAAACCGCAAGGATCTGGCGGTGAAACACGATCAATAACCCAACCACCAAGGCTGATCCGATCAGTGCCGCTGGCACATCTTCGCGTGGAATACCCGTCATGGATCCAAAGAGGAAATCTTGTAGGCTGCCCGCGTATCCCGGTGCCCGAGAAATAACGATCACGCCGAGCGCAAAACTGCCAGCGAAGAGCACGCCGATAATCGAGTCCTCCTTGACGCGGCGGTGCTGGCTCAAAAGCGCCACGATAACGGCGGTGGCAACACCCGCTACCATTCCGCCAAGAGCGAGGGAACCACCGATCACGAAGGCGATCGCGAGGCCGGGAAATACAGAATGTGCCACGGCATCACCGATAAACGCCATTCCTCGCAGCACAACATGAGAGCCAACCAACCCACAAACGATTGCAGACACCACTGCCATCAGAAGCGCTCGTGGTAAGAAGGAGAGCATGGGATTGAAAAGATCTTGAATGAATTCGTATGGGGTCAGCATCGTCCTACTCCCTTGCTAAATACGAAATGGCCAGTGCCATGTAACCGGCCACTGCCTTTTAATACAACGTGGTCAGCGCCCTCGCCTTCGATAGGCTGGTTGCACTCGTGTTTCGGTTCCCCCTCGCGCGCAGGCCGCTTACCTACCTCCTCCACAGGGCCATTCTCCTTAAGGCCAAGGGCGGCAAGGAGAGGATTATCAATGCCAACTTGGAAGGTCTCCACCCAAGCTTGGGCACAATCGAGCTCGCTCGGCGTGCCCGAAGCAATAATCTCACCACGGATAAGAACAAGACGATCCATCACAGCACGCGCCGAGATCAGATCGTGGGTTGTCATAATCACGGCGTGCCCTTCATCTGCGAGAGAACGGAAAAGCCCCGTGAGCATTTCTTGGGTGGGCATATCCAAACCTGTCATCGGCTCATCGAGGAGCAAAATCGCAGGTTGAAGTGCCAGTGCACGGGCAACCAGCACGCGTTGGCGTTGCCCGCCCGAAAGCTCTCCCACAGGTCGATCGGCAAGATGTTTCATGTCGGTGCGCGCAAGTGCACGCTCAACTGCGCGCTGATGTTCTATGCGCGGACGGCGAAACAACCCCAAGGAAGCCGTAATATTCGAGAGCACCGCTTCGCGAACCGTCACTGGAAAATCCCAGGCAAACTCGTGACGTTGAGGAACATATCCAATTTTTCGGCGGGCAGCGTGGCCGTGAAGGCTTACACTGCCTCGGCGTTTAGGGGTGAGATGTAGGATTGTGCGCAGTAACGTCGTTTTACCTGCGCCGTTGGGGCCGATAAGGCCGACAAGTTCGCCCTGCCGTACTTCAAGATTGACGCCGCGCAGCACTGGGCGCCCACCTAAATCAACGTCAATATCACGCACCGAGAGAATCGGGGGATCCTCGAGACATTGATCGTGAGTTGTTTCAGTGAAAATCTCGCAGGGAATATTGTGGTGTTGATCGAGCGTCGTCACTTCTCACTCCTGTTCCGCGCGTGCCTGAGCAATTTCTTTGCGGACAATTCGGCCGCGGTAGAGTATCACCGCGAGTGCTACCAGCCCTGCCACGCCTACAAGAGCACCGATCGCAATCGTGGAGGCGGCAACGCCGGCTTCTTCCTTGTTCTCGTCTCCACCAGCATCGCTACCCTGGGCGCTAGGAGCGGTTTCACTTGACCTTGTAGATGCAGTTGATTCTTCTTCGAGCGCCATCGTCCGCACCTGGTCTGCTGTAACGTCATTTCCTACGGCAAAACGTAACAGTGTGTGCGCTTCACGTTGAGAGCCGTCGCTCATCTCGCCGAGAAAGCTCACGCGTGCAACATAGGCACCAGGAGCTGAAAACACCCAATTGGCGTGGACATGCGTATTAACGTCCACCCAAATATCTTGTGGTTTCTCAGCACGTGAATCTGCTAAACGTAAAGGCGCACCGAAAGCGCCATCTTGAAGGAAAAGCCACACATCGCCTGGCCCTTGGATCGGCCCGATTCTCATCGTCGCCCCACGAGCTAGTTCTCGAGTGATCTGCGGATCTTGTGTATTCCAGCCCAGCCATACAATCTCAGGGTTCTGGGTTTGGGGAATCACATAGTATTTCTCGCCAGGCTGGGCAGCCATAAATGCGAAATCTTCTCCAGTGGGCGCTTCGAGAAGGGCTTCGTCTTTGACACGTATAACGAGTTCAGACGGATCTCGCCACACGGGTTCAGATCCTGAATCGTCACGCGCGAGGATACTCCAGCTGCCTTCACGCGAGCGCGGTCCGATGTCGATATGCCCGGCAGCGATCTCTGCACTTCCTATCTCAATTTTTTCGTCTGCTGCCACGTGTTGTTGGAGTTGGGGATCTTCTGAGTCGCGTGGCTGGGCGAAGCTCGGTGTTCCTGTGATGAGTGAGGCAAGGGCGATTGCGAGTGCACAGCCTACTTTGGCTATCGTATGTGCGGTGGTGTGGTGCATCCTCATGCGGTTCCTTTCTATGTGCGTAGTGGTGTGGCGCTTTCATGCTAGTGGTTGTGATGATGTTGCTTCTCCGACCTACCTGCAAGGCAGGCGAGAAGTTCATCTGCGTTGGCTTTTACCATTGCGAGGTAGGTGTTGACGTTTCGATCGAAAGTGTCTCCATAGAGTGTGCAGAGGGAGACTCCCGTTTGTTGCGCCACGGCTTCAAGCGGCGAGCGACGATTGTGGAGTTGCGGCTCAAGAAAGACGGCCTTAATCTTGAGGCTTTCAATTGTACTGGTGAGTTTGCGGCGATCAGCGAGCGAGGGTTCCACTCCTGGATGTGGGGCGACGTAGCCTGCGATGGTGAGGCCATAGGCATTGGCAAGGTATGCATATGCATCGTTGGTTGTCACAAGTTGACGTTTTTCTAGGGGTATCTTCGATATTTTCTTATTCATATACATATCGACTTCTTCGAGCTGTTTTAGGTAGTGCTCGGCCTGGACACGGTAGTAGGTTTCGCCGTGAGGATCCACTGCGATGAGCTTGTCTCGGATCACCTTCACGTAGGCAGCAGCGTTGTGAACGTCGTGCCATAAATGTGGGTCAATCTCGCCGTGAACGTGTTTGCCGAGCACGGCTTGTGGAAGGATGTATATGTCGTCTCCTGGATGGCCGAGGAATCTGAAACCAGCGCTTCCTGGCACCTCCGTTAGCGTTCGGGGAGGAACGGAAATAACGAGGTTCTCAAGATCGAACGCTGCTAAACCGGGAACGAAAGCAGCCCCTTGGGCGCGTTGAACCTCTGGTGGCGCGCTTACCTCGTCAATCATGAGGGTGATTCTCTCGCTTTGTAGATCCACGGTGACATCGGCGTGCCCGTGGTCGAGGATCAGGCGATGTTCCTTGCTGGCAATCTCGCTCGGATCCACGCCCACCGCGAAGGTGAGTACGCCTTCTTTCAAGGCCTGTGGGCGGGCGTGGTCGTTAATGCGGAGCTTGGCGCTTATATGGATGCGGTAGATGCCGGGCTTGGTGAATGCCCAGCTCATATGTTGGTGTGCACCATAAGGAAGGACGGTCGTATCCTCGGCATAGCCATCGCCTGCATCGAAACCGTCCGAGGAACTGAAAGCGATTTCCGGCGAGCCGAAGGTGGTGGTGAGATACGAGGAGGCCTCACCTGAGCCTTCTATACGGTTCACCGTCAGATCGACTTCGCTTGCTCGCGTTGCTCCTGCGCCTTGGCCTGCAACACGCATTCCGAGCCAGAGCGCATCGAGAGAGCGGTTCTCTACAAGAGGCAGAATCGTTGCACCGGATTTTGAGGCCTCTTCTGCAATAGACACCGAGAGAGAATCCTTGGGGAGATTAGCATCGAGCGCTTTAATAATGGAGTGTTGCTCGAGGAGGAGATAATTCGAGAATGCCAGATCTGCATAGGCCACATCTCGGATGGATCGCAGCGAGGGCTCATAGGAGTGTGGATCTGCTCCATCTGGCACAAGCTGACTCACGTAGGCGCGATTTCCAGCGACGTTACGCACGAGATCTGCAAGGATTCCCGTTGTGGTCACAATGCGTAATTGACCGTCGGATGTGTGATTGCCTTGCTCAGTGCAACCACCCAAGGCAAGTGTCAGCGCCACCAGGACGCTGACACTTTTTAGTCGTGGGAGCTTCATGCTAATCCACTCCTGCTACGCCTACGAGCTGCCCATACGAGGTATCCACCGCCGCTTAGTGCAAGAAGAGCGAAACCGACTAAGATCTGCACCTGAGTGCCAGTGTGAGCAAGCTTAATGCCATTGTGTTTAGCGAAGCGTGCCTTCACGTCAGCAGGAAGAACGCAGTCCTTACCAGAGGCTGTACGCCCAATAACGTCATCGACCATCGGGCGTTTCCCGGTAAGAGTGACGTTTCCTGAGGATGCAGCAAGTGGGCTACCCGCTGTGGGGGTAACGCGTGCACTAATTGTCATCGTGTAGGTGCCCGGCTGCGAAAACACCCAGTTGTAGTGTGCGTGTGTATTGGCTGGCAGAGTGAAGGATGAACCAGAACGAGTGAAGAGGGATCGCCCAATTCCACCACCAAGACTCCCGGATTCAAACATGAGGACCTTCCCCGGCCCACGCACAGCCTCCAATGTAAACGTCACTGGCCCTGTTGTGGCACCTCTCAAACCTGGATGTTGAGAGTTCATACCTAGCCACGGAACTCCGGGCTTTTGTACCGAGGAGATAAGCCAGATCGACGTACCTTGTGTGGCAATAGACGAAAGTGCTGGCGGAGCAGGCATACGAGCTGAAGCGCCTAGGGCGAAGCTCAAACTCGATGGAGATACCCAACGCGGCACCTGCCCGCGATCATCCTTCACTTTGAGCGCTAGCTTGCCACCTTCAACGACCGGCCCGAGATCGAAGTGCCCATTACTGGCATTGCCTGAAGCTACATCGCCGACGTTAAAGGTGAGAGTTGCTCGTGCAACATTCTTTCCCGCCTGCAAGGCGCGCCATTCCTCATCCGTTGCAGGGCGAGTGATATGCACAGGCTCGCAGATCTCCTCATGCCGTTCTTCTGCTGGAAGATTTTCCGTGAGCGTTGGTGGCGCAACTGGCACCTTTGCTGCGGCCTTTCCCGTATCAAAGGTGTCAGATTCCTTATTAGTCGACTTCGAGTTAGCCTCAGCTTCCTTATCAGTCGGCTTCGGGTTAGCCTCAGCAGCAGGTGAGGCTACATCATATTGCTCGAGCCACCCTGGGCAGAACTTGTCGATTTCTTCATTGCCGACAGCATAATAGACGTCGTTGAAGGTATAATTTTGGTCATGTTTTCCTTCAACTGGCTTGAAGAAGGCGGTGTATTGAAAACCGAGGTCATACAGGCCAGGTTTGTTAAATGCCATGCTTGTGTGGCGATGGGTGGGTTCAAAGAACTTGTAGGAGTACTCCACCTGACGAGAATCAAGCACAGTTTCAATGGGGTTAATTCCATCGTCGTCATAGGTGAGCATACGCCCGGGGCCATAGAAACTGTCCAGATAAAGCCGTACACCTTTTTGTGGGTTAATATCGCTGTAATCTACACTCTCTGTAGAAAAACCTAGCCACGGCAGATGGCTCGCCTGAACTTCCGGCAGAACCCAAATCTTGCTGCCATGAGCGCCCAGCGGCGAAAGAGCCCTCGTATAGGAGTTATGTTCTAGAGTGCGCATGGCCGAATCAGGTACGGGGATAAGGAGTTCGTAGGCGCCGTATTCTTTCGCGTGGTCGTCACGAACCGCTGCGCTCACGCTGCGATCGTCTCCTATCTTCACTGCAAGATCGTAGTGGCCTGGCACGGCACAGGTATATCGCCCTTCCATCGGCGGATCTGCCGCAGTAATGTTATCTTCTTCAGAGACTACTGGCACGTCTGTGTTCTCACCATCGCCCAGGCGAGTATCTGTTTCTCCAGTATCGAAGTCTTCAGCAGGTATCTGAATGGGGCTACCGCTAGTGGTGCCAGGTGCAAGCCCCAGTTCTTCATCGCTGCCAACAAGCCAGATCACCTGATATGGATCTGATGTTATTGTTTGCCCGTCGATAGTTTTTGCCGAGGCTCGAAAGTGGAAGGTGTATCGCCCTGGTTTGTCGAAGGTCCAATTGAAGTGCCCGTGCCCTCCTTCGGAAAGGATGTAGAACAGGCTTGGATCCTTTGAAGAAAGAACGGCTTTGCCACCTTCACTCATATCACCGTTCCAGATTGTTGCCGCGCCCGGGCCATCCACCTTCATGAGCTCAAGTTTGATAACCTCGCCGTCGATATGGTCGGGAATATCATGCCCAGCACCCATACCTGCCCACACTGGTAACCACCCTTGGTAGAACTTGGCAGGAGCATTCCACAGAATGCTGCCTGGCGCGCCAAGGAAGGAAAGCTTATTCGAGCTTGGAAGTTTGATCCTTGACACTTCTCTGCCGTCGGTTGTTGCATCGGGACCAAGCCGCACAAGGACGCTGTCTGCTTCTTTGGGTGTTGCGCCATCCACCACTTGGATTTTGAAGTTGTTCTTCTCGGCATCCCATGCAACATGCGCCGCATCAACATGCCTGTGATAGAGCATTTGCCTGCGCTCGGCGAGTTCCGCATTGGAGAGTGCATCAGCATCCTCACCCGAATCTATCGTGCGGGCGGACGTTTCTTCTGTATGTGGGGAATCTCTTGTTTCCTCAGCAACGGCCGGAGCTGTGAAGAATGCGCCAAATGATAACGCAAGAACTGCTATTCCCCCCGTCACCCGCGAGAAGAGCGCGCGACGCTTTCGTGTTCGGCAGCTTATCGCCTGCATTGTTGACGTAGGCATGATAGACCTTCCTAATGATAATGATTTTCATTATCTAGTATAAATGAAAACGATTATCATGTCAAATAGTTGTTGAACGTTATCTCCATACAGGAAATATGAGAGAATTCACGCAAAAAACTGCCCTCCATGGCCTGCCTCCCGGTAACTACGCACGTGCTTTCCTCGAAGAACCGTTTTAGTCGCTGAAACCTGCATAGGGCCAGTATCTCCTTCTCCACGTCTGACTGAATGGCGAATAGTCAGTGTTTTTTGCTGGAAATCAAAATCACCAACCTGTAGAGCGCAGATTTCAGCAATGCGTAATCCAAACGCTAATGCTAAATGAATACTAATCGCTGTATATTCAGGCATGGCGTGAATAATCGCAGCAATCTCAGTATCACTCACTGGAGCAACAGCGTGAACTCGTTTAAGTTTTGCAGGCGCTTTCATAGTGCATGGATTGTGTTTAATTAACGGAGCTGAACCGTCAGGTGGGTTGGCAGCATCGCGCATTAACGCATGTAAGAGAATATACATAGTGCGGATTGGAGTTGGCTCACCATCCCACTGATGTACCATAGCTTGCACCATACGCGGTGTGATATCTTGCAGGCGCACATTGCCAAAATGCTGGTCAAGCCTGGCAAACGCTAAATCTTTGACTCGTAATGTCGCAGGAGCGAGCAGGTTACCGTATGCGTCTTGGCGTAAATGAGTTTCATAGTATGGTTTCGCCCAATCATGAAATCGAGGGTTGTGTGCCAGTCCTTCACGCACTCTTAGGTGTGTCCATGTGCTAATGCCGGCTTGGTCTGCTTGGACTAGTAATTGTTCTTGTTGCAGCCACGACACGGCTTGCTCATGGTTTGGACAATCCTTAGTCACGCGCTTTGACGAATATGGTGCAGAATACACGGCTCGATACGCAAATATCGAACCGTCTTTTCTTCTTCTCTCATAAATGTGCCCAAAGGGTTTTTCTTGATTTTGCAACATGTTATTCCTCATGCATACCCATGTGCGTCATTAAGAAGTTCCCAAAATTGTGGTACAAATTTGGTGCAAAAATAGTGCTATCAGGTGCTGAAACTGGGCGTGTTGCGCTCACTGGTTGGGTGTGTCGTGCTACTGGAGGTAGATTGCGACACGCCGATAAGCGGTGTGCATCTATTGGTAATGGAAGTAAAAAATACTATACAACACAATGGTTAAGACAGTGAGAAAACGTTGGAATTTCAACAAAAAAGAGAGCGGACAACGGGACTCGAACCCGCGGTCTCAACCTTGGCAAGGTTGCGCTTTACCAACTAAGCTATGTCCGCAAAACAAATAGCACATACGGCTGTGTGGGTGATACAGGAATCGAACCTGTGACCCCTTCCGTGTGAAGGAAGTGCGCTAGCCGCTGCGCCAATCACCCGAAGGTTTCTTTTTCCGTTCCGAAGAACTTGTGGGCGATACAAGATTCGAACTTGTGACCCCTTCCGTGTCAGGGAAGTGCGCTAGCCTCTGCGCCAACCGCCCAGCTCCACGCTGTGGAGAGGTGGGTACGAGAGTCGAACTCGTCTATACGGCTTTGCAGGCCGCTGCCTAACCGCTTGGCTAACCCACCGTAAGGTCGTCAACTCCTCGGACCTTAGAGCGGACAACGGGACTCGAACCCGCGGTCTCAACCTTGGCAAGGTTGCGCTTTACCAACTAAGCTATGTCCGCACATGTACTTCAGCACCAAGCCAGAAGGCTTTGTGCTGAGCACGAGTGTTTACTATAGCCACCATTATCGTCATATGCAAACTACGGCGTGTCGAGTTCGTTTACATGGATAACAACACATCACACAATCTGTCCCAAAATCAATCGATATACCACATAGAATAGCTGAAATCATTTGGTGTTACACTACCCAATAAGAGGTGAAGGTGAATGCTGGTAGATGTTACTTGGGTGAAAGTGCTCGATAATCATAGACTCGAAGTTATGTTTGAAGATGGATACCATGGCATACTCGACATGCAGCCATATTTCGTGTGTAAACCATTCAATAAACTTACCAACCCAGACCTATTTCGCACAGCTCAAGTTGGATACGGCACAATCATATGGGACAATGGTCACATCGACATTGCTCCAGAGAAAGCACGCCAGCAAACCAAACCGATTAAACATTGACTAGTATCAGTATTACCAATATTGAGATTGTAGCAGTATAACTCATATTGCCCTTGCTGTTTGATTTATTGCAATGCGTTGTAACGCAGTTTTATTGAATGCTCGCCTAGGTAAAAAATTTTGGTACAGTTCTTAATATCTGAACATATTTACCAATAGTATATTTCGGGGACGCATGAGTAGAGATACACATAAGCACTGTACAATACTATCTATCAATGTATGCCGGATATGCAGTGCTGCATATGAAAGGAGTATCTGATGGCTAGAGAACTTATTGGATTATTTAATCCGAGAGATCCGTATGTAGCTCAGTTAGCACAAATTATCACGTTATTTTACAAAATGTCTGGCAAGAAAACCTCACGAGAAGAAATTGAAGAAATCATAGCTAGCGATGGTAAATCACTAACTGAAAACGAAATCCAACAATTACTTGATATGCAAGAACACTTTCCTCTAGACATGAAACTACCACAAAAGCCGCTTGGCAAAATGCCAGCAAAGTCAGACAATACACATGAGGAACAATAGCTCTCTTATGCATTTTGGAAGATGTTTGCGGCAGCTTTCATTGAGAAAAATTACTCCGACATTACCACGCTGACGCCGCTGATACTACTGACGCTATTGTACTGACTGGAATTTTCCGTCGGCACAATGCTCAGAGAGAAGCATTATGAGTGATCAACTCCATCTTGCTGAGCTTGTGTTAATCCCTGATACTTCATATCGCCTATCGCATGATATTGAAGCCAACGACTAAAAGAGTTCAATTGTGCTGTTTCGTAGTAATCCAGTAGCCAGTCCGTGAACTCGCCGCCCATACGCTCAGGTGGCAGCGTGAACACTCCTACCCCATGTTGTATAAGCCAATGATTAGCAATCATAATTGCAGTACGTTTATTACCGTTATCAAACCATTGCTGGCGACAAGTCACTGCAAACAGGCGACAAGTCGCTTTAACTGGATCTAACTCTTGTCGAACTAGCTCAAACTGCATGAAAACATCATCTAAAACAGTGTGTGCAGGCGGAATATAAGTTGTCCCCGAAATGCTTACTTGTCCCGTACGTGCTTTGCCTGGGTTTGATTCAAGACCTTGCCCTATAAGGCTGTTGTAATCGCATAGCGTCTGCCAATCAACTGGCTGATCTATATTGTCAATTAAGTATTGCCATGCGCGATGAATATTATGCACTGTGGTAATAGTGCGTGATGGAAGCGCACAATAATTGGCATTGTTAAGAATCTCATGTATTTCACAGACGGTGACATGCACTTCGATATTAGCTGTACACCAAACTAGGTACTCCATATGATCTTGGACATATTGCACGCATTGTCGAGTGGATTCATTGCTCATCATACAGCTCCTTTGCTGAACTACCATGCATGCAATTACAGCATCTGCTCATCGCTGGTCACAACGTCAACGATAGCACTATCACCTTTGCAGGAACGTAATTGCTAAGGTCAAGAACAGGTTTGTGTACCATTTCCTAAACACTAGAACTGTTAAGTCATTTGATAGTTACATTTTGTTAATTTCATCATGTTGCGATTCGTAAGCCGTACGTAGACTGCCAAAACTAGTATCTTGAGTAATGACCGCCACACTCAATAATTTCAAGCACGGTATCTTGAATACGAAAAACTATTCTATTAGCCTTATCTATACGAACGCTCCAATACCCGCGTAGATTTCCTTTTAATGGTTCTGGACTGCCAGTACAATGGTAACCATTTCTTTCAATATCTGTAATAAGTCGATTAATGCGTTTAAGTGTTTTCTTATCCACTTGTTGCCAGTATAGGTAATCCTCCCACGCTAAATCATGCCACGCTTTTATCATGAGTTTTACTCCATAATATCGTGAACATGCGTGTGAAGCCCTGCTTGCATCTCTGCAGCACGACGTTCAAGCACAGCAAACACTGGATGGCTCTGACGGCAAAGTCTCAGACAACACGGTACGCGACCAGTTGCAGCAGGCGATTGACCAAGCGAAACAACGTCTTGCTGACAAGAAACTACGCGACATAAAGCAGCTCACCACCGAAACACTCAACAACGCAGTCAACGCCGTCAACCAGAGTGTGGAAGCTAAACGTCAAGCAGACGAACAAGCCGCCACACAGTCTGCCAACTCCGCACAATCCTACACTGGCAATTCATGGACCGGTGGCGGGTATGCTACTCCACGCTCCACTGGCAATGGCGGTGGGTACACTGCACCTCAAGGCGGTGGAAACTACACTCCAACACCGAAGCAAGGCAGAAGCGCTAAAACGCCAACAACACCAGCGCCATCACAAGGCGGGTCTAGCTCATCAGAAGATGAATGGGTAGATGTCGGCGGATGGTGTATAAATGGTGTATGCCAAGATTAAATAATAAATACATTTTCTAGCCGACTAGTTTTCTGGTCGGCTTTCTTTTTAACCTGCATAGGGGTAGTGCAGTGCTGGTACTGAACGGCAGTACCACAATAAGATGAAAGGATGTGCGTATGCATACTGCACAACGTGTATCACGAGAGCTCCTAGCGCTTGTCGTTGTAGTAGCAACCCTGTTCACAGGACTCGTACTCGCCACCCCAGCACGCTGGTTTTTTCGGTTATGCAGCAACATCATCTCGTGCTCTCTTATTGTGTTTACAGCGTAATTCGTTCTCATATGGCATAGTCCCCTACTGGTTTCCTATCCTATCTTGTAGGCTTACAATCATGATTGACAATGGACATCCTCGACGCTATATGATTGCAGCATTTGAAGGCTGGAATGATGCAAGCCAAGCTGCGACTAATGTTGTTCGGCATCTGCTTGATGTGTATCCATCGCGAGAAATAGGACATATTTGTTGCGATGACTACTATGACTTTCAAGTCTCACGACCGATGATGTGCGTTGTCCAAGGTCGTAAACAAATTATTTGGCCAGAAACTACCCTATATGAACTCACACTTGATGACCAGCCTGCGCAAGCTATAAGTACACGCGCGCCACAAAAGCTTTATGTTGCTATGGGTCCAGAACCTAATCTGCACTGGTCAGATTTTTGTCAGCGTATGATGCATTTTGCTGACGAGTGCGATGTAACAGACATCATCACCCTCGGATCGATGTATTCTGATGTGCCACACACTCGCGCACTGCCAGTATTTATGTCAGACGGCGATGATGATGTTGCTGAAGAAGATACCTACACTGGTCCTGTTGGTATTCCTACAGTGCTTAATATCAGCGCTGCGGAAGAAGGCTTTGAATCACACTCACTGTGGGTTGCTGTCCCTCAATACATGGGTCATGATGATTGCGATGCAGGAACATTGCGCCTTTTAGAAGAAATTAGCGCACTTACAGAAATTGATATTGACGAAGCAGAACTTGCTAGTAAAGCTGAGCGTTGGCGTCGCCATGGCGATATGTTGATGGCAACCAATGATCAATTACAGGACTATATTCACCATATTGAGCGCAATATTGATACGCAAGAAGCTGGTTCTACCCCATCGCTTTCTGCTCCTCATGCTAAGCGATTAGTTGAAGAAACTGAGGAGTTTTTGCGTTCGTTCGACAATCCCGCTGCCTTGTAACGCGCATAGTGAGGCACTACCTCAGCCATATACAAAACCATAAACAAAAATCCATAGGCAACTACAATCAACCGTACAAATAAGCCCAACCGTCTGGCAAGTACAACTAGTAATCTAGAACTACTGCCACTCGATTGGGCTTATTAAATTTAGTGTTGTATAAGCTACTACAAATAGTTGCTATAAATATTTGCTACATAACCTACTACCCGACCATAGCTGGGTCAATTGCAGGCAGCACCCCTGTGATCAACAATAATGCCACCACAACTGCTAAGCCAATACGATAAACAGCAAATGCCTTGTATGAGAATGTGGAAACAAAGCGCAAGAATCCAATAATAACAACATAGCCCACAATAAAGCTAATAATTGCAGCAATAATAGTTGGACCCCAGCCCGGAAACATACCAGCTTGCCCACTCGCAACATCCTTAACAGCACTTACTGCCTCAAGAATTCCTGCACCAAAAACCGCAGGAATAGCCATCAAAAAGCTCACGTGTACAGCTGCTTCACGCGTATAGCCCATAGCGCGACCAAACGTAATAGTACCGCCAGAGCGCGAAACACCGGGGATCAATGCCAGCATCTGGCCGATGCCAAAGAGTAGCGCCTCTCGAACATTCATTTGCTCAATAGTTTTCTTTTGCACACTACGCGCGTCAACAATCCATAGCAGAATACCAAATGCAAAAAGCACAGCTACAGTAATCCATAGATTGCGCAACGTAGTTTCGATTGCATGCTTAAAGAGCAAGCCGGCAATCACAATAGGCAATGTGCCGACAATAATATACCAGCCGAGTGCCGCGTCCTTATTGCGAGCGCCGAGCCGTTCTTTCCATGTTGTGCCGTATTTGCCGAAGAGGCAGGCGAACCATGCGCCGAGGATGCGGATGATATCGTGTCTGAAATAGAGCAATACTGCTAGTTCGGTGCCGAGTTGAATTATTGCGGTGAAGGCAGCGCCCGGGTCTTGTCCTATCATAAGGTCGCCGATAATGCGGATATGCGCGCTTGATGACACTGGTAAGTATTCTGTTAGTGCTTGGACTAGACCGAGCACTATGGCTTGCAGCATATTCATACAACCATCCATTCATGTATTCGATGTGGCATGTTGAGCATAGTCCTACTGCGTGAATTTATGACGTGGTTTGCTCACGATTACACGGTATGTGCACACTATAGTAACGCTGTGGTTATATTTGTTGCGTTTATATTAGCAGTGTGTGCGAGTATTTCTATATGCTCCCACAGCAAGGTACCGATGGTGTATGGATAAGCGATGCGAGTAGTGTCGAGCAGTTGGCACGCTTAGCATATGTACTTAGCATTAGTACGCTTTATCAGGACAGTGCGTCTTTAAGTTTGCTAAAGAATCCGCGCTTCGATCCTGACGGCTTATTGTGCGAAGAAACTGCTTCAATATGCTCATCGTCATCATCATGCGAATCAGCAAATTGCTCAATCAATTCGCGCTCGTGCTCAGACAAGGATGTAGGAATTTTTACTACTAAATGAGCGACAATATCACCGCGCTCGCCATCAGAGCGCAAATGTGTTACGCCAAGCCCTTCAAGACGCAAAGTGTCGTCATATTGCGATCCTGCCGGAATATCTAATGAGCGCTCGCCGTCAAATGTGTTGATTCGTACAGCATGACCAAGCGCTGCCCAGCTCATTGGTACTTCAATCCAGCAATGCAAATCATCGCCTTCACGGACAAAGGTCTTATCCTTGCGAATACGCACATCGATATACAAGTCTCCGGCAGCACCACCGCCTTCACCGACTTCGCCTTGTGAAGCTAAGCGCAAACGTGTGTCATTATTGATACCTGCAGGGATAGAAACACCAACAGTACGCTTAGTGCGTACTCGACCGTGGCCAGCGCATCCTTGGCAAGGCTTTTCGATAATAGTGCCGTGTCCTTCGCAGCGTGGGCATGGTGCTGAGGTCATCATCTGGCCAATCAGCGTGCGCACAACCTTCTGCGTAAACCCGCGACCTTGGCAGTCTGGGCAAGTTACTGGCTGCGTGCCTTCGGCAGTACCACGACCACCACAATCTGGGCATAATGCCATAGTATGAATATCAACATGCTCAGTACCGCCAAATACTGCAGTACGTAAATCAATATTCAAACTTGCTAGCGAATCACGCCCTGGCTGAGTGCGTGGTACTGGACCTTGCCCGCTTCCTCCACCGAAGCCTTGTCCGAAGAAGGAGCCAAAAATATCGCCCATATCGAATCCACCAGCACCGAATCCTGCTGATGCTTGTGGATTATTAGGGTCTACACCTTGGTCATACATTTGTCGTTTTTGTGGATCCGACAATACTTCGTATGCTGAATTGACTTCCTTAAACTTATCTTCAAATTCTGGCCCTGCAATATCTGGGTGATATTTGCGGCTCATTTTGCGATATGCTTTTTTAATATCATCGTCACTGGCATTGTGGTCTACGCCGAGTACTTCATAATAGTCAGTCACAAGTATTCCTTTACCAAGGTGTATTGCCAAAACTATGTGCAACTATAACGGTTGCTCTTCTCAATTGCAGTATTACAGTTCAGTCTGCATGGTTTATGTCGGTCTGTATGGTTTATGCATCTCCCATAAAGTCAGTAAGATACATGGCTACAGCTCGAACTGCGGCAATTGTTGCTGCATAATCCATATGTGTTGGACCTATAGAACCTATAACAGCTAACGGTTCGCCTGTAGGATGTGTTGTCACATCGGCAGCATCAGTATGCTGTTGGGTCTGCTCACCGCTTTCCATGTCATGCACCCCACCAGAAGAACGATGCTGATAAGCGTCTGCACTCATACCCGATTCCATACTTGAGCCATCTGCCACATCATCATAAACGACATTCGATAACCCATAACCACTGGTTACTACGGAGGCATGCAACAATCCTGGTGTCTGTGTTTCCGCACCAATAGCCACACCAACACCATGTGACTGTGAAACCTGCGCCAAAGTAGTCATGAGTTTCATAACCACCATCTGTTCCTCAAGTGCATCGAGCAACGGTCGAATAGTGGTCAAATCTACGGTATGAGTATGGGTTAGCTGTGAAGCACCTGCCATGTAAATCTGGTTAGACTGCTCTTGCGCTGCAAGTTCCTCACATACGCGAGCAATAGCAAGCACCAGTTCCTGCTGCTGATGTGGTACCTGCAAGGCATGTAACTGTCCTGCAACATACTTCAATGGCTGCTCTGCATTGTGTGCGTTAATGGTTTTGCTTAATGCCGCAAGCACATCCATACTCAGTTCTTCATGTACAGAAAGTGTGCGTTGTTCTACACGACCAGTATCACCAATAATAACTAGCAATATGGTGTGTGGTCCTAACGGCACTAGTTCCAAATGCCGCAAGCGCGAACGTGCTGGAGATGGTGCTGCTACTACAGCAACTTGACCAGTTATTTGTGCCAACAATCGCGCGGCACGGCGTAACACATCATCAAGATCAACGGATCCTGATAAAAATGTGCGAATACCATCACGTTGCGCCTGAGAAAGCGGCACTACTGTAGCAAGCCTATCGACAAAAGTACGATACCCTTTGTCTGTAGGAACACGTCCTGCGGAGGTATGAGGTTGGGTGAGATAGCCTTCTTCTTCCAGAGCTGCCATGTCATTGCGAATAGTTGCTGAACTCACTCCGAGTTGGTGGTTTTTTGCTAATGTGCTGGAACCGACTGGCTCTTGAGTACGAATATAATCCTCTACTACTGCGCGTAGTACCACCATGCGTCTATCTTGTGCCATCTTCACCTCCTTTGTACGAATATAGTTGTAGCACTCTTCGCCTTTGAGTGCTAGTCAGCATACACGCCCAGCGCATAATACAACATTTTGAAACAAATATTTTACAAAATTGAAAGTTTACCTTGCATTGATTTACATTTATAAACATTTTTGTGCGCCACACCTCAAATTAAGTCTGTAATCTGAGATAGCATTAAAGAGCACATGAAGCAGATGCGCACGTTCAAAACTGGTTGCTCTTGCAATCATGGTTTTGAGGGTGCCATCAGTTCCATCCCAATGGAAGGAAGTACAACCCCATGACCGATTTCACTTGGTCCGACTTGGATGCACGTGCTGTAAAAATGGCAAAGGTGCTTTCTGCAGATGCTGTTGAACGCGCAGGACACGGACACCCAGGTTCCCCAGTGTCATTAGCACCAATTGCTTATACACTGTATCAGCACTATATTAAGCATGATCCAGCTGACCCACAGTGGGCAGGACGCGACCGTTTCATCCTTTCTGGCGGCCACGCATCACTGACTCAGTATGTACAGCTGTATTTGTCCGGATATGGACTGACTCTTGACGATTTGAAGTACTTCCGCGGCGGCGCTGACACCAAGACACCAGGCCACCCAGAGTACGGTTTAACTCCAGGCATTGAAATCACCACTGGTCCTTTGGGCCAAGGTCTAGCCTCCGCAGTTGGTTTCGCATATGGCCAGCGCTATGAGCGCGGTTTGCTCGATCCAGAAGCTCCAGCAGGAACCTCCCCATTCGATCACAAGGTATGGGTTATCTGCGGTGAAGGCGATGTCGAAGAGGGCGTTTCCTCCGAAGCAAGCTCCCTCGCTGGCAACCAGAAGCTCGGCAACCTGACCGTTATCTTCGACGCAAACCACATTCAGATTGAAGGCGAAACCAAGATCGCTTTCGCTGAAGATATTTTGAAGCGCTACGAAGCATACGGCTGGTACACCGATGAAGTGAGCTTCATTCAGCCAGACGGCTCTTATAAGGAAGATGTTGAAGCACTTGCTGCAGCACTTGATAAGGCTGAAAAGGTCACCGATCGACCAAAGTTCATCAAGGTAGATACCTTGATTGCTTGGCCAACCCCAGGCAAGACCAACGACCCATCCTCCCACGGTTCAAAGCTCGGCACCGAAGCTGTTCGTGGTTTGAAGGAAGTTTTGGGCTTCGATCCAGATGTTGACTTCCCAGTAGACGAGGAAGCACTTGCTCACGCTCGCAAGGTTGCTGAGCGCGGTCTGGAAGCACACAAGGCTTGGGATGAAGCATTTGCGAAGTGGCAGGCAGCAAATCCAGATAAGGCAGCACTCTATGAGCGTATCCATGCCGGCAAGCTTCCTGAGGACTTCAACAAGGCTATTGATGAGCTTGAAGCTGGTTTTGAAGCTGGCTCTAAGGTAGCTACTCGTAAGGCTTCTGGCGCGGTACTCAACGCTTTGGCTGCAGTTATGCCTGAGCTGTGGGGCGGTTCCGCTGATTTGGGCGGTTCTAACAACACCGACCTCAAGGGTGCAGCATCCTTCGCTCCAGCTGAGTACGCCACTACCCAGCATCCAAATGTTTCTGAGTATGGTCGTCAGCTCCACTTTGGTGTTCGTGAGTTCGCCATGGGCGCTATTACCAACGGCATCCTCCTCGGTTCCGACACCCGCCCATACGGTGGCACCTTCTTCCAGTTCGCAGATTATGAGCGTGCAGCAGTACGTTTGGCAGCTCTTATGGAGATTCCAAACCTCTTCATCTGGTCTCATGATTCTGTAGCTCTTGGCGAAGATGGTCCAACCCACCAGCCAATTGAACACTTGGCTTCATTCCGTGGCATCCCTCAGTTTGAAGTAGTGCGTCCAGCTGATCAGTGGGAAACTGCTGAAGCCTATCGCGCATTCTTCACCAAGGACAACACTTTGCCAGCAGCAATGGTATTGACCCGTCAGGGCGTACCTACCCTTGCTGAGACTGCTGAGAAGGCACGCGAAGGCGTACGCCGCGGTGGTTACGTGCTTGTTGATACTGAGGGCACTCCAGATGTCATTATTATGGCTTCTGGTTCCGAAGTACAGTGGGCAGTTGCTGCAGCAAAGTCTTTGGCTGAAGAAGGCATTAAGGCTCGCGTTGTTTCCATGGTTTCTATGGAATGGTTCGAGCAGCAGGATGCTGATTACCGTGAGTCCGTATTGCCAGCAGATGTCAAGGCACGTGTCTCCATCGAAGCTGGTATTGCTATGCCATGGTACAAGTATCTTGGCTCTTACGGCAAGGCAATCTCCATTGAGCAGTTCGGCTTGCAGGGCGATGGCGCACAGAACATGATTGATCTTGGCATTACTGCTGAGCATGTTGTTGATGCTGCCAAGGCTTCAATTGCAGAAGCTCGCTAAACTAGAGCAAACGAAAACTCAATATTGTAGTGTGCGCAGGGCTCGTTACACGCGCTTATAAGTATGTAATGTATTTCAAGTTTTACATACTGCCCGTGCACACTACCCGTTTTAGATTTTAATAAATAAGGAGAAATGATGACTGAAGCAACACAGCGCACGTCTGATTCCGGCGTATCCATTTGGTTGGACGATTTGTCCCGTACCCGTATCGAGTCCGGCAATTTGCAGGAGCTTATTGCAGACAAGAACGTTGTCGGCGTTACCACCAACCCATCCATCTTCCAGAAGGCTTTGAGCCAGGTTGGCCCATACGACGCACAGCTTAAGGAACTCGGTAAGGTAGACGTAGAGACTGCTATTCGCGAGCTCACCACCACCGATGTGCGTAATGCAACAGACATTTTCCGCGAGATTGCAGAAAAGACCGATTTCGTTGACGGTCGCGTTTCCATCGAAGTTGACCCACGCCTCGCACACGAGACTGAAGCAACTGAGAAGCAAGCTGTAGAATTATGGGAAAAGGTCAACCGTCCAAACGCTATGATCAAGATTCCTGCAACCCTCGAAGGTTTGCCAGCAATCACCGCTACCCTTGCTAAGGGCATTTCCGTAAACGTCACCTTGATCTTCTCTCTTGAGCGCTACGAGCAGGTTATCGACGCTTTCATCGAAGGTATTGCACAGGCTGATGCTAACGGCCATGATTTGAAGCACATTGGTTCCGTAGCTTCCTTCTTTGTCTCCCGCGTTGACACCGCTGTAGACAAGCAGCTTGAAGAGATCGGCACCGATGAAGCTAAGGCTCTCGAAGGCAAGGCGGCAATTGCTAATGCTCGCATTGCATACGAACTCTTTGAGAAGAAGTTCGCTGAGGATCCACGCTGGGCAGCTCTCGAAGCTAAGGGCGCTAAGAAGCAGCGTCCACTGTGGGCTTCCACTGGTACCAAGAACCCAGCTTACTCTGACTGCGTGTACGTAGACGAGTTGGTTGCTCCATTCGTTGTCAACACCATGCCAGAAAAGACTTTGAACGCTTTGGCAGATCATGGCAATGGCGCTCCAACTATCAAGGGCACCTACGAAGAAAGCCACGCTATCATGAACAAGCTCGCTGACTTGGGCATCGACTTCAAGGCAGTAACCGACAAGCTCGAAGCTGATGGCGTTGCAGCATTCATCAAGTCTTGGGATTCCGTCTTGGCTGATGTCCAGGCTGGTATCGACCGCGTGAATGGCTGATTGCAATCTTCATGCAACTATAGTGTATGTGCTAACTAAATAGTTACATTAGGATAGTCATACGCAAACTGAGGGGATAGTTCAATGAGCTATCCCCATTCTTTTTATTACAAATGATCGCGCAACCTGAGTGTAGCTATTTACATTATCACTCGCGCTCCTACGTACTATATAGTTTCATAGTTTCTATTGGTCTGTGCTATCTTGCTTTTGCTGTTTAGATATATTCGCTATATACACCAAACTGATAGCGATAAGAAAGATTTTTGGACGTGTACGTTGCAAATAAAAGAATATTGGTAATAAAGCGATACTGAGTGCTAATGCCAACCAACGAATTGGCGCAACAGCGTGAGGTAGATAGATACACAATATGTATTCCTCATTGAATACGTATTCTGTAATCGCTATATCTTCATTGTCCCACTTTTATAGAATGCAAACACTGCGTGTTGAATATATATATAATTACATTCAAAGAGAGTTCTAGACGAAGAAGTCTATGGTTTTGTAGGAAAGAGTTCGGTGATACCAATGCTCGTGATATGTATGCTTTGTTTAGATTGTATTATTGCAGGACTAGCCATCTTGGCAAACGAGCAGATACAAGCGGGTTTTCTGAATTGGCCTGAACTTACCTATTTGCAACCATTTATGCAAAGTATTATCGGTATGGAAACCGTGCTTGCTATGGTAATAATGTCACTACTCATACTCATATTAAACGCAGTTATTACAAAACAAGATCGTTTCTCTATGAAGAAAGCACACCTAATAATCACTATTGCTTGTGCCTTATCCATGGCGGGAACTTGCGTACTTGGCATTACACTAGCAATTGCAGCCCAATCACTACACCCCGTATTACTATGCAGCATGTTAGTTGCATTAGGCTGCCCTGCTAGCCTTATAACACTATTACATAAGTGGGAACGAATACAACGTGAACAATAATTAAGGTGTTCGTGTTTACTTGAATACAGCCTAGTCGCGCTTCCAGGTGCCTGCTAATGCCTGCTCACCTGGACGTGCCATCGGACCGACAAGCTCGTGAGCGCGATACAGTTCCTCTAGATATTGAACTTCTTGTTCAGAAAGTTGAACATTTAATGCTGCAGCAGCCTGATCAACACGTTCTGGAGTTGAACACCCAACAATAGGCGCACTAGCTCCATGCGTCCAATGCCATGCCAAAGCGATACTCGCCATGGGCACACCGTGAGCATGCGCCACTTCTGCCACTCGTTCAATAATTGGCTGATCAAGTGCACGCTCATGATCATATTTAGAACGCATGGTCGCATCAGTGCGCGAACGTGTAGAATCAGTATCCCAAGAAGCACGCGCTAAATGCCCACTGGCCAGTGGACTATACGGCGTTGGTAACACATTCCATCGGCGAGCCAATGGCAACAGTTCCCGCTCATCTTCACGGTAGAGCAAGTTATAATGGCATTGCAATGAGCTGAGCGTAGTCCAACCATGCTGCTGAGCAGTAAGTTGCAAATCATAGAATTGATACGCATACATTTCACTAGCACCAAGAGCACGCACCTTGCCTTCAACGACCAAATCATTAAGAGCACTCATCGTCTCTTCAATAGGCGTATCGTAGTCAAAACGATGCATAATATAGAGATCAAGGTAGTCAGTGCCAAGTCTGGTCAGCGTTCCTTCAATTTCACGCTTGATTGCAGCGGCAGAAAGATGCCCTTCATTAAAATATACTTTGCTGGCTAACACTACTTGATCACGCGCAATACCTAAATTCCGCAATGCCTGACCAATATATTGCTCACTGGTACCAAAAGAGTAGGTATTCGCTGTATCAATAAAGGTAATCCCCTGCTCGAATGCTCGAGCGATTACTGCCTGTGCGTGCTCCGGGTCAAGTGTCCACTGGTGAAAATCAGCAGACGCCTTACCAAATGACATGCCACCTAAACACAGTTGAGAGACTTCAATACCGCTATTGCCAAGTGTTGTGTACTGCATATTGCTCCTCACACTTAATCAAAATTCTGTACATGAAGACGGTACAACTTAAAGTCAGGTTGAAGTCAATTTCAAAACTACGACACTTGTCCTGTAGCTACATAGTGAGTTTATATACTGCACAGACACACGGGCTTTACATAGTGACATCTCATAACATGTCTACAAAAGTGCCATATATCGTGCAGCAATTACTGGCGATAATGGCTTAAGAATATTTGCAAACGGCCAGCTGCTTCATTCAGCACACTATTGCGCGGCAAATACACAATGCGGAAATGGTCCGGCTGCTTCCAGTTAAAGCCGCCGCCATGCACAATCAACAACTTCTGTTCACGCAACAAGTCAAGCGCAAACTGTTCGTCATTATGAATATTGAACTTTTTCACATCAATTTTCGGGAAAATATAGAATGCTGCTTTTGGCTTCACATAACTGATCCCATCAATTTGATCAAGCGCGTGCATAATAGTCTCACGCTGTTCATAGATACGACCACCAGGAATAATATAGTCATTCACACTCTGATGCCCGCCCAGCGCCGTCTGCACCACTGACTGTGCTGGCACATTTGAACACAAGCGCATATTGGAGAGCATGTTCAAACCCTCAATATAATCGCTGGCAATGCGCTTGTTACCGCTTAAAATCATCCAACCAATGCGGAATCCTGCGATCATATGAGATTTAGAAAGTCCAGAGAATGTCACGCAGAATAAATCTGGAGCAAGAGATGCGATAGACGTATGATGCAACCCATCCATCACCAGACGATCATAGATTTCATCTGAGAAAATAATTAACTGATGCTCACGCGCCACTTGAACAATTTGTTCAAGAATCTCACGCGGATATACTGCGCCCGTTGGATTATTTGGGTTAATAATAACAATAGCTTTTGTACGATCAGTAATTTTCGCACGCATATCGTCAATGTCTGGATACCATTCGGACTGTTCATCGCAAGTGTAATGCACTGCAGTGCCACCAGCCAAGGTTACGCACGCTGTCCACAACGGATAGTCAGGAGACGGTACTAATACTTCATCGCCACTATCTAGCAAAGCTGACATTGATAGATTGATTAGCTCACTAACACCATTGCCCGTATAGATATCATCCATACCCACATTAGGCAGCCCACGAATCTGTGAGTACTGCATAATTGCTTTACGTGCAGAAAATAAACCGCGAGTTGGAGAATACCCCTCACAGTCAGTAAGCTGACGACGCATATCATAGACTACTTCATCAGGTGTTTTGAATCCAAATGGCGCAGGATTACCGATGTTCAATTTCAGTACATCAGTGCCCTCTGCCTCCATGCGCAGTGCTTCTTCAACTACTGGACCACGCACATCGTAGAGCACATCATCGAGTTTATGAGATTTGCTAAAAGTGCGAGTAGGTTGTGTATCTTGTTCATCAGCTTTTAAGCGTAAAGGCGCTGCATAGGGTTGTAATGGCTGGTAATCTGCACCATATTCCAAAGATGACTGCGCATGACGAGTTACTTTATATGCATTTGACTGTTCGGTACGCTGCTGTTCACTATTTTGTGATACAGTCGCCTCTGTTTCGCCGAGCAACCATTGAACATCTACACCAAGTGTTTGCGCTAAAAATGCAGCAATATCCGCACGAGGTACGCTATGACCAGAAACGTACTGGCTAATATGACTTCTTCCCAGTTTGACATTATGGTGTTGTGCACTTCGCACAATATCAATTTGTTTCAATCCGCGTTCTTGCATCGTTGCTCTTAGGCGTTGCGAAAAAAGTTCAGAATTCTGCATAGCTCACCTACTTTGTTCAATATATTGAACTCAGTATAACAGCACAATTGAACAAAAGCTTATTCTCACTGCTTCAAGAACAGGCACCCACGCTGATTTATTTGGAAAATAAAAAGGGCAGATTCTCAGCGAATCTACCCCAATACAGCTAGCAACCACAAGCAACATTGCTTGCCTGCTATCTACTTAAACGTAGCGATTACAGTTACGCAATACCATACTTTGCCATAAGGCCAAGTGCAATAATAATAGCAACCCAAATCAAAGCAACAATAACTGTTAAACGATTCAAGTTCTTCTCTGCAACACCAGAGGTACCAGCATTAGCAGTCAAACCGCCACCAAACATATCGGACAGACCGCCTCCCTTGCCCTTATGCATCAAAATCAGCAGCGTGAGCAACACACTTGCTAAAACAACAATAATCTCAAGAACAATCTTTACAATTGCCACAATTACCTCCGATTTTGCACTGTGGTCAAGTTTACTGTATTTCGAGGACAGATTAGCGTTTTAACGTTTACTTGCAGCTTTTGCGGTAAGCCTTGCAATAGTAGCAAACTGCTCTGCATCCAAGGCGGCACCACCAACCAAAAAGCCGTCAATATCCCTACCGCTTGCCATCAACTCTGAGGCATTAGAAGGGTTTACCGAACCGCCATAGAGAATTCGAACACGATCAGCAACATTGTCATCATATTCCGAGCGCAAATGTGAACGGATTGCGCTAGCCGCCTGCTGAGCAATTTGAGGAGTAGCAACCATACCACTGCCAATAGCCCACACCGGCTCATATGCAATAACTAATTCACTCGCCTGCTGGTCTGATAAGTCGCGTGTTACATCATGCACCTGTCCCACAGCGTACTCTAATTCAATACCCTGGCGGCGCTCTTCAAAACTCTCACCGACACATAAAATAGGTTTCATACCAGCGGCAAGCACAGCACGCACTTGATCGACAATATTGGCATCATCTTCAGGATGATATTTGCGCCGTTCTGAATGCCCAACCAACACATATGAGCATCCCAGTGCAGCTAACATATCAGCAGATACATCGCCGGTAAATGCTCCTTGATTCGTCACTGAAACATATTGCGCGCCATAGCTGAGTTTAAGACGATCAGACTCAATAAGCACTTGCACTGAACGAATAGATGTAAAAGGAGGCATAAGCATAACTTCGCAATTGCGATAAGAAAAATGCGCGTCACGCAAAATCCAAGCGAGCTTTTGTACGAAATATGTTGCTTCAATATGGTCAAAATTCATTTTCCAATTGCCAGCAACCAGTGGCTTACGGCTCACCATACCTCCCCTTACCAATCTGCATCACACTCTAGCGAATAAGCATAGGGTGCGCAAAGAAGCATAACACAGATTCTAATACGCATACACACTATAGCAGAAAAAGTATGGGAGGAACAGAATCTGTCCCTCCCAATGCATGCTCTACAGCTTACTACTCAAGTACGCTCAAACCTGGAAGAGTCTTACCTTCGAGGAATTCGAGGGAAGCGCCACCACCAGTGGAGATATGAGAGAAGCCATCTTCTGGGAAGCCCAGATTACGTACTGCAGAAGCGGAGTCGCCGCCACCAACGATAGTGAATGCACCAGCTGCAGTAGCATCTACCAAGCCCTGAGCTACAGCGCGAGTACCTGCTGCAAATTCAGGAACTTCAAATACGCCCATAGGACCATTCCATACTACAGTCTTGGAATTGACGATAGCATCATGGAACAGCTTCTGAGATTCTGGACCAATATCAAGACCCATACGATCTGCAGGAATAGCGTCAGCTGGAACAACCTCAGGATTGATTGGGGTGTCCCCTGCTGGGAAGCCTGCATTTACTACTACATCTGTAGGCAGAACGAGTTCTACGCCGTTTGCCTTTGCAGTTTCAATGTAGCTCTTAACTTTATCGAGCTGATCTTCTTCAAGCAAGGAAGTGCCGACTTCATAACCCTGTGCCTTCAAGAAGGTATAGACCATGCCACCACCGATTACGAGGCGGTTTGCCTTACCCAAGAGGTTCTCGATAACACCGAGCTTGTCGGAAACCTTGGAACCACCCAATACAACAGTCAGTGGGCGCTCTGGATTTACGGTTGCCTTAGACAGTGCGGTTACTTCCTTCTCCACCAACAAACCTGCAGCAGCTGGCAAATCAGCAGCAACATCGTAGTTGGAGCCCTGAGCACGGTGCACAACACCGAAACCATCGGATACAAAAGCATCGCCCAGATCTGCAATCTTCTTTGCATATGCTGCACGCTCTGCTTCATCCTTGCTGGTCTCTTCAGGGTTGAAGCGCACGTTCTCAAGCAATACCACATCACCATCGGACATTGCTGCAACCTTGGCTTGTGCGTCCTCACCATAGGTATCTGCTGCCAGTGGCACAGTGATACCGAGCAACTCACCCAAACGTGCAGCTACAGGTGCCAAGCTCAACTCCGGAACAACCTTGCCCTTTGGACGACCCAAATGAGCCATCACAATCACCTTTGCACCTTCGTTGCGCAAAGTAGTAATAGTTGGCAAAGCCGCACGAATACGACCATCGTCAGTAATAGTTGTTCCATCAAGTGGCACATTAAAATCGGCACGCACCAATACGCGCTTACCCTTGAGATCACCAAGATCCTTGAGTGTCTTCATTGTAATCCTTTCCGTTTGGGCAGATACGCCATGTGCGTTCATTGCATGAGTTGACGTATTACTTGCCTGTACCGATTCTACATGGGGTTCTTGATGAGTGTGAGGTACATCACCCTGTTCCGCGCGTTGACGCTCGACTTTCGCTGCCAACTGCAACAGACGACGAATACGACCTGCGATAGCATCCTTGGTGATTGGAGGATCTGCCAAGCGACCTAAGCCTTCAAGGGTGGCATCACGGTGATCGAGACGCAATTGACCAGCAGCACGCAAGTTTTCTGGAATATCATCGCCCAGAATCTTGAATGCATGCTGTACTTTTGCACAAGCCTCAACAGCCGCCTTAGCACTACGGCGCATATTAGCATCATCAAAATTCGCTAAACGATTCGCTTTACCGCGAGATTCGCCATCATTACGTTTGCCGCTCCATTCACGCGCGGTGTGCACTGCCCCCATATTCGTCAGCAAACGTTCAATAGCAAAAGCGTCATTCAATACCACGCGTTCAGTATTACGAACTTGGCGTGTTTTCACCTGGACACCAAGACGACGAGCCATGCCAACTAATGCCAGTGCAGTTTCCGACATTGGACATGCCACTTCTAAATACCCTGCTTTGCCTGGATCGGAAAGCTCGCCACGAGCAAGGAATGCACCTCGCCATACTGCTTTTATCGCAGCAATGTCATTATTGCCAATAATATTTGGTGGCAAACCACGTGTAATACGCGATGTGCGCAAATCAAGCAACCCGGTCTGGCGTAATAATGCATTTCCAGAACCATTTTTGAATACGCGCACAACATGACGGGTTACCTCGCCATTGGCCGTATTTGAATCGATGCGGTATAGCTCTGCGTCTCTGCCATACACTTCTTTCAGTGCTTGACGTAACCAGCTCGCTGCAGCATGGGAATCAAATGTACATTCAACTACAGCCTGATTACGGACCAGATGAATGGTTCCACCAAAGCGAATCATGGCTGTTGCCTGAGCTCTCTTGGCGGATGGCGATCCATCATTAATAGCCGCCAGCTCATTTTTGACTTCATCAATCAGAGCCAAGAGCTACCCTCCTTTTATGCAAACTATTGCACCTTGCAATTTCAAAAAACTCTGTGTCACATCTAGAACACATCTCAACGCAACTTGTCTACTCTGCCATAAGACTACGACACGCCGAAAACAATTTTGCTGAAATATGAAATATTTTCACATATTGAGATTGAATATAAGCCGCAAAACACACTACGCATGCTGATGACGAGCAAGTTCACGCGCCGAAACCGTCACTGTCAAGCCCTTACGACGCAAACGATCCGCCAATGCCCTACTCATAGCCACTGAACGATGCTGACCTCCGGTACAGCCAACAGCAATCGTAACAAAATGCTTATCTTCCTGAATATAGCCATGAATAGCAGTTTCAATAGCCTCACTATACGCATCGAGGAAGTGCTGAGCACCAGCACTACCAAGTACATAATCATATACCGGCTGATCATTACCATTCAGCTCACGTAATTGCTCCACCCAGAACGGATTCGGCAAAAACCGCACATCGGCAACGAAATCAGCATCCAGTGGCATACCATACTTAAAACCGAAGCTAAAAATATGTACCGCCATCGTGTCCGTACCATTACCAAGCAATGCCTCATACAATGCCGTTGATAGCTCATGAATACTCGTAGACGATGTATCCAGCACAATATCAGCACGGTCTTTCAAATGTTCAAGCAGCACGCGCTCTTCATGAATGCCGTCAATTAACCTACGCCCATGCTGTAAAGGATGTGGTCTGCGCACTGACTCATAGCGCTGAATAAGCACATCGTCACTAGCATCGAGAAACAGAATGCGGCACTTAACCCCTAAATCATCTAAATGATTGAGCACTTGTGCCAAATCATCAAAATATGCTCGCGAACGCACATCAATAACAGCAGCAAGTTTATGCACTTTAGAACCAGAAGAGGTCATCATATCCACAAGAGGAACCAGTAGATTAGGCGGCAGATTATCAACAACATACCAACCCATATCTTCTACAGAATCTGCAGCATGAGAACGACCTGCACCAGACATACCGGTAATCAATAACACCTCAAACTCTTGATCTTGCGATTCAGTTTGAGTAGGTTGCATATCACTCATTGCAATACCTCCTGTAATTTCTGGCGAATCTGTTCACTCAGTGTAGTAGGCATATTTTCAAGCGCAATACCCGTCATATATGAAAGTTGTGGTAATGCTTGGAATAACAACATTTCTTCACCGCCTACAGCACACCCTCCCAAAGCATTCCACGCTTGCACCAGTGCTGTAGGATGAGGAGCGTACGCCACATCGAGCAGCGTGCCCCATTGCCGCGAGGATCGGCTAGCAGCATGACGAGCGCCCTGATGTGCGGCTCCCATTGCTTGCTCCAGTTCGTGCGCTAATCCGTCAGCAGCATGCGGAGGCAATGTACTGATAACAATGTCATATTCACGATCTATCAGCGCCGCAACCACCTGTTGCAATGCAATAACATCGGTATCCATGCCAAAATTTTGTGCCAACGGAGCAAGTGCATACGCTTTGTTCACTGATCGCGCTGCAAGCGTGACACTGCCACAACTCAACGTTGATAAAGCAGCAATTGCAGAATGTGCAGTATTGCCCGATCCAATAATCAAAGCCCTAGGCTGACTGGTGCCAAACGTTGAAATATTAGCTCGCTGCGCATTGGCATTAGTTATACCATCATATGCTTGTGCAAGATTGTGGTTATGGGCATGACTATGCGCATGGTTGTAGGAGGCATGTTGCAACGCCATATAAATACCAGCAACATCAGTATTGTATATTGCAATACGCGGCCGAGATGACCCATGCACCCACGTGAAAATCGCGGTATTGCCTACACCAAGTTTTTCTGCCCACACATTGCTTGGCTCACCCATATCCATAATCGTTTGTTTAAGCGGCATAGTAAGACTCAGCCCTGCCCACGAGGAATCAAGTGAAGCAATAAAATCTGCAAGCTGATGCTCTTGCACGTCACACGCACTGTATTGCCACTGTGCTAAACCTAAAATTCGGTAGGCAGTATTGTGAATTACTGGCGATAATGAGTGCGCAATTGGACTGCCGAGCACTGCAGCATGATGAAGCATTGGTGGTTGCATAGGTTCTCCTTTACTCATATGCTAGCTTCTGGCTTATCCAATTGCACATATCTATATGCCTTTTGACATGTATTATTGGTACGCATTATTGACACGTATTATGAAGCATCCGCATGTTCATCCTTATGCAAGGCATGAAATAAACGTTCAGCCTTCACTTGACCAATGCCCTCCACTTGCATGAAGTCTTCAACACTGGCACTGCGCATAGCTCGTACTGAACCAAAATGCTTCAACAAAAGCTTTTGCTGACTTGGGCCAATACCCTCAATACTATCCAGCGCCGAACGTAATCCCGCCTGCGTGCGCTTCTTACGATGATATGTAATGGCAAAACGGTGTGATTCATCACGAACACGTTGCAATAAATACATACCTTCTGATTGGCGCTTCATAATTACCGGATACTCATCATCCGCAAGCCAAATCTCTTCAAGTCGCTTAGCCAAACCACATAATGCCACATCATCAACACCACAATCATGTAATGCTCGTGCTGCTGCCAAAACCTGCGGTCTGCCACCATCTACCACAATCAAATTAGGTCGGTATGCAAAATGACGCTGATTCGTGTTTTGCTGTACACTCTGGGATGCATCAACACCAGCTTCTTGTGCACGCCGCTCATTATCCATGCTTTCGCCGCTATCTCCAGCAATATTGCCATGCTTAAAACGGCGTGTCAGCGTTTCATATAGTGCAGAAAGATCATCCACACAACCATTGCCATCTGTCCCGCGAATAGCAAAACGGCGATATTCACTTTTCTTCGCGATACCGTCTTCAAACACAACCATTGAAGCTACTTGGTATTGTCCTCCAACGGTATTGGAAATATCGTAACATTCAATGCGCAATGGTGCTCGATCAAGCCCTAATTCACGAGCAATTTCATTCATTGCCTGTGTTCTTGTACCAACATCTTTAATTCTACTTAATTTACTGCGTTGCAAGGCTTGATTTGCGTTAGCATTGGCACGCTCTAAGAGTTCGCGTTTTTGTTCGCGCACCGCAGACTGAATACTCACTTTAGAACCACGCAAGCCGGTGAGCCAAGTCTCAAGCTCATGACTACGCGCTGGCATTGTTGGAACAATAATTTGCCGAGGAATGGGTGAAAATGGTGCTAATAAATCATCCCTGCCAGTAGCTGATTCCCTAAGATTGCGCGCTCTGGTTGCCTGGGCACGCTCTTGAGCATCCCGTACTGTGGCATGCTGCGTTGGAGCCAGAGCCTCGCGACGTTGTTCAACATGGAGTGCCGAGGTTGAACGCCAGCCACTGGTATGGGCAGTCTCTTTCTGATGCCCTTGTGTCTGAGCTAAATCCTCTTTAGCAATATCTGCATATACTTGTTCAATAAAATCTGCAAGAAGCTGTGCGTCATCAATATCCTCAACGCGCTCGACACTCCAATTGCGCTCTCCTCGAATAGCTCCTGAACGGACAAAGAATGCATGAATGGAGGCCTCAAGTTCATCTGCCGCAAACCCGAACACATCTGCATCAACATCGGTATCCATCACCACGGCATTTTGTTCAAGAACTGTGTTCAACATTGCAAGGCGATCGCGTAGTTTTGCTGCTTGTTCAAATTCAAGTGCAGCACTGGCTTCTTTCATTTGCGCGGTCAGTTCATCGGCATATTGTTTACCTAACCTGCCGGTAAATACACCAACAATTTGTTCAACAAGTCTACGATGCTCTTGCTCACTAATCCTGCCCACACACGGAGCCGAGCATTTACCAATAGATGCTAACAAGCATGGGCGGTGAGTGAGTTGTGCTTTGTGAAAAACTGCCGGAGTGCATGTACGTACTGGAAAACTTTTCAGCAGCATGTCTAAAGTTTGGCGAGCTGGCCACACTTTGGCGTATGGACCGAAATATCGCACTCCTTTACGCTTACGACTGCGAGTAATCCATACTCTTGGCACCGATTCTCCAAGAGAAACTGCCAGATATGGGTATGTTTTATCGTCCTTAAATACCACATTAAAGCGCGGATCGAATTCTTTAATCCACGTATACTCTAACGTAAGTGCTTCTAGCTCAGTGCCTACAACAGTCCATTCCAATGAACGAGCCGTCAACACCATATTTTGCGTTCGTGGATGTAGTTGGTGCAATGGCTGGAAATAGTTAGTCAGTCGGTTACGCAAATTTTTTGCTTTGCCAACGTAAATTACTCGCCCTTGACCATCACGCCACTTGTATACGCCAGGCAATGCTGGAATATCAGATGTTTTAGGGCGAAATGTATCTCGAGAATCACCTAGCAATGGCGCACCATTACTATTAACCCCGCTTGATGCGAGGTGAGTATTGTCATCTTGCTGAGCTTGCATATCGCCCTCTACTTCTACTTACTATGCTGCATACCTCGGCATACTTACTGTAGTTGCACTCAATTGGTACTGCATCTGTACTGAGCACTGCTTACTAAGCGCTTAGCTATACCGCCTAATTGCATCCTAATCTAGCGCAATTATTGCTGTAGCATGTCACGCAAGAACTTACCTGTATAGCTTTGTGGCACCTGTGCTACTTGTTCAGGCGTTCCTTGAGCAACCACAGTACCACCGCCATCGCCGCCTTCTGGACCCATATCAATAATCCAGTCAGCACATTTTATTACATCAAGATTATGTTCAATAACTATAACTGTATTGCCTTTATCAACCAGCCCTTGTAGTACATCAAGGAGTTTGCGCACATCTTCAAAATGTAATCCTGTAGTAGGCTCATCAAGAATATATACGGTTTTACCATCTGAGCGCCGCTGTAATTCAGTTGCTAATTTCACGCGCTGCGATTCACCGCCAGACAGTGTTGGCGCAGACTGCCCAAGTCGAATATAACCAAGCCCTACATCAACCAGCGTATCGAGATAGCGTGAGATCGCAGGATGGCTAGAGAAGAATTGTGCAGCCTCTTCAATAGGCATATTGAGCACATCAGCAACGGACTTACCATTGTATAGAACTTCCAATGTTTCGCGGTTATATCGCGTACCATGGCATACTTCGCAATCAACGTAAACATCTGGTAGGAAGTTCATCTCAATTTTCAACGTGCCATCACCATGGCAGGCTTCACAACGACCACCTTTAACATTAAAAGAGAAACGACCTGGACCATATCCGCGCACTTGTGCTTCAGGAGTTTTTGCAAATAGCGCGCGGATTTTATCCCAAACTCCCGTATATGTTGCAGGATTGGATCGCGGCGTGCGTCCGATAGGATTTTGATCCACATGAATTACCTTGGTGACCTGATCTACACCCTCAACTCGTCGATGCTTACCTGGCACAATACGAGCACCATTTAACGCATCCGCAAGTACTGGATACAAAATAGTATTCACCAAAGTTGATTTACCAGAACCTGATACACCAGTTACACAGGTAAAAACTCCGGTTGGGAAAGCAACATCGATATTTTGCAGATTATGTTCCCTTGCTCCTCGCACAGTCAGTGTATGGGCTCGATTTACTTTGCGTCGCGTTGCAGGTACAGTAATAGCACGCCTTCCAGCAATATAATCGCCAGTAATAGAACGTTTTGCTTGCACAATCTGCTTTGCTGGACCTGAGTAAATCACTTCACCGCCATGCTCACCAGCACCAGGACCAATATCAATCACCCAGTCAGCTTCTTCAATAGTTTCTTGATCATGCTCGACTACAATCAGTGAATTACCTAGATCGCGCAAATGGTGCAAAGTTTCAATGAGACGTTCATTATCACGCTGATGCAATCCAATACTTGGCTCATCAAGCACATACATTACGCCCACTAGTCCAGAACCGATTTGTGTAGCAAGACGAATACGCTGTGCTTCTCCGCCAGATAGTGTTGCTGCAGCGCGAGATAAGGTCAAATATTCAAGACCGACATCATTTAAGAAGCCCAGTCGTGCTCGTATTTCTTTAAGTACTTCGCCAGCAATAATTTGTGCCGACCCGCTGAGTTTGAGCGAGCGCACCCATGCAAGTCCATCGCGTACTGGCATATCGCAGACGTCAACAATGCTTTTATCACCAACGGTTACTGCTAATACTTCTGGCTTTAAGCGCTTACCATGGCAGGTTTGGCATGGCACTTCGCGCATATACGATTCGTAGTATTGGCGCATAGAGTCTGAGTCTGTTTCGTCATGCCTGCGCATCAGTGTGCGTACTACGCCTTCAAATCCAGTTGAGTATTCACGTAGTCTGCCCCATCGGTTGCGGTATGAGACAGTAACTTTGAAGTCTTTGCCATACATTACTGCTTGGCGCACATCTTCTGGTAGGTCTTGCCATGGGGTGTCCATAGAGAATCCCATCTCTTTTGCAAGTCCTTCTAACAGATGCGTGTAGTATTCTGTTGCTGTTTTTGATGTTGACCATGGCTCAATAGCGCCTTGTGCCAGTGATTTTTCTGGGTCGGTAACCACTAATTCTGGGTCAATTTCTAGGCTGAATCCCAATCCTGTGCATGCTGGGCAAGCGCCGTATGGTGCGTTAAATGAGAACGTTCGTGGTTCGATTTCGTCTAGATCAAGTTGGTGACCGTTAGGGCATGAACGGTGCTCTGAAAATGGTCGGCGACGCTCCGGATCCTGTTCGTCTTTATCGACAAAATCAGCAATTACCAGCCCTTGTGCAAGTTTCAACGCGGTTTCTACAGAGTCAGTTAAACGCTGGCGGATACCTTCTTTAACTACTAATCGGTCTATAACGACTTCAATAGTGTGTTTTTTCTGCTTAGTAAGTTTGATGTCGTCAGAGAGCTGATGCATCTGCCCATCAATAAGGGCGCGTGCATAACCGTCTGAACGTAGTACTTCAAGCATATCAACAAATTCGCCTTTGCGTCCGCGCACTACTGGAGCAAGCAACTGGAAGCGGGTGCGTTCTGGATATGACAATAGGCTATCGACAATTTGCTGTGGAGTTTGTGCTTGTACTAGCTCACCACATTCTGGACAGTGTGGTACGCCAGTGCGAGCAAAGAGCAAGCGTAAATAATCGTATACCTCTGTAATGGTGCCTACTGTTGAGCGTGGGTTGCGGTTAGTGGTTTTCTGGTCGATAGAGACTGCTGGGCTTAAGCCTTCAATAAAATCAACATCTGGCTTATCCATTTGCCCTAAGAATTGACGTGCATATGCTGATAATGATTCAACATAGCGGCGTTGTCCTTCAGCAAATAATGTGTCAAATGCTAAAGAGGATTTACCAGAACCGGATAACCCAGTAAATACCACCATGCGGTTACGCGGAAATGCCACATCAACGTTCTTAAGATTGTGGGCACGAGCTCCTTGAATGGTTATTTTGAGATCATTCGGTACCGCAGATATATCGGCAATACAATGTTTGCCATCGTTATGAATTGGCGCTTGGCTGATTAGCGTGGATAAAAATGCATCACCATTGGCGTATTGGAGTGCAGCTTGCTGGGTATGCGATAATGTCTCTACTTGTTCGCTCACAGTTTTCCCTTGTCTGATAGATGTGCTCTCCTAACCATAGCGCATTCTATGCAAAAAACGAACATGTGTTCGATAGTATGTTCGCCTCAAGCGCAACGATGAACTCTGCTCCTCCCTAAGCACAAGCGTAGCACTCAGTAGCACGGTTAAGCTATGATAGAGCGCTGGGCATTTGAGCATTACAACGACAACGCTTATCTATAGCAACACATACTTGGAGTATTATGGCAATTGACGCGCAGGGGTTAGAAATTCGCATTGGAGCACGTACACTGCTTAACCCAACTGATTTTCATGTCACTAAAGGCGACCGTATTGGACTTGTTGGTCGCAATGGTGCCGGTAAAACAACTTTAACCCGCGTCATTACTGGAGAAACCCTACCAAGTGCTGGTACTGTTCGCGTCTCGGGAACACTTGGTTATTTGCCGCAGGATACTCATTCTGGAGATCAAACGCGCTCTGCTCTCGACCGTATTATGAGTGCCCGCGATATTGATAGCATTGTGCGGCGCTTGCGCAAAGCTGAACATGAGATGACTAATCCAGACCCGGATATTATGTCCAAAGCCATGAACCGCTATGACAAAGCCATGCAGGATTTTGAAACTACTGGGGGCTATTCAATTCAGGCAGATGCTACGGTAATGGCTCATAGTCTTGGTATTGAACAGGAAGTATTAAAGCGACCTCTGGCTGATCTATCTGGTGGACAGCGTAGGCGCGTAGAACTTGCGCGTATTCTGTTTTCACAGGCAGACACCATGATTCTTGATGAGCCAACCAACCACTTGGATGCGGATTCTATTGAGTGGCTGCGCGATTACTTAAAGCATTTTGCTGGCGGTTTTCTTGTTATTTCTCACTCTACAGAATTGCTTGATGAAGTAGTCAATAAAGTATGGCATTTAGATGCACAGCGTGCGCAAATCGATATGTATAGTATGGGTTGGAAAGCCTATCTGCACCAGCGTGTTGTCGATGAGGAGCGCCGCCGCCGTGAGCGCGAAGTTGCTGAGCGCAAAGCGGAGCGCCTGCTCAAACAAGGTGAGCGCCTGCATGCTAAAGCAACGAAGGCTGTGGCTGCGCAAAATATGATTCGCCGTGCGGAGCGCCTATTGCAAGAGACTAGCGAAGCACAACGTCAAGAGAAAATTGCCGATATTCGATTTCCTGAGCCAGCACCTTGCGGACGCACGCCAATTTTGGCAACTGATATTTCCAAAGCGTATGGCTCCAATATCGTATTCGCTGGCATTAACCTCGCCATCGATAAGGGCTCTCGCGTAGTGATTTTAGGTACGAATGGCGCTGGTAAAACAACAACATTGCGCTTACTCGCTGGTTTAGAAGCCCCAGATACTGGCGAAGTCAAGCTCGGTACGGGTGCCAAAATTGGATATTTTGCGCAGGAGCATGACACGCTCGACTTACAAGATAGCGTGCTGGGCAATTTGCAGCAGGTCGCTCCGGAATTAAATGATACGCAGGCGCGCAGTATTCTCGGTTCCTTCTTATTCTCCGGAGATGATGCTTTTAAGCCGGCGGCGGTGCTTTCTGGCGGCGAAAAAACACGTCTTGCTCTCGCTACTTTAGTGACGAGTAGAGCAAACGTGCTGCTGCTTGATGAGCCTACTAATAATTTGGATCCCGCTTCGCGTCAAGAAATTCTCAAAGCTATCGCCAAATATGAGGGTGCTATTGTGCTGGTCACGCACGATGAGGGCGCAGTAAAAGCCTTACAGCCTGAGCGTGTACTGCTTATGCCTGACGGTGATGAGGATTTGTGGAGCGATGAGTATCTGGATCTTGTTGCAGAAGAATAACACTTACAACCAGAACGCCTTCTCTTCCCAACCATCTCCGCTCCACTACTACAACACGACGGCACAGAAATACCAATGGTAGAACTATGAGCGATATAGTAGAACCATGTTAGTCATTATGAGGCATGGTCAAAGTACGTGGACACAAAGCTCAGTCAACAAGTTTGCAGGCTGGGTTGATGTCCCACTTACAGAGCAAGGGCGCGATCAAGCACGCCATGCTGGCGAATTATTAGCGCAATATCATATCAAACCTGATGTGGTGTTTACTTCTCTACTGTCTCGCTCTATTACTACAGCCAATATTGCGCTGGATACCTGCGATCGACTATGGATTCCAGTGCATCGCACTTGGCGTCTCAATGAACGACATTATGGGGCTTTTCAAGGACAGACAAGACCTGAGATGTTAGCTCAAGTAGGCGCTGAACGGTTGCAAGCAATACGGCGTGGCACACATACGCGACCTCCTGAACTTGCATTAGATGCCCCGTATGCACAATGCCATGACCCACGCTATAGCGCTCAGTTTGCTGATCAACTTGATATGATTAACCCTGCGCTTATTCGTGCCGAGTGTCTTGATGATGTCTGGCAGCGGTTACAACCATACTGGAATGCTGAAATTTTACCGAAACTCGCAGCAGGTCAAACAGTACTTATAGTCACTCATGGCTCAGTAGTGCGACAAATTGTGCGCGTGCTCAACCACCTTGATGACGATGCTATACAACAACTCAATGTGCCTACTGGAGTGCCGATGAAGTTTGAACTTACTGTTGAACACAATGCAGCTGCCGGCACCAATACCATTGTCAGCTCTGATGAAGGCACTTATTTAGATGAGCAGGCAGCTCGCGCTGGTATCGAAGCAGTACACGCTCTCGTATAGTAAATCTAATCAGCTCCACTCAGTATCATACTACGGTAACATGTGATACAACACAGTACAGCAACACGTTCAAACTATACTCTATAACCAAAAATGCAAAGAGTTGGAATATTATTACTTTCCAGCTCAATACTTCGATAGGATACGCTTATGACCTTGCTGCAATTATCCTATATTGTCAAAATAGTTGAATGCGGTTCCATGAATGAAGCCGCCCACGAACTCTATATTTCACAGCCCGCGCTCTCTGCTGCGGTAAAAGATTTAGAAAAAGAAATGGGTATTGAAATTTTTACCCGCTCCTCACAAGGTATTGCATTAACTGTTGATGGTGCAGAATTCCTCACCTATGCTCGCCAAGTATTAGACCAAGTTTCGCTATTACAAGACCGTTATCACAGCGCCAAGCCGCGCAAACAATTATGCCGGGTCTCCACACAACACTATATGTTCGCAGTTGAAGCATTCGTGAAGTTAGTTGAATCCATCCAATCTGATGAATACGAGTTCACCATCCGAGAGACACGCACCCGCGATATTATTGAGCAAGTCGCTACTATGCAGTCAGAATTAGGTATTTTATACTTATCTGATTTTAATAAGGATGTTATTAGCAAATTATTGCGGCAAAAGCACCTGACATTCCATCCTATTTTCCGCGCTAATCTGCACGTTTTTCTTTCACGATCCAACCCACTCGCTGGCAAAAAAGTAGTAACTATGGAGGATTTGCGCCCGTATCCTTGGATCCAGTACGAGCAGGGCGCGGAAGGAAGTTTCTATTTTGCAGAAGAAGCAGTATGGCCAGAGTATTCGCCCCGACAAATCAATGTTACTGACCGCGCTACTATTTTGAATTTTATTGTGGGATTAAATGGTTTTACCGTCTGCTCTGGTATTGATAATGAAGATTTGAACAGCGAAAAAATTGTTACTGTGCCGTTAGCTACCGATGAAACTATGCTGGTTGGTTGGATTGCCAATGAGCGCGCCAAGCTGTCACAAGCTGCGCAAACCTATATTGAACGGCTTCATGAAGTTATCGACGAGCACGGTTATACCTTGATTAAGGACTAATCAATTACGCAGGTATCTAGTCGAAAACCATATGCCGGTAAACAGCTGAGACAGTTTAACAAAGTATCCATATCTATGATCTCTTTGGGACTGCCTCAGCTTTCATCAAAATACTGCTGTATTGCAAACTTATGCGCCATAGCGAGCTAAATACTCGTGTGCTGCTTGGTCAATAGCCTCACTAACATATGGCTGCCCGTCAGCATCGAGTAGTTGCTTACCTGCTGCAAAAATATGACGCACATCAGTAATAGCCAACACAGGGAATCCAAACTCCTGCTCTACGCTTGCTACTGCAGAAAGTTCACTATCACCGGCACGCTCGCCACGATCCACACTAAGCACCAGTCCCGCAAGATGTATGTTTGCTTCTGCACGCAGCTTAGGTACAACTTCACGCACAGCGGTGCCAGCAGTCATCACATCATCGACCATCAGCACATTCATATTATCGGTCAGCGGCGTGCCAACCATCATGCCACCATCGCCATGATCCTTGCGCTCTTTGCGGTCAAAGGTGTACCCCACTGGCATGCCAAAATCACGCTGTAATGCAATTGCTGTTGCAACGGCTAGAGGAATACCTTTATAAGCAGGACCAAAAATAGTATCAATGCGTTCAGGAAGCACTCCCTCACGCTGAGCTTCAACAATACGTTGCGCATAAAATGCGCCGAGACGCGCAATACGATCTCCTGTATTAAAAGCGCCAGCATTGATAAAATATGGCGAAATTCTTCCTGATTTTAGGGTAAATGAACCAAATCGTAATGCTTGGCAATCTAATAAAAACTGCGTAAATTGCTCATGCATATCTTGTGCTTGTTCTGTCTCTTGCATCTCTTCTGCTGATTGCATCTGATAACTCCTCATCGTCTAAGTTCACTATATACATCTGATATAGCCGCGTGTAACTGTGTACAACTTGTATGTCTACGCAGGGCTACGTTTGACTACAAATATCTACGTATGGCTACAAATTTCTGCGTATGACTAGGGACATCTGCATATGACTGCGTACGCCTTATGACACTACGACGCGCTTACTTCCACGTTTTGCCTTCTGCAAGCAGATTTGCTAACTGTGGACGAGTATCAAGCAAATCATCGAGCTCTCGGGCAATACGCAGCGGTGCGATAGGGTCAAATAGTGCTGCCGAACCAACTTCTACAGCATTAGCGCCAGCATACAAGAACTCCAAAGCCTTCAATCCACTATCTACACCGCCGATACCAATAATTGGAATATCGGGCAACGCTTGACGCACACGCCACACAAATCCCAGTGCAATAGGCAATAATGCAGGACCTGAAACACCACCTGTTCGATTGGCAATAATAGGCTTACCCGTGCGCGTGTCAAAACGCATACCAACAAGCGTATTGATCATACTCAATGCATCGGCACCACCATCTACCGCAGCTTTTGCAACTGACACAATATCGGTCACATTTGGAGATAGCTTCACGATCATTGGCTTATCAGTAAGTGTGCGTAAATGAGCAATCAGTTTATAGAGGGCTACAGGATCTGTTCCAACTGACATACCACCATGAGACACATTCGGGCAACTCACATTGATTTCGAGCATGTCAGAGGCGTGGCTTGCCAGCTTAGTCACTACCTGAGCATAATCATCATCACTATGGCCAGCAACATTAGTAATCACGGTAGCGCCCATAGCTTTTAACTTCGGCAAATCATCAACTAAATAATGATCTACACCTGGGTTTTGCAGACCAACAGCATTCACATTTGCTGCAGGAGACTCAGCGCAGCGAGGCGAAGGATTACCCTCCCACGGAATTGGCGATACGCCTTTTGTACTAATCGCACCCATCTGTGAAACATCATAATAATCACGCACTGCTGCCAATTGGAAGGTACCCGAAGCAGTACCAACGGGGTTTTTCCATGGTACGCCTGCAACGACGGTGCCATGTTTCCATTCGTGAGGCTCATACACATTTATCATTAGTTCCACCCCAATTCTTCTCGCGTAAACACAGGACCGTCATTACACACTTTTAAGCGACCTCGAGCAGTATCAACGGTACACACTACACAGGTGCCATAGCCACAGCCCATCCTCTGTTCAAGGCTTAATTGACATTGCATATGATGCTCAGCTGCCCAATGTGCCACGGCTTTCATCATGCCATGCGGACCGCAACTGAGCAACACATACGGTAATCCCTGCTCATCCACTGCCATGTGACCAGATCCACGTTCATCACTTGTCACCACAGTAATATGCTGAGCAATATCATGTTGCAATACATCAATAACATTGCCTTGACTATCGTCAATACTTAATGTCTGATCAGCATAGGCTTGCATCATGGAGTCAGCAAAATGTACATTGCGATATCCCAGTACTGCGGTGGTTACACTCCGACTAGCAGTATCTGTTGATGTATGTTCAGCATGCTGCTGACGCAAGAGCTGGGCTGTACGAATTAAAGGAGGCACACCCAAACCGCCGCCAACCAGCACATAATGAGCTGGCATATCAATCGCATATGGCTTTCCTAAAGGACCTAATACATCAATAGTATCGCCTTGTCGCATATGGGAAAACTCTTCAGTACCTTCACCAACTACAGCAAAAATAACAGAAACTACATCGCCTTGAACTTGTGCTACACCAAAAGGACGCGGCATTAAGCGCATATCATCATGCGAATAGAGGTTAATAAATTGCCCTGCTTGAGCGTGGCGTGCAATATATGGGTCAATAATCGCAAATTCTATAACGCCATCTGTTAATGGCTGAACATGATGCACACGAACCTCATGGCGTGGCGCTTTGAATCCTGCTTGAAGTGCGTATTGAACAATTGGCGGCACATCACCTAGTAGTGTAGTATCAGCCTGTAACGTAGTATCCATCGGCTGACTTACTGGCGTGGATGCTGTCATACCATCTCCTTACGGCAACTTATCAATGCTGCGTAGTCTTGTGTTTTCGAGTGTCCGTATACCGTTTTCAGTTTGTTTGTGTATTTACCAGTTGAATGCGGTGAGTAAGTATCGGGTGAATAAGAGCCTGATTAAGTATGCAATCGAAAAGACTTAGCGCTCAGCTAACGCCGACTGTAAATCATCACGCATAGCGCATGCTGCTTTTCTTGCACACACCGCAACATGATCGAGCGCATCTTGAGCACTCATATATGATGTTGGCTCTTGCTTCTTCCACGCACCAATAATGCCTCGTGAAGAATTGACGATAGCGCCACTACCCTGAGTATCAAACATGCCAACCACATCAGCTGCAGTACCACCCTGTGCCCCGTACCCAGGAACAAGGAAGAACGTATGCGGCATACGAGCACGTAATGCTTGACCTTGCTCAGGGTGCGTTGCGCCAACAACTGCGCCAAGACGACTGTAACCATACTCACCAATGCTGCTGTTGCCCCATTCACCGACTAAACCAGCAATATGCTCGTATAGATGCATTCCGGAGGCAAGTTCTACCTCCTGAATTTGAGCACTTGAAGGATTTGATGTGCGCACAAGAGCAAATACATCACGATCATGGGCGTTTGCAGCATTGATAAAGGGTTCTACACCATCAGAACCTAGGTATGGATTTATGGTTATCGCATCCTCATGCCACATATCAACATGCCCACTGTGCGCGCCAAACCCTGCAAGATGCGCAGCGTAGGCGGCAGCTGTAGAACCAATATCGCCACGTTTAATATCGCCAAGCACATACAGTCCCTTGCTTTGCGCATATTCACAGGTCATGGTGTAAGCGTCAAGTCCAGCTGCGCCGAGTGCCTCATACATAGCAATTTGTGGCTTTACTGCTGGCACAATATCAGCAACAGCGTCAATAATAGCTCGGTTAAATTCTAAGTAAGCAATAGCATATGCTGCAAGCTCATGTTCTTGCTCAGCATCAACTTCTTGCTCTACTTCCTCGCGCATTTCATCAACGATAATTGACGGTACTAGTGCAGGGGTAGGATCTAAACCTACTACACTGGGATTTTGCGTTTGTTCAATGGCTGCTATCAGTCGATCCATATCCTTCTTCTTTCGCTGTGGCGCTATGCCACGTACTCATATGCCATGTACTAAAGATGCTATGTACTAAGCTTGGGTACTGTTAGGCATGAGCTGTTGTGTTGGACTAATGCGGCTGGATGCAAGCTGCGAGCCGATAATAGTAGCAACAGCGCGCGCATGAACTTGCCAACCATCAAATGGACAATTACGAGCCTTAGAGTGGAAACTGTGTGCGTCAATCGTCCAAGGAGTGTGAGTGTCAAGCACTACGAGGTCTACTGCCTTAGGATGTTCCACATGGCGCAAATCGAGCACACGCCTTGTAGCACAAGCCGCACTAGTGTTCAATAATGCAGCAATATCCGTAGCCTGATGACCCATAAGCTGCGCCGGAGCTACTGACATGGCATGAATTAACGCCTGTTCATCCATCCAACCAGCATCTACTAACGCTTGGTAACAGACAGCAAAAGCTGTTTCTAAGCCAATAATGCCATTAGGAGCGTGAAGCAAGTCCTGCGCTTTTTCCTGCGCCGTATGCGGTGCATGGTCAGTAGCAATCATATCAATGGTGCCATCAGCTAGTGCTGCCCTGATTGCAGTTCTATCTTGAGCAGAACGTAACGGAGGATTCATTTTTGCCGCAGTACCTAATTGCGCAACATCTTCATCACATAATGCTACATAGTGAGGAGCCGTCTCACACGTAATAGGAATGCCTTGAGCTTTTGCTTGGCGAATTGCCTCTACTGCAAGAGCTGTAGAAATATGCTGCAAATGCACTGGCACACCACTATCACGTGCGGCGGCAATATCGCGCTCAACAATTTTGAGTTCAGTACGTTGATCAATACCTGGAACCCCAAGCTTGTTTGCTGTCTGACCAGCATTCATTACACCCGTATCATGGTGCTCGCAATGATCAACCACAAGAATACCTGTGCGTTGGGCAGCAGCAATAGTATCTGGCAATACCGTGTCTGTAATCGCACTGCCATCATCACTAATAGCAATAACAGGATGACGTAACGCTAATTGGCGTTCATCACGACTTTGTGGCATATACTGTTGCCAATACTGAGCAGGAGTTGCACTCTTACTGAGTCTGCCTAGTGAAGCACTTACACACACGGAATACCGTACTGGAAGTGAATAATTATTGGATTCCCATTGGCGCACATACTCAAGTGCATTAATCTGTTGATCTCCAACTTGCACTGTGCGCCCATCCATTGCTGGCTCGGTATTAGGCATAATCAGCACATGGGTATACCCTCCGAATGCTGCTGCCAAACTACCAGTTTGCATGGTTTCTTTGTCACGCTGACCTGGGTCTCTAAAATGCACATGAGGATCTTCAAATCCGGGAGCTAAGGTGAGCCCTGATGCGTCTATTTCAACTGACTGTTCTCGCTCGACGTGTTCATAGATAGGTGCGCTTTGCGCTTCTTGTGCATACCCATCGCGCAATTGTGGAATAATCACATCAATAATTTCGCCGGTATCCCATACTCGAATACCGCGTAATGTAATCGTTGACTGCTCACTCATAGTTTGGCCTCTTCATCACAGTAATCACAACGATATTCGTGCGTTAGCTCATTAACCAAGTGGAAGCGCTGACTTAATCCACGCTCAATTGTGGTAACGCAACGAGGATTGACGCAGGTAATCACATCTGTTACATGTGTCGGCAAAGTGGGGTTAAGTTTTTCAACAATCACGCCACCTTGCACAATATCAACTGTTGCTGTGCTGGCCACCAAGCCAAGCACTGCTAAATCAATCTGCTGATTGCCCTCAATTTTAATAATATCTTTACTACCATAGCGCTTTGAAGAGGTATTCATAATAAGCGCAAGTGTGGTGTGTGCTGGATCAATATGCAGCAGTTGCAATACTTTTAATGCCGTTCCCGCTGGAACGTGGTCAATAATAATACCTTCAGTTAAGCTCGTTACTTCCATATGTCCCCCTGACGTGTGGTGTGCATGGATTCGACCTATTTGCCCTATATGAACTTTCTAAATTTTGTATTCACTTGTGATGTGCTTGTATAGCACTGCTTACACCACATTTGCAATACCGCATCTGTGCAAGCCGTGCTCTATGCACTATCGTGCATGTACAGGGTCTTCAAAATCGTAGGACATCGCCTCAGCAGCAGTTGCCACATCAAATCCTTCAAGCGCATCGCCAAGCACCGAGCTTTCCAATGCCATACGCATCAACATACCAGCTCGCACTTGTTCAAAATAGGCGGCGCGAGGATCGGCATCTAGTTTGGCATCAATTTCATTAACACGTGGCAACGGGTGTAATACCGCCATATCCTCTCGGGCAAGGCGCATTTTATCGGTATCAAGAATATAAGTATCGCGCAAGCGCAAATAATCATCTTCATTAAAGAAGCGCTCTTGCTGCACACGAGTCATGTAAAGGACATCGAGATCACCGATTACAGCAGTTAAATCACGCACTTCCACATAGGAGCAGGTAGGTGAAGCAGTAATGCGATCGAGAACATATTGTGGGCAGCGCAATTCATCTGGGCTGATAAGCACAAACTGAATATGACCAAAACGACACAGCGTTTCAATCAGTGAGTGTACAGTGCGCCCAAATGTTAAATCACCGCATAACCCAATCGTTAAATGAGTTATGCGGCTAAAACGAGATTCAATCGTGCATAAGTCGGCAAGTGTTTGCGTAGGATGCATATGCCCACCATCTCCGGCGTTAATTACCGGAATACTGGCCGCTTGAGCTGCTACTAATGCTGCGCCTTCTTTTGGATGTCGCATAGCGATAACATCAGCATAATTTGACACGGTTTTCACAGTGTCGGCTATGGATTCGCCTTTAGAAACTGATGACGACTGCGTACCTGCAAATCCAATCACATGACCGCCCAAACGCAGCATTGCAGTTTCAAAACTCAATCGCGTGCGCGTACTTGGCTCATAAAATAAGGTAGCAATAATACGACCATCACAAGTATGGGCTACCTCTTTACGATGCGCATCAATATATGCAGCTTTAGCTAGCAATAATTGAATTTGTTCGCGACTTAAATCATCTAATGTAACAACGGAAGAACCGACAAATGCTTGCTCAGCATTACTTGCGAGCTGTGATGCGGACATGCCTTCGCCTTTCTGACGTACAGTCTTGTCGGCCAGCTAACTCGTGACCTGATTCAGGATAGTAGACTGAGCAGACGAATGCAAAATACCGACACATTCTGGACAACTCGTTTTGTCATAAACTATTGCGCGAATTGAGAACGTTACCTATCGATATTGCATTTTCTGCTATGCTACAAGCAGTAGTGTTGTGCAATGGGGTTGGGAATGTAGAGTATGAATGAGCTTGGTCTCGTCTTAGAAATTTTAATTGCTGTATTAATTTCTTCCGCGATAAGCCGTTTTATTCCCAAAGTTTCCACCCCACTTGTCCAAATTGCATTAGGAATTATCTGGTATTGCATTCCAGGGCTACCAAAATTCACTATTGATTCAGAACTTTTTATGGTGCTCTTCATAGCGCCTCTGCTCTTCCTTGAAGCACGCAATGTACCACGTCGCGAAGTAGCGAGTAATTTAGGGCTTTCACTATCCCTTGCAGTTGGGCTGGTATTACTCTCGCTACTGGTCTCAGGCGTCACCCTACATGTGCTATGGCCAGCTGTACCTCTTGCTGCAGCATTGGCTTTAGGTGCCACGTTAGGTCCAACTGATGCTGTTGCGGTGAGTGCTTTGGGCAAAGAAGCCAATATCACCAACCGACAACTCAATATTTTGAAAGGTGAAAGCCTTTTTAATGATGCAGCTAGTATTGTAGCTTTTCAATGGGCGACCACCGTAGCACTCGGCGCCACCTTCTACCCTCTACGCTTTGTCGGGTCGATTGGCACCAGTTTTGTTATCGGCATTGGTATTGGCGCATGTATTGGCGTGTTGTCTAATCGGCTGGTGTTCTTACTGCGCCGCGCACATTTAGAAAATACCACTATGCGCATTGGTATTGAGATTCTGATTCCTTTTGCAGCCTATTTGTGCGGCGAGCTTGCTCATGTTTCTGGAGTATTAGCAGTAGTTACTGCAGGATTAGTGATTACATTCCACCGCTATGGCGTGGGAAGTGATATAGCGCGTACTAATTTGGTCTCAAATTCCGTGTGGCAGTTTATAGAATTTTCGCTTAACGGCGCGGTTTTTGTACTGTTAGGTATTGAGCTGCCACAAGCATTGCGTTCAAGTTGGATAAACCCAAATGTCGATACGCGCATGCTGTTGCTCGCTATTGCTGTACTAACAGTAGTAACTTTGCTGCTACGCTTTATCTGGATGGCAGTTATGTTGCGCACCGCAAAAGATCTCACTACTGGCAAACGCAGAAAAATGACACCAAAGCGTTGGCGCAGTGCTGCTGTAATGACGTTTGGCGGACCAAAAGGAACTATTTCCTTAGCATTGGCATTTACTTTGCCTTATGCTATTGATTTGTCTACACATATTCCGCTACGTGAAGCTTTGCTTTTTATTGTTGCTGGATATATTGTAGTTTCCTTGCTGCTGGCCAATATTATGTTGCCACTTCTAGCCCCGGCAGATGACGATGATCAAGGTTTAGCTTATGCGCATGTCCAAGTAGAAATGCTGCGCAGAACTTTAGCAAAAATTGCCGAGTTGGATACACCACAAAATCATGCAGAACTTCAAGTAATTTTGCACTCTTATACTGACCGCATTGAGCGTGTACGTCAGGCAGTGCCCAAGGAGCGTATGATACGAGAAAATGCAGTGCGTGCTGATGTATTGCAGTGGGAGCGTGAATGGCTTACCGAATATGTTCACGCGCATCCTGAAGATGCTCCAGCTGCGCAGCCTCTACTTGAGCGCATTGAGCTGTCACTATCTCATTTAGATGCAGCAAGTTTTTCACGCACCAAAGCCCGTATCACGCATCGTCCACATGTTCATCCTCTTGCACGCAATCTCCTGATTCGTTGTCGTGCGCTATGGCATGCGAGCTCAGCAAAATCTGAACAAACTCACCGCATTCAACGTCGCTTATTTGAAGAAGCTATTGCGTATTTGCGTACTCTTGTAGTTGGCGATATTGATAATGCGGAAACTATTGCGCGTCTTATTGGCGAGTATCGAGGAGCACTGGCCACATTGATGCCGCCAGCTAAAGGCTTAGGTCTTGCCACGCTGCCATCAATTCAAGGCATTGACGAACTGCGTATGCGAGCATTTAGACTAGAGCTTGAGACTATCCGCGATATGCTTGGCGATGATGAATTAACGCGCGCACAAGCTAAAATGCTGCGACAGAACGTGTATTTAATGCAAGCCGATGCCGCGTTATAACGAATACCTCAAGTATTTCGATACCCTTCATACCAGAAATGTGGTATACTCGCATATTTACGAATTGCGAGCATAAAACAGGCGTTCTGTTACTTCCCTACACCGTCGCATGGCACTTAAAATCTCATTCTCAAAATCTTGCCCATGACGAGCCGGATATTTCAATACCGCAGCGATACCACCCAAAGAGTATGTGTCGTCTGGCAAAATATCACAACGATTCGCATTGCCTGACCACACATAGTTTGCATTACGCGCATTGGTAGCTAATATCCAAGCAGTACGCAGAGCTTGCGCATCCGGACCAGTAATACAATCATGTGCCTCTAGGGCATCTAATGCCAATAACGTCGAGGTCACTTGCACATCGTCATACTGATGTGCAACCTGTAATTGCAACAGCTGAATCGTCCATTCGGCATCTGATAAACCACCTTTGCCAAGCTTCATATGACGATCTTTTGCAACACCACGCGGCAAACGTTCTGCTTCCATGCGCGCTTTGAGCGTACGTATTTCAGTTAATTCATTCTCATGAAGAGTACGCGGTAGATAGCGGAAAGGATTGACTACTTCTTGAATAAACCGCTCGCCTAAATGCTGATCACCTGCCGCAAAACGAGCACGAAGTAGTGCTTGACGTTCCCAAGTGCTCGCCCAATGATCATAATATTCACGGCAAGATTGCAATGAACGAATAAGCGGGCCATTTTTGCCCTCAGGACGCAAATCAAGATCGAGCTCAATTCTGCCTTCGGTACTTACTGGTCCCATCAGTATTTTGCGTATATCATCAGTTACTGCTTTTGCAAACTGCTGCGCCTGCACTTCGTCAGCACCTTCATACGGTTCATATAAAAGCATGACATCGGCATCAGAACAGAAATTCACTTCTGCACCTCCATAGCGTCCAAGCGCAATAACAGCGATATGGGCCAGAGTTTTACCAAACCGAGTGCGCGTTTGATACTCTATACTCCAGTGCACTGCACTATCGATAATCACATCAATTACATCGCTCATCGCTGTAATGGCTTGACTGTCACTAATAACGCTGCTCATCCAGCCTAGACCGATACGCTCGATTTCTTGGCGCCGCATAGCTCGCAACACTGTGGCAATCTCTTCAAGCCGATCCGCATAACGCACTAACGCACCCGAGGCTTGTGTTTGCAAACTTTCACGCGAGCGGGCTGTAAGTAACTCATTATTGCCTAACCATGTCAGTGATTCCATCGATTTAGCAATAGCATCTGCTAAGAAGCGTGAATTACTGAGGACATGGCACAATCTGCGCCCTGCGGATTGTGAGTCACGAAGAAAACCTAAATACTCACTGCCTTGACCAAATTGCTCTTCTAATTTGCGCCAAGCCAGCAATCCCATATCAGGGTTCTGCCCATCAGCAAGCCATTGTAATACTGCTGGCAAAATAATACGATTAATTTTCGCTGCCCTGCTCACTCCCGCAGTTAGTGCTTGCACATGTCGCATGGCATTATCTGGATCAGCAAAACCGATTGCTTCAAATCTTGCTCGTGTAGCTTCAGGACTAAGCGATATTTCGTTATCTCCCAGCGTTGCAATATTGGGAAGCATGGGTCGATAATAAATTTCCAAGTGCAAGCGTCGTATGCGCTGGCGCGTGGTATCAAATCGTTCAACAAGTTGTTCAGGGTGAACATGTAATGCTCGCGCTAATCTACGTAATTCCACATTGGTGTCAAGACTGCCTGCCTCTATTTGGCGGGGAGACTCAAGACCGCCGATGGAGCCCTCACCTAAATCTGGGAAGAGGTGCGTGCGATGCAATGACCACATTTGTACACGATGTTCAAGCACACGCTCAAAGCTATAATCGCTGGCAAGCTCTATTGCTTGATTCCTTGAAACATAACCTTCAGATGCCAAAGCGCGCAATGCTTCTAATGTGGCGCGCACATGTAACGTAGCGTCAGTTCTACCGTGTACAAGCTGGAGCATTTGCACAGTAAACTCAACATCGCGCAAGCCACCTTTACCCAGCTTAATTTCGCGGTCTTTGAGCGCTGGCGGTATTAAAGACTCCACTCGTTGGCGCATCCTCTGGCAGTCATGCACAAAATTTGGCCGTCCAGAAGCTGACCAGACCAAAGACCGAGTGCGCTGAACAAACTGATCGCCTAGGCTAGTATCTCCTGCTGTACATCGAGCTTTAAGCAAGGCTTGGAATTCCCAATTTTCTGCCCAATGCTCATAGTAACCCATATATGAGGTCAAGGTGCGTACTAGCGGACCATCTTTGCCTTCAGGGCGCAGCGCAGTATCAATCTGCCAAAGCGGTCCTTCATGAACACCCGGCATTGGGGATTGAATAATGCGTTGCATCGTAGTGGCAATTTTTGTTCCCAGTCTGGTCAGTGCTTCTCCACGAATTTCACTACCCTCTTTAGGCTCTACCACATACATCAGGTCGACATCAGAGACGTAATTTAATTCCCGAGCTCCAAGTTTGCCCATGCCAATAACGGCAAAAGCACATTCATGTGCATGAGCAACAGTTAATTGTGCCAGCGCCAGTGCGAAATGGAGGGCACAATCTGCAATATCAGATAATGCCGTAGCAATACTTGGTTGAATTTCAACAATATCGCCTGCTGTTGTATCCACTGCCATAATTTCGAGTAGTTGCCTGCGATATTCATACCGCAATGCTGTGGTGGCATGGGCAAGTTGTGTTGCAGTAAGTAATGCATCAGGATGTGTCAGGGAAACATCATCATGTTCGTCTGCTGATGCTGATGAAGCTTGTTGCCAATAATCAAGTAAGGTATTGAGTTGTGGAACAGCAGCACAGAGTGCTTGTTTCATTCGAATCTGTCGATGTTTGATCGAGACAAGTATATCCTCGCGACTTACCCCTAGCCCTTGTAGTAATGCAGGTCTACTGGCAATATATCTGCCCATTGCTTCTGAAGAGCCAAGCACTGCAATAAGTTGTTGTAGCGCCGTCCTGCTCAACTCACTTAATACCTTTTGCGTATGTTGCTCAACTACAGCTTGAGCAATTTGCACACTATAGTAGAGCGCCGTGTCAGGATCCGCACATGTTGGCAAAAACAGTAACACGTCCTGCGATGTATAGCGATCAATATGCAAACTATCCAGCTGCTCACACAGTGTTCGAGCACGCTGTATATCTGCTAGTCCTGCTCGAATTAGTGTTCGTGCTGATAATGATGCTTGCGGCTCTACTGGCATAGTCATAGCACTATCATACCTGTTCTATGCTAATTCAGTATTACAAGTATTACAGCAACCTAGTATGTGCAACAGTGTTAATCCGCTAAATCTTTTGGTCTTAATACTGCAAGCACATCAGCTGAGCGCACACTCCACTGACTAATTGGCTGTTTGGATCCAAGTACTACCACCGATCCTGTAGATAAACCTATGCCAAGCATGCCCTCAGCATCCGAACTTGTTTTTGGATTGGCAATCCATTGACATGCCATAGAAACTATAGGCTCATGTCCAATAATCATCAAGGTATGCGTACTTTGGCGAGCCTGCCTCAATTGCTGCATGATCGCGTCAATACCACCATCGTATAAGTCTTTATCAAGATCAACACGCGGTTTATCCCCGAATCGTTTCAGCAATCGATCCATAGTCTGACTTGCGCGTTTGGCTGGCGAACACACAATAGCATCAGGAATAATATTGCAGTGATCAAGTCCCTTAGCAACACGTTTCGCTTGTTTTTTGCCCTTTTCAGAAAGCTCTCGATCGAAGTCACCATGCTTGCCTCTGTCTTGAGCCTCACCATGGCGCATTACCAGCACAATATAAGGATATTCTTTCACTCGTGAACTCAACATTTTTCGCGCCGAATGTGCCATATTGCCTCATTACTCTATGACGGACTATGCCGATACTCCTCCAGTGTAGCGTGAGATTAAGGCAAATATGAGATTTGCGTCTCTAAATCATGCAGCACTTTACGTAATTTCCTATCAGAAATATCACGCAATGTCAGCTCTTCTAACCGCTTTTGCTGTTCCTCAGGTGATAGTGAATCAATATCGGTAACGCTATCCTTAGTGCTGCGCTCTTTTCGAGTCAGAGCATTCACTCCTGATGCCATCATGCGTGAGACCACTAAAAATCCTGTATGGCCAATCATGTCATGCTGTGGTCGTACCGCAAGCGCATCAACTTTCCATTGGCGTTCTAATAATTCGCTCACTTGTGGATCAGTAAATGAGCCAGAAGCGCGTAATGTTTCGGCAAAACGAGACACTTGTGTAGTGGTAGTCACGTAAGCGACAACAATACCGCCCGGAACTAGCACGCGTTGTAAGCCTTCAACACGATTCCATGGATCGAGCATATCAAGAACCACTCGGTCATAGTATTGTTCGGGTAGTTCTTGTGCCACTTCATCAAATTGTCCAACACGAATATTCCACCATGATGGGAACTGCCCAAACCACACAGTCGCGTTGCCCTCACAAACTTTGGCAAATTCAGGACGCATTTCGATAGTAGTAAGCTCGCCAGCTTCTCCAACAGCTTCTAGGATATGCAAGCTCATAGCTCCTGATCCGCCACCAGATTCCAACACGCGCATACCTGGACGAATGTCTGCAAGTTCAAGAACTTGGGCAATATCTTTCGGGTACATAATTTGCGCACCACGAGGCATGGAGAGAATAAAATCCATCAAACGAGGACGCATCACCGTATACTGCCAGCCGCCAATAGCACGCGAGCGCTTCCACGGCTTTTTCTCATCGGCACCTGCGAATACGTCTGCTATACCTGTTGTCTCTGTTGTATCTGTTGTATCTGCTGTGCTCATTGCATCTGTGCTCTCTTGAGGCGACACGGCATCAGCAGTAGCATCAGTATCTGCACTACTGCGTGCAGAAAGTCCATGGCTATGCGTGGTGATAACACTTCCTTCAACGTTGCCAATAATATCGTCATGTGCTATAACACCACGCTGCGTATCAGTGCTTCCACCGGTGACGAGCTGGATGGTAATGAATTTACCTTTGCGATCGGTAAGTTGAACTTTTTCGCCAGCTTGCAATACTCCTCGACGCATTGAACCTCACTTTGTAATCCTGTGCGCTCTTAGTATACATATAAGAAAGCACAGTATACATAATAAAGGGGCACAGTTCATATGTATGAACCGCACCCCTTAATCGCCGTATGGCTCCGCTAGTCTTCAACCGCTCCAGCAAACTGTGCCCGATACAGTTCAGCGTAAGCGCCTTGCTTAGCTAGGAGTTCATCATGTGTACCCTGTTCCACAATTGCACCATGATTGACCACTAAGATGCGATCGGCATCGCGAATAGTAGACAATCGGTGTGCGATAACGAAACTCGTTCGACCTTTACGCAATTCGTTCATCGCATGCTGTACTAAGGTTTCAGTACGTGTATCTACCGAGCTTGTTGCCTCATCGAGAATCAAAATATCTGGCTGAGACAAGAACGCTCGGCAAATCGTAAGCAGCTGACGTTCACCAAGTGATAACTCACTGGAATCTTGCGTAAGTATGGTGTCATACCCTTGAGGCAGTCGGCGCACGAAATCATCCACGTGGGTAGCGCGTGCAGCTTCAAGCAAACGCTCTTCACTGACTTCTTCATGAGTACCGTAAACAAGATTTTCACGAATAGTACCGTCAAAAAGCCATGTATCTTGCAATACCATGCCAAAGTGACGACGCAGTTGAGCACGGGTAAGATCGCGTGTACTGACACCATCAATAGCAATGGTGCCACCTTGGATCTCGTAGAAACGCATCAGTAAATTAACCAGCGTGGTTTTTCCAGCTCCTGTAGGCCCAACAATGGCAATGGTTTGATCAGGCTGAGCGGTAAAGGAAAGATCTTCAATCAAAGGCTTATGCACATCATAGCTGAACTTCACATGATCAAATTGCACTAAGCCTTGCATACGACCAGCCAATACATCAGGCTGTGATTCTGATTCGGATTCTTCTTCTGGCTCATCAAGGAATTCAAAAATACGTTCTGCGCTCGCTAAGCAACCTTGTAGCATGGTGGCCATAGAACTCAGCTGTCCTAGTGGTTGGTTCATTTGACGCACATACTGGCTAAAGGCTTGTAAATCACCAAGTGTCATAGTGCCATGTAGTACCTTGATACCGCCAAAAATAACCACCATGACGAAATTCACATTACCGAAGAATTGCGTTAATGGCATAGTAGCTCCAGAGAGCGCTTGAGCTTTGAACGAGGCTTGCGCTAGTTCACGATTGCGCTTATCAAATTCTTCAATAACATGGGATTCCTGCCCGTATGCACGAACTACCATATGACCGGTAAACATTTCTTCTACATGGGCATTTACCGTTCCGGTTGCACTCCATTGCTTAAAGAAATGTGGCTGTGCTGCACGAATAACTAAGTATGCTGCAAGCAAAATAACTGGGATTACAATCAACGACACTGCGGTAAGCACTGGCGCAATAGTGAGCATCATAATGATGACGCCCACTACGGTAAATACAGAGAAAATAAACTCACCAAGCACTTGTTGCAAAGTTTGACCGATATTATCCACATCATTGGTTGTGCGGCTCATCACTTCGCCGCGTGGCACTCGGTCAAAATAGCTCAGTGGCAGGCGGTCCAGTTTTTCCTCAATTTGCTTACGCATGCGGTGTACTGCATTGGATACCAATCTGGTCAAAGACCAGCCCTGAATCCAGCGCAACAATACTGTGCAGATGAATACAGCACCGGCGAGCGCCAAAATTTGTGCAACATGAGTAAAATCAACACCACTACCAGGATGAACATCCATAGACGCAACCATATCTACCATGGATTCATGCCCTGATGCTTTAAGACCTTCAATAGCCTGCTCTTTAGTAACACCAGCAGGTAGCATTTTTGAAATAAGGCCTTCAAAAATAGCTGTGGTAGCTTGTCCTAAAATTTTCGGACCCAGTACCATGGTGTAGGTTGCTAGTCCAGCAGCGATAATTACTGCCCAGAGACGGATTTTATCCTGCAAAATGTAGGCAATAAGTCGTTTAAGTGTGTGCCTGCGTGGCTTACTTGTTACTGGAGCTGTAGAAGTATTCCTAGCCATTACTGCTCCTCCTGATTAAGTTGTGAATCCGCAATTTGGCGATAGGTTGGGCAATTTGCCAAAAGTTCTTGGTGTTTGCCAATGCCGACCATGCGTCCATTGTCCATTACGATGATGGTGTCTGCGTCCATTACTGTAGAGATACGTTGCGCCACAATAATGACTGATGTTTGTCTGGTAATTGGCTTAAGCGCGGTACGTAATGCTTTATCCGTGGCGAAATCAAGCGCTGAGAATGAGTCATCAAAGGTGAATACTGCTGGTTTTCTCATAATGGCTCGCGCAATGCATAGTCGTTGTCGCTGTCCGCCGGAGAAATTAGTACCCCCTTGAGCTACTGGGGCGTCTAATCCTTCTGGCAACTCACGCACGAAATCTTCTGCCTGTGCAATGCGTAGCGCTTGCCACATATCTTCTTCAGTAGCATGAGGGTTGCCAAACTTCAAATTACTGGCAATAGTGCCACTAAAAAGCAGTGAGCGCTGTGGAACAGTACCAAAGAGTGAAGCCAGCTCATGTGGATCATATTCTCGTACATCATGCCCATCAACTAATACCTGTCCTTGAGAGACATCAAACATGCGTTGTGCTACACGGATAATGCTTGATTTACCGGAGCCTGTTGAACCGATAATCGCTGTTGTAGTGCCTGGCGCAATGGTAAAGCTCAGATCGTCAAGCACTGGGTCTTGTGCTCCAGGATATTGGAAACTGACATGCTTAAATTCGATAACGCCTTTTGGATCTGTAGGATGGTACGGCTGCTCAGGGGCTTGAATAGCGCATGGTGTATCGCGCACTTCTACAACGCGCTTAGCTGAAACCACAGCACGTGGCAGCATCACCATCATCATGGATGCCATCATGAGGGAGATCAAGATCATCATCAAATATTGAATGAATGCCTGCAAGTTACCAATTGGCATACCACCGGAGTCAATACGATGTGCACCAAACCACATAATAGCGATGTTGGAAATATTCATAATCAACATCATCAGTGGCATCATTAAACTCATCAGTCGGCCAACTGCAACCATTACTGTGCGCATACGATCATTAGCCTCACCAAAGCGCTGTGCCTCGGTAGCTTCACGAGTAAATGCTCGAATAACGCGCACACCGGTAATTTGCTCACGGATAATGAGGTTTAAGGTATCCAAACGCGCTTGCAACTTCTTGAAGAGCGGACCCATAGTCCCCATCAGTGCACCAGCAACGATAATAATAATTGGAATAATTACTGCCAGTGTCCATGTCAACGGACCATCTTGTCGAGAGGCGAGTATGATGCCGCCAATAAACATAATTGGTGCCTGTAATACAATGTTAAGCCCTTGGAAGAGCATCATCTGTACTTGCTGCACATCGTTTGTCGCGCGAGTAATCAAGGAGCCCGCAGAGAAATGCTCCACTTCTTGTAGGGAGAACTGCTCTACTGCCCCAAAATAGTCACGGCGCAATTCGTAGGCAATATCGGTTGCCACGCGAGAAGCACTCCATGTTGCAGCAATAGCCACAATAACTTGAATAACACTTAAGCCCAGCATTTGCCAGCCATAATGCCAGATTTGACTTTCTTGACCAGAGGCTACGCCTTCATTGATAATATCTGCATTCAGATTTGGTAGATAGAGCATCAGTGCGGCTTGAACACACTGCAATACCAACAGCAACAAAACTTGCCACAGTCGGCTTTTCATATAATCATGAATAACTTTTCCCATACTATTCTTTCATATCTATCGTGGTAGTACTATTCACTTCGACTTAGCGTGCGATGCCATGAACAATGGTGCGTGCAAGTTGATGTGTAGTTAATCCCGTGTTTTGGTGATGTAGTGTTGCCAATGATTGCGCTGTCATCATCATATGAATAAAGGCTGCTGCTTGTTCAACAGGAACACTTAATTGGTCAGCAACTGGTTGAAGTTGATGCTGTAACTCTTGATTTACGCGAAGCATAAGGCGTTGATAGAGCTGTGCCATAGACGTATGATCCGTTGCATGAGTCGCCTGCTCATCATGATGCGAAGCATTATAACGATGTTGATGTTGTTGCGTCAGCATGGTTTGTCGCATGGTGATAATAATCGCTGACCAGTCGTCAAAGAGTTCGAGCAATACGGTTAAGCATGCCTCGACGCGATCTTGTACATCAGTTGAGGACTGCACTTTTGCTAAACGCTTTTCCCATGCATCATCTTCAATCATGCGTTCAAGTTCACTGTGAAATGCTTGTTGGAGTAAATCCTGTTTATCTTTGAATACTCGAAACAGCGTGCCTTCGGCTACCCCAGCGTACTGCGCAAGTTCTCGTGTGGAAAGTTTCATTTGAGCATTCACTACATGAGGGCCAACAGCACGTAATATCGCCTCTCGACGCTCATCGACGCTCATCGATGGCGCGCGTTTGCGATGTGCTGGTTGTTCTTGCTGACTGAAATCTTGAATCACATCGTGTACTGTATCATAAGTGAGTGAGCGCTCACTCACTTGTAAGCCATCAACGAATCATCTTCACCAAATACCCACAAATTAACGCATGAGATTACCGAGCAAACGCCTGCCAACGTCCATCATGATTGAACACATGCATCGGCATGCCAAACAGCTGCGAAATATGGGTGTCCGTTAACCCATGATTAAGATCCCCAGTATAGAGAATGGACCCTGGAGCTGGATCTACTCCAAATGCACTATGGCGAGGCTCCTCAAGTTCTTCCTCAAGATGGGTATCCAAACGCCCCATCAAAGCAATATGATCAAAACCTTGTGGAATCTCTTCTAAGCGATGTGTTACCACAATAACAGCACGAGAAGAATGCTCACGCCCTAACCCACTTAACGCACGAACCACTAACTCACGACCACCCAAATCCAAACCAGTAGTCGGCTCATCAAGAATTACCAAATCAGGATCAGGCATTAACGCCCTACAAATCAGCACGCGAGTGCGCTCCCCCTCAGAAAGACGACCCATAGTTTTACCCGCTAAATAGCCAATACCAAAGCGTTGCATCAGCATACGCGCACGATCATATTCTTCCGAAGAGTAATGGTCACGCCAACGACCGGTTGTAGCTGTAAGCGCCGTCACTACAGCATCTAATGGATCTTCAAATGGAGGAAAAGCACGAGAAAGTTCTGCAGAAGAAAGACCAATACGATGTCGGTAAGAAAACACATTGACCTTACCAAGCCTATTACCAAGAATTTCAACTACACCACTACTTGGATGAGCGCGCGTAGCCATCATAGCGATAATCGTTGATTTACCAATACCATTAGGGCCAAATACAATCCAATGCTCACCAGGCTTAACATGCAAATTGACGTGCTCAACAATCCGTCTCGACTGACGGCGAAATGATACATCTGCTAATCGCAAGGCATACTGCTCAGCTTGTATATCCTCAATACGCTGATCGACCTGATTGCTGTGAAGCGCCTGACCGCCTTGATTGGTCTGATCATTCAATTGCTGTAGCTCATATTGTCCCATACGCTAACTGTACGAGTAAGCACACAAGCATTTACCAAAATGTCCAAATTATGCAAACAGCACCGAGAATAATTATCCATTGAGCCAATAGCCCAATGGATAATAGGTACAGCAGTTCAAGCACGACTTGCTGCTCTATAGGATGCCCTATCTAGTGCTCTTGGCGCTTAGCAAGCACATCCTGATACACTGCCAAAGTGCGGTCGGCAATAGATTCCCAACTAAAATGATCTCGAGCACGCTCAAAACCAGCCTGACCCATAGCACGAGCACGCTCAGGATCTTCCATGATACGATTGATTGCATCAGCCATAGCCTGCACAAAACGTTCAGGATCAGTTGGCGTACCAGTACCATCATGCACTTGGTCAACATGCACTAAATAGCCGGTTTCACCATCAACAACAACCTCAGGAATACCACCCGTAGCACTTGCAACTACTGGCAATCCACAAGCCATCGCCTCCAAATTCACAATACCAAGCGGCTCATAAATACTTGGGCACACAAAAGCGTCACAGCCATGCTCCAGCGCATTAAGCTCAGCTTTTGGCAACATCTCCTCAATCCAAATAATATTGCCGCGCTCACGATCGAGTGCCGCAAAGGCAGATTTTACTTCTTCCATAATTTCAGGAGTATCAGGAGCACCAGCACACAGCACTACCTGAATAGCCGGGTCAACTTTATGCAATGCCTGCAATAAATATGGCAGACCTTTTTGCCGAGTAATACGACCTACAAACAGTAACGTTGGCTTACTGCGGTCAATATGATACCGTTCAAACACTGACCAACCAGGATCGTCATCTGCTGGAGTGGCAAAATCAGCCATCGTAATGCCATTATGCACAGTGTATACGCGCTCAGGATCAACATGAGGATATGCCGTAAGAATATCCTGCTTCATGCCATCAGAAACAGCAATAATACCGTCGGCATGCTCATAAGCATCACGCTCAGCCCAAGAACTCAGCTCATACCCACCGCCAAGCTGTTCACGCTTCCAAGGACGAAATGGTTCAAGACTGTGCGCAGTAATTACTAGCGGAATATTATGCAGCTGCTGCGCCAAGCGTCCAGCAAGGCAGGCATACCATGTATGAGCATGAATAATATCACCATCAACATCACCAGCCATGGCCAAGTCAGTACCAAAAGTACGTAATGCCGCATTCGCGTTGGCAAGTTCTGCAGGAGTATCATATCCCACTACTTGCAAGCTACCGCTTCCTGTAACTGTTGGAATATCTTCTGGATTGCGCTTGCCATCAAATGCACGAACAGTGACATCAACACGCTCAGCTAATACTTTTGACAATTCCTCTGCATGCACACCAGCGCCGCCATAAACATGAGGTGGGTATTCTCTGGTCAGTAGTTCAACTTTCATTTCCCCTCCTTGGGCAAACCTAGAGTTTGAGCAACAGCTGCTACTTGATACTGTAGCTTACATTCGACGGTTTCGGATTGTGTTTTACAATCGAGTGTTGTGCAATGTAATGTTGCTTCGCTAGATTTTGCACTATACGAATGCTTGGAATTTGATACAAGTATGGCCCGTGTCAACACACAGGCCATAGTTCAAACACATTACACAGCAGTACCGTGATCATCCAAATGCGGATTACGTGTTGGATCTCCCGAAGTAAAGAACAGTGAAAGCACACCAACACCAAATACACATGCCACAGTAATAATTAACCACAGTGGCAGTCCAGGAATCCACATCACTGCCAAAAAAGCGATAGCAGCAACCACAATCAGCACCCATGAGCACAAGCGAGCCCAACCACGCACACCACGAGGCGCACGAACAGGAGCAGGATTTTTTATCGAAAGCGTCTCAGTATCGACAGCTTCCACATGGTTTTCCGTCTCCACTTGACCAGTACTGGCTGTTGGCTTCCATTGAGCAGAACCTCCATCTTGCAAGCGAATGGACTGCTGCTGCAACGCATACTCATCGCTTAATCCTTGGCGCGAGCGAGCGCGGAACTCTGTTTCCTGAGAATTGCGACGCGCATTGGCTCGTCGTTGTGCACGGTTTGGCATTGCCTCTCCTTGGAAATACGCATATCACTGATAACGCATTCTAGTGTACCGCAGTTTCTACTCTTATCGAGCAATACTAAGATTCAGCGTGCCACACGCGTCACCCATATGGTATGCATGTAGCTCCTAGCGCCTTGGCAACACCATGGGCTTTTGATCAGGGGTAATCGGCGCTGGTAGCTCTGTAGCACCAGTAAGGTAAGCATCAACATGTGATGCACATGCCCGTCCTTCAGCAATTGCCCACACTACAAGGCTCTGCCCACGACCGGCATCACCACAAACAAACATGCCATCTTGTGTGGTAGCAAAATGCGTATCGCGCTCAATATTGCCTCTACTATCCAGTTTCACTGGAAGCTGCTTAAGCAGTTCCAGCGTTTCGGGATGAGCAAAACCAATCGAGATCAAGACTAAATCAGCTGGAATGGTGCGCTCAGACCCTGCAATTCGTGCTTGCTCACCGCGTTGACCTGGTTCCACTTCGCAAATGGTTACACCTGTAACATGCCCCTGCTCATTAGCTGTGAATCCAAGTGGCTCACTGCTATCAAGTACTTGAGTATGCTCTGGCTGAATATCGCCTTCAAAGCGCACTGAATCAGTGTTATACAAATACTGTCCGCCCTCCTGCATAGAGCTGCTCTTTTGATAGAGTCGCGCATAGGTAGGCCAAGGCTGATCAGCAGGACGCTGCTCAGGTTCTTTACTATTGATCTGCAACACAGTTACTGATTTTGCACCCTGACGTAGTGCTGTGCCAAGACAGTCAGAACCAGTATCACCGCCGCCGATAATAACCACGTGTTTATCTTGGGCAGTAATATCGTGTACCGGCTGAACACCATAGAGCCTTCTGGTGGCATCTGGCAAATAATCCATAGCAAAATGAATACCGTGTAAATCGCGCCCTTCGATAGCGACATCACGAGGAACTGTAGAACCAATGGCTACTACTACGGCATCATAGCGAGCGCGTAGCTCATCCCAAGTAATATCAGTACCAATATTGACACCTGTATGGAATACTGTGCCTTCTGCACGCATTTGTTCGATACGGCGATCTACCAAATGCTTTTCAAGTTTGAAGTTTGGAATACCATAGCGCATCAAACCACCCAAAGCATCATCACGCTCGTAGACAACCACCGTATGTCCTGCGCGAGTAAGCTGTTGAGCGCAAGCCAATCCTGCAGGTCCAGACCCTACTACCGCTACGGTTTGGTCTGTAAGCCGCTGTGGTTTCATCGGCTCTACTATATCGAGTCCCCATGCTTGATCAATAATAGTTTGCTCACTGAGTTTAATCATAGTTGCCGGCTGATGGATACTCAGTACGCAAGCCATTTCGCAAGGCGCTGGGCAGATTCTGCCTGTCACTTCTGGGAAATTGTTTGTACTTGATAAGCGATGGTAGGCTTCTTCCCATTTGCCACGACTGACTAAATCATTAAATTCGGGAATAAGATTACCCAACGGGCAGCCAGTCATACAAAATGGTGTACCGCAATCCATACAGCGTAGAGCCTGCTCTTTGGTCCAAGGTTGCAGTCCTGACTCACTATGCACATCGTTATAATCATGAATACGCTGCGCAACTGGACGTTCAGCTAATTCATGACGCTGACGAACTTTCAAAAATCCGCGTGGATCTGACATTAGTGCTTCCCTTCCATAACGCTTTCGTATACTTGCTCCCAAGTGCCAGGAGTTTCAAAATCAAGATGGTCACGCTCAGCTTGCTCCATAGCTCGACTCATTTGCACGAATTGTGCTGGAACAACATGCGTGAATCTACGCACACTCTCCTGCCAGTGATCAAGTAGACTTGCAGCAAACTGAGAATTCGTGTAGCGAACATGTTCCTCGATCAGTGCCCGTAAGTCCTGAGCATCCTGACCTTCACATGGCAGGAACAGCAAGGAATCATGAGCCAGCGCTTGTGGATTGACTTGTTGCATATCAAGGTCAAGCACGTATGCATTGCCGCCAGAGAACCCTGCACCAAAATTTCTACCTGTTGCCCCGAGCACCACAACAGTGCCGCCGGTCATATATTCCAAACCGTGATCGCCAACACCTTCTACTACAAATGTTGCGCCGCCGTTGCGCACTGCAAAACGCTCTCCTGCTCGCCCTGCAATAAACATGCGACCAGATGTTGCGCCAAAGCCAGTTACATTGCCTGCAATCACATTGGTGTGTGTATCAAACTTGGCTCGGCTGTCTGCTTGTACACTGATAATGCCTCCAGACAATCCCTTACCGGCATAATCGTTGACTTCTCCCTGTACCCGTAGCGTTAAGCCACGAGGGATAAAGGCACCGCATGACTGCCCAGCCGTACCTTGCAACATAATATCAATGGTATGGTCTGGTAACCCTTCTTCGCCATAGCGTTTGGTAATTTCATAGCCGACCATAGTGCCAATAGTGCGATGAATATTGCGAATAGGCACTTGCAATACTGTGCGTTCACCGTGCTCTAATGCATCATCTAGTTTAGTAATCAACACGCTGTCTAGTGATGTATCAAGATCGTGTTTCTGCTCAATAGTTTTGTGCAAAATTGTGCCAGGAACAGGCCCAGATTGACGAAGCACATTACGTAAATCAATACCTTGAGCTTTCCAGTGGTCAAGCGCTTGACGCTGATCTAAACACTCAACATGACCAACAGCTTCTTCTAACGTCCTGAAGCCAAGACTTGCGAGCAATTCTCGAACTTCTTGTGCAATAAACATGAAGAAATTCACCACGTGCTCAGGCTTGCCAGTAAAGCGCGCGCGAAGCTCTGGATCTTGTGTTGCAATACCCTGCGGACACGTGTTTTTATGGCATACACGCATCATCACACAGCCTTCGACGATAAGAGCTGCTGTAGCAAAACCAAATTCTTCTGCGCCGAGCAAGGCTGCAATCATTACATCGCGCCCCGTTTTCAACTCGCCGTCACATTGCACGGTTACGCGAGAGCGCAAACCGTTTAAAATAAGAGTTTGCTGTGTTTCTGATAAGCCAATCTCCCATGGAGTACCAGCATGCTTAATTGCATTCAACGGAGCTGCACCAGTACCACCATCATATCCAGAAATCAACACCACATCGGCATGGCATTTGGCCACACCAGCAGCAATAGTGCCCACACCAAACTCAGACACCAGTTTGACATGGATACGCGCTTGAGGATTTGCCATTTTTGCATCATGAATAAGCTGCTTCAAGTCCTCAATAGAGTAGATATCATGATGCGGTGGCGGAGATATCAACTCCACACCAGGGGTTGCATGACGCACTTTTGCAATCCAAGGTGGTACTTTAGCCCCAGGCAAATGTCCACCCTCACCCGGCTTGGCGCCTTGTGCCAGCTTAATTTGCAAATCAGTTGCGTGTACTAAGTAGTTACTAGTCACACCAAAACGTGCAGATGCAATCTGCTTAATACGACTCACACGCTGAGGGTCGTTTAATCGCTCGGGAGACTCTCCACCTTCTCCAGAGTTTGAACGCGCTCCAAGAGCGTTCATAGCAAGTGCGAGCGTCTCATGAGCTTCTTGAGAGATGGAACCATAGCTCATGGCGCCAGTAGAGAAGCGCTTCACAATAGATTCAGCAGGCTCTACTTCACTAATATCAATAGGCGGCCTATTTGATTTGAGTTGCATCAAGCCACGAAGCGTCATTAAACGATTTGACGTGTTATTAATATGCTCAGTGTAGCGCTTAAACATGTGATAATCGCCACGTTGCGTGGACTGTTGTAGCAAGAAAATGGCTTCAGGATCATTCAAATGATCTTCACCAGTCCTACGCCACTTGTAATCGCCACCAACTGCCAAATCAACATGTGGAGTAGCCGTCCATTGATTAGGATATGCCACACGATGATGCAATGCCACTTCTTGTGCGATCTCTTCAACACCAATACCACCTACTTGCGAGGTAGTGCCAGTAAAGTAGCGTTCAATAAGTTCTTCACCTAAACCAATGGCTTCAAACAATTGAGCACCACGATAGCTCATAATGGTAGAAACGCCCATTTTGCTCATAATTTTGAGTACGCCAGTAGAAAGTGCTTGTACTACATTGCGTACTGCTTGAGTACCATCAACTGCAAGCTCACCACGATTCGCTAGTTCTTCGACGGTTTCCAGAGCCAAGTATGGATTAACACAGGCTGCACCATAGGCAATTAGCAAAGCGACATGGTGAATTTCTCGAACATCACCTGCTTCAACAGCCAATGATACTTGTGTGCGTGTAGCTTTGCGCAACAAGTGATGTTGTACAGCACTGGTAAGCAGTAATGATGGAATTGGCCCCCACGTATGATCTGAATCACGGTCTGAAAGCACAATAAAGTTACTGCCCTGAGCAATAGCCGTATCAACTTCCTCAAAAATCTCTTCAAGCCGCTGTTCTAAGGCCTGACCACCGCCAGCAACTTGGTACAATCCTTTGACCACATATGGTCGATAATGTCCTTCTAGAATTGGCGCGCGATCCAATCGCTTTAACTGCGCCATGCTATCTGAGTCAATAACAGGCAGTGGAATTACAATTTTCTTAGCATGTTCAGGGCTATCTTCCAGTAAGTTCGGCTCAGGGCCAATCGCAGACGACAGCGAGGTAACAATCGATTCTCGTTCCCAATCCAGCGGCGGATTCGTCACCTGAGCAAATTTCTGCGTGAAGTAATCAAAGAGCATGCACGAACGCTTTGACAGTACTGATATTGGGGTGTCGTTACCCATGGACCCTAGCGGCTCTTTACCAGTATTTGCCATAGGAGTGAGTATCATACGAATATCTTCATGCGTATAACCAAACGCACGCTGACGGCGCTGTACAGAGACACCACTATGGCGCACATGTTCACGCTCTGGTAATTGTTCTACCGCAATTTCATTACCTTCAAGCCACTTATCCCACGGATGCAATGAGCCAAGCTCTTGCTTAATTTCTTCATCATCAATAATGCGTCCCTGAGCAGTATCGACGAGGAACATGCGACCTGGCTCTAAACGCCCCTTGGCAACAACATGTTCCGGCGCAATGCTGTCCAGTACGCCTGCTTCAGAGGCAAGCACTACAATGCCATCATCACTAACCTGCCAACGCCCTGGTCTAAAACCATTACGATCCAGCACCGCACCAACTTGCGTTCCATCAGTAAAAACAATGTCAGCCGGTCCATCCCAAGGTTCAATCAAGGTATTGTTATAGGCATAAAATGCGCGTACTTGAGGATCGAGCGCAGTATTGCTTTGCCACGCTGGAGGCACCATCATAGAAATGGCATGAGGCAGACTTCTTCCAGCTAAATACAGCAATTCCAGGCACTCATCGAAAGTTCCTGAATCTGAATATCCTGGTACATCAATGGGCAATACTTTGCTTAAATCGCCAAGCACATCACTGGCAAACGTACCTTGACGTGCTTTAAGCCAATTTCGATTGCCTTGAATCGTGTTAATTTCGCCATTATGCGCAATAATACGAAATGGTTGCGCTAACGGCCAGCTCGGGAATGTATTCGTTGAAAAACGTGAATGCACAAGAGCAATACACGCTTTCATACTGGGATCTGACAAATCAAGATAGAATGACGGCAACTGATGCGTAGTAAGCATACCTTTGTAGGTAATAGTGCGTGTAGAAAATGAGGCAAAATACACACCAACTTCATGCTCTACGCGCTTGCGAATACGCCAAGCAATCCTATCAAGCGCTCTGTCCCTTGCTTGACCCTGAACATCTGCAATTACTAGTGTGCGCAGTAATGGCATAGAAGCCAATGCCTGTAGCCCTAAGCCATCCGGATTCGTGGGCACATCGCGCCACGCTAATACCTGTGCGCCCTCGTCAGCAACAATATCAGCAATTGCTTGAGCTTGACCGGCGGCAGTTGCCATATCCCTGTCCAAAAAAGCCATACCAGCAGCGTATGCACCTAATGGTGGTAATGCTTGATCAATACTGGCGCGCATAAATTCATCAGGCATACTCATTACAATGCCAGCACCATCGCCAGTATTTTCCTCAGCACCTACAGCACCGCGGTGATCAAGATTATTGAGTACTGTAATAGCATCTTCAATAATGCGATGTTCTGGAGTCTGGCGCAGCGTTGCTACCATGCCCACACCACAGGCGTCATGTTCTGCAGATGGGTTATACAATCCTGCTGCATGATGCACAGTTAAGTCTAATGGAGCGTACTGCATATGCCTACCTCTTTCAGCCAAAACATGTAAGTTCTGCTACAAGCCTAGAGGAGGTTTATCGTTTGCCACAACTTGCGTCCAAGAAATAGCACAGTGAGCAAAGCCAATAATTGCAACGGTTGATAGCGATTTGTTACATCAATGTGAACAGTAGATAACGAGTATCGACAAGCATAGAGCCATTATGCCCTACTTACCACAGTCCTACTGCTTGGCATACTTGATCGATAACCGTATCGTTGAGCAACCGACCTTTTCTCGTGGGTACTAGGCGAATATCATAGCCTTGTTGTGCAATAGCCGAATTATCAGGAGCAAATGGATGTGGTTTGGATGACGTAGATGTTGAAAAAGACGCAGCTGCACCATACTCGGTCTGTGACATCGACACGTGTTTATCTTGTGCCTGATGTAAAGCCAGTACTTCCGGACGAATTGGTGTATCAGTTACCCGCACCGTAACCAAATCATCGTGTACCAGACGCGCAATTACCTGTTGTGGCAACACACGACCTGCAGCCTCTTCTAGATCCTGTACTGAAAGTCCTTCTCTAATACGCAGCCCCAGCATGGCTACCTCTTCTGCATGAGCATGGTCATCCAACCACTCTTGTGAGGCAACTGGGAGTTTGCCCTGTGCTACTTGCACAGCCCAAGGTCTAGGATGTAGCACTTCTGAACCACGCCAATCATGAATCTCGCCATGCGCATCAGTCCACCGATAATGCCCATGAGCGCCAGGACCTATACCAGCCCAATCAGAATTACGCCAATAGTTGAGGTTATGCTGGCTTTCCTGCCCAGGCACTGCCCAATTACTCACCTCATACCATGAAAGACCAGTCTGTTCAAGCATCGAATCGACGATTTCATATTTATTAGCTTCATCATCGTCATCTGGTTTCGGTAGTTTGCCTTGACGAATAAGCCTGCCCATTTTTGTTGTCGGCTCAATCGCTAATGCATATGCTGAAATATGTTCTACACCTAAATCAAGTGCTGCCTGTACCGAAGTGCGCCAATCGTCAAGACTTTCTCCTGGAGTGCCATAAATTAAGTCAACAGAATGTCGCAATCCTGCCCTTCTCGCACCACGAACGCAAGCCTCAACATTAGCAGGAGTATGCGTGCGATCAAGCGTACGCAATACATGCGGCACAGCAGACTGCATACCAAAGGAAACACGCGTGAAACCACCGTCAGCAAGTCGAGCTAAACCATCGGCATCAATCGTATCCGGGTTCGCCTCGGTAGTTACTTCTGCATCTGGCTTCAAACCCCAAATGCTGCGCACACCGCCCAGCAAAGAAATTAAATCGTCTACAGGCAGCAAGGTTGGTGTGCCACCACCAAAAAACACTGTATCAACAGGACCAACAGCAATACCCTGCTCTTCCTGCCAACGTCGATGCAACTGCATATCTCGTAAAGCAACTTGCGCGAACGTGGCACGACTAGCTCCCCCGCCTAAATCAAGCGCCGTATAGGTATTAAAATCGCAATACCCACACCGTCGCATACAAAACGGCACATGAATATATACGCTAAATGGCACTAGCTTGCTTTCTGCGCTGCACGGATTTTATCTTTTGTATCACGATCAGTTGCTTCGCCAGTATTAAGTGCCGCAATAAACGCCTCTTGTGGTACTTCAACATGACCAAGCATTTTCATGCGCTTCTTACCAGCTTTTTGCTTTTCCAACAACTTACGTTTACGGGTAATATCGCCACCATAGCATTTTGCCAACACATCCTTGCGCAATGCTCGAATAGTTTCGCGGGCAATAATACGTGAACCAATAGCTGCCTGAATAGGAATTTCAAACTGCTGGCGAGGAATAAGCTCACGCAGCTTCTTTGTCATCATCACGCCGTAGGAATATGACTTATCGCGGTGCACAATAGCACTAAAAGCATCAACACGATCACCTTGAATTAAGATATCAACCTTAACCAAATCTGCGGATTGCTCGCCATCTTCATGATAATCCAATGACGCATAGCCTTTGGTTCGGCTTTTGAGCTGATCAAAGAAATCAAACACGATTTCAGCAAGTGGCATACGATAGTGCATTTCCACACGCTCAGGGCTCAAATATTCCATTGTGCCCATAATGCCGCGATGATCTTGGCACAATTCCATGACTGAACCAATAAATTCCTTTGGCGTAATAATATCCGCCGCCACCATTGGCTCAACAATAGACTTGATTTTACCTTCTGGGAATTCACTAGGATTCGTCACCCTATGCATTGTGCCGTCTTCACCAGTAACCTCATATGGAACATTCGGCGCTGTAGAAATCAGATCAAGACCAAATTCACGACTCAAGCGTTCCGAAACAATTTCCATATGCAGCAACCCTAAGAAGCCGCAACGGAAACCAAATCCTAATGCCACCGAAGTTTCTGGTTCATAAATCAATGCAGCATCATTGAGCTTTAGCTTATCAAGCGCCTCACGTAATTCTGGGAATTGCGCATTATCAATGGGGAACAAGCCCGCATACACCATCGGCTGTGGATCTTGGTAACCAGGCAGAGGCTCTTGTGCTCGACGCGCATCTTCGGTAATAGTATCGCCCACTTTTGATTGGCTGACGTCTTTTACACCAGTAATCACATAGCCTACTTCACCAGCAGCAAGTGCCTTAGTAGGCTGCATTTCAGGGCTAATAACACCCAATTCAATAGGCTCATGCGTGGTACCCAAGCCCATCATGTGAATGCGCTGTCTGCTTTGCAATGAGCCATCAATCATACGAATATAGGTTACGATACCGCGGTAAGAATCGTAGACTGAATCAAAAATCAACGCACGAGCAGGAGCAGTAGGGTCACCCTGAGGAGCTGGAATATCTGTAACAATACGATCCAGCAGATCAGAGACACCCTCACCAGTTTTGCCAGAAACACGTAGCACATCGCTGATATCACAGCCAATAAGATTGGCAATTTCTTCAGCATGCTTATCAGATTCTGCGCTGGGCAAATCAATCTTGTTGAGCACAGGAATAATGGTTAGATCATGATCCATAGCCATATACAAGTTTGACAAAGTCTGTGCTTCAATACCTTGTGTTGCATCGACTAGCAGTACTGCGCCTTCGCATGCTGCTAGCGCACGTGATACTTCATAAGTGAAATCCACATGTCCTGGAGTATCAATCATGCCAAGCGTGTATTCAGTACCATCTACAGTCCAAGGGACGCGAACTGCCTGAGATTTAATAGTAATACCACGCTCTTGCTCAATATCCATGCGGTCTAAGAAGCGATCGCGCATTTCGCGCTCTTCGATAATGCCACTTAACTGCAAAATACGATCTGCAACAGTCGATTTACCGTGATCAATATGCGCAATAATACAGAAGTTACGAATGAGTGACTGGTCTGTAGCTCCTGGCTGATTATGCTGCACTGTATTCGCGCTCAACGATTCCTCCCTAAATAACCTGCCCATTAGTGTAGCATATTCGTACTTACACCAGGACACAGAGCGTGACAAAGTGCATGGAATACACCAAAACTTAATTTTTTTCAAAAATCTACAATATGTGTAGTTTTAGTCTAGTGTTATGCTATACTATTCGTTTGTATGTCAGCATACTGTAAGACGTTTGGAGAATATAGTGGCAAACATTAAGTCGCAAAAGAAGCGCGTGCTCACCAACGAGAAAGCACACTTGCGCAACGTAGCTTATAAGAGCGAACTCAAGACTGCTATTCGCAAGGTACGCGAAGCAATTGCAGCTGGTGATAAGGAAGCAGCACAGGCTGCATACTTGGTTGCAGCACAGAAGCTCGATAAGGCAGCAGGTCGTGGCGTAATCCACAAGAACCAGGCTGCAAACCGCAAGTCCGGTATGGCTGTAGCAATTAACGCTTTGTAAATTCACTCGGGATATACAGTGAGTACACCGCATGGCTTAGGCTGTGCGGTTTTTTAATATAGAGGCAGGTTATCATGGAACTTACCCTTGAAAGCACCCCATTTTTGCTCACTATTGAACTAGCCGCTACCCTATGCTGCGGTATGGTCGGCGGCTTAAGCGCAGTCAAACGACAGTATGATATGTTCGTCATTATTATTACTGCTTGGCTTACAGCTTTGGGTGGCGGTGTTATTCGTGATGTCCTGCTTGGAGTACTGCCTCCTGTTAATATTGCAAATCGCATGTTTGTCTTGACTGGACTTGCCGCAGGCATACTTGTTGCCGTCTTACATCCAGAAGTTGATAAATTACATAAACCGATGCTAGTGCTTGATGCTCTTGCTCTCGGCTTATTTGCTGTTAATGGCACTGAAAAGGGATTGCTGTACGGTATGTCAGGTATGACTTCAGTAATTCTTGGTATGGCTACAGCCCTTGGCGGAGGACTGATCCGCGATATGCTGATTAACGAAGTTCCTATGGTTATTCGCGATAGACACTGGTATGCAGTGCCTTCTGCTATCGGCTGCGTGCTGACTGTGTTAGTAGCTCGAGGAGCGCAGCATCATTGGTATTCGCATAGTGTAGAAATGATTGGCGATCTGTGTATTGTAGCCCTTGTTGTTGCGTTACGCATTGCCTCGGTGAAGTTTAATTGGCTGGTACCAGGAGCTCTTAAACGCACTCGTGCGCACCTGCCTGAGCTTCCACACAAGCCGATGCGCACAAGTATTAAAAATTCAGATAAGCATATCCACACCAAGGCTAAGTAGCACTAGCATATAAGAGTACAAGGATTGCTATCTTGTGCCATTACGCTATCCGCATTTGCTACTGTATACACTGTATAAATTTGCTGCTGGTAGCTATCGTACAATTATGCCTTAGTTATATGTCCGCCAAACTGATTACGCAATGCTGAAACTACACGCAAAGTGTCAGATCCTGCACCACGAGAAACCTGACGAGCATAGAGTGCAGCAACTGTAGCAGGAACTGGTACACCAAGCTCTAATGCTGCTTCAACCATCCAGCGAGCTTCACCTGATTCGTCAGCTACAGCTGGCATATCATGCAGTGTCGGATCTTGCTGAGCAGCCAATGCGAAGAGGTCAAGCAACCAAGAAGCTACTACAGAGCCATCACGCCAAGAAGCCATTACTTCAGCTGGATTATCAATCAAATCAGAGTGAGTCATGGTGTCAAAGCCCTCACCCATGGCTTGCATCATGCCATATTCAATGCCATTATGCACCATCTTTGCGAAGTGCCCGCCGCCAACAGGACCAGCGTGTACCAAGCCGTTCTCGCCTTCTGGCTTCAATGCTTCTAAGTATGGGCGCACCCGCTCATAATCTTCTTGAGCACCACCAGCCATCAATGCATAACCACGTTCAGCTCCCCAGACACCACCTGAGACACCGACATCAACAAAATGAATACCCTTTTCAGACAGTTCTTGAGCATGACGCGCATCATCGAGGTACTTGGTATTGCCACCATCAATGACGAGATCGCCTTCGTCGAGCAATCCTTTAAGCTCAGTAATTGTGTCATCAGTTGGAGCTCCTGCAGGAACCATAACCCAAACCACACGTGGGGCTTGTAATTTCTCAACTAACTCAGCAAGACTTGCTACATCGCGCTTAGACTCTGGGCTACGGTCATATCCCACTACAGTGATGCCATGGTTACGCAAACGCGTTGCCATATTGCCACCCATACGACCGAGACCAATCATACCGATTTCCATGAGTTCTCCTTTACTCTGCGATTCCACTCGTGTGATTGTATTTGTGATTGTGATTAATGTGCATTTCCTCATCACAATGTAAATTAAATTTGTTCAATCCTCAAGTATTTGTGTGCTACTACACACGCTAGAATGCCAAGCTGAGCAACATTACTACTGCCAATCCAAAGACTGAAAGTACTGTTTCCATCATTGACCATGTTTTAATAGTCTGCCCCACTGATAGGTGGAAGTATTCTTTAATAAGCCAGAATCCCGCATCGTTGACATGAGAGAAGAATACCGATCCTGCGCCAATAGCAAGTACCAATAGAGAAACCATTGGTGAGCTTAAATCCATAGTCTGTACTAGTGGCGCCATAATTCCTGCGGCAGTTACTGTTGCAACTGTTGCAGAACCAGTTGCCAATCGGATTAACACTGCAACAAGCCATCCTGCAAATAAAGGTGAGATTGCAGACTCAGTAATACCATGAGCAATAACATCAGCAATACCAGAATCTACCAGCGTTTGCTTAAAACCTCCACCTGCACCAACAATCAGCAAAATACTAGCAATTGGGGCAAGCGAACCGCCAACAATCTTATTCAATTCATCACGTTTAACGCCGCGAGCAGTACCTAGAAGCAGCATGGCAACAACAGTGGTAATGAATAATGCAGTAAGCGGCGAGCCAACAAATACCAAGAAACGACCGATAACACTACCAGCAGCACCTGCGATATCGATAATGGATGACATCATCATCAGTATTACTGGCAGCAAAATAATAAACAAAGACACTGCGAAACTTGGTTTATTATCATTGTCGGTTTGTTGTTGTTCATTTTCGGTTTCTTCTGGAGCTAATACTGGCACCCAACGTGCAGCCAGTTTGGCAAACAAAGGACCGGCAACAATTACTGTTGGCACAGCTACCAGTAAGCCGAGCCCAAGAGTTAAACCAAGATTGGCATGAACTGAGCTAATTGCTGCAAGAGGGCCTGGATGTGGCGGTACAAAAGCATGCAGCGTAGAAAGTCCAGCAAGTGCTGGAATAGCAATAATCATCAATGGCTGGTGCAAGCGACGTGCAGTATAGATCACCACTGGAATTAAGATCACTACACCAACTTCAAAAAAGAGTGGAATACCGACGCAGAATGCAATTAAGGCCATAGCCCATGGCAACGATCGTGATGTTGTTTTTGCAATAATAGTATCTACGATGCGGTCTGCACCACCAGAAGCAACCAGTAAGGTGCCGATCATAGAGCCAAGCACGATAAGTAAACCAACATTCGCTACTGTCGCACCTAGACCAGTAGTAAAGCTATCCCACGATTTGTCGTATGCTACGCCAGCAAAAATTGCCATACCAGCGCTACCGACCATTAGTGAGAGCAGCGGATGTAATTTAACTTGTGTGATAAGCAGAACAATAATAACGATACCTGCAATTGCAGCAAGTACTAAGTGTAATAACTCCATTGTTATGCACTACCTTTCCTATAGGTTGGGTACTGTTGTGTATTGTGGATATATCTACGTGCCTCTACATGCGTCTACATGTATTGCTATAAATTCCTATGTATTGGTAGATACGTGTATATCTATGCTGTATTGCTACATGAGTAATTAACTATGATCTCATGCATCAGGCTTGGCGCTGATATGCTTCAACTGCAGCAATAGCTTGGTTAACCACATCTTCTACCGGTTGATTCACATTGATAACAACGCCGCGTTCATCAGCTTCAAGTGGTTGTAAATCAGCGTATTGGCTTTTGAGCAGAGACACTGGCATAAAGTGATTTTGGCGAGCTTTCATATGTTCATATACTGTATCAAATGCACCATCTAGATGTACAAAAAACACATCAACACCTTCGCCAAGCACCTCTCGATAGCTGCGCTTGAGTGCTGAGCTGGACACTACAGAATTGTGATTGATAGCTTCTTTTGCAATCATCCACGTATTAATAACGCGCAACCATGGCCAGCGATCTTCGTCAGTTAGCGCAATGCCAGCAGACATTTTGTCGATGTTTTGCTGCGGATGAAAGTCATCACCCTCAGCCATATCAAATCCGAGCCTGTCTCTAATAGCTTGTGCAACTGTTGATTTTCCAGAACCGGCAACTCCCATTACTACTACATGAATACTCATATAACTCTCCTTGCATCATCGCAATGCTGGTTCAATATAAGAAGTTCAAGCGCTATCGAACTGTTGCCACAATCATAAATTAGAAAGTACTACTTGTCAATTTTAAGTACTACTTTTGTGAGATAGATAATATTTTATAATCTTATCTGATGCCAGTACGAGAAACCGCATAAGCAGGGAAACCACACACCATTGTGTTTACATATCCACAGTACAAGACTATTATTTTCTCATTGCATAGCATAGCTTTAAGACGTACTACTACTGATTACACAGGATGACCATGAATACCACACAGCCCATGCAACCTACTACCCTGCAATACGATGCCTGCAAAACACTGGCACTCGATATTCTTGAAGGACGCTGGACACCTGGTAATGCAATTACACTTGACGATATTCAAACTCGATTCGATACCAGTCGTACGGTAGCAAGAGAAGTGGCAAAAAATCTTGAGAGCTTGAAAGTTGTTGAAATTCGCAAACGTGTTGGTCTCATCGCACAGGTTCCTTCCACATGGAATGCACTTGATTCCACAGTTATTCATTGGAAACTACAATCCTCGCATCGCATTGAAGAATTAATGCAACTTACACAGTTGCGTCTTGCTATTGAACCAGAGGCAGCAGCAGCTACAGCACAACATGCTTCTTTAGAATTACGAACCCAATTCATTGCGTGGGCAGCACAATTACGACTCTACGGATTAGACAATCAGCTTGAACAGTTCCATGAAATTGATCAAAAGTTTCACTCAACAATTTTGCAAGCAAGCCACAATGATCTCTTTGCAACACTGAGTGAAACTATTGATATTGTACTTGCTGGTCGTGTTGAAATTGGACTGTATCCTCCACAACCAAAAGTATCAGCAATAGAAAATCACGAAGCTGTTGCCAATGCTATTGCGGAACAAAATCCAGAGCAAGCTCGTATAGCGATGCGGCGTATCGTTGATGAAGTAAGCGAAACACTGTACGCATAATGTACTGCGCATACCAAGCGCGGTGTAATACATACACAAAAGCGTGGCACACTTTAAGGCATACCACGCTCAACGCACTAGTTATACATAGTCTGTAAGGACTTACATAACCTTCCACATCCAGTTATGCGTATCTTCAACTTCACCAAGTTGGATACCAAGCAAAGTATTACGCAAATCCATAGTCAACTCGCCAGGCTGACCATCAGCTACCTGAACATCAAACTTTTCGGACTTGAAGCGACCAATTGGAGCAATAATTGCAGCAGTACCACAAGCAAATACTTCAGTAACTTCACCAGAGCGAATATCCTCAAGCAAATCATCCAAAGCAATCATAGTTTCTACTACATCATGACCCTTGTCACGAGCAAGCTGAATCAAAGAACGACGGGTAACGCCTGGAAGAATATTACCAGTGAGGCTTGGTGTTTCAATATGACCATCCTTGTGAACAATCATGACGTTCATACCACCAAGCTCTTCCAAGTACGTCTTTGTTGCTGCATCAACAAAGCACACCTGTTCACAACCATGGTCAATACCCTTATACTCACCAAGCAACGATGCTGCGTAATTACCACCGCACTTAGCGAAACCAGTACCGCCAGGACCAGTGCGGAACCACTTATCCTCAACCCAGATACTCACTGGCTTGCTACCGCCCTTAAAGTATGGACCAGATGGGCTAGCAATAACGCAATACTCCACCTCATGCGGCGCTCGAACGCCAAGGAATGGCTCAGATGCGAACATAAATGGACGCAAATACAATGTGTACTCACGACGACTTGGTACCCAATTATGATCACTGCGAACCATAGCGGCAACTGAGCCTAAGAAATCATCAGTGCTCAATTCTGGCAAATACAAGCGCTTTGCTGAATTTTGGAAGCGCTCTGCATTAGCATCTGGACGGAAAAGCCAGATGGAATTATCCGCATGACGATATGCCTTCAGCCCTTCAAACACCTCTTGAGCATAGTGCAAAACAGAAGCGCCCGGATCCATTTTCAGCGGAGCATATGGCTCAATGCGGCGGTCAGACCAACCTTCACCCTTAGTCCATGTCATATGCACCATATTGTCAGAGAAAATCTGACCAAATGCTGGCTTATCAATCAGTTCCTGCCTTTTGGCATCACTTGCAGGATTGGGATTATCTAAAACTGTGAATCGCTCAGTCAGCGCTTGCAACGCTGCTGGATCATGATGCGTGGTCTGTGTCATAACAACTTCTTCATTCATTTGCTCAATGCTTACTTGGCGTAAGCTCATGGCTACGTCACCAGTAACTGTGTCACAATTGAGCGATACTACGCTGGAACTTTTCACATTGCGAACATGAGTACTGGGTTGAGGGTATATAACAAAGCCGACCACCACAGTGATCGGCTTATACTACACAGCATACTGATAACTGCTATTCACCTATACAATTGACGCAATATGTATAAAGAGCAGTACACGCATGCTGATACATGGGTTCATATTATTCAGCTGCAGGAGCTTCTGCTGCAGCTTCAGCAGCTGGAGCTTCATCGGAAGAATCTGCTGGAACAGTTACAGAAACTACAGACTCTTCCAAATCATCGTGAACCAGCTCTACACCTTCAGGAAGTACAACGTCCTTTGCCAGAACCTTGTCGCCATCCATCAAGCCATCAACATTCACTACAATGCGCTCTGGCAAGTTAGCAACATCTGCCATAACCTTCAATACCTGAACGTCAACGAATGCCACAGCAGCACCCTTTGGCTCGCCTTCAGCGAAGACTGGTACTTCAACCTCAATCTTCTCGCCTGCGCGCACTTCATAGAAATCAACGTGTTCAATGGTCTGCTTTACAGGATTGCGCTGAACATCCTTAACCACTGCGAGCTTGGAGCCCTCACCGAACTTCAACTCGAATAATGCGTTGGTACGACGCATAGCATTAGTGGTTTCGCGAGCTGGGAACTGCAAGAATACTGGTTCTTCACCGCCAGCATATACAGTTGCAGGAATCTGCTGAGCTACGCGCATACGGCGAGCTGCACCCTTACCAAACTCAGTGCGGACTGCACCTTCCAAAGTAATATCTGCCATGTTGTCTCCTTTCTCAGTTTGACGCATCGACGCGCTTACTGCACAAGCAGACAACGCCCAGTCGATAACGGAATACCCGAGTATTCCCTCGCCAAAGCAACAGCACTTAATACTAATGGCTCCTGTGTACAAAACACAGAAGCCACTTATATATACAGTTAAAACACTGTAATTACTCGTTACATTATGCCAAAAGCTCTTTCACAGCAGCAATAACGGCCTGCAGACCATCTTTAGCATCGCCAAAGAGCATTTGTGTATTATCTTGGAAATACAACTCATTTTCGATGCCCGCATAGCCTTTACCACGACCACGCTTCATGACTACCACATGTTGTGCCTTATCAACATCCAAAATTGGCATACCAGAAACAGCTGTTCCCGGACGGCGAGCTGCAGGGTTAGTCACATCATTGGCACCCACTACCAAGGCAACACTGGTTTGTGGGAATTGGCTATTGATATCGTCCAAATCAACCAGTTGTTCATATGGCACATTTGCTTCTGCAAGGAGCACATTCATATGGCCTGGCATACGTCCAGCCACTGGGTGAATAGCATACGAAACTTCGACCCCATGCTCTTGTAACATCATACCAAGATCAGCAAGCTCGCGCTGAGCCTGGGCCTGAGCCAAACCAAATCCAGGAACGAATACCACTTTTTGAGCGTATACCAGCTGCACAGCTACATCATCCGGAGTGGTTTCCTTCATCGTGCCACTCACTCCTGCATCATCAGCACCAGCAGCATCAGAACCAAAACCACCAGCCAAAACGCTCAGCAGTGGACGGTTCATAGCCTTCGACATCGCAATAGAAAGCGTCACACCAGCAGAACCTACCAAAGCACCAGCAACAATCAGTGCAATATTCATAATGGCTAAACCACTCATAGCCACAGCAGTACCAGTGCAAGCGTTGAGCACAGAAATCACTACTGGCATATCAGCGCCACCAATTGGAATAACAAATACCAAGCCATAGCACAGTGCGAATACGCATGTGAGCAAACTCCATAGCACACGCTGTTCTGGATTGACACACAGCATTACCAAGCTGGCAAACATGAGCAATGCAAAACCAATATTGAATACATTCTTCGCTGGAATACGCAAATTACGCATCCAACGCAAGCCTTGCAACTTCCCTGCGGCAACCAAAGATCCAGAGAAGGTAACGGAGCCAATAAGCATACCAAGACCCGCGGTAATAAGCACGACGATAGTAAGCGCATCGACTTGAGAATTGAGCACATCATTTAATGCCACTAATGCAGCAGCGCCACCACCCACAGTGTTAAAAATAGACACCAACTGTGGCATATCAGTCATCTTGACGCGCTTTGCTGAAATAACGCCTGCGAGCGCACCAAGCACAATACCAGCAACCAGCAAACCAACTGCAGGAGCATGCGCGAATCCCTGTTCGCTTTCTTTAATCACCAATACAAGTGCAGCCATAGCACATGCCAGTACCATGCCGCCCGCGGAGAGCAAATTGCCCTTACGCGCCGTCTTTGGTGAATTCATAAAATGCAGGCCAATAACAAAAATCACTGAGGCTAGCAGATACACCAACCATTCAATTACACCAAGTGGTGTAGCAAGCATTGATTGTAGACTTTCCATAATATCCCTAAGTTCATGTAAGTAACACTACGATGTGTGTAATTATTTGTTTTGCGTATCGCTATCTGATTGCTTTGGCTTAGTGGACTTGAACATTTCCAGCATGCGATCAGTTACCACATAGCCACCAACTACATTCATCGTGCCAAGCAATGCTGCGAAAAATACGAAAACCCAAGATAGTGGCGTATCAGCATGAGCAGCCACAATAATTACACCGACAATAACAATGCCGTGAATCGAATTGGCGCCAGACATCAAAGGCGTGTGCAGTGTAGCTGGAACTTTACCAATCACTTCTACACCAATGAGCAAAGCTAAAATAAAGAGTGTAATTGCTACAACAATATCAAGTACCATGTTGTCCCTTACTTATTGTTATTTGCGAAAGTATAGTAGTACGTTTGCGTAATGTAAGCTCTTATTACTTACTTGAGCTTAGCGCGCTTAGTTTGATTGCTCAGTAACAACGAGTGCTTGATCAATCTCATCATCAGCATCAATGCTCAATTTACCGTCGCGAACCATATGTGCACATACATCTGCAAGATTGCGAGCAAGCAGTGCCGATGCGGTAGTCGCTACTTCACTAGCCAAATATGGGGCACCAATAAGCGTTACCCCTTGCGGCGTGATAGTAGTGCCAATACTGGAGCCTTCAACGTTTCCACCAAACTCACTTGCAGCACAATCGACAATAACGCTTCCGCGCTTCATTGCTTGTACACCAGCAGCAGTCAGTAGGACTGGAGGCTTGCGCCCAGGAACTTGCGCTGTAGTAATCACGATGTCAAATTGTGCAGCTTGGCGGTCTACTGCAGCTTGTTGTGCTTGGCGTTCTTCCTCGCTTAGAGCGCGAGCGTATCCACCTTCGCCTTGTCCTTGGGACAAATCAATGCCTAATTCTAGGAAGTCAGCACCAAGAGATTTGACTTCTTCGCGCGCTGCTGGACGAACATCGTATGCGCTTACTCGTGCGCCGAGGCGCTTCGCTGTACCAATGGCTTGCAAACCTGCGATACCTGCACCTAATACCAATACCTTTGCAGGTCGAATAGTGCCTGCAGCGGTAGTCATCATAGGTAAGAATGAGCCATATGCTTGTGCAGCTACCAGTACTGCCTGATAACCCATTACCGAGTTTTGGGAAGTCATTTCATCCATAGACTGTGCAGCACTTAATTGACGTGGCAAGCGTTCCATAGCAATGCCGACTAGTGCACGCTTATTGAGTTCTTGGATGTACGCATCATCGGTAAACGACTGCAACATACCTATTACCCATGTGCCTTCGCGCACTTGATCGAGGTCGGCTAATGGCAGTCTGGATACGGTAGCAATGCAATCACTGCGTGTCAGCACTGTCGCTTTATCCGCAACTTCAGCTCCTGCAGCACGATAATCGTCATCAGTATAATGTGCTGCAAGTCCGGCTCCTGCCTCAATAATGCATTGGACTGCTGATTTACGTAACCGTGTCACAATATCTGGCGTTATAGCAACACGATGTTCAAACTCGGTTGTTTCATTGATAACGCCGTAGGTCACAGTGGCATTTGGTTGTTCAGCCATGGTTTAGCGTCCTTACTATTACCTTTATTACCTTTGCTTCCAGCAAACACCCACATGGTATTTACTGTACTGTTCAACTTTTTCAACTTCGCATATATGTCTTATGAACACACCATGTAAGTTGTATCACATACTCTTGCAGCATATTGCATGTCGCCCATATGATGGTCTGTTTGGCATAGATGCACTTCTATCCTTATGGGATACCCACCAACTACACTAGCATTAGTGGTACGAAATGCGTGCCAGATAAACCGCAAGGAGCATCAGTGTCAGTCGTCTCTTCAATGAAGGAACAAGCCAAGAGCCTTACTCGCAAAGCGTTGAGAATAGGTAGCGACTTCGTCCACCCTGGTAGCGCTGATTCCAGTGAGCATACACCTGATGTATATAGCAACCAAGGTCCAATGGCTCAGGTTGTGGGTATCGACCATGAGATTACACTGCCCTACACCACGCAGTGGGGTCCAGATCGTGATACTACTGTTGCGTTTGATCCGGCAACAGGACTACTCACGGCTTCTACGCAATCTATTGCACCGATTGATGATGATTTCACTATTTATCGCCTGTATGAGCAGCGTGCTGAGCGAGCGCCTCAAGATCCGCTCTACACATTCAAGCAGGACAATACTTGGGTGACGCTTAATGCTCAAGAAGTGCTTGCTGATATTCGTTTAACAGCCAAAGGTCTGCTTCACTTAGGTCTAGCAAAAGGTGATGGTGTGGCTTTTATGTGCCGTACTCGCTACGAATGGAATGTTATTGATGCGGCAGTTACGGGCTTAGGTGGTGTGCTTGCCACAATTTACGATACTGATTCTGCTGAGCAGATTCGCAATATTGTCAATAACTCTGATGCCAAACTGCTAATTGTTGAAACGCTGGATATGCGCGATAAGGCTGAAGAAGCTACAGCTTCAGGTAAATGCCCTACTTTAAACCAGACACTGTGCTTGGCAACCGGTGCTTTGGCAGAGATTCAAGCGTATGGCGCTAGCGTCTCTGACACTGAACTTGACGCAGCTTTTGACGCAGTCCATGCTGACGACTTGTGCTCTATTGTGTACACGTCTGGCTCTACAGCAGCGCCAAAAGGCGTGGAAATGACACATCGCCAGTATTGCACTACGGCGCTGAATTTACCGGGATACATGCCTGATTTGTTGCAGCAAGATATGGGCAAAGAATCCGTGCTCCTCTTCCTGCCTCAAGCACACTCATTTGCGCGTGCTATTAACTATATTGTTGTTGCCAGTAATTTACGCGTGTATATTGCAACTGGTATTAAAACGCTGCTTGCTGATCTGCAGGTAGCTAAGCCAACCGTAATGATTGTGGTGCCACGTGTACTAGAAAAAGTCTATAACGCTGCTTCGCAAAAAGCAGGGCATGGCGCTAAGGGCATGGTCTTTGCTTCTGCTGTATTGACTGCACAGCAGTATATGCAAGAAATTGGTGAGTATGGCAAAGCTAAGGCACTCACGAAGTCTCGTCGCTTAGCATTTGACCCTCTGGTCTATGCGTCATTACGCCAAGCATTAGGCGGCCGCGCACGCTGGATTGTTGCTGGTGGTGCTCCACTTGACCCAGAGCTTCTCGCCTTCTTCCGTGGCGCAGGAGTACCAGTCTATGAGGGGTATGGTTTAACAGAAACCACTGCTCCGTGCGCGTTTAATCCGCTTGGTGTGCCATTCCATTCTGGATCCGTCGGTATCCCATTCCCTGGATTCTCCTTACGCATTAGCGAAGATGGTGAAATTCAGGTCAAAGGTCCTGGCGTATTCCACGGCTACCATAAAAATGATCAGGCGACAAGCGAATCATTTACTTCAGACGGCTGGTATGCTACTGGCGATTTAGGTACGCTTACTCGCGATGGTTTCTTAAGTATTACCGGACGTAAGAAAGATTTGATTATTACTGCCGGCGGTAAGAATGTTGCCCCTGGACCAATTGAAGAAGTTATTCAGCGCTGTGAGATTGTTTCTCAAGCATTGGTTTTGGGTGATAAGCGTCCGTTTATTTCCGCGTTAATTACCCTTGATGAGGAATCATTGCGCTTGTGGCTGGAAGCTAAGGGTCTCGATAGTACGATGTCTTTGGAGGATGCGGCACATAATGCTGCTGTGCGTGCCGAAGTACAAGACTATATTGACCAAGCTAACGAAGGTGTTTCTCGTGCAGAATCTGTACGAAAGTTCATTATTCTTCCTCAGGAATTTAGCCAAGAAAATGGTCTTATGACCGCCTCGATGAAGATTATCCGCCCTAAAGTTATTCAGCGATATGCAACATTGTTGAATACGCAGATGTACACGTCAAGGAAATTACAAGAGTAGGTAATGCAGTTAGCACCTGCTCGGCGCTACTACAAATTGATACGAGTTAAGCCTCTCGCACAATAGCGGGAGGCTTAACTTTTATAGCTTAAACACACTGCATATTGCGCAGGCGTCAAAATTACTCAGCTGAGTGCTCGAATGGATATACTTCTCCCCAAGCAGCACGCATATTATCCATCATGCCCATGATGCGCAACGTCTCATCATGAGGCATTGCTGCGCACTCGATCTTGCCATCAAGTAATGCTTTAGCACTGTCAATAACCTGATACTCGTAGCCGGTAAGCTGCGTTGGTACGTTAATCGTATCAACAAGACGGTGCTCATTATCGTAGATCAAAATACGCTCTGGGTTATTGATATTTTGCACTACCATATAGCCTTCAGAACCTTGGATAATACCTTGGCGACTACCCACAGCAATCATAGAAGCATCAAGCGTGGCCATCACACCATTATCAAGCCACATGGTTGCAGCCATCTGCTCATCAACACCACGATCGGTAAACGAGCAGGAGGTTACTGTGCGTACTGGGCTGGCTCCAGGGAATGCCATCATCACAAAATTAATTGGATAAACACCCAAATCAAGTAACGCGCCACCAGCCATTTCAGGATCAGTCATACGTGGCTTGTCAGAAACAGGATACGACAAATTGGCATACACATGACCAATTTCACCGAGGCGACCTGATTCAATAATATCTGTAATAGCTTTTCGGCTTGGCATATAGCGCGTCCAAATTGCTTCAGCGCATAGCATATGTGTTTGGCGAGAAACATCAATCACGCGCTGTGCCTGCTCAACATTTGCGGTGAATGACTTTTCGACGAGTACATTCTTACCAGCCATCATACATGCAATAGCATGATCCGCGTGGAGCGCATGAGGAGTTGCAATATATACCAAATCAACTTCTGGATCTGCAAGTAATGCCTCATATGACCCATAAGCCTTACGAATACCATATTCGCGAGCAAATGCCTCAGCACGATCTTGATCATTACGTGTAGCAACAGCATATGGCTCAATTAATGATGAATACCGCTCATCACGATTCATTCTACGAAGCGTATCTGCCATATGATGAGCAATTCGACCAGCACCGAGAATTGCTACATTCACCGTACCTGAATGCGCGCCATTGCGAAGTGACATAAGGGTTCCTTTCCATATACGTTCACTCAATTGACTATCCTACACCCCGAGTAAATACAATGTAGGCGTGTTCACAAAAATGAGATAGGCAGTAAGCTCATGGCATATATGCTGTTTAGAAGCCTAATCGTTCCAATGATTTTGGATTGGACTGCCACTCTTTAGCTACTTTTACATGCAAATCAAGATATGCTTTCGCACCAACAATACGATTAACTGCGGTACGCAAACGTTTTTTAACATGCACCAGATGCTCAGCTTTTTTGCCAATAATAATTGGTTTTTGGGAATCACGCTCTACATAAATAGAAACCATCACGCGCGCTTTGCCAGCAGGACCAGCAACTGGATTGCCGTCATCATCAAGTTCAGGGTCCATAATTTCATCAACTACCACTGCTAACGAATGAGGTAATTCGTCGTGAAGCTCTTCCAAAAATGCACCACGAATCAATTCGGCAATAGTATCCTCAGGAGTCTCTTCACTAAGCATATCATCAGGATACATTTGTGGACCTTCAGGCATCGCAGCCACAAAAACATCCCTAACTTCTTCCAAATTATCCTGTTCAAGCGCTGAAACGGGAACAATCTGTGTAAATTGAGCCAACTGATCAAGCTCAATCAATTTCTCAACCATCTGTGTACGGCTGACTTGATCAATTTTAGTAAGCACTGCGATTACTGGAATTTTCCACGCAGAAGAGTCGTGCGTTTGATTGCTACGTGCTTGATCGTCGCGTGATTGAATGCCAAACTGCTCACGTAAGCGTTCAAGAATTCTACGATCCCCCGGACCAATAGGCTGATCAGCAGGCAATAAGAATGCTACGGCATCGACTTCAGCAAGTGAATCATCGACAACATCATTCAAGCGCTGCCCCAAAAGCGTTCTCGGACGATGAATGCCCGGAGTATCAACAAGCACAACTTGATAATGTTCCCCAGTCATCACCCCGCGAATTGCCTTACGCGTAGTTTCAGGGCGAGACGAGGTAATTGCAATACGCGCTCCAATAAGCGCATTCATTAATGTTGATTTACCAACATTCGGACGTCCAACAACAGCGATAAATCCTGAACGATATGCCACATCTTCTTGCATACTGTTTACTGTATCGTACTCGCCCTACTAGGTAGTGCCTCTGGTTAAGCGCTTATGCTATTCGCTATTCACTATCTTCATTAGAACGCTGAGCTTGCAATGATTCTACAAGCACTGTTGATACTTTTTTACGCCTACCCGCACTATCCACAGCTGTAAAACGCAACCCATGACCCTGAGCACTACTACCTACAATAGGAACACGCCCTAATAGCTTAGTGAGCAAGCCGTAGACTGTATCGACATCATCTTCGTCAATTGTAATTTCAAAGGCATCTTCAACATCAGCAATCGGCGCTCGTGCTGGAAACTGCCATTGCCCCGGTCCTAATTGCACAGGTTCTTGACGCTGTGTACGATCATGTTCATCTTCCAGCTCGCCAACAATTTGTTCAATAGCATCTTCAATAGTAACTAAACCTGCAATACCACCATATTCATCCACTACAATTGCTGCATGCTGGCGCTGGCGTTGCATTTGGTGGAATAAATCATCAACAGGCTTTGATTCTGGTACCAATAATGGTTCACGCACAATTGATGTTACCGAACGAGCATTAGCTTCTGCATTAAAAGCCACTGCCTTTACTGCATCTTTGAGATACACCATGCCCACAAGATCATCAACAGACTCGCCAATTACTGGCACACGAGAGAAACCTGAACGCGAAAACATGCGCAGTACCTGTTCCAGTGTGGCATCTTGCGCAATACAAATCATATCCGTGCGTGGCACCATAATTTCACGAGTAAGTGTGTCAGAAAGTGTTAATACATTGCGCATCATTTCAGAGACTTCTTTATCAAAATCTCCTGCCTCAACAAGACGGTCAATAGCAGCTTTACCCTGCTCTCGGTGAATGCGCTCAAGTTCCTCATCGTCAGACAGTGATGCCGTTGTTTTACCAGTTTTAGCCCAAGCAGCAGCATGCCCAGTAATTTTCGCAAATGGCGTCAGCAAACACACCACCGATACCACTCTGGCCTGACGCAGCATAATATCAAGCGGTTTACTCTCTCCATTAGCACGAGGACGTACTAATACCGAAACCACGCCAATGCACAAGGCGCTAAGCACTCCCGCTAACACTACAGCCCACAGCGGAGCATCCAGCAAAGTGCATATCAAACTCACCAGCACGCCATCAAGTACATTGCAGACGATTCGAGCAAAAGCGCAGGAACTTGCTGTAGCGTACCGGTCAATAATGAGCCGTTGTACGATATGGATACGATTGAGCTGTTTTAAAGCAACAAATCGACTTTCTGCACTGGTTTGAACATCCAAAATTCGGTTATTGAGGCTAGAGCGTGTTACACGAGCTACTGCGCTTTCTGCGGCAGCCATCATCAATGAAAACCACACGAGTACTAAAGCAATAGCACCTAGTGCTACGCATAACCACACTATTTCCCCGCGTTGCAACGCAATCATGATATTCCTTTTACTAGTTGCTGTGCTCTGGATAAGTTGTACCATCTTTGAGCTATATGAATCACATTACCTGTACTTTGCTCATCATTAATGCATAACTCATGCCCATGTTGTTGGCATTATTCTTGTTGAGTGCTGCCTGAGCCATTATGTGATGTCTTACTCAATTCATACAGCGCCAACAAATCTGGAGCACCATCAGGTAGTGTCACTTCTGCTACACTCCCTACGCGAGTGGCTAAAAATGTTAATAACAGCTGGCGTTGCAAACCAAACATTTGACGTTCTTCTTCACGCTCAATATGGTCATAGCCAAGTAAATGCAACATACCATGCACGGTAAGCAACATCATTTCTTCAATTGTCGAATGCCCTGCAGCTTGAGCTTGCGCATGAGCAACATATGGGCAGATTACGATATCTCCTAATATTCCTTCGCTCATTTGTGCTTCTGTGCCCGGACGAAGCTCATCCATAGGAAAGCTCATTACATCAGTTGGCCCTGCCAAATTCATCCAATGCTCATGTAACACTGCCATTGGTTCTGGATCATTGAACATAATAGTTACGTCAGACTGGCAACTTACGCGCATCTGATCCATAACCCACAGTCCGAGTTCGGAAAAGATTTTCGGATCAATATTCCATACTGTTTCATTGGTCACTTCAACACTCATAGCACGCCCTTATTTACGATTCTTTGGCAACAACAGTAGTTTTAGAATGCTTAATCTTACTCGGCTTTTGATTTGAAGCCACACGCTCATAAGCCGTAACAATTTGCCCAACTAATCTATGTCGTACCACATCCTGAGCTTGTAAATGAACAAAGGCAATATCATCAATACCGCCAAGAATGTGTTCAATATCCACTAACCCAGAGTGAGGTACAGTGAGATCAACTTGTGTGGCGTCCCCAGTAATAACCATACGTGTGTTAAACCCAAGGCGCGTTAAGAACATTTTCATCTGCTGAGCAGTTGTATTCTGCGCTTCATCAAGAATTACCCATGCATCATTTAACGTGCGTCCACGCATATATGCAAGCGGAGCTACCTCAATCGTGCCGTCGGCCATAAGTTTACGTAGCCTATCGGTGCCTATCATGTCTGCAAGAGCATCAAAAAGCGGACGCAAATACGGATCTACTTTTTCATGCAGTGTACCGGGTAAAAATCCAAGATTTTCTCCAGCCTCTACTGCAGGGCGAGTAAGGATAATGCGTCGCACTTGCCCATCTTCAAAAGCTCGCACTGCTTTTGCCACAGCTAAATAGGTTTTGCCAGTGCCGGCAGGACCTATACCAAATGTGATGGTATGGGTTTCGATGGCATTCACATAGGCGATCTGCCCCGGTGTCTTAGGTCGTACTGGCGCTCCTAAGGCATGAGTGATTACGCCAGGAACACGCAGTTGTGAACCTTGCCTTGTTAATGGTGTGTGTGCCAAACGTTGAGACTGTGTATCGGTTGCTTGCATATCCGTTGTTTGTTGGATGGTTATTTGTTGGTTAGCTACTTGTCGATCAGGCTTTTGTATATCTTGCATCTGAGCAATATGCGTTTGCGTAGATACTGTGGCAATAGCATCTCGTTGAGCATCTTCCTGCTTTATCGCTTCTTGCTGAACTGATCCTGATAACGAAGAATCCTTCTCCACTCGTTCCTCAGATTCAGAATGAGCATTATTCTTGTGCTGCCCCTCGCGCAACTGCTCATACATTCGTCGCATATGTGGATCACGAAGCCACTGATTAGCCAGCTGATGAAAACTTGACTGCGAGGATCTGCTTAATAAGCGGCGTACCGTATCTGCATCCATAGGAGCAGTAAATGCTGTCTGAATAAGTGTCTCTATTACATCTTGTGCAGCAGAAGCCTCTGATTCAGTCTGGGTGTCATGCGATAAAATCGCTATGCGATTACCGCGAACAATAATAGCAAGCTGAGGAAATGCTCGTTCAATCTCCCTAAGCACCTGATCTTGAGGACCTAAAACGGTTACTGGATCAAGCTGACCTGGAATTGATATTGTTCGTGTTGTTGTTGCCACAGTGTCTGCTCCTAGCCTTGCTATGTGCACTAACACATCAGTACTGCCATATTGTGCAATTGTGCACTACAACGGCAATACTACGTATTTACTCATCCAATACTTCACCGGTGAGTACGTGAGCGTGTGCATGGAACACCGTCTGCCCTGCATCTTCACCAGTGTTAAATACTAGCCTAAATTGCCCATGATAGGCATCTTGTGCAATCTGATTAGCTACATGAACAATGTGCGCCAACAGCGAAGCATCATGATCTGCTAATTGCACAACATTAGCTACATGTACTTTTGGCACGATGAGCACATGTACTTTGGCCTGTGGATGAATATCGTTAAACGCATACACCAAGTCATCTTCATACACTTTGCTACTTGGAATATTTCCGGCAATAATATTGCAAAATAAGCATGACTCTTGAGATTCTTGATTACTCATAGCTACTCCCCTATACGCAATCGTTTTCAACTTGCACTATGTACTATACGCCAACAATATTACTGCAATATCATTCAGCCGTCGTATCGCCCTAGCACACGTGAGAGCAGAGCCACAGCTACCGGGCCTGCTGTCGAGGCGCGCATAATATGAGTACCTAATGCCACAATATGTGCTCCAGCACCAGTTAATGCAGTTATTTCTTCCTCAGCAATACCGCCTTCGGGACCAACAACAACATGCACAGTGCGCGCTTTACCATCCTCACACGAACGCTGCGCCATATCGAGCACAAGCTGTTCGACACTATCCCAAGTATCAGTTGCATCCTGATGAAGCACAATAATAAGATCACCATGCACATTAGCGCGTAAGCACCACTGCACAAGCTGTTGTGTAGTAATACTGTGGTGTAACTGAGGACACCATGACCTACGCGACTGCTCTGTAGCACGGTTAAGCACTTGCTGCCACTTACTCAGTGCTTTTTCTTGCTTATTGCCCTTCCATTGCACAATAGAGCGGTGTGCTTGCCACGGAGTTACTTCATCAACACCAATCTCACATGACGCTTCAATAGCCTGCTCATCTCTACCCTGTTTCGCGAGCGCTTGAATTAACCCAATACGTGTCATCACCTCCGGCTGTCTACCTACGGCGGTAATACGCACAGTATTCGCTTGCACATCATCTACCACAGCCTGCACGCGCAATCCCTGCCCATCGCTAAGCATTAACTCATCACCAGCAGCAAGGCGCATAGACTTTAATGCGTGACGGGCAACAGTATCAGGTAAGGTCACCACCCATCCATCACGAAGTTCATCACTAGATAGCGGGCTTTCATCGTTTGTTGGGTCGATTAAGAACAAAGGGCTAGTCATAGCAGATACTGTACTGGATACGGATTACCTCTTAAAGCATCTACGTGATTACGACACGCCGAATGGCTATTATTTGACAGTGACACAAAGAATGCGTATATTTCTTTTCTGTTGCTACGGCACCCTGTCCGGGTGGCGGAATGGTAGACGCGCTAGCTTGAGGTGCTAGTGGTTATTTTATACAACCGTGCGGGTTCAAGTCCCGCTCCGGACACGATTAGGCTCTGAGAAATCAGAGCCTTTATTGTTTCTCCCCTCGTGCACGAGTTTGGAATACATATGCAGTTTCTCGAAGTACACTCATTAGATGATCCAAGACTAAACGCTTATGTCCATTTAACTGAACTTCAGTTGCGCAACCGCCTAGAGCCTTCTATGGGATTATTTATTGCAGAATCTCATAAAGTTATTGACCGCGCGCTTGCAGCCGGTGTAGAGCCTGTTTCTTTGCTTATTGAACGCCCATGGCTAGAAGGCATGCAGGAGACTTTACAAGCAATTGACACACGTTGGGGAACTGATATTCCTGTATTTGTGTGTGAGCCGGAGCTTCTCGAACAACTTACCGGTTACCGGTTACATCGTGGCGCGCTAGCGGCAATGCGACGATGGGAGCTCCCTAGTGTTACTCAAGTATGCAAGGATGCAAAGCATATCGCTATTATGGAGAACATTGTTGATCACACCAATGTAGGCGCACTTATGCGTTCAGCCGCTGCCCTTGGTATGGATGCGGTACTCGTTTCTCCTTCTTGTGCTGACCCGCTATACCGCCGAGCAGTACGTGTGTCTATGGGCACGGTATTTCAAATTCCATGGACTCGTATTGGCACAGACAAGCATGACTGGCCTGAGCAAAGCCTAGACGCACTGCATGAGCTTGGATTTACTACCGTTGCCATGGCTTTACAAGATGATTCCATTGATATGACTGAGCTCGCGCGGCGCACACATCTACCTAGCGAAGATCCTCAGTATATCGATAAGGTTGCGCTTATTTTCGGTACCGAAGGTGATGGACTAACACAGCGCACACTGCGTACTGTGGATCTTACCGTTCGTATTGCTATGGACTATGGTGTAGACAGTCTTAATGTTGCAGCTTCTAGTGCTGTAGCGTTTTATGCTATTCGCTAGTTCTATCCGTTGGTGCTATGCAATAGTGTGTTTCGGCACTGCGATACAGCACTACATTTCGACGTGCCATGCGCCAGCACCAATCGTCTATCTATAAAAATATTTTGTATTTTTCGCAACACACGATTCCGACACGCTGTATTCGCACTAACTTTATGTCATGATAGAGGCGTTGTTCAACTCATCGTCGAGGTAAAGGTAGGGATCGGTATGAAGCAGAACCCAAAGATTCTATCAATCGTGCTCGCTGGTGGCGAGGGAACCCGTCTCATGCCTTTAACACGAGATCGCGCTAAGCCAGCTGTACCTTTTGGTGGTGTGTTCCGTTTAGTAGACTTTCCACTGAGTAATCTCGTAAATTCTGATATGCGTCAAGTTATTGTACTCACTCAGTACAAGTCGCATTCGCTAGACCGTCATATTTCGCGAGTATGGCGCTTCTCTGCATTACTTGGTAATTATGTCACCCCTGTGCCAGCACAGCAACGTTTAGGTAAGCACTGGTACTTGGGCTCAGCAGACGCTATTTTGCAAACTATTAATATTATTGAAGATGTGCAGCCTGATATTGTTGTTATCGTAGGCGCAGATCACGTCTATCGTATGGACTTTAGGCAAATGGTGCAGTCCCATATTGACTCTGGAGCTGAGTTTACAGTTGCTGGCATTCGTCAACCAGTAAGCCAGTCCAATCAATTTGGCGTGATTAACACTGACCCGGCACACCCACAAGTTATTACCCATTTTGAAGAAAAACCAGAAACCACGGCTGGTCTTGCTGACGATCCTTCTATGATGCTGGCTTCTATGGGCAATTATGTAGCTAATACGGATGCTCTCTTCAACGCGCTGCGTCAGGATGAGAAAGCAGCTGATACCAAGCATGATATGGGCGGCGATATTGCTCCATTCTTTGCTGCACGTGGTGAAGCAGGCGTGTATGACTTCACGCTCAATGATGTGCCTGGATCTACTGAAAAAGACCGCGCATACTGGCGTGATGTGGGTACAATTAAGCAGTTCTATGATGCACATATGGATTTGATCGCCTATGTGCCAGACTTTAATTTATACAATGAGCAGTGGCCTATTTACACGAATTCTGGCTCACTCCCACCTGCCAAGTTCGTGCATGCCGGTCGCGATCGCTTAGGTCACGCAACTGACTCTATTGTCTCGCCTGGTACCATTGTTTCTGGTGGTGAAGTGCACCACTCTGTGATTTCACCAAATGTGCGTATTCATTCATGGTCTCAGGTTGTTGACTCAGTGCTCTTTGATGGCGTAGTTATCAATCGTCGTGCGCGTGTGTATAAGGCAATCCTCGATAAGAATGTGGTCTTAACAGAGAACGCCACCGTCGGTATTGATACTGAACGTGATATAAAACGAGGATTTACCATTACTCCAGAGGGTATTACCGTAGTACCAAAGGGAACAGTAGTTTCTGATTAACTTTGAATAAGTGAGACTAACTGCTGTCAAATACTAATAGGGGCTTCTAGAAATTCTAAAAGCCCCTATTAGTAAAGTATCGGTTCTTGCTGATTAAGTAGTACTGTGATTTAGATAGTACTGTGATTTAGTATCGCGGCAAATTACCCATATTAAAGCCAAGCACAGCAAGCTGCTCCTGACCAGAAGGCGTAATTTTATCAATCGTCCAAGGCGGAGTCCATGTCCAGTCAATACGGAATTCTTCAACAAGCCCTGCAAGCACTGATGCCGTTTCGTCCTCAATAAGATCAGTTAATGGGCATGCAGGTGTAGTCAAAGTCATAGTAATAATAGCGCGACCAAGCTCATCAATTTCAATACCGTATACCAAGCCTAAATCAACAACATTGATGCCCAGCTCCGGATCGACAACCTGATACATAGCTTCCCGAACATCGCGCGCAGTGGCACGTCCGATGTCGTCGAGTGCAACTAAAGGGATATCATCAGCGTCCCCATCTCCTGCCTCCCCCTGCGCCCCAGTTAATGCAGAAGTAAACTGAGGATTGGCAACAACTTGACGCGCTAACTCTTCATCTCCTAGAGCCGACTGCACCGAGGCAAGAATCGAATCCTCAGGCTCAGGTACCAAGCTACTTGTCATAGCGCCTCCTTTTCAACGATTACACTGTAGCGTATTAGGACACAACTTGCTAGAGCACTCCCAACTTTCAGCTATTAGAGGGTATGCCATTATTATCTGTCGCATTATAACCGTGTCATCGCCTGAGCTGCAGAATCCTTAAAACCCTCCCAGCCGAGTAGAGCACATTTAATGCGCATAGGATATTTTGATACCCCTTGAAAGACAATAGCATCGTCTAAACGCTCAGCTGCCGCGTCGTCAATTCCAGCTCCTCGAGAATTCATCAGCGCATGAAAATCGCGGAATAAAGCCATAGCCTCATCAACACTCTTGCCAACAATCAAATCAACCATTATGGAAAGACTTGCCTGAGAAATAGAACAGCCTTGGCCATCCCACACCACCTGCTCGATAACAGGAGAGCTGCCATCGTGCATCTCGCGCAATTCTACACGTACGGTAACTTCATCGCCGCATGTTGGATTAAACTGGTGTGACTGACCTATCTCACATCCCTCATGCTGGGCATGCACCTGGCTTAATCCTGATGCCAGCGCACCAATAGTGTTAGCTGTATTACCATCTTGGCTCGCGCTCTGTGTGCCATTTTCGCTTGGCGCCGCACCAGCATCAGATTGTGAAAGAAATGATTGCTTACCATGAGCCTGCTTGGATGCTTCAAGAATTACTTCTTGATACATCTGCTCTAATTCATTACCAGTTGCAAAACCGAAACTTGCCATACGCTGAATAGTATCCTTGCCCTACTACTTAAGACCATGCTCATGTGACTTACGTTTATTTGACTACGTTTTACTTAACTATGCCCATTCGCCATCGGCGCATACACCTAAAACACCAATACCAGTGTCCTATGCCCCGCATTAAGCGCAAGTATTACTCGCTACTAGGCTTTGAAAAACGCCCGAACACCACTAACTGCATCAACTAACGCATCGATATCACTAAGCGTATTATATACGCCCACAGAAGCCCTGTTGGAAGCAAATACTCCAAAATGTCGATGTATAGGCTGTGCGCAATGATGCCCTACTCTAATAGCTACACCCTGCGCATCAACAAATTGTCCAACATCATGCGGGTGAACGCCTTCAACTTCAAAAGCCACAGTGCCAATACGTTGGGTGTTTTCAGTAGGACCTAAAATGCGAACTCCTGGAATGCTATCAAGCTGCAAAAGACGTTCAGTTAAAGCGTGCTCATGCTGCTCAATCGCTGCAAAACCAATATGGTCAAGAAATTCGGCAGCAACACCTGATGCAACAACTTGTGCAATTGGCTGAGTACCTGCTTCAAAACGTGCTGGAGGTGCCATATATTGTGCCGGCTTATCCAACCAAGCAAGCTCAACCATAGAACCGCCAAATGTTGCTGCAGGGAGTGCTTCTAGTAGTTCACGCTTGCCATAAAGGAATCCTACACCAGTCGGCCCATACATTTTATGTGCACTAAATGCTGCAAAATCAACATCAAGCGCATGCATATCCAAGGCAAGATGAGGCGCTGCTTGGCATGCGTCGAGAATAACCACAGCACCAACTTGATGAGCTGCCTGAACAATTGGCGCAACGTCAGTAATCGAGCCAGTCACATTAGTAACATAGGTTACTGCTACTATGCGCGTGCGCGCAGTAATCACCTCATGAGCGCGCGTCACATCAATGCGACCATCTTGCGTCACCGGTATCCAACGCAATGTAGCCCCAGTTCGCGCAGCCAACTCCTGCATAGGCAGCAATACTGAATGGTGTTCTGCCTCAGATACTACAATTTCATCACCTTCATGGAGTGCAAATCGTGTAGCTGCACTACCACCTCGACCAAGGCTGGCATATCCGAAAGCTGTTGCCAGCAAATTCAGTCCTGCAGTAGCTCCTGCAGTTACTACTACTTCTTCTTCGCCCTCTTGCCATGAAGCACCAATAAACTTAGCGATGCGCTCACGAGCTTGTTCAAAAGCCACCGTTGAGCGTGCGGCTAGTTCGTGCGCTCCCCTATGCACTCCCGCATTAATAGTGGAATAAAACTGTGATTCAGCATCAATAACACATTGTGGCTTTTGAGCAGTTGCTGCACTATCCAAATACACTAATGGTTTGCCATGCACTGTTTGTTGCAAAATAGGAAATTGTGCGCGAATTGCATCCCATGAATGTTCCTGCTGTTCCATATGCCACCTTCGTGTGTATCAGACGGTTCAAGTGTTCGTACGGTTGCACCGAGCATCTGAAAATGAGTTCTGTATAATTCGGTTCTATATATAATTCGGTTCTATATATAATTCAAGGCGGTACCTTTCGATACCGCCACCATAAATGCTATAGCCTTATGCCAAAGCAGACTCAGATTCTGCGCCCTGTGGCAAATACTGATCATAGCCGTGCTCTTCGAGCTCATCAGCTAATTCAGGACCACCAGTGCGCACAAAATGTCCGTCAGCAAATACGTGCACAATATCTGGCTTAATATACTTCAAAATACGGGTATAGTGAGTTACCATCAAAATACCCATACCGGTATTATCTTTAGCACGGTTCACACCCTCAGACACAATGCGTAACGCATCAACGTCAAGACCAGAATCCGTCTCATCAAGCACTGCAAACTTTGGCTTCAACAACTCTAGCTGCAATACTTCAGCACGCTTTTTCTCACCGCCGGAGAAGCCTTCATTGACGGAGCGCTGAGCAAACTTAGGATCCATTTTCAAACGGGTCATTGCCTCAGACAAATCCTTGACCCACTGACGAATCTGTGGCGCTTCACCATCAACCTCTGTCTTTGCAGTACGCAAAAAGTTCGTCATAGAAACACCAGGAACTTCAACTGGGTACTGCATAGCCAAGAATAGACCAGCCTTAGCACGCTCATCAGGGGTCATTGTCAAAATGTCTTGACCATCGAGCAAAGCCTGACCGGAATCCACTTCATACTTTGGATGTCCTGCCAGAGTATAAGCCAAGGTTGATTTACCGGAACCGTTAGGACCCATAATAGCGTGAGTTTCGCCGGAATCTACAGTTAAATTCACGCCTTTAAGAATCTGCTTACGTCCCTCTTTGGTCTCAACAGATGCGTACAAATCCTTAATTTCTAATGTAGACATCGTCTCTCCACCTTATCCATGTATCGTTTCTCTACCGTTGTACTAGCAATACACTGATTTCAGCATATACCAGCAATTACCTCATGTGCTAGCGCGAACTGTTTTGCTTGCAACTTCTTATTTGCCAGCAACAGCCTCAGTGCGAGCCAAACGCCTATTGATTGCCGTCATCAAATGATCAGCAATAGCTGGAATACCAATCTGATCAATCAACTCTGCAAAGAAGCCACGAACCACAAGTTTGCGTGCTTCAACTTCGCCAATACCACGCGACTGCAAGTAGAAGAGCTCTTCATCATCAAAACGACCGACTGAGCTTGCATGGCCTGCACCCACAATATTGCCGTTTTCAATCTCCAGATTTGGTTCAGAATCAGCAACAGCACCAGGAGTAAGTACCAAATTACGATTCAACTCGTAAGAATCAGTACCAGGAGCGGTTGGCTCAATCAACGCATTGCCTACCCATGTAGCATGTGCATCTTTACCGTCAAGTGCACCCTTATAAATCACACGAGACTTGCATTCTGGGTGATTGTGCACCACCATTGTACGATGCTCTATATGTTCACCTGGATCAACAAAATAAATACCAAGCATAAGCACATCAGACTGTGCGCCACCAAAATCCTGATCCATACGCAAACGCACCACATCGCCGCCAAGCGTAACTACCGAATGACGTAGTGTCGCTCCTTCACCGACGCGAATGCGATGATTACCGACCATCTTGGAACCTTCGTCCCACTCTTGAATAAAGGTGGTCGAGACATGGGAATCCTTACCCGTAATAATCTCAACACCTTCAGCAAGTAGGGCTGGACCGTCATGTTCAACTACCACATCTGCATGTGCTCGATCTGCGGCTTTGATCACGAGGTGGAAAGCATCCAACTGCATTCCGGCGCCATGAACGGCCACAAGAATTGGCTTGTCAATTTCGCCAGCCACTTCAAGTACTGTGGACGTTGTGCCAGAATTCCATTCAACAGCAGATACGCGATCATTTGGCTTACCTACTGTTGCGCTATCTTCGCTCAGCTTGGTTTGATACAGTGAAATCAAGTCTGCTGGAACTGCAGTGCCATCAATCATAGAAACTTCAACAGTGGTTTTACCGCTTGGTGTGAAAACATGGTAAAACTCTTCGAGACGTTCTACTGGAGTAAAGCGCCAATCATCCTGCTTACGATCTGGGACTGCAAAATCATCAACCGAAAAACTACGTGGAGACTTATCTGCACTCGAAGGCATAGCAGCAGGAAGCGCATATGGATCTTGTGGATTCGCCACTGGGATTTGAATTTCTTGCTCAACCTGTGCCATTAGCCAACTGATCCTTCCATTTGTAGTTCTACCAAACGATTAAGCTCAAGCGCATATTCCATTGGCAACTCACGGCTGATTGGCTCCACGAAACCACGCACAATCATGCCCATAGCCTCATCTTCGCTCAAGCCACGACTCATCAAATAGAACAACTGCTCTTCAGAAACCTTAGAAACAGTAGCCTCATGAGCCATCGAAACATCATCTTCACGCACATCCACATGAGGATACGTATCAGAACGCGAGTAATCGTCTACAAGCAGAGCATCGCAAACCACGTTTGAGCTAGAGCCCTCAGCACCCTTAATAATCTTTACCAGTCCACGGTATGCAGAACGTCCACCCGCACGAGAAATCGACTTAGCAACAATAGTCGAGCTGGTATGAGGTGCCAAATGAATCATCTTAGCGCCGGTATCTTGATACTGACCCTTGCCTGCAAAACCAAGCGACATAGTTTCAGCCTTAGCATATGGTTCAGCCAAAATGCAAGCAGGATACTTCATCGTAGCCTTAGAACCGATATTGCCATCGACCCATTCCATGGTGCCACCCTCGCGCACATAAGCACGCTGAGTAACCAAGTTATACACGTTATTCGACCAGTTTTGTACGGTGGTGTAGCGCACGCGAGCATGCTTTTCTACAATAATCTCCACATTAGCCGCATGCAATGAGTCAGTAGAATAAATAGGTGCTGTACATCCTTCTACATAATGCACATACGAGCCTTCGTCTGCAATAATCAACGTGCGCTCAAACTGACCCATATTTGGCGTATTGATACGGAAGTATGCCTGCAAAGGAATATCAACATGCACACCCTTAGGCACGTATACAAATGAACCGCCAGACCATGCAGCAGTATTTAATGCAGCAAACTTGTTATCATCCGCTGGAATAACAGTGGCAAAATACTTCTTTACTAATTCAGGATATTCGCGAACTGCAGTATCGGTATCAACGAAAATAACACCCTGCTTCTTCAAATCTTCCTGAATAGAGTTATAAATAACCTCAGACTCATACTGTGCTGCAACACCAGCAACTAGACGATTCTTCTCTGCTTCTGGAATACCGAGCCTGTCATAGGTATTGCGAATATCATCAGGCAAATCATCCCAAGTATTGGCCTGCTTATCAAGCGGTTTTACATAATACTTAAAATCGTCAGCATTAAATCCTGAAAGATCTACACCCCAATCAGGCATTGGCTTTTCGACAAACGCACGATAACCTGCAAGACGATATTCAAGCATCCACTCTGGCTCACCTTTGCTTGCAGAAATCTCGCGTACTACTGACTCGTCAATACCCTTTTTGGCTGCTTCACCTGCGGCATCGGAATCATGCCAACCATATTCATACTCACCAAATTGGCTGATGATTTCCTCATCTTGTTTAATCTTATCCGTATTCACACGGCCTCGATCAGCAAGATATTGATTCATCTCAACATCAGCTGCGAGTGATTGTGCTTCAGTCACTGTACGCCGCCTCCTTTACGATTGTTCGTTCCTTAAAGTAACAGAAACCTTGCCATATCGCTAGTGTTTACAACAAGTCTATCATCGTACGGATGTGAGCTTTCTCACACTTCGCATGTACTTGAACGTATCGCAACATCAGAAATACAAAAGCGGGCACCCAAAGGCACCCGCTTGCTCCTAGTGTTTAAAAACCACTAAGCCTCAAACTGAGCCGTAGTCTACTCAGCTTGGTATGCAATAGCAGCCTTGACCAAACCAGCAAACAAAGGATGTGGCTTAGTTGGACGGCTCTTGAACTCAGGATGAGCCTGTGTAGCAATATAGAATGGGTGAACATTCTGAGGAAGCTCCACAAACTCAGTAAGCTCACCATCAGGGCTCTGACCACTAATACGCAAACCACCTTCACGCAGCGCATCCTTATACGCCACATTCACCTCATAACGGTGACGGTGACGCTCGGTAATCTCCGTACTGCCGTAGAGTTGCGCCGCCAAAGAGCCCTCTTGCAAAGTTGCAGGATATGAGCCTAAACGCATGGTATGACCCATATCACCCTTACCGGCAACAATATCCTCCTGCTCTTCCATAGTAGCAATAACTGGATTAGCGCAATCAGGCTCGAACTCTGTGGAATTGGCGTCTTCAATACCAAGCACATTGCGAGCATACTCAATAACCATAGACTGCAACCCCAGGCACAAACCAAGAGTTGGCAAACCATGTTCGCGAGCGTAACGCAAAGCGCCAATCTTGCCATCGATACCGCGAATACCAAAACCGCCAGGAATAACAATACCGTCTACCTGATCGAGAGCAGCTTCTGCACCCTGCTGAGTTTCGCACTTATCAGCAGCAACCCACTTCACATTTACCTTAGCCCAGTTAGCGAAACCGCCAGCCTTAATAGCCTCAGTTACAGAAAGGTATGCGTCTGGCAAATCAATATACTTACCAACAATAGCGATATTGACTTCGTGCTTTGGATGATGCACGCGCTCAAGTAGATCAGCCCACTCATCCCAATCGACATCATGGAATGGCAAACCAAGTTCACGCACAACATACGCATCTAAGCCCTCATCAAAGAGTGCTTTTGGTACATCATAAATACTTGGAGCGTCCACGCAGTTGACTACGCCTTCTGCATCCACATCGCACATCAAGGAAATCTTATCCTTAATAGCCTGTCCTAGTGGACGGTCAGAACGCAAAACAAGCGCGTCTGGAGAAATACCAAGCTGGCGCAGCATCATCACGGAATGCTGCGTAGGCTTCGTCTTCAACTCATGAGCAGCGGAAATATATGGAACCAAAGAAACATGCACAAACATGCAGTTTTCTGGACCTAAATCACGACGCACTTCACGTGCTGCTTCCAGGAACGGCTGGGATTCAATATCACCTACAGTGCCGCCAATCTCAGTGATAATAATATCTACATCATCACTTGCTTGGGCACGCATGCGACTCTTAATTTCATTAGTAATATGAGGAATAACCTGCACACACTGACCAAGATATTCACCAGCGCGCTCCTTACGAAGCACTTCCTGATAAATCTGACCAGTAGTGACATTAGCCTTCTGGCTTAAGAACACATCCAAAAAGCGCTCATAGTGACCAATATCCAGATCAGTTTCTGCACCATCTTCAGTCACATATACCTCACCATGCTGGAATGGGTTCATGGTGCCTGGATCAACGTTAATATACGGATCAAGTTTTTGCTGGAGTACACGAATACCGCGTGAACGAAGAAGTCTACCGAGTGACGATGCCGTAAGGCCCTTACCAAGAGAAGAAACAACGCCACCAGTGACGAAAATATGCTTGGTGACATGCTCTAAATTATTGCCATGTTGTCTTCTAACCATGGAATTCCAGCCTACCAGTTTGCCAAGACTCAGCGTGTTCAATAATGGCGCAATACAATGAATATACAAAAGGCGGCCGAAGCCGCCTTCACCACAATGCACAATGCTTAAGTAATCGCTCAAAACTTAAAGCGAGCTATTTACACCCGACTGTGAACAGTCCTACCGGAACGATCAAGTCCCGCATTAGGCATTTCCAGCAAATCCTTCGCATAATACTCGGAGTACAGCGAGAGCTGGTAATCAACATGCTTTAACCCATCGCGCTCAATAAGCGTTGGAGTATTTGATGCCAGATTCGTACCAAGACCTAAACGATCACCGGTAATTTTGACGCCCAGAGAAGCCATAATTGTTGGGAAATAATCAAACGGCGCATATTGACGCTGATGCATCTTAATATTCATATCGCCTGCCTCATCAAAGGCAGGATTGATAAACATATTGAAGGTCGTGCGTTCATAGCTTGGATCCCAGCCAACAAAGAACTTCTTATCCATGGAAAGATGATCGCCGGTTACCACAATTGACGTGTTCCTATAGAACGGCTGTGCTTGAATCCAACGAATAAACTGCGTAATCTGCTTCTGCGAATGGAAAATCACATTAGCATACTGCTGCTCAAACTTATGCTCAGTCTCAGGTTCCATATAACCATCAGGGAAATGAGAATCAGCATTCTCCATAATAAAGGCAAATGGCTTACCCTCTCCCGCTAAGCGAGTCAGTTCGGTTTTCGCATATTCGTAGAGCTTATTATCCTCGTAACCCCACCACACTTTGTAGTTTGGAGGAATTAACCCCTGCTTAATAGCATACTGATGATCGAAAATTTTCTGTGTGCCGTGCGTACTATAAAAAGCAGTCAACCCACCAAAATCAGCATCAGCACCAAACATTACCGTCTCGTTATAGCCTTGTTTATGCAGCAAATCCGTATATCCTATAGCACCCGGCAAGTACCTGCCATCCAAACCATAAGAGTTACCATCAGTTGGTACTTTCAGTGGCACACCAAAATTCATATTGGTCATACCAGCCGTTGACCAACTCGAACCATAAATCTGGTGAGGCCCGCCAAATGTATCAGTATGTGAAAAATGAACAGCACCCTCGTCTGCGAACGCCATTAAATCAGGCATAAGATTTTCATCCATATACCCGCCATTGGCTTTATCAAGATAGGAATTTTCTGCAGACTCAAAATAAATATGAATCAAATTGCGCTTCTGCTGTGGAAAATGCACATTCTTAGTTGAAGGTCGCACATAATTATCTGCAATATACGTAGATTTCACATTATATGCATCCCATACTTTCTTCAAATGCATGCTATTCCAAGAATATACAGCACCTGCAATCAGCACTGCAATTGCCAGCATAGAAGCAATAGTTTTTACCCAAGTATTGCGAATAATAGTGCGTTCACGCCAAGTAACGGTAATAGGTGCCAGCATCAAAAAAGCAAGGAAGGCAACAACACATACCGCTAGTAACACTGGACGAGCAAAAATATCATTGACAGCGCCGTTCTCTCCACCAGAAATTGGAGAGAAGAAATTGAACATCATTTGTTCAGGAGTAAGCGCCCCAATGAAATCACGATACCACCATGATCCAAAGCCCAATACTGCACCAAGAGTTGCGGCGATGAGCGAGCAAACTATCGCGATAATGCGCCAAACCGTATACTTTGATCCTTCAGCATCAATACGTAGCACGCCACGGAATGCAAACTTAAAGACCAGCAAGATAGCGCCGACAATAAGGGCAGTAGCCATAAATTGTGCTACAAACCATGTACGATACGATGCTACAACAAAATATCCATCATTGTTGAACACGAATCGAGTAATCAGCATGGTCAGAAGATCGACCGCAATAGTATCAACAATTATTGAGCCAATAGTACGCACACGATTGGGTCTGCGCATGGCAAGATTATCAAGGACCCCGATAATGCATCCAGGAATAAGCCAAGAAAACAGCAAACCTAAGACTGCCATAGTATTCCTCTCTTTTGATTCGGCTTAACTTTATCAGAAGAGAGGAATAGTAAAAGAAGAGCAATAGCAGGTATGGCGAAATAAGGCAGTCTACTGTGCTAAACAGTGTGCTACAGCTTCAAGTGCCAACTTGTACCCGTAAAAGCCCATACCAGTAATCGTTGCTGTTGCCACTGGAGAAATTACAGAATGCCTGCGGAATGATTCTCGCGCAGCAGGATTGGAAATATGCACTTCGATCAATGGTAAGCCGGCATCACCAAGCATATGAGCCGCATCAGCTAAACCATATGAATAATGAGTAAATGCAGCTGGATTCATCACCACTGGCGTGCCTTCGTCCGCAGCTTGGTGCATCCAGCCAATCATCGTTGCCTCGTCATCAGTTTGTCGAACTTCAACATCAAGCCCAAGTTCTTGTCCCCATGCACGGCAATCGGCACGCAGTGTGTCAAGATCTTGATGCCCATACACATCTGGTTCTCGAACCCCGAGCCTGCCTAAATTAGGTCCATTAACCACAATAACTCGCGTCATTATCACTCCTATGCTTGAATTTTCTTAAATGCTTCCGCTACCGCATCAGCTGGAGGATTTTCCACATGCTGCACAGAGCCAATACCATCGATCAGCACAAAGCGCAACATGTTGCCACGAGCTTTCTTATCTTTATGCATGAGTGCCAACACATCGTCGAAATTATCATGCTTCCAGCTGATAGGCAATCCAAGTGAAGTAAGCAAGCTGCGATGCATGTCGACCAAATCTTGATCAATCATACCAAGTAGATGTGCAAGCTCAGCAGCGTACACCATACCTACTGCCACCGCATTACCATGACGCCAACTGAAATGCTCTAACGCCTCAATTGCATGCGCCAAGGTATGCCCATAGTTAAGGAATTCGCGCAATCCTTGCTCTGTAAAATCCGCATTCACGTGATGCACCTTCACACGAACAGTACGCTCAATAAGTTCGCATACAACCGGCTGTAGCTCCTCAAGCGAAGTTTCAGGCTGCCACTGGCGTAATTGGTCTGCATGATTTTGCAAAATATGCAAGATTTCTGCATCCATAATAAAACCAGATTTAGCAACTTCGCCTAAGCCTTCGATGAAAATATCATTCGGCAAGCTGATCAATGTAGAGGTATCAGCCAGTACGCCAGATGGCATATAGAACGAGCCTACAAGATTCTTTCCAGCCGCGGTGTTAATACCAGTTTTGCCTCCTGTAGAAGCATCCACCATTGCCAGTAACGAAGTCGGGCAGTTCACGTAGCGAATTCCACGCATCCACGTGGCAGCAATAAAACCTGCCACATCAGTAGCCGCACCACCGCCAACACCGACAATAGCATCCGAACGAGTGAAGCCATCATCGCCAAGTCTGCGCCATACTCCATCAGCAACTTGCACAGTTTTACCTGCTTCTGCATCTGGAATAGTAATATCGCTAACTTGGTATCCTGCTTTTCGCAATAACGTGCGAACACGATCCGAGTGACGCTGTACAGGCTGCGTATGAATAAGCGCCACACGCACAGGTTGCTTACCCAACATGTGCTCTAACGATGTCAATACCCCATCGCCAATACACACATCATATGGTTGTGCTCCAGCGCTTGAGACGTGAACTATACGTTGGTCGATCATATGCTGTACCTTCTTTGCTGCTATTGTTGGCGTTAATCCATGCGTACTCACGAGCACATTCGCAACTTGGCGAAATACTGGATCACGCTGCTCATACAGTGCCATCCATCGAGCGTCGGCATCTCCATTAAGCATGGGTCGTCCTCCGCCGCGTCGAGCACGTTCCATCGCTTCCTCAGGAGCAGCCATCAAATATAAAACTTTACCACCCTGCGCCTTGTATGTTTCTAGAAGCTGTTGCACGCGCTCAGTCATAGGAGCCCCACCACCAAGCGAAAACACTCCAGGATGTGTAGCAAGGGTATGCTCAATTACATCAGCTTCGATCCGACGAAACTCTGGCTCACCAAACTGCTCAAAAAACTCAGGAATAGTCATTCCAATCTGATGTTCGATAGCAATATCAGCATCAACAAAAGGAATATCCATCAAATGAGCCACTTCTCGACCAACACGAGTTTTGCCAGCACCCATCATGCCAATAATCACTGCACACGGTGCAGCTGAGCTACACATATTCCACCCACCTACTACTCTCATTACGCATTTGCCCGTAGCCTTACAGCCTTGACATACAGCATTGCTTAAGGATACGAGTTCACATATCCCTAAGCAATTGCTCGCTTGACATCCTTACATCCTTAGCGCATATGCTCAGGCCAGGAATTAAGGTATCCTGCTACGTTGCGCTGGATTTCAGCAACACTATCGCCACCGAATTTATCAAGCGCATACTGAGCAAGTACTAACCGTGTCATTGCCTCCACCACAATGGATGCCGCTGGCACCGCTGTCGTATCTGAACGCTGGTTAATTGCCTGAGCTGCCTCACCAGTGAGTACGTCAACAGTACGCAGCGCACGAGGGATAGAAGGAATTGGTTTCATTGCAGCACGTACGCGAATAACTTGACCATTGGAAGTACCACCTTCGATACCACCCGCACGATTACTCAGCCGCGTAATCTTACCGTCATCACCTACCACGATTTCATCATGAGCTGCAGAACCAGGACGCTCTGCTTCTAAGAATCCATCACCAATTTCCACGCCTTTAATGGCTTGAATACCCATCACGGCACCGGCGAGCGCCGCATCAAGACGACGATCTGCCTCTACATGTGTACCGATACCAGCAGGAACACCATAGGCTAATACTTCTACTACGCCGCCCGCTGTGTCTCCGGACTTTTTAATCTCATCAATACGTTCCATAATGCGCTTAGCACCCTCTTCATCCAAGGTACGTACTGAAGAAGCATCAAGAGCAGGAACATCATCTGGAGTAGGAAGCGGCAAATCTGGGTTAGTATGTACGCCACCTAACGCTACAACATGCGCAACGGTGCGCACACCCAAAGTTTGCTCAAGCATAGCGGCAGCAACTGCGCCTAAAGCTACACGCGAAGCAGTTTCACGCGCACTAGAGCGCTCAAGCACAGGACGGGCATCAGTAAACCCGTATTTGCGCATACCCGTTAAATCAGCATGACCCGGACGTGGACGGGATAAATGTGCATTACGTCCCGAATCCTCTAATTCATGGTCAAGCGGGTCAGCACTCATAATCTCAGTCCACTTTGGCCATTCTGTATTTGCAATTTCAATAGCAATTGGTGAGCCAAGAGTCACACCATGACGCACACCGGTTAGCAAACGTACACGATCCTCTTCAAATTTCATACGTGCACCACGACCATAGCCTAAACGACGACGTGCAAGTGCTGCTCGAATGTCATCGGTCGTAATATGTACTCCAGCTGGAACGCCTTCAATCATAGCTACTAGTGCTTCACCATGAGATTCTCCAGCAGTCTGCCAACGGATCATGCGTACTCCTCTTCCTTCATTTGTGCCTATTAGTAGTGCTGCTGCAAGCGTCTATTCCTAGTGCCTGTTACACAGCCTAATGCTAGTGCCATTGTAACGATAAACTCTTATTCGCAAAACACCGTGTCCACGAATACCAAACAGGCGTAGAGTGCAATTATGGAGGATTTTATTCTTATCCCAACATTTCTTGCCCTACTTGTTGTAACATACACGGATATTCGTTATAGACGAGTACCGCGTATTGTTATTGGTGCAGGCTTGGGAACCCAATTGGTATGTCTTATTGTGCTATCAACAATCACTCAATATTGGGATAACCTCATTATGTCCATAGTTTGTATGCTTGTGTGTACCGCAATACAATATATACTTGCTCTTATTCGACCCGGTGCACTTGGTCTTGGAGACGTAACAGCAGCGGCATTAATCACTTTTGCATTGGGATGGTTAGGTTTCATCCCCATACTGTTGTGGTGGTTATACAGTGGCATATGCGGGCTTATACAGTTAGCCGTAGCTCACATACGCCACCACACATCAATACCATTTATACCAGCAATGACATTAAGTTTTTGTGCAAGTGTAGCCACCCAAATGCTTATACTCACATAGCATGTTACACAACGACAGTTATGTCATGACAAGCTAGTTATTGGCATGCTGCTGCTCATACGCTTTATATTCAGCAACATATTCCTCGAACTGATCTTTATCCGCTGTAAACTTTGTTTCGCCAGTTTGCAAATTCACCGTCACAAAGTAAATCCAATCTCCTGCTGGAGGGTCCATAGCTGCCTGAATAGCATTATCTCCAGGCATACTAATTGGTGTCGGCGGTAAACCAGCATTAACACGCGTATTATATGGATTTGTAGCATCTTGTAATTGCGCATTCGTCAAATCAAGTGTCTGGATACCAAGTCCATAAGCAACCGTGGAATCCATACCCAAGGTCATGTTCTGCGTCAATCGGTTTTCAATAACACGAGCGACCTTACCGTAATATTCTGCCTTATTTACCTCTGCTTCTGCGATAGAGGCAATAATAAGAATACGCTCACGATCAGTACCTGCAGGCACACCAAGTTTATCCAGTTTGGCGATACGTGCGTGCACCATCTCTTGCAAAATCTCAGAGGCTGAATGCTTGGATTTCACATTGTAGCTTCCAGGCTCAATCCAACCCTCGAACTTGCCTTGTGCTTCTTCAGGAAGAATTCCCTGTCCACCTTGGTCAACAATATTTTGGAATTCCTCACTATCGATGCCGGAAATTTGGGCAGCCTGCTTAATAATCTTGCTCATGCGCTCGCCAGGAGTCACAACCAAATAGCCACTCGCTTTGGTTGGATCGGTAAGAATAGCAACTACACTTGCTGCACTCATATGATATTTAAGATCAAACGTACCTGGCTGAATAGCAACATCTTTTTTGGAAGCAGCTAATGCCTGAGTAAAGGCACCAACTGACTTAACAATACCTTCTTTTACCAGATTTTGCGCAACTTCACTTGACGATTGCCCAGATTCAATAGTAAAGGATACCGAACCATCTCCCGGTCCCTCATAATCTTCTGCTGTGGTACGTTGCACTTCAACTGTATTGATATTGCCAAGAGTGCGTACTACAGCGTATCCTCCACCAATCACACATGCAAGAACGATAATCGTGGTAATAATAATGCGCATTCGTTTACGATTTTTAGCTTTACGCTGCTTCCTTTTTTCCCTTCGTGAGGGTTGCCCACTTGGTGGCTCAGGTATTGGACCTGTCCATTGGGCATGATCATCAAAGAAATCGTGTAAACTTTCTGCCATTATTCCTCCGTGTAAGCGGGGGTCACCGACTCGCTCCCAGCATACTGAGCCTGATACTCATCTAACGCCGATTGCAATAAAACGACTGCTGACTGTTGATCTACTCCTGAACGGTGTTTTCTCATAGACAGTCCCGACTGGCTCATCTGATGATGTGCGGTAACTGTGGTTAAACGTTCATCTCGTAATATTATTGTTAGCTCCTGCAAGGTAGCAAGCGCTTGTTCTACAGATTGGTCGGCCTGTACAGATTCGGCAAATTTGTCAGTTCCAGCAAAATTGTCGAATATGCCTTCTCCATCTTGTATTTGTGTGATGCGTTCTTCAATAGTGCGATGTAATGCTTTAACCCATCGTTGGGCTTTTTTCGCACTCGCACCCACGGTACCATCTAGTTGTAAGGGTAATCCAACAACCACCACACGCACATGATGTTCAAGAATAGTATCAACGACTTCATCAAGCACATGAAAATAGTCACCATATGCTTGTAAGTTTCCAGCAGGGTGAGCTAATACCATGTTAGGGTCACTTAATGCCAAACCTACTCGTGCTTGACCTAAATCAATACCTAACCAAATGCTCACACTAACCTCACTTATAAACCCTATTGGCTTATAGTCATACGCTACATGCCAATAGGGTTATTGTACAATACCTATGCCCTTGCCTGAGCTGTGAGCTGAGCAAGTGCTTCATCAATCTTGGTCACATCTTGACCGCCGCCTTGTGCAAAATCAGGACGACCACCACCGCCACCGCCAAGTACCTTGGAAGCAGTGCGTACCAAGTCACCAGCCTTAAGACCAGCATCGCGTCCTGCATTATTAACAGCAACAATAATAACAGGCTTACCACTTTCGCTTTCACCGCACAATGCCACAACCGTTGGCTTTGCTTCTCCTAAGCGATCGCGCATATCTTGTACGGCCTTGCGCAAGGCATCATCAGATCCGTAACGACCAACATTTGCTGTAGCGACAATAACAGCTTCTTGCTGCGTGCGAGCTTGGTCAAACAGTGATGCAACTTTATCTAACAACGCCTGCTCATGCAACTGTGCCAAGCGATGATCAGATTCCTTCAACTTAGCAAGCAAGGCATCCACACGTGCTGCAAGCTCGTCTGGACGAGCACCTAATACATCAGAAAGCTGAGACACTAGCGCATGCTCGCGAGCATTAAACTCATAGGCACCTTGACCTACAACAGCATCAACACGGCGCACACCAGAGCCGATTGAAGATTCGCTCATAATGCTCACGGCACCAATCTTGCCGACATGATCGACGTGAGTACCACCGCACAGCTCGCGGCTCCAGCCATCTTCACCAATAGAAACTACACGTACAATATCGCCGTATTTCTCACCAAACAAATGCATTGCCCCAAGAGCAATAGCATCATCAAATTTCATTTCCGTTGTAGTTACTGCAAGATTGTCACGCAAGCGATCATTAACACGCTCTTCAACAGCATTGATCGCATCCTTAGAGGGAGCAGACGACCACTGGAAGTCAAAACGCAAGCGATTTGGTGCATCTTCAGAACCACGCTGGGTAGCCTGTGGACCAAGTTCTTCTTGCAAAGCCTTATGTACCATATGCGTTGCGGTATGAGAACGAGCAATAGCACCACGGCGAGCCAAATCAATATTGGCACTTGCTTCGCTACCAACAACCAGTGTACCTTCAGTGAGACGGCATTGATGCACAATAAGATCTTTAATAGGCTTCTGCACATCATCAACTTCAAGAACAGCGCCGTCGTCAGTTAAAATCTCACCTTGATCAGCAAGCTGACCGCCTGCCTCTGCGTAGAATGGTGTGCGATCCAAAATAACTTCTACAGTAGCAGGGGCACTTACTGCGCTCACAGCGCCCTTACCCTCTTGCATAATGCCAATCACACGAGCGCGTGAAGACATCTGTGTATAGCCAAGGAAGTCGATTGGAGCTTCCAAAGTCTTCTTAAAGTCATCATAAACCGACAGATCCACGTTATGACGCTTCTTTAACGCATCTTGACGTGCACGAGACTTTTGCTCAGCCATCAGCTCGCGGAACTTAGCCTCATCGACCTTTACTCCCTGATCGGCAGCCATTTCGAGTGTTAATTCGATAGGGAATCCGTAGGTGTCATGTAGCTTAAAGGCATCAGCGCCGCTAACTGTACCATTACCTTGCTTTGCCTTATTCACAGCAACATCAAGGATTTCTGTACCAGCGCTCAGGGTACGCAAGAAAGCATCCTCTTCACCATAGGCTGATTCGCTGACCTCATGGAAAGTCTCATTGAGTTCAGGATAACTCGCCTCCATTGCAGCCTTGGATACAGGCAATAAGGTAGGCATAACAGCTTCCTGAACACCAAGCTCACGCATGGCCTTAACAGTTCTACGCAGAAGACGACGCAACACATAGCCGCGACCGGTATTGCTTGGTCGCACACCATCGCTCATAATCATCAACGCAGAGCGCACATGATCAGCAACCACGCGGAATTTCACGTCCATGGCTTCGTCATCGCCATACATACGACCAGAAAGACGCTGTGCGGCTTCAATTACCGGGAAGACTTCATCGATTTCGTAAATATTATTCTTACCCTGCAAGAGGTATGCCAAACGCTCCAAGCCAGCGCCAGTATCAATATTCTTGTGCTCTAATTCACCCACAATATGCAGATCAGTTTTCGATTGCACATTGTCTACTTCATAATTTTCAAAAACAAGATCCCAAATTTCAATATAACGGTTCTCGTCAGCGATTGGACCGCCTTCTTTACCAAATTCTGGTCCACGATCTACATAAATCTCAGAGCAAGGACCCCCAGGTCCTGGACCGCCTGTAGTCCAGAAGTTGTCTTCCATACCCATAATCTGGATATGCTCAGGATCAATACCCTCATTACGCCAAATGCTGCGAGCTTCTTCGTCATCCGTAAATGTGGTAATCCAGAGTTTTTCTGGATCGAAGCCATAGCCACCTTGCTCTTGAGCAGTAGTGAGTAGCTGCCATGCATAATGAATGGCCTCTTCCTTAAAGTAATCTCCAAAAGAAAAATTACCTAACATTTGGAAGAAGGTACCGTGACGGGTAGTTTTACCAACTTCATCAATATCGAGAGTACGCACACACTTCTGGTTACTTGCCATACGTGAGCGTGGAGGCGTTTGTTCTCCAAGCAAGTATGGGATAAAAGGCACCATACCTGCGATAGTGAATAGTGTTGTCGGATTTGGAGAAATAAGCGAAGCAGATGGAACCACTAAATGATCATGCTGCTCAAAATAGTTGAGATATCGCTTTGCAATTTCCGATGTGCGCATGGAATGCGACTCCTATCTACTGCCTATGGCGCAGACTACACCCTACTGTGCCATAATTGATAACTTGCTGCACAAAACAGCTACTTACTATACGCTATATATGCTTTCTATATCAATACCAAGCCTGTACTACTGTCGGGCGCGCTGGTCACTATATTGTGCAATCAATTGTTGCTCACGAGCGCGACGATGCTGGGTAAAATCTTGAACCAGATGCTTGACGGTTTCTACAGTAAAAGCCGCATCAATTGGTTGCTGATCTCCAAAAACAAACGTGCGTGCTGGTTCAGGCGTGTGCGCACGAACATATGCTTGGGCTTTGGTTACACCAATCACACCGATGGTTACGCCAACAGATACCCAAAATAACCGTTTGAACATAGTTCTCCTTGTGCTCTAACTCACTTGCCTGTATTTGAGGAAGAAGTGTGTATATCCTGTTCTCCAGAGCGACTACGCGCAGTTTGTGCTTGCAAAAAGTCTTGCACTGTTGCCTTTACAGCCCAAACACTAGAAGCAACAGCAATCAATGGTTTGCCTAAGAATGATCCATACAAATCAGTAAGTGCTCCAATATTCGTAGCACTGCGCTGAGCAGCATCCGAAATAGCATTTACATCATCAAGAGAGCGATTGACCTTTTGTACTGTAGTAACACCCTCATCGAGTGCCGGCAATGCATGCTCGCCAGTATCACGCACAGTCTGTGCTATCTGGTCAAAGAGCTTACCCAAGCGAATCAATGGGTAAATCATGCATCCAGCTAAAATGGCAAAGACAATAGCAGCAATAAGTGCCGCAATCTGCCCAATATCCATAATGCCCTCGCTCTCGTCTTATCGGTTTCAGGCTTCAACCTTTAAGGGTAACACTATCAAAGAACAACCTTCGTATTACTTGCATTACTGTACTCGCAATTACTTGTAATGAAGCTATTCTCATACCGCGAAACCATCTATGCACTATTACCCTTTGCTATTACTGCACAAAGTAGTCCCCTGATAGCACTACACTTCTCGCCACTATCTAATTTGTTTCAGTTATTGGTTATACGAAGTTACTACTACATGTCCTTCATCAAGTGGCTTATCAGTATCAATGTCGAACACGGTAACACTGCCATTTGCCGGGCGCTGTGACAAATCAAAACCGGTTGGCGCAAAACGTCTCATAAGACTCAACAACGTGTTGCCGTGTGAAATCATAAGAATATTATCCCCATCATTAAGTCCTGGTGTGTGCTCAATAAGCGGGAAAATACCTTCGATACGAGCCCAATACTCATCATTACTTTCAGCATCATGGAATGGATCTGCTTCTTTTAAGAAATCTTTAGTTGCCGCAGCTCCGTACTTCTCGACAATATCATTGAAAGTTGGTGCGCCATATGGTGCCCCTGCTGCGTACCAAGACATGGCCATATCTTGACCTTCAAAATAGCCGTAGAACTGCTCGCGGAAGTGCAAATCCCGTACAAGTGACGGCCTGGTATGCCCAGCCTGTTCATTGACGTCAAGAATTCGCTCTGCTGTGCGCGTAGCTCTTCCGGTATCAGAGCAAAATGCTGCAGCAAATTGGAGATGATCTAACTTATGAGCAGCTTTCATCGCGTCAGCAATACCTTGTTTCGTCAGCGGTGAATCTGACCACCCTTGCAAACGATTATATCGATTAAACCGTGTTTGCCCATGTCTGACAACATACCAATGTAAATGCATACGTCCTATCATAATCAAGCTATGCACAATTGCGTATTGCATCATCTGTAGGTGTGTATTGGCACAATATATCGTATGTCTAGATTTTTTGGTCGATGGGTTTCTTTATCCGTAGCTGCAGCTGTAATGATTTGGCTACTGCCAAATATTCAAGTTGTTGGCGATAATACTGCAATTGCTGTAGTAGTATTTGCACTCTTCCTTGCATTAGTAAACGCTTCAATACGCCCAATTTTGCATGCGCTAAGCTTGCCTATTACTATTCTCACTTTGGGATTAAGCGCTTTTGCCATCAATATTTTGTGTCTGCACTTGGCTTCAGAGCTTGCGCTGTCTACGTTCCAAACTGGCATTGTATTTACTGACACACTTACTGCCATACTTGGCTCTATTGTGCTGGCAATAGTTTCAAGTATTGTTTCAAAAATAATAGGCTGATGTACATACTAATAAGCTGATATACATACTGATAAACAGTACGTGTAAATAATGGCTGGTACTAATAGGTGAATGGGGTCCATTGATCCATATTTGGTGACTGAATCCAGCTTGGACCTCGATCCCATTCACTATCAAGCTCCCCTTGTAGCGACACAGGATTTACATTAAAATCTTCTAAACGCCAGCACCACACATTATCGCGCTGGTATGGCGTAAGACGTGACCAAGAAGCATTGCGCACACCGCCAATCCCATTATTGGAATCGTGCTCAAGTCCAATACAATGCTCTATAGTTGAAGCAATCCATGAACCATGGCCGAATACTACTAAAGTGCATGGTGTGGGGTTCTGTGCATCAGCTTCAAGATATTCAATAAGCGCCTGTGCGCCTCTTGTACCACATGCTTGACGAGATTCCACACCATATTTCGCTTCACCACCCATATGACTTTTCCAAGACACATAAGCTTCATGATCCATCTGGTCAATTTCTTCGCGCGTATGACCTTCCCACTGGCCAAAACTGCGCTCACGCAATGCCGGATTAGTCTCTACTGGTAACCCTAAAATATCTGCAAAAGCATGTGCAGTTTGTACCGCACGTATAAGATCTGATGACACTACTCGCAATCGTCGCGCTGCCGCAGGAGCATGCTGCCATAAGCTATGATCTGCCTGTCCATCAGCTGCTGCGCCATGCTCTACCAAGCGTTCGGGGTGCGTAGCAATATCAGATACTTTTGCCCAATAATAGCGTTTTGCTAGTGCCATACCCGTTTGGTCTGCCTGCCACTGCCCCACAATATCGAGAGGAATATCAATTTGCCCTTGTAAGCGGTGAATAACGTTGTATCCCGTTCTACCATGACGTACAAGCACAACTTCAGTAATCATTATTCCCCCTATACAGAAAAAGCCTGTGCCATATGTAGCATATGACACAGACCCAACGATTTCGCAAATGCTAAACTTTAGCGAGCGTAGAACTCGACCACGTACTGAATATTTACCTGAACTGGAATCTCTTCCACTTCTGGCTTACGGGTCAAAGTTGCCTTCAAACTTGCCAAATCAACAGTCAAATATCCTGGAACTGCTGGCAATACATCGCGGTGTACACCTTCTGCAGCAATCTGGAATGGAACCATGGTCTGGCTCTTTGGACGAACCTGAATGGTCTGACCTGGCTTGACGTGGTAGCTCGGACGATCAACCTTGTTGCCATCGACCAAAATATGACCGTGAACAACGAACTGACGTGCCTGAGCGGTTGTGCGAGCAAAACCTGCGCGCAATACTAATGCGTCAAGACGGGATTCCAAATCAACAAGCATGGCGTTACCAGTCTGACCAGCTTCGTGAGTGCCCTTCTCATAAGCGGCGCGAAGCTGCTTCTCGGAGATACCATACTGTGCGCGCAGACGCTGCTTCTCGCGCAGACGTACTGCATAATCAGACTCAGTGCGACGACGAGTACGACCATGCTCACCTGGAGCATATGGACGCTTCTCGAAGATACGCTGAGCTTTTGGAGTTAAAGCAATGCCGAGGGAGCGTGAAAGACGCACCTGACGGCGGGAACGCTGAACGTTTGTCATTTCCCAATCTTTCTGTCGTTATTTGAACGGAACATTATGCGGTTGCATAATGCTGAGCCGGCCTCTCCAACGCTTCACCACGCAAGCGTGAACAACTTAAGTTGCCGTCCCGTTGATGGGCTAAGGCTCCAGAAACACCTGACGGTGTAACGCTGGCTAACTATACACGAAGGTAGGAATAAGCCAAGTATCTTAAATTTTTTCAATAGGAGCCACACGCAGTAATAGTCGTTTCACACCATCAGAGCCAAAATCAACAGTAATAACTGAATTTCGCCCTTTATCCTGTGTATCAACTACCGTGCCTAAACCATACTGGTCATGATTTACGCGATCTCCGATATGAAAATCATTAATAGATACGCTTTGCTCAGAAGGCGATGTTGCTGTAGATGGCGCTGGAGTACGTTGTTTTGCTCGGCTTACGGAATCCAACAGTTGCTGACGCATACGCTTTGTGGTTACAGGTCCAGATTTTGACGAAGTGCGACCATACCCATTATAGGAGCGTGAACCATAAGAGTGTGAACCATATGAACTAGAGCTTGATGAGGCATATCCATACCCGCTGCGCGAATTGCCATAAGAACCACCATAAGAGCTACTAGAAGAGCTACCATAATTCGCAGCACCATACGTGGAGTAATCAGCATAATCGTCTTCGAACCCACCAAATTCGTCACTAGCAAAACGCGATGATGAACCGCCATAGCCGCCTTCACGCATGCGTTCCATTGATGAAGATTTACGCTTCCAATCCATCAGCTCTTGTGGAATATCATCAAGGAATTGGCTTGGCATCATATCTTGTGCCTGTCCCCACTGCGCACGCACAGCAGCACGGGTAACATAGAGGATTTTGCGAGCGCGAGTAATACCCACATAGGCCAAACGTCGTTCTTCTTCAAGCTCACTGGCATTTTCCATTGCTCGAGCATGAGGGAACGTGCCCTCTTCCATACCGGTAAGGAAAACCACTGGATATTCCAAGCCCTTTGCCGTATGCAGGGTCATCAAAGTGACCGTACCTAAATCTTGAGATTCATCAGGAAGTTGGTCACTATCAGAAACCAAGGCTGTAGTCTCTAAAAAGCCACTCAAAGAAGCGTCAGGCGTAGTCTGTTCATATTCAGCAGCAGTAGACTGTAGCTGCGAAAGATTATCAACGCGCGTTAAATCTTGTGGATCTTTTGATTGTTTAAGCTCTGATAACAGTCCTGAATGATCAAGCACATGTGCTACTACTTCGCTAGGCTTAGCATCATGGGCTACAGCAAAAATGCGCATTTGCTCAAGCTCATCAGCAAACTTTGCCATCAATGTTGCAGTTCGCGTTGGTACCGAAGCTATACTGCCGCTGGCACATGCTTCAAGCGCACTAAACATGCTCATTCCATGCTCATTCGCCACCTGCGTAATCAGTGCTTCTGCGCGAGCACCAAGTCCACGTTTTGGCGTATTTAAAATGCGTAAGAAATTCACGCCGTCATCAGGGTTGGCGATAACCTGCAAATATGCTAATGCGTCTTTTACTTCTTTGCGCTCATAAAACTTCGTACCACCTACAATTTGGTATGGTAGTCCTGCATGAATTAGTGCCTCTTCTAATGATCTTGACTGAGCATTAGCGCGATACATTATTGCCATATCGGAATACGCAATGGACTCTTCACTAGCAAGGCGTGCAATTTCAGTAGCAATCCAAGCGCCCTCTTGTTGCGCATTATCAGCAGCATAGCCGATAATTTTTGAGCCTTCACCAAACGCAGTCCACAGTTTTTTTGGTTTCCTACCTGGATTATGGGCAATAACTGCATTAGCGGCATTCAAAATTGTTTGCGTTGAGCGATAATTTTGTTCAAGCAAAATAGTTGTTGCATGAGGAAAATCTTGCTCAAACTCTTGAATATTGCGAATATCAGCGCCTCGGAATGCATAAATAGACTGGTCCGAATCACCTACAACAGTAATCCATGCTGCATCATCAGCACCAACATGAGCTAGCTCGCGAATCAGCACATACTGAGCGTGATTAGTATCCTGATACTCATCGACAAGAATATAGCGGAACATCTGATGATACTTGGCAGCAACTTCTGCATTACTTTGTAAGAGTTCCACAGTGCGCATAATAAGATCATCAAAATCAACAGCATTCGCTGCAGCAAGTCGATGTTGATATTCTGCGTATACACACGCAGCTACATACTCTTGATTACCCGCATCGGCAATAGTTGTGCCAGTTTTACCGGGCACAAAATCTGGCGCAAAATCAGCAAGCACTTGACTTGCAGTGCGTAAACTATTTTTATAATCTGAAATTTTTGCTAGCAGTGCACGCGGCGTGTAGCGTTTGGCATCAATATTAAAATCAGCGCTAATAAGCTTAATCAGACGAGTGCTATCCGCAGTATCATAAATAGAAAATCCTGATTTTAAGCCAATTGCTGAGCCATCAGATCGCAAAATACGTACACACGCTGAGTGAAATGTTGATACCCACATATGTTGAGCAACTGGACCAATAAGCGAAGCAAGGCGCTGCTTCATTTCCGCTGCTGCCTTATTGGTAAAGGTAATTGCCAGAATTTGACGAGAAGAGGCGTGCAATTGTTGCATTAACCAAGCAATTCTGCGAGTAAGCACGCGTGTTTTTCCAGAACCTGCACCTGCTGCAATCAGTAATGCTGGACCTTGATAGGTTACTGCTGCTAACTGTTGGTCATTGAGCCCCTCAGTCAACGCAGCCTCTGCGTGATGGTTAGCATTTCCAGTTTCTGGCGCTGGAGGTACCGGAATATCAAATGTCATACTCAATCCTCGTTGTCACGTACTACAGCATTGCGTGCCCATACATACTCAAGCTAGTACTGCGCCATAGTTGACAAAGCGCCATACCACCATCTATCCATGGACAATTCTATGAATGATAAAACTCAGGCAATCTACCATACACTCAATCAGGCATGTTCTTCAATACTGTGGTGTTGCGCCGAATCCAGCATCATATCGCCGACAGTACGATCTGCATCCATATAATGATCAAAAATATACGTAATATGCTTGCTTGGAGCAGGTGTTGCCAAAGAAACTATAATAATAGCAAGCAACGCAATAATAAAGGCCGGTAGCAGCTCATAAATACTAAACATGCCACCAAGTGGTGCAATATATCGAGGCCAAATCAGCACTACAATTGAGCCACTAATCATTCCTGCAAGGGCTCCCTGCCAGGTAGTTCTGCGCCAATACAATGAGCACAAAACCAAAGGCCCAAACGCAGCACCCAATCCTGCCCAAGCATATGACACTACCTCAAAAATGGAGGAATGTTGATCCCAAGCCACAGCACAGCCGAAGCAGAAAATCAGTGCCATGGTGATACGCGCAACAAACATCACTTGGCGATCGGTAGCCTTGCGATAGAGCAATCCTCTAAACAAGTTTTCAGCTACTGCTGATCCTGCAATAATCATATAGCTTGAAGAGGAACTCATTGATGCAGCAAAAATACCCGAAACCACAACGCCACACACAATAGCCGGCAACAGCATTTGCGAAAGTACGATAAAAATAGTTTCTGCGGAAGCCTGGCTTAAAAATTGTGTCGGTAGCATGGCTCTACCTACTAAGCCAATAGCAATTGCACAAGCAAGAGAAATAACGCACCATGTGGTGGCAATAATGCGAGACTGTGTAATTTCATCCGCATCTCGAATAGATAAAAAGCGCACTAATACTTGTGGCATGCCGAAGTATCCTAGACCCCAGGCCAGCAACGAAATAATAGTTATGGCGCTCATAGTTTGCGGCTGACCAAATACCGGCATACCTTGCTGTACTGCCTGCAATCCTGTAGCCTGATCAAGCACTGCACTAGCTGTTTGATTGCCAGAAATATAGCCAGGAATGGACTGTAATACTTGCGCTACATGTTCAATACCGCCTGCACTAGCTACAGTACCGGTAAACACCACAATAAGTGCGAAGAACATGAGCAGACCTTGGATAAAGTCTGTAGCAACAACGGATAAATAACCGCCAATCACGGTGTAAGCGAAAACAATAATGGCTCCCAAAATCATCATCAAGTGATAATCAAAACCGAACAATGTGTCAAAAAGCTTACCGACGGTTACAAAACAACTGCCGACATATACTGAGAAAAAAACAATAATAATAATCGCAGCAAGTGTAGATAGGATATTTTTTGAATCATCAAAACGTTTTGAAAAATAATCAGGCAACGTAATAGCATTGCCGGCAGCTGCAGAATATCGACGTAACCGCTTAGCAACCAGTTTCCAATTAGCGTAGGTGCCAATAGCCAGTCCAGCGGCAGTCCAACCCGCATTCGCAATTCCCGTAGCATATGCCAGACCGGGGAGCCCCATAAGCAGCCATCCTGACATATCAGAGGCTTCTGCACTAAGCGCTGTAAGCCAAGGACCTACTCCCCTGCCGCCAGCAAAATATTGTGAAGCCGAGGAATTAGACCGTTTCGAGTAGAAGAATCCCACGGATAGCATGGCAGCAAAATACACTACCATTGCTAGTAATACCCATAGATTGTTCATATGCTCTCCCCGTCTTTCACCATGTCGATTGCTGCGCGCTGTGATGCTCTGTAATGCTCCGTGTGCCTGTTTTCGAGCCATCATGTACAGAACTAGCATGTGCAGTATCAGCGTATATAGCCAGTATGCATAACTTTTGATCTACAACTTCACCATTGCCATACCAACACATATCTACTTATCAAATTACCGGCAGTGGCGACATTATCTTATATTGCTTATGATTCGTAACCGTACTTCATGCATACTGAGCTACAACTCGACACAACTATACGCGATACTCTGCCTGAGGTCAGTATCCGGCGCTAATGTGCATATACATTACTATCACAACCAGTATTACGATAGTGCTCGCGTTTTACTATACGAAAATGGAACGCAAAACGCATCTACAGGAAGTTGCGGCACTAGCGTACTCGTGAAAGAGGAAATATGAAGGAACTCGAAGAGCGCATTCGCAAAGAAGGTACTGTTAAGCCAGGAAATGTACTAAAAGTTGATGCTTTCTTAAACCACCAATGCGATGTTGCGCTCTTTGACCAGATGGGTCAGGCTTGGGCTGAGCATTTCGCAGGCAAGCAGATTGATAAGATTTTAACTATTGAAGCTTCTGGTATTGGCATTGCCTGCTGTGCTGCACGTCATTTTAACAATGTGCCTGTAGTTTTTGCGAAAAAAGCTCAATCTATTAATCTCGATGGCGACCAGTATTCCACTAGCATTTATTCGTTTACTAAACAACGTGAGTTCCCCGTTATTGTTGCTAAGAAATTCCTCAATCCCGGCGAGCGCGTGCTCATTATTGATGACTTCCTGGCCAATGGTAAGGCTTTACGTGGGCTTTTAGATATTTGCCAGCATGCTGAGGTTGAAGTGGTTGGCATTGGCATTGCTATTGAGAAAGGCTTCCAGGGCGGTGGCGATGATTTGCGCGCTGAGGGCTACGATGTTGATTCTCTCGCCATTGTAGAGTCGATGGATCCTGAAAGCGGAACTATCGTATTCCGTTAAACATAAGCTCACTACTCTTACTCACTACTATTGCTAGAGTGAGCTTTTTCTTATTCTTCCCACAAACTGACATAGTTATACTGCGGCTATGTCATGATAGGTATGCGCATACTGCATACTGTTTACAGTATTGATTCAAATGTCGATACCGTTGATACCAGTGTATGCGCTATACCTGCCCATACATTAGGGATTGAAGAGGAAGTTATGAGCAAATCAACAAGCTCACCATCAACCATGTCCAGTGAAGCATTAAGTAGCTTGGACGCTCCAGTATCATTCTGGAAGGGCATTCCATTTGGTTTGCAGCATGTTATGGCAATGTTCGTTGCTAATCTTGCCCCTATTTTTATTGTGACCACAGCTGCTAAACTTTCGCCAGAGCAATCAGCAAGTATTATTCAAGCAGGCTTGCTCGTTGCAGGTCTTGGCACTTGCTTGCAGCTGTATGCTATTTGGCGAATTGGCTCGCGTTTGCCTATGGTAACTGGCATTTCGTTTACCTATGTTGCAGCAGCAGTTGCAATTAGCTCTACGCGCGGATACGGTGCTGTAGTTGGCGCTGTTATTGTTGGCGGCTTTATCGAGCTTATTCTAGGTCTAACTGCTAAATATTGGCGACGCTTTGTGCCACCTATTGTTTCTGCAATTGTAGTGACTTCTATTGGTTTCTCATTGCTCAATGTTGGTGCTACAAGTTTTGGTGGCGGTTCTGGTGCTAAAGATTTTGGTTCTTGGCAAAATCTTACCCTTGGCTTGATTTCATTGGTCGCCTGCCTTGCTTTCCAACTGCTGATGAAAGGTACATTAAAGCAACTTTCTGTCCTTTTTGGTCTGGTAGTTGGCTATATTGCCGCTATTGTCATGGGTAAAGTTGATTTTTCAGGGTTTGAGCATCTTGCTATTGTTTCAGTGCCAAAATTCATGCCATTTGCTCCTGAGTTTGATTTGGGTGCCATTATTTCTATGGCATTGCTCTATGTCGTCTCCTCTGTTGAGGTATTGGGCGATACAGCAGCATTAACCAAAGTAGGCTTAAACCGTGCACCAACGGAGCGTGAAACTGCTGGCGCTATTGCAGGAGATGGTTTGATTTCTTCTGTGTCTGGTTTGTTTGGTTGCCTTCCTTTGACGAGCTTTGCGCAGAATATTGGTCTTGTTGCAATGACCAAGGTAGTCAATCGCAAGGTGATTCTTTCTGGCGGTCTGATTTTGGTATTGGCTAGCTTTGTACCAGCTATTGCTGAAGTCTTTAATTCGTTGCCTCAGGCTGTGCTTGGCGGCTGCACTATTATGATGTTTGGTTCGATTATTCTTTCTGGATTCCAGATGATTGCTGAAGCAGGCTTCTCACAGCGCAATATTACTATTGCAGCATTAAGCTTGACTATTGGCATTGGTTTTACACAGGTAAGTGATATTTTTGTACACTTCCCTCAATTATTCCAGCAAATTTTTGCACAAAACTGCATTGCTGTTGCGTTTGTGGTTGCTGTTATTTTGAATGCCGTATTGCCTAGCGAAAAGCATTTCTTGGCAGCTCCTACTGCTACTGAAGACTCTGAGCAAACTAAGTAACGCAAGCAGGGCAAAGTTTCTCTGTGAGCATCATGCACCGTGTGTGAATCAGTATGGTATAGTATGGGTTTGCACACGGTGTTATTACGTTGCACATTCCGCCTAACTATTCGAATGACTTTAACGTGATGGAGATTGCCCTGTAATGGACAATATGAATAGCACCGCTTCTAAGCGCCACATAGACCCGTGGATGGTAGCTATTGGCACAGTGTTTACCGGAGAACTTATCTCTATTCTTACCAGTGCTATAGCTCAGATGGGTCTGATTTGGCATATTATTATGGTCACGCACTCCCCGCTGTCAACTACGTTGGCGACGCTGGTCGGCTTTATTCCTACGGCACTCTTGGGACCTTTTGCTGGAGTATTTGTCGATAGATTGCCTTTGAAAGCCGTATTGATTGGCGCAGACCTTTCTATTGCTATCGTGAGTATCCCTATTGCTGTATTGGCTATTGTGATGCCCAATATTCCGGTCTGGGTTATTTTTGTTATTCTTGCACTGCGCTCTTTGGGACAGGCGTTCCACAATCCCGCATTTAACAGTATGACGCCGCTGATTGCTCCAAAGCATGTGCTCGATAGGCTTTCTGGCATAAGTCAAGGTGTGCAGTCTACTGGATATTTAATTGGTACAGCTCTTGCTGCAGTTATTTATCCGGTTGGCGGACTGGGTGCCATGATCGGACTTGACGTAGTTGGCGCAGGTTTGGCGTGCATATGCGTGGCATTTACGCGCTTTGCCGATACGCGCAATCGCGAGCGCGAGGAGACTAACGGTGCAGGAGAAGCGCTGCGCGCCATCGTACAAGAAGCGCTAAGCGGGTGGAAAGTGATTCGCGCTGACAAGGGATTATTTGCCTTGATGATGTGTGATTTCCTCTTCACGCTTGCTTTCTCACCTTTGAGCGCACTGTTTGCTATCTATGCCATTGATTATTTCCATGCTGGCACCACTGGCGCTTCACTTACTGAAGTGAGTTGGTCACTCGGCATGATTATTGGTAGCGCAGTAATCGGTATTACCGGATTGTTCAAACCGCGCTGGCTCTCCCCTGTAGTGGCATGCCTAGTATTTGGCGTGGGGCTCGTCGCGTGTGGCGCTGTACCTCCGAGTGGATTTATCCCATTTATTGTGATCAATACGATTATGGGTTTGGCTATGCCGATGTATAACGCCGCTATCACGGTGTATATGCAAGAGCGCATTCAAGCAGAGTTCCTTGGTCGCGCGTTTGCATTCTTTACAGCGCTGTCAACTTGGGCACTGCCTGCAGGGCTTATCGTCTCATCGTTCTTCGTTGATTCGATTGATCTGCCGCTTTGGTTTATTGGGTCGGGTATTGCTATTACCGTGCTTGCTGTAGGTATGTTCTTCTCTTCGACTATTCGCTCTTTGAAATAATATGGCACCAAAGTACACTAAACAACAAAGCTCTGGGAAAACCCAGAGCTTTCGTTATTCACTTAAGCTAATCACTTAAGTGCTTGTAGCAAAACTACAAATACAGCACACTACTCCCACTCGATTGTGGCAGGTGGCTTGCTGGTTACATCAAGCACTACGCGATTGATCTGACGGCATTCGTTCGTAATACGTGTAGAAATACGAGCTAATACATCGTATGGTACACGAGACCAATCGGCAGTCATAGCATCTTCTGAACTCACTGGTCGCAGCACAATTGGTGAGCCGTACGTGCGCTCATCGCCTTGCACACCCACAGAGTGAACATCAGCCAAAAGCACTACTGGGCATTGCCAAATATCACGATCTAACCCTGCCTTGGAAAGCTCTTCGCGAGCAATAGCATCGGCCTCGCGCAGCACATCAAGACGCTCTTTAGTGATTTCGCCAATAATTCGAATACCAAGACCAGGACCTGGGAATGGTTGACGCCATACGATTTCGTCTGGAAGTCCAAGCTCTGTACCAATAGCACGCACTTCATCCTTAAACAAGGTGCGCAATGGCTCAATCAGCTCAAACTTAAGGTCCTCTGGCAAGCCCCCAACATTATGATGACTCTTAATATTGGCAGCGCCATCACCGCCACCAGACTCTACAACATCTGGATAGAGCGTGCCCTGCACCAAGAATTTAACTTCTTTGCCTTGTGCACCAGCTTCTTCAATAACTTGACGCTGCGCCTTCTCAAAGGTGCGAATGAACTTTTCGCCAATAATCTTGCGCTTACGCTCCGGCTCAGTAACACCCTTCAAAGCGGTTAAGAAGTCCTCAGAAGCATCTACCGCAATCAGCTTAATACCAGTTGCTTCAACAAAGTCATGCTTGACCTGCTCAACTTCGCCTTTGCGAAGCAAACCGTGATCAACGAATACGCAAGTAAGCTGGTCACCGATTGCCTTATGTACTAATGCTGCTGCCACTGCAGAATCAACACCACCGGAAAGACCACAAATGACCTGAGCGTCGCCAACCTTTTCGCGGATAGCGGCAACTTGGTCTTCAATGATGCTCTGTGGATCCCAGTTATCCTTTAACCCGGATACACGATGCAGGAAGTTTTCAATAAGCTCTTGACCATGAGGCGAATGCTTCACTTCTGGATGCCACTGCACGCCATAGAGCTTGCGCTTATCATCAGCCATAGCTGCAACTGGAGCACCATCAGTATGTGCTAATACTTCAAAACCTTCAGGAGCTTGCTTTACAGCAACACCATGACTCATCCACGTACTCTGCTCATCATCTGAGCCTGCAAGAATTCCGCGAGAATCGGTAACTGTGGCTTCAGTTTTGCCGTATTCTCCAAGTGCCGCACGGTCTACATCACCGCCGAGTTCGTGGGCCATAACCTGGAAGCCGTAGCAAATACCCAGCACTGGAACACCAGCCTCGAAGATTTTTGGATCAATTCCAGGAGCACCTGGCTCGTAAACAGAAGCGGGTCCGCCGGAAAGAATAATTGCCTGCGGATCTTTAGCAAGCATGTCCTCAACAGGCATCGAATGAGGTACTAATTCTGAATATACGCGAGCTTCTCGCACTCGACGAGCAATAAGCTGCGCATACTGTGCACCAAAATCGACAACAAGAACTGGTCCTTGCGCCATTATTCACCTTTCATCTGCATTGCACGAATTATGAGAATGCTAACACATACAGCTCACTTTTTTAAGTGTTTCAAGCTAATTGCATGAAGTAAGCGCATAAACTACTTTAGTGATATATAAGGCAAATACATGTAAGGTTATGTAATGCTTAAATTATGTTCTGCTCTGGCAATAGCGACACGCCACGCATAGTATCGAAACTGCTTTGCGCTATGTCATGTAATTATTGAGTTTTACCGTGCAAATTATGCTGAAGCCTTGAAAAGACTTGTAATTGAGCTTGGAATGCAATGTTACGAGCAAACACAATACTTGCGTTTTTGTTAGAAAATTATACATTTTTGAACATTTCTTGACATGCGCCACCAAATACGTCCGCTCAATCACATACCATTATACCGATTGGGAAGCGCTTCCTGTGCACGTTCCAATAGGTCTGGCACAGGACTTGCAAGCCCTGACATAATAACCGATCGCACTAACGTGCAGGAGTACAGGAGTACACATGACTAGTCCTGTTATTGGCACCCCTTGGAAGAAGCTCGACGCTCCTATTTCTGAGGAAACCCTTGAGGCTGTAGATAAGTATTGGCGTGTTGCCAACTACCTGTCCATTGGCCAAATCTATTTGCGTAGCAATCCTTTGATGAAGGCACCATTCACTCGTGATGATGTCAAGCATCGTTTGGTTGGTCACTGGGGAACCACTCCAGGTTTGAACTTCCTCATTGGTCACATCAACCGTTTGATCGCTGATCACCAGCAGAACACGGTAATCATTATGGGCCCAGGCCACGGTGGACCTGCAGGTACCTCACAATCCTACATCGACGGTACTTATACTGAGTACTTCCCACAGATCACCAAAGATGAAGCTGGCCTGCAGAAGTTCTTCCGCCAGTTCTCCTACCCAGGTGGTATCCCATCTCACTTCGCACCAGAGACCCCAGGTTCCATCCATGAAGGTGGCGAACTTGGTTATGCTTTGAGCCACGCTTACGGCGCTGTAATGAACAACCCAAGCTTGTTCGTCCCAGCAATCGTCGGCGACGGTGAAGCAGAAACTGGTCCTTTGGCAACAGGTTGGCAGTCCAACAAGCTCGTCAACCCACGTACCGACGGTATCGTTTTGCCAATCTTGCACCTCAACGGCTACAAGATTGCAAACCCAACTATTTTGGCTCGTATTTCTGATGAAGAGCTCCATGAGTTCTTCCACGGTATGGGCTACGAACCATACGAGTTCGTTGCAGGCTTCGACGATGAAGATCATCTCTCCATCCACAGCCGCTTCGCAGAATTGCTCGAAACCGTATTCGATGAAATCTGCGACATCAAGGCTGCTGCACAGACTAACGATGTGGATCGTCCATTCTACCCAATGATCATCTTCCGTACTCCTAAGGGCTGGACCTGCCCTAAGTTCATCGACGGCAAGAAGACCGAGGGTTCATGGCGTGCACACCAGGTACCACTGGCATCTGCTCGTGACACCGAAGAGCACTTCAACGTATTGAAGGGCTGGCTCGAATCCTACAAGCCAGAAGAGCTCTTCGATGAAACTGGCGCTATTAAGCCAGAAGTGACCTCCTTCATGCCAACCGGCGAATTGCGTATTGGTCAGAATCCAAACGCAAACGGCGGTCGTATCCGTGAAGATTTGAAGCTCCCTAACCTCGAGGATTACGAGGTAAAGGAAGTTGCACAGTATGGTCACGGTTGGGGTCAGCTCGAAGCTACCCGTCGCCTCGGTGTTTACACCCGTGACATCATCAAGCGCAACCCAGATTCCTTCCGCATCTTCGGACCTGATGAGACCGCTTCTAACCGCTTGCAGGCTGCTTACGAAGTAACCAACAAGCAGTGGGATGCAGGCTACTTGTCCAAGACCCTCACTGATGAGCATATGGAAGTAACTGGTCAGGTTACTGAGCAGCTCTCCGAGCACCAGATGGAAGGCTTCTTGGAAGGCTACCTCTTAACCGGTCGTCACGGCATCTGGAGCTCCTACGAGTCCTTCGTACACGTTATCGACTCCATGCTCAACCAGCACGCTAAGTGGCTTGAGGCAACTGTTCGTGAAATCCCATGGCGTAAGCCAATCGCTTCCATGAACTTGTTGGTATCCTCTCACGTATGGCGTCAGGATCACAACGGCTTCTCACACCAGGATCCAGGTGTGACCTCCTTGCTCCTGAACAAGACCTTCAACAACGATCATGTAGTGAACATCTACTTCCCAGTAGATTCCAACATGTTGCTCGCTGTTGCTGAGAAGGCTTACAAGTCCACCAACCAGATTAACGCTATCGTTGCTGGTAAGCAGCCAGCTGCAACTTGGTTGACTCTTGACGAAGCTCGCGAAGAGCTCGAAAAGGGCGCAGCTGAGTGGAAGTGGGCTTCCAATGCTAAGTCCAACGACGAAGTTCAGGTTGTTCTTGCTGGCGTCGGCGATGTTCCAACTCAGGAAATCATGGCTGCTGCTGATAAGCTCAACGAGCTAGGCATTAAGTTCAAGGTTGTTAACGTTGTGGACTTGCTCAAGTTGCAGTCTGCAAAGGAGAACGACGAGGCACTTTCTGACGAAGAGTTCGAAGATCTCTTCACTGCAGACAAGCCAGTTCTCTTCGCTTATCACTCCTATGCACATGACGTACGTGGCTTGATCTTCGACCGTCCAAACCACGACAACTTCAACGTTCATGGTTACAAGGAGCAGGGCTCCACTACTACCCCATTCGATATGGTTCGCGTCAACGACATCGACCGTTACGAATTGGTAGCAGAGGCACTGCGCATGGTTGATGCTGAGAAGTTCGCTGACAAGATCAACGAGTTGGAAGCATTCCGTCAGGAAGCATTCCAGTTCGCAGTTGACAATGGCTATGATCACCCAGACTACACTGACTGGGTATGGCCAGGCGTCAAGACTGACTTGCCAGGTGCAGTTTCCGCAACTGCTGCAACTGCAGGCGATAACGAGTAATTACTGTATATTACTTTCAGTAAGTTATACTCTAGGGGCTGGTTTTCCAGCCCCTTTTCTATATCTCGACATCTTTCTCAATTCTCTGTTCAGAGCATGTATGACGTGTGCACATATTCATGCATGCTCATCGAGTTACTGGCTAACCAACTTTTGGCAACATCATCATAAAATGTAAATTACATCACATTTTATGCGCGTCATCTTCTTTGACTCCGTTACTAGAGCAAGTACAGTCAAGAACACGGCTTACCATACTTATGGTATGTGCACAGAAGCACATCATGGAGAAACAAAGGAGTTATGCTGTGAGTTTTACCAGCGTGTACATTGCCAGCCCTGAAGCTGCAAACGGTCGTAATCTAGTTGCATATGCTGTAGTACGTGCATTCGCACAGCGCGGAACAACATCCGTATTCCGCCCAGCGGCATGCAAGCATGAATCATTTACTCAAGTATTGCTTAATGCTGCCGGCGTACAGCAATCACGTGAGAGCGCTGTTGCCGTATGCCCATGCAATGTACGTGATGACAAAGAAGGCGCCCGCGGAGATATTGTGCGCACCTATGGCACTGTTATCGAACAGCAGCAACCTCAATATATGGTTGTAGTGGGTACTGATAAGTCAGCAGTCTTTGACCCACAAAGCTTTACCTTCAATGCTCAGGTGGCGGCTGATCTGAAAACTCCAGTATTGCTTGCTGTATGCACACGTCATCGTAACGCCAAGCAACTGCGCGAAACTGTAGCGCTGCTCAAGAGCACTGTAGAAGATGCAGGTCAGCATGTAGCTGGTGTAGTTATCACCGGATGTGATGATGAACGTGCTGTAGAGCAAAAGGCTACTCTTGATGAATTCGAGCTTCCAGTTTGGACGATTCCTCCATACGATTGCGAAACACAAAAGCAAGCAGAAGCTACCTACGATGAGATTGCTGCACATATTCCAGCTCAAGAGCTTATTGCTGCACTTGAATCAGAGTTTGCTCAACCAACCACCCCTTATGCCTTCCAGGCTGATTTGTTGGCTAAGGCAAAAGCCTCCCGTAAGACCATTGTGCTGCCAGAAGGCGAAGAGGATCGCATTATCAAGGCAGCTGATTATTTGCTTGAGCGCGATATCGTTGATTTGATTATCGTTGGCAATAAGGATGCTATCCTTGCTCGCGGTCAGGAACTTGGATTGCAGTCCTTAGACAAGGCTCAATTCCAAGCAATGGATGATGAGACTGTACTTGCACCAATGGTTGACAAGCTCTGTGAATTACGTGCAAAGAAGGGTATGACTCCTGAACAAGCACGTAAGCAGCTTGCAGATCCTAGCTATTTTGGCACTATGCTGGTAGTACTTGGCAAAGCTGATGGTTTGGTATCTGGATCCATTAATTCCACCGCTAATACTGTGCGTCCTGCGTTGCAAGTTATTAAGACAAAGCCAGGCGCTTCCCTTGTTTCTGGTGCATTCTTAATGTGTTTCAAGGATCATGTCGCTATTTTTGCTGACTGCGCCATTAATCTCAATCCAAATGCTGAACAGCTTGCTGATATTGCTTTGCAATCTGCTGAAACTGCACGTGCTTTCGGCATTGAGCCTCATGTTGGTATGCTTTCCTACTCAACCCTAGGTTCCGGCAAGGGATCTGATGTCGACTTGGTGGAAGAAGCCACAGCTATTGTTAAGCAAAAGGATCCTGAGCTCAAAGTTGTTGGCTCTATCCAGTTTGATGCTGCATGGTCTCCTGTTGTTGCCGCTACTAAGGCTAAGGGCAATGATGTTGCAGGACATGTCAATGTATTTGTATTCCCAGATTTGTGTGCTGGAAATATTGCATACAAGGCTGTACAGCGCTCCTCTGGTGCTCTTGCCATTGGTCCTGTATTGCAAGGCTTAAACAAGCCAGTTAATGACTTGTCACGTGGTGCTTTAGTAGAAGACATTATTAACACTGTCGCTCTTACTGCTGTCACCGCCTGATAAGTATATGCGGTTTGTATTAACCAACGAGTATTCTCGAATAGGTAACCCATTGGGGACAACACATTAATGGAGGAAGCCACTATGGCCAAAACCGTCCTTGTAATCAATTCTGGTTCCAGCTCCATCAAGTATCAGCTGGTTGACTTGGAATCTGGCGAAGGTCTCGCATCCGGTCTCGTAGAAAAGATCGGCGAGCCAATCGACGGTCACTATAAGCACGAATATAATGGTGAAAAGCACGAGCTTGAAGAGCCAATCCCAGACCACGAAGTCGGTCTTAAGCGTGTGCTCGGATTCTTTGATGAGTTCGGACCTTCCTTGGCTGAGGCAGGTATTGTTGCTGTCGGTCACCGCGTAGTTCAGGGTGGATCCATCTTCCCAGAGCCAGCGCTCGTTACCGACGAGACTATTGCTCAGGTTAAGGACTTGGCTGTTCTTGCACCATTGCACAATGGTCCAGAAGCTTTAGGCGCAGAGGTTATGCGTTCATTGATGCCTGATATTCCTCAGGTATTCGTATTTGATAGCTCCTTCTTCTTCCAGCTGCCAAAGGCTGCAAGCACGTATGCTTTGAATAAGGAGATTGCTGAGCAGTATCATATTCGCCGTTACGGTGCACACGGTACCAGCCACGAGTTTATTGGTTCTGTAGTACCAGAAGTTGTTGGTAAGCCAGCAGAAGGTTTGAAGCAAATTGTTTTGCATATTGGCAATGGCGCTTCTGCTTCCGCTCAGATTTCTGGTCGTCCAGTAGAGACTTCTATGGGTCTAACCCCACTTGAAGGTCTGGTAATGGGTGGTCGTACTGGTGATATTGATCCAGCTGTCGTATTCCACCTGATTCGTAACGCTCATATGAACGTGGATGAATTGGATACTCTCTTCAACAAGCGTTCTGGTATGACCGGTATGACTGGCTTTGGCGATTTGCGTGAGGTTCACCGCTTGGTGGAAGAAGGCAATGAAGATGCCAAGCTCGCTCTCGAAGTATATGTACACCGTATTGTTGGATATATCGGCAACTACACTGCTCAAATGGGTGGCGTAGACGTTATTACCTTTACTGCAGGCGTTGGCGAAAACGACGATATCGTACGTAAGCTCGTCTGCGAGAAACTAGCACCATTTGGTGTTAAGCTCGATTTGGAGAAGAATGCTGTACGTTCTAAGGAACCACGTATTATTTCTACCCCAGATAGCAAGGTAACTATTGCTGTTATTCCTACTAACGAAGAGCTTGCTATTGCTCGTAAGTCTGACGCTATTGCTCAGGCTGGTAAGGATACCTACGGCAATACCGTTGCATAAGATTGAGTAGTGCTCATACTACACAGTATGTATTTGTGTTTTGAGTAGTATACATATGGGGAGTAGTTCAACAGCTACTCCCCATTTGCTATCTCGTATGGTATGTATTCTTGACTTTCGCTAGATTCGAATATTCCATGGATCAGTGACTATTTGCGAAACCACACTGCGCAAACGCACTCCCCAACGGCCTTCAACTAGTCGCGCAACATCATCAGGCACATAAGTAAACGCACTGCGCTCAATAGCACTATGTGGTGTATTGATTAGCATTGGTCTGGCAAGTTCAGCATGCATATCACGCTCTTTTGCAGGCAAGGCACCCATACGAGTCAATTGTGCCTCATATTCTGCCTGTAAACGAGTATCAAGAGCAGGATGATGGCGCAAATCACTGGTAATATACACGTCTGCACCGCTGTCACGTACTTCATCAAAACAAGAATCACCAGAACCAGGTAATGTTGCAATAGTACGCACCTGTGCCTGTGGGTCACCGGCAGCAGTAATACCGAGCGTAGTTCGAGGTAGTATGCGTGCTACACGCTCCACTAACTCTTGGAAACTGCATTCTTGCGCTAATTCGCCTACTCGACCAATACCAAGTTCGTGTCCCGCATCATCAGTGCGACCGGCAGATACCAGTGGTCTCATATGCTGTAATTGCAACTGATCAGCAAAGGCATGTGCAGTACCGCGGTATGCACTATCAATATTGGTATGCCCTACCCATAATGCACAACCAGCTTGTGTGAGTTTGCGCACCATATCACCACGATGTGAGTAGCCACTGACCTGATGCACTGCTCTAAAATACAGTGGGTGATGCGTAATTAACACATCAAACCCGCCATCAATAGCCTCATCAATTACTGCTGGAGTAGGATCGACCGCATACAGTATGGATTGTACTTCCCCACAGACATCGCCAATAATAAGCCCCGGCTCGTCCCATGACTCAGCTAACGACAAAGGATAGAGCTCATCCAAGAGTTCACAAAGTTGATATAGTGCTATACCAGCCATACCCGCTCCTTATTGGTAATGGTTTGTTGCCAATTAGTGTGCTGCTAGCTGCCAGTCAGCACCAACACCAGTAGAAACATCAAGAGGAACATCAAGCGATACTGCATGTTCCATAGCATCACGCACCGCTGCTTCCACTTGGGCTTCTTCTCCAGCAGCAAGTTCTACTACTAATTCATCGTGAATCTGCAAAATAACTCGAGAACGAGCACCCATCTCTTGTAATGCTTGATCCGCCCGAATCATAGCAATTTTCATAATGTCAGCCGCAGTACCCTGAATAGGGGCATTTAATGCCGCGCGTTCAGCAGCATCACGCACTCGACGGTTAGTGGAGTGCAGACCTGGGAAATACCGTCTCCTACCGAACATAGTCTGCGTATACCCAAGTGTTTTGGCTTCTGCAACAAGGCGCTCAAGATAGTCGTGCACTTTACCAAATGTCGCAAAATACCGATTTTTTAGCACATCTGCTTCTGCCGGAGAAACCTGCAATTGCTGCGCTAAGCCATAAGTACTCAACCCGTATGCCAAGCCGTAGCTCATAGCTTTTACATGCGAGCGCTGATCGGCACTAATATCCTCTGGAGAGACTCCATACACTAAAGAGGCTACATACCGGTGGAAATCAGTACCAGATCGGAAAGCTTCAATCAAAGACTCGTCGCCTGAAGCGTGTGCCATAATACGTAATTCCACTTGTGAATAATCACAGCTCATGAGGGACACAAAGCCATCACCTGGCACAAATGCACTGCGAATTTCACGTCCAGTCATATTCCTATTTGGAATATTTTGCAAATTTGGCGCGGTTGAACTGAGGCGTCCTGTTGCAGCTACCGTCTGTTCAAAAGTTGTATGAATACGATGGTCATGCGCGTCAATCTCATCGATTAAGCTTTGCACAATTTGCTTGAGTTTATTCATTTCTCGGTGGCGTAGTAATGCTACAAGAAAACTGCTAGCACGCTCATCATGCACATATCGTGTGGCAAGCTCTTGTAAAGTTTGTGCGTCTGTAGAATACCCACCAGATTTAGTTTTGCGCACACCTACAAGTCCCATATCGTCAAAGAGCACTGATTGCAGTTGTTTAGGGCTTTGCAGGTTCATGGTCTTCCCCGCAGCGTCATATGCCTGCTGCTGCGCTAGTTCCACTTCGCTGCTGAAACGCTCTAACATTGAGTCCAAACGCTGCTCATCAACAGCCGCACCAACATGTTCCATGCGTTCCAATACTCTGGAAACTGGCAATTCGATACCTTGCATCAATTCGAGCTGGTGCGTTTCAATAGCTTTTGGAATCAGTACTTGAGCAACTGAGGCGATTGTAGCCGCTTGACGCGCACATGGCGTTGGATCAAACGTATTCGTAAGAAGCTGCGGGTTGTCAATATCATCGAAATTAAACGCGCCCTGCACCTCCTGTGACTGTTGTGTCTCTTCAAGTTCAATGCCTTCAAATGTGTGCTCTATAAGCTCAGTGAGGTCTTTAGCGTGGAATTGTGAATCGACCACGTATTGTGCAAGGTCAATATCATATGCAGGCTGATACGCTTGTACTAATGCTTCTGAGTTGAGAGCACGCAGGATATGCATTTGCGACTTGGCATCATATGTAGCACAGGTATGTCCAAAATCATGCAAAAGGCGTGCCACAGCTGTTGCATGGCTTTGAGCTTGACCCGCATTAAGTACCAGCGCATGGCGGTCAGGAGCAAGAATGGTAAGCGTTTCTAGCGCACCCTGTGCATGGGTAAGAGAGCCAGTTGCCCAGAGCACCCATACCTTTGTTGGATCAAAATGCTGTTCATGTGATAGGTGGCTCTGATCATGGCTATCGATTTCTGACGCTTGATCAAGTCGCTCAGGCAAAGCATATGATTCATCATTATGCTGTGTCTGCCTCAATGAGGCAAAATGCTCTTCAACCCATGAATCGCACGATACTTGTTGGACTTCAGCGCGTACTAGTTCGCTGACTTGCTGTTGGTCAAGCACATTAACGCTTACCACATGTCTTGGATCCAGTTCGGATTGTTGCGCTGTTGCTGATGGGTCGAGTGTTTCCTCCGAAACATCGCTAGAGTTGCTGCTATTGCTTGAGTTATCAGCAGTATCATTGGGATCTGCAGGGAACGCTCGCAATAATTTTGCGCGTGTACGAGTACCAAATTCTAGTGTATGCAAAATACTGTCAAGCTCACCTAAATGACTGCCTTTGCAATACAATTCATCTAGACTAATGCCTAAATCAATATCGCGCACAAGTGCATTTACTTTGCGATTGAGGCGTACTTGGTCAATATGCTCGCGCAGTGCTTCACCTTTTTTACCTGTTATTTCATCGCTATGTTCTAGAATGCCTTCAAGAGAGCCGAATTGTGCAATCCACTTTGCTGCAAACCCATCGCCTACTCCAGGCACTCCCGGAATATTATCCGCAGTTTCTCCTCGTAATGCAGCCAAATCAGGGTACTGTGCTGGAGTTACTTTGTACTTATCCAGCACAGCCTGCTCATCCATATGTTTCAGATCTCTAAAATGATGCCCTGGATACAGTACAGTGACGTGTTCGTCAATAAGCTGGAAGGCATCCCTATCTCCTGAAAGCACTAAAGTATCCATACCTGCTTGAGAGCCCATTGTGGCGAGCGTGCCAATAATGTCATCGCCTTCATACCCGGGCTTTTCAATATACGTAATGCCCAACGCCTTAAGAAGCTGTTGAATATAAGGGAACTGCGGCAATAAATCCTCTGGCGCAGCATCTCTGGTGCCCTTGTACTGGGGCAGCATTTCGTTGCGGAAAGTACCGCCCTTTACATCAAAAGCGACGGCAATATGCGTGGGGTGCTCATCATTAACTACAGTAGTAAGCATGTTGGCAAATCCCCAGATGGCGTTGGTAGACAAGCCACTTTTTGTAGAAAAATGTGAGGCATCCAAAGCGAAATATGCTCGGAATGCTAACGAATGACCATCAATAATGAGTAAACGATCTTGTGTCATAATACCCTGTTCAACTTACTGCAGTGTTGTCTACGTGCTGTCTATGTTTTTGTGCTACCTATGTGCTGCTTACACTTATATGTTATGCGTAATTATGCGGTTGTTATGCAGTTTCGTGCAATACCGGCTGTTTATACCCTGTCAATATTACAAGAAAAGGCGTGACATGCACGCCTTAGATAAGCTACATTATCTGCAATAGATACTGCATCTGCAATAAATACTGCAAAAACTGCGGTTGAGTACAATCAAACTGCTACTGCACCTGAGCAATAACAGCATCAGCCACTTCCTGCATAGTTAGTCGCCTATCCATTGAAGTTTTTTGAATCCAACGGAATGCCTCAGACTCGCTTAATCCCATATTTTCCATCAGCAATCCCTTAGCACGATCGACACGCTTACGTGCTTCAAAACGCGCTTTCATGTCAGAAACTTCATCGCGCAGTGCATTCATCTGATCAAAACGACTAATTGCCACTTCGATAGCTGGGAACAGTTTTTCTGGCACGAATGGCTTTACTACATACGCCATAGCACCTGCATCTGCTGCCTTCTCAACCAAGGACTGCTGTGAAAATGCAGTCAGCATCACCACAGGAGCAAGGTTTTCATCAGCAATCTCCTGAGCTGCAGTAATGCCATCCTTACCCGGCATTTTCACATCCATAACCACTACATCTGGTTCTTGATCACGGACAAGATCAACAGCTTCTTGTCCGCTTGCTGCCTCTCCCACAACATCGTATCCAGCTGCACGTAGAGACTCTACAATGTCAAGACGAATGAGTGCTTCATCTTCAGCAACTACAACTGTACGACCTTGCGAAGTTGTTTCTTCTTGATTTCGTTGCTGGCCCATTATGCCCCTTCCGTCGTTGCTCTATACGAGGCTCATTCTGCAAACACTGCAAAACGCCCCCGACTTACGCCTGTAATCCATTACTCAGCTACGTTTGCTTTAACTGTACTTCATATCGTACATGCTGCGTTAAAGTTCATCTTTGAGTGTACCAGTATCCTACACCCTGCGTCTAGCAGGTCATGGCGTGTACACCATTATATGCGCATATTCATTCATATTTTGTTATTGCAACCTCATCGTCCACAGTAAACCGATAGGATATGCATAACGTACGTAAGGAGTGCCTATGTCAAGCATCCACCGCGCAGCGCCGGCAGCATCAGCAACACAGCCATCTACACCGCGCCCACTTGACGAATTACCTAATAAGCCTTCCGCTCCCTTATCCCCTCGTGAAAAGCGCTGGATGCTCTACGATATGGGCAATTCGGCATTCGTATTATTAACGACTTCAGTTGCCCCAATTTATGTTAATGGCTTGCTTAAAGCTGCTGGAGAAACCAATATTGTTTCAACATGGGGATATGCACAAACTATTGCCGCATTAATTGCTGCAATTCTTATGCCCATCCTGGGTTCTCTTGCCGATATTGAGGGCATGAAAATCAAGTTCTTTATTGGTTTTACTGGAACTGCTATTCTTGCGTGCGCCGCAATGGCACTGCCTATGCATTGGCTAGCATTTTTAATCCTGTATATCATAGCGCGTACTGGATTGAATGCATCGATGACATTCTATGATTCCATGCTTATTGATACTACCGGTGAGCAACGCATGGATAAGATTTCCGCATACGGATACGCTATCGGATACGTCGGCTCTACGCTGCCATTCATACTCTGTCTCGGCATTATTTTGGCAGGTCCGCGATATTTCGGGTTTTCACAAACTTTTGGTATTCAATGTAGTTTTGCAATTACAGCACTATGGTGGCTGCTCTTTACTATTCCTTTAGTACGTAGTTTTGTCCAACACCATTATCGCCTGCCAGCATCACGAATGCGCGAAGCACTGCGTGGTACGTTCAGTGAACTTGGTACCACGATGCGTACTATCGCACATAACCGAAATTTACTGCTGTATATGATTGCTTACTTTTTCTATATTGACGCTGTAAATACGGTTATTAGCATGTCTACCTCCTACGGCGCGCAACTTGGACTTAATGCCAATATGATGGTTGTCGCGCTGTTAGTAACACAATTTGTAGCATTCCCTTCAGCGATTGCGTATGGTGCGTTAGCGAATCGAATCGGCGCGAAACGTATGATTACAATTTCTGTTGCCGCATATGTAGGAATTGTCATGTTTGCCGCGCTATTGATGGATTCTGCAGTGGAATTTTGGATTCTGGCAGTACTTGTTGGCTTATTTATGGGCGGTATTCAAGCATTAAGTCGCTCATATTATGGCAAGCTGATTCCAAAAGAGCGAGCTAATGAATACTACGGTTTCTATGATATTTTTGGACGTACTGCTTCCGTTTTGGGTACGCTACTCGTTGCTGCTATTACTTCTATTACTGGCAATGCTTCACTCGGCGTGCTTTCTATTGGTATTCTGCTCGTTTTGGCATTGATATTCCTGCTGTTACAACGCGATCCAACGCAAAACAGAGGATAGTGAACAGTTAAACACTTGCTCTCATTCTTGCAAATGACTACAGTAGAACTATGGGTACGCAAATGCAATCACTAAGCAATACTTCTTCGTATGCTCCACTACAAGCTTCATCGCAGGCTTCTTCATATGCGCCTTCGCATGCTGAGCAACCATTGCATTTCAGGAGCGACGGAAGTTTTAGAGTACTGCAAATGGCCGATATTCAAGACGGACCGGATGTAAGCCCTGATACTATTCGCTTACTGGAAGCTGCGATTGAACAAGCAGACCCTGATTTGGTGGTATTAACCGGGGATCAAATACGCGGATATGATCCAGCTTGGATGCGTACATTTTTGCGACGACGTGGCGAAAAAATTGGCGATAGGGTGCGCGTAGTTACCAAATTTGAATCTGCTTTTAGGGAGAAGAACGAACGCCTCCATCAAGCTGCACATAACCGAATAGCACAACTGTTGCGATTGATACATGCTAAGCCTGAAACTGTGTCACGGTTAGATACCATGCACCAACAACTTGATGATGTTGAACAACGTATGCTTGATGCTAGTGAACAACATCGCGATACTACAAAAGAGCAGTTGCTTGATGATGCAAGAGCAAAAGTTCGACAATGTTTCCAAGGTTTTCTTGCCCCTATGGTCGCGGCTAATGTTCCCTTTGCAGCGACTTACGGCAATCATGATTTTCAGTGCGGCATTCTGGTAGACGAACAAGACGATATATATCGTGAGTTTGCAGGGTGCTTGAACCCTAAAGCAAGTGACGAGAATGCTTTGGCTCCTGAACCTGGTACATTTGCGCTTCCGATTTATACGCAAGACGGTACGCGCATTGCGATGTCCATTATGATGGTTAATTCGGGTGATTATGCGGATGATATACAGCAGGATGCTGATGATACAACTAGCAGCAACTCTGATAATGATATGGCTCATGCTCGCACTGGATCAACATCTGCAAGCGAACAAGCAGCCTATATGGTAAACGCGCGCGGGCTTGATTTAGCAGATTCAGATGGCTATGGGTTACCTTCTGAACAAGCCCTTAATTGGCTAGAATCAGTTCAACATACTCTGCAACAGATGAATGGAGATAACAAGCCAGTCCCCTCTATTGCATTCCAGCATATTGCACCACAAGAATTTTATGATTGCTTGAAAGAAGTGCCAGCATATACGCCGCACGCTGTGGAAGGCGCTCGTGCTTTTTCAGGGCGATGCTTCGTATTAAACCCTGATGTGTGCTACCCGGGAGGCATGCTTGGCGAGTCGATTGGGTGCGCGGATACTAATGCTGGTCAAGTGGAGCGAATGCGTCAAGCTGGCGGCTATTTTGCTTTGTATTGCGGACATGATCATAAAAATGCGTTCGTTGGCCATGTTCATGACATGGATTTGGGGTATGCGCCAACATGTGGTTTTACATCGTATGGACCAAAAACTAAGCTGCGCGGTGTTCGCCTATTTGAGTTTCATGAGTCCGATCCAATGAAATACCGTACACGAATGCTGAATTGGGGCGAATTAGTAGGCGGTCGAAGCAGCAATGAGTTGCGCGTATTTGTAGAAGACCATGTGGTAACTGATGGAGCTTCCCTACGCGATGAATTACGTCGCCCTTCTGTGTTTGCTACATTAAGTGCAATAAGTGCTAGTGTTCTTGCAGCAGTAAGTTATGGGGCGTTTAGGATTTCACGAGCGCTCTATCGTGCTGTGCATCGGTAGGTTGACTGGGTTGTTTTGATGGTTTGTAATGAGTAAGTATAAGTGCTAAATCCCTTTAGAATAGGCGTTTCTATGGGTGTATATTGTAAGCACGTACGTGTTTTTTTATACGTGTTTGTACATTGATAACATAATACGACACGCCGAAGAGCTTCAATGTTGCGTTTACCAGCATGTGCGTGTATAGTTCATCGAGGTGTTGCCCTGGTATCCCAATTGGTAGAGGAGACAGCCTCAAAATCTGTACAGTGTGGGTTCGAGTCCCACCCGGGGCACTAATGAGCCGCTTATTGCAAAGACTTGCGATAAGCGGTTTTTCGTTTACTTTCAACGATTTTTAGTGGTTCTTTGGATTGTCCTCTTGGGATGTGAGGGTGGTTGTATTGCTTGCTATCGGTTGCTATTGGGAATAGCGGTTTTGGGTAGTGCACTGTTTGCAATAGCAGCTATTGCAAACCAGCCATTTCACCCTGTTCTTCTGTACGGTTTGAAACATCTGATATTCCAAAGTAGCCAGTTTTGCCACAAACACTCACTCCAAACACCACAAAATGCGAAGAACCGCCAGACACCGATTCGAACCCAGTACTCCGAATGAAACTCGAGTTACAGTCGAGCGTCGTTAACTACTTGACTACACCGCCCAAAAATGTTATATTCTGAATAGAGCCTCTAGATTTTGAGCCCTTATCTGGTTCTCGGTCTAGAGGTTCATTTTTGATTTCGTAGCATTTTCCCTGAATAGTCGAGAATGGGGTTATAGGCGGAATGAGGAATTTAAACCTTTGTGACAAAATTTTGAAACAGACGGTGTGTGGAGATTGACACTTGTAACACGGTCAGATACACGGGTGACATTCGCACACACACCATCTTATTCTTATGAGATTTTCATGCAAACTCGGCAACAACAAATCTATCCCGCGTGAGGTGCTTCACTGTCGCGGAAACGATTTGCCCTCCAAACGCGCGAACTACTGTTGCATCAATAAGCTCAGCTTCCTGCACGATCTGGATCATGGTATCCAACCATTTCTAGCGAATACTGGTCATTAACGAAATAAGAGGCATCAAGCATCTCTTGAGATGCGCTTGCTTCCAATAAAATAGTGCGGACTCAATCCATATCCCGCTTCATGCTTAATCCTCAACTAATCCAGCTTCTTCAATAGCTTTCACATCAGCATACATGTCTGGACTATAGTTCAGATCCTGTGGATCAAGAGAGTAACAGCTCAATAACTCGCCATAAACCTTACGCGGAACAGTAATATTATGTTTCTCTACTTTTCCGGTAAAAAGACTAACAGCAGAGTCAAATTCTCCATATTGAACATGCTCAAAAACAAGCTTTGCTGACCCATCATAACTGTTGCCAAACAATATATCAGCCATAGTATTCACTAATGGTTCATCACAGTACTGCAATACCATTTTCCTCACCCTTTTTGTTGATAGAATGATTTGCGTGCTTCTTCTGGTGCCTCGTCAGTGAGTTCATAGTCTACTATGTAGGAATCTTCGAACCCTGGCGTTGAGAATACTTGCTTCATTGCACAATACCATGCAGAGTTTGTCTACCAATACAATGCTTTATCATCATTGAACATTATCATCATCACTTTATGTGTTGTAACCGCCATCGCGCCTTAGCACGGTACGTAGAACTTCAGTAGTAGCACTAGTCTTTCCTCTTCGAAAAGCTTGCAACCCTTGCTACAATACCCATTGTATATAAGAAGCTTGTTATCCAATGTACGGCTACGCGAACCTTAAGCACACACTTCTCTACGGCATGTTCGCACCACAGTTTCCAACTTATCTGCGGTACGATAAGAGTAGTTATCCAAAACACTGTTGAAAATCTGATAATTACAAAGAGATATTAAACAGCCTCATAGCGTGTGAAGTAAAAAACCATCTTTGCATGTACCTTATATGCCATAATAATGATTGGATAGTGGGCATAATTGTCCATTATCGCGGTCGCACCCCTCACGGGGTGCGTGAATTGAAATGATTGCATGATTCAGGTGCTTACGGATCTTATCAGTCGCACCCCTCACGGGGTGCGTGAATTGAAATACTTGTCAGAGCGTTAAAAACTGCATGGGCGTTAAGGTCGCACCCCTCACGGGGTGCGTGAATTGAAATCAAAACACCGTGTCCACGAATACCAAACAGGCGTAGGTCGCACCCCTCACGGGGTGCGTGAATTGAAATACGTCTTGTGCGGTGAGAAAGTTCATAATGTGCTGTCGCACCCCTCACGGGGTGCGTGAATTGAAATCATCCGTCTATTGTTGCACAGTTTTTTGTTTGTGTCGCACCCCTCACGGGGTGCGTGAATTGAAATGTGGAACGTGTCGATAAACTCGTCAATATCATCAACGTCGCACCCCTCACGGGGTGCGTGAATTGAAATCATTCTCACAGTACATCTGGCAACTAAACACGTGTCGCACCCCTCACGGGGTGCGTGAATTGAAATATTTGGTGTGAGTTTTGTTGAGCAGCGTCTTGCTGGTCGCACCCCTCACGGGGTGCGTGAATTGAAATAAAGCAGTAACCCCGTTGGTTATGCTTTTGCTTCCGTCGCACCCCTCACGGGGTGCGTGAATTAGAATCTCAGCTTTGATTTTTCGGTCTTGATATTCGTTTTTTTTAATTTATATAATGCTGTATAAATACCCAATATGCCACTCTTATGTCCCGTATTCTCAATAAAGCAATGACATATGGAACAACAAAACTACTTTATTGAAAAGCGGTTTGCAGTTCATGTGCGAACGACAAAAACCTACCTTCAGCAATCTGCTCCAATGGTCGTGTACTCGCTACAGAAACAATAAATTCTGGTTGATATGCACCCGCTATTGGCAATGCCACAAGTCCCTCTGCTTGTTTCAGAGCAATATCAGCCAAGAATCCGATTCCTAATCCTTCCCGAATCATCGATAACACAATCTGCACATCAGACTGATATATCTCAACATGTGCTCCAAGCTGCACATGCTGCATCAACAATCGAAAAGCAGACTCATGCACATAATGCTCATCTAACAGTATAAAACTACGATCCGCACACTCTTGTATACTCACCTCAGAGTGAGTAGCAAGGGGATCATCAGTAGCAACCACAATACAAAACGGTCGTTTCCCCACTTGCACTACATGCAATGTCCCCTCATCTAGCAACTCATCCAACGGCTGTATTGACCCAATTAGCGCGAGATCCAACTTCCCATCATGAAGTTGCTGCAAAATCTCCTTCGAACCTGCACTCACGAAATCAATATGCTCAAGCAAGCCCTGCTGTCGTACCGATCGTATTAACTGCATAAAATACGCGTTTCCTAAAATTGGGGGCAATCCAAAGGTAATACGTTGCTGCTTAAAACGCTCAACTTGGGAGAGCATTTGCTGATAGTCATAAAGCATATTCATACACGCACGTTGTACAATCTCCCCTGCAGATGTGATCTTCACTTGCTGTTGCGTATGTTCACGGATTAGTAATGATGCGCCGCATTCTTCTTCCAGACGACGTATCGCATATGAGATTGTCGGCTGAGTAACATGAAAGTATTGTGCAGCGCGAGAGAAACTACGCAATTTGCACAGCATCGTAAAATATTGCATATCTTGAGTACGCATTCGCACTTCTTTCCATTTACCAAGTTTTTCCTACCATAGTATTAATAAAGAATTTTTATTGACACGCGCAATATTGACTATAAATATACTTAACCGAGATACTGCAGTCATACAGCACAAGCGTAGCACTTCACGTTACAACTATGCCAGTACACCACAAAGAACATAATTAAACGTCAACAGTTAGGGGAAACCATGAAGGGGTTTGCAATACTTAATAATCCATTTTTAAATAAAGGCACCGCATTTACTGAGCAAGAGCGCGAGGATCTGGGATTGACCGGACTGCTCCCTTCAGCAGTGCAAACTTTAGAAGAGCAAGTCGACCAAGCTTACGCACAATATCAGCAAAAGCCAAAGGGACTTGAACAGCGATTATTCTTAATGAATATCTTTAACACAAACAGAACGTTATTCTATAAACTTATTGATTCACACATTGTAGAAATGCTTCCGATAGTCTATGATCCTGTGATCGCCCAGTCAATTGAGCAATATCACAATCTGTTTACACGCCCTCAAGGGGCAGCATTTATATCTATAGACCATCCTGAGGCAATCAGTTCATCTCTCGAACATGCTGCTGGCGGGCGGCATATTCGTCTTATTGTTGTCACCGATGCTGAAGGAATACTAGGCATTGGCGATTGGGGTGTCAACGGCGTAGATATTGCTATCGGCAAGCTTATGGTATATACAGCTGCAGCTGGTATTAATCCAGAAGAAGTCTTACCGGTTAGTCTTGATGTTGGAACTAACAATCACATGCTGCTTAACAACCCACGATATTTAGGGAATCGCCACCCGCGTATTAGCGGCATAAGGTATATGGAATTCGTTGATCAGTTTGTTACGGCTGCACGCAGCATATTTCCTGATATGTTGCTGCATTGGGAGGATTTTGGGCGAGAAAATGCTGCTAATATTTTGAATAAGTATGCACAGTCAATCCCGACTTTTAATGATGATATTCAAGGTACTGGCATTGTCACCCTTGCTGGCATTCTTGGGGCTTTGAATATTTCCAAAGAGCAACTGACCGATCAGCGCGTGATGAGTTTTGGTGCAGGTACTGCAGGATGTGGTATTGCTGCTATGATTTATGAAGAGATGGTGCGACAGGGATTAGAACCACAAGAGGCTCGCTCACGGTTTTATCTTGTTGATAAGCAAGGTCTACTCTTTGATGACACGCCTGGGCTTACTCCAGCGCAACGACAGTTCACACGCCAGCGTAGCGAATTTACGCACTCTGAAGCACTCACCACGCTTGCTGCGGCAGTAGCAACTGTACGCCCAACCATTTTGATTGGCACATCTACCCAGCCACATACCTTTACCAAGGCAATTGTACAGGACATGGCAGCGCATACTGCACGTCCTATTATTTTTCCATTATCGAATCCAACACAACTTGCAGAAGCAACAGCTGAGGATTTAATTGAATGGACTTATGGTCGAGCACTAGTTGCTACTGGCATTCCTGCTGATCCTGTGGAGTATAACGGCATAACTTATACCATTGGGCAAGCCAATAATGCACTGATGTACCCAGGTCTTGGGCTAGGGCTTCTTGCATCACATGCGAAACTCGTCAATCGCGATACACTCTCAGCTGCCAGCCATGCACTAGGCGGTATTGTAGATCCAACTTTACCTGGTGCTGCTGTACTGCCTCCAGTATCGAAGTTAACTACGTTCTCACGCACTATTGCCCGTGCAGTGATACGTAATGTTATCGCTCAACATCTCAGCGGCGTAAACATAGAGCCAACCGACAATGCCATTGATGCAGCGCTTGAGAGCACCATCTGGAAGCCAGAGTATCGCTCATAATCATGAGTATATACGCTCCATTCGGCGCGTATATTAGACCGCATCATTTTCTTCCTATATACCACGCCATATATTAATTAAAAGGGTCAAGGAAAACCTTGACCCTTATTCGCGTTCAACAGCTTGTACGCCGTCTAATCCTAACTCTTAGCGAGTGGTACCAACCGTGTGTACATAGATGGAATCAGTGCTACCTGGTTCCAAATCGCCCTGAGAGCATGTGAGTACTACAACATGATCGCCATCTTCAACCTTGCCAGCAGCCTTCAATGTAGCGTCGGTGAGCTCCATAATCTGCTTGCGGTTCAACTGATGGTAATCCTCGTCCAGCAAGAATGCCTCAGTACCCCAGCTCAAAGCCAACCAGTGGTAGGTGTGCTCATCGGTAGTCAAACCGTAGATTGGAGCAGCTGGACGTTCGCGAGATACACGATGTACAGTATCGCCAGTCTGAGTGAAGGCAACAATTGCCTTAGCATCAATCTTCTCAGCCAAGTCAACAGCAGCACTGGAAACAGCACCAGACTTTGACATATCCAGATTGTCCAAAGAAGGAATGCTTGCCAAACCATGCTCGGTAGCATAGCCGGAAATACGTGCCATAGTGTTCACGGACTCGGTTGGATATTCACCAACAGCAGTCTCGTTAGATGTCATAGTTGCATCAGCGCCGTCAAGCACAGCATTAGCGCAGTCAGAAGCCTCTGCACGGCTTGGTACTGGGGAATGAACCATGGAGCCGAGAACCTCGGTTGCCACGATGACTGGGCGAGCGTAACGGCGAGCCAAAGAAATGCAGCGCTTAGTAACCAGTGGCACCTCTTCAAATGGCATCTCAACGGCCATATCACCACGGGCAACCATAATGCCGTCGAATGCCTTAACGATGTCCTCAAGATTCTCTACAGCCTGTGGCTTCTCAATCTTGGCGACGATTGGGATACGACGACCTTCTTCGTCCATAATTTCATGAGCGCGGTCAATATCAGTTGCAAAACGCACGAAGGACATTGCAATAATATCTGCACCGGTGCGAATTGCCCAGCGAAGATCCTCTTCATCCTTCTCGGTCAACGCTGGCAGGCTCACAGCAACACCTGGCAAGTTAATGCCCTTGTGGCTGGAAACTGGGCCGGCAACAATAACCTTAGTGTGTACGTTATTGCCTTCAACCTTAGTGACTTCAAGACGTACCTTACCGTCATCGATCAGGATTGGATCTCCTGGATGGCAGTCGCCTGGCAGACCCTTGAACGTGGTGGAGGTGATGTGCTCGTCACCTTCGATATCGTCTGTAGTAATAATGAACTCTTGACCTGCAGTCAGCTGTACTTTATCTTCGCCGTCAGCGTTCTTCTTGAACCAGCCACAGCGAATCTTTGGTCCCTGCAAATCAACCAAGACTGCAACGTTGCGACCGGTTGCCTTACCAGCTTCACGAACATTGTTGTATACGCGCAAGTGATCTTCTGGAGTACCATGAGAACGGTTCAAGCGAGCAACATCCATGCCAGCTTCAACGATCTTAGTGAGGTTCTCCAGCGATTCGGTTGCTGGTCCAATAGTATCAACGATCTTGGCTTTACGCATATGCCTATCCTTCATATTGAATTGAGAACTCTCCGGAGTTCTCACGATTGCCGACATCTAGTCTAGCGAACGTTCAAGACGTGAACACACCATTTTACAACCTATTCACTGCCCTATTACATGAGCACAATGATGTGTATAAAAAAGCATGAAATATAGTATACATACCAACATGCCAGTATTAAAGCATATATTGCTCATACACATGGCGCCCTCATCGAGGGCACACTAAGTAACTATTAACCTACACGCTTATCATGTACAGCACTAAGCCACATTGCAGCGCTAAGCCTATGCTTTGCGTTCAAGTTTACGCATTTTTAACACGCTTGCCAGTGCAGCAGTGCCAATAGAAACAATAATGACAACTAGTGAAAGCCATGTAGGTATTTCTGGAACCGCGTGAATAGGCTGACCACCGTTAATAAATGGCAACGTGTTGGCATGCAATGCTTCCATAATCAGCTTTACACCAATAAACCCAAGAACTACCGCTAAACCGAGCGGCAAATACACGAGCTTATCCAACAATGCACCAAGCAAGAAATACAGTTGCTGTAATCCAAGTAGCGCAAACACATTAGAAGTAAACACAATAAACGGGTCTTTGGTTAACCCAAAAATTGCAGGAATCGAGTCAAAAGCGAACATCACATCGGTAGTACCAATAGCGAGCAACACTACAAGCATTGGCGTCCAATATGTTATGCCATTTTTCTTCGTGCGTAAGCGCTCACCGTCAAACTCATCACTGAGGCGGATTACTTTGCGCAACGTACGAATCAGCGCATTTTCCTTATATTCATCATCATCGTCTTCTCCTTTAACCAACTTAATTGCGGTATAGAGTAGAAAAGCACCAAAGATGAAAAATACCCAAGTAAAGCGAGTAATAATCGCCGACCCAAGCAGAATGAAAATACCACGCAACACTAGCGCAATAGCAATACCAACAGACAGCACAAACTTCTGCAACTGCTTAGGCACAGCAAAATTCGCCATAATAATAACGAATACAAATAAATTATCGATGCTCAATGAGTACTCTGTCAGCCAGCCTGAGTAAAACTCAATAGCCGGCTTTGCTCCTGCGACTATCCAGACTAAAGCGCCAAAAATTAGTGCCATCACCACAAAAAAGGCAATATGTGTTACGCACTCTTTCGTGGAAGGAACATGAGGACGTCTGCCGATAATCAGCAAATCAACAACAAAGAATACAGCGAGCACCGCGAATGTCGCGATCATAAACCATAGGGGTGTTTCTGCCATGTTTCCCACTCTATCGTGTGGAGGTGACCCATGCAATACCTAGTCTGCCTAAGCCACCTCAACCAAGTTATACAAGTTACAAATATACAAATTACAAACTCAGTACTTAATTATTGCTGATTATTGCTGTGCTTGAGTCATTTGGCGCAATTCCTTTTTCAAATCAGCAATTTCATCACGCAATCGTGCTGCAAGCTCAAATTGCAACTGTTCTGCAGCAGTATGCATTTGCTCAGAAAGTTTGCGAATCAAGTCAGCAAGATCTTGTGCAGGAAGTCCAGACTCTTCTATTCTGCGATGTCGCTCTTGAGCCGAATCAGCATCAAGACCAGGAATACCCATATGCGAGTTCCCCGCCTTACCAGCGTTGCGATAACCACCAGCAAGCAGTTCCTGCGTATCCACATCCTCTTTAGCCAACATGTCATTAACATCACTAATACGCTTCATCAGCGGCTTAGGATCAATACCATGCTCTTTGTTGAATGCCATCTGCTTCTCACGACGACGGTTAGTCTCATCAATAGCTTTACGCATTGCATCGGTGTAGTGATCGGCATACATCAGCACTGTGCCGGAAACATTTCGTGCTGCTCGACCAATAGTCTGAATCAGCGAACGATACGAACGCAAAAAACCTTCTTTATCGGCATCAAGAATAGCGACGAGCGATACCTCTGGTAAATCAAGACCCTCGCGAAGCAAGTTAATGCCAACAATAACGTCAATTTTACCCTCACGAAGTTCACGTAGTAATTCCACACGACGCAAGGTATCAACATCAGAATGCAAGTATTCGACCTTAATATCTCGTTCAAGCAGATACTCGGTCAAATCCTCTGCCATTTTCTTAGTAAGCGTTGTCACTAAAGTACGTTCATGTTTAGCTACACGATCTTTAATTTCTGCCAGTAAATCATCAATCTGCCCTTCCACAGGACGTACTTCAATTTTCGGGTCAAGCAAGCCAGTTGGTCGAATAATCTGCTCGACCACACCATCAGACAGCCCCACCTCATAATCGCCAGGAGTAGCTGAAAGATACACAGTTTGCCCAATACGATCTAGGAATTCATCCCACTTCAAAGGCCTATTATCCATAGCACTTGGCAAACGGAAACCATGTTCTACCAGAGTGCGCTTTCGTGAAGCATCACCTTCATACATTGCACCAATTTGTGGCACAGTAACATGCGACTCATCAATAACTAATAGGAAATCATCAGGGAAAAAGTCAAGCAACGTATGCGGTGGCGTACCAGGACCTCTGCCATCTAAATGTCGCGAATAATTCTCTACGCCAGCGCACACGCCAACCTGCTCTAGCATTTCCAAATCGTAGGTAGTACGTTGCATAAGGCGCTGCGCTTCAAGCTCCTTACCCTGTTTTTTGAATTCTTTTACACGCCAATCAAGTTCAGTGCGGATGCCGTCAAGCGCTTTTGCCATGCGCTCAGGACCTGCAACATAGTGCGATGCTGGGAAAATGTGAATTTGCTCAACATGTTCGATTTCATCTCCAGTAAGCGGGTGTAGGGTGCTGATACGGTCAATTTCATCACCAAACATCTCTATGCGTACTGCTAATTCCTCGTATACAGGAATAATTTCAATAGTGTCGCCACGCACTCTAAACGTGCCGCGGGTAAAAGCAATATCGTTGCGCTTATACTGCATACTGACAAAAGTACGTAGCAGCTCATCGCGATCTACTACCTGACCTTCTTTGAGCAGCAACATTCTGCCGACATACTCTTCTGGCGTACCCAAACCATAAATGCAGCTTACTGTTGCTACTACTACGCAGTCTCTACGTGTAAGCAGATTCGCAGTTGCCGCATGACGCAATCGTTCTACATCGTCATTGATATTTGAATCTTTTTCAATATACGTGTCAGTCTGTGGAATATACGCCTCTGGTTGATAGTAGTCGTAATACGACACGAAGTAGCTCACCGCGTTATCTGGCATAAGTTCACGAAACTCAGCACACAGCTGTGCAGCCAGCGTTTTGTTTGGCTCTAAAATCAGGGTTGGACGCTGTAATCGCTCAATCAGCCATGCCGTTGTTGCGGTTTTACCAGTACCTGTAGCACCCATCAACACTACATCATTTTCACCATTTTCAATGCGTGTAGCCAATTCCTCAATAGCCTGAGGCTGATCTCCAGATGGCTTATATGGTGATTTCACAACAAATGGCTTATCTATACGTTCAATCGTTCCTGACTGATTGAGTAATGACATAATCCTCCAGCAGCCCCATACTCACAAGTCTCATATCGAGTGTTGCAATTGCAATGCACAGTAGCTACGCGCAGTCACAAACACGATACCCAAACTCGATAACCTTTTTATAGTTATAACATTACGGTGGTTTACTCCATAGCCGCTTGCGCTATTTTTGTTGCGCCATAACGGTTATGTACCAGCTTGACATAACTTGTCGTTATGCTTCATGGCGTTGCAAACCAAATCCGTATTGCGTTTTCACCACAGGTCGCGTCAATATTGTATATAGTCTATCAATATCTTCGTACATATGTTCGAAATCTTTAGTGGAGTCAATTACGTAATCAGCTACATCAAGTCGCAAATCGCTACTTGCCTGTGCTCTGATACGCGCTTGTGCATCTTTTTTACTCATACCTCGCATTTTGACCATACGCTTAATGCGCAACGCTTCTGGCGCTTCCACAGTGATAACAGTATCAAAATACCCTACACGTCCAGTTTCTACTAATAGCGGAATGTCATGAATTACCAAATTTCGCCGACCTAATGGCACAGGATGTTTAGCAAGCCACATGTATTCGAGACGACCTGCTTCACGAAATACAATGGGATGAATAATGGCGTTGAGTTTGGCACGCGCATCATCATCGTTGAACACATGCTTCGCCATCCACTGACGGTTCATAGTGCCATCTGTAGCTCTAGCTTTACGCCCAAAAGTACGCACTACTTCCTGTAATCCCACACTTCCTGGAGCAACTGCTTGGTGAGCAAGCTTATCGTAATCAATTACATACGCACCTAAATCTTCAAAGCGTTCAGCGACGGTGCTTTTACCAGCAGCAATACCTCCTGTAAGTCCTGCTCTAGTGAACATAGCTCCCCCTTACCCCTATGCACCAGTGTACTTGTTTCCGGCAGGTTATGCTGGTATTACTTGAAAAAACATATGTTTTGTGAACTAGTCAACAATCCACTCATACGGTATTTATCAGTTTGCAAAGTGTTGGCACTACCGCATTACTGCTTCGTATGGCGATGCTTGTTGTCTAAATAGTCTTGCGCAAAGAACCACTCAGAGAGCATAAAAACAAAAATTAGTGCAATTACACTCGCCATTATCGCTGAACCACTTGCTTGAAAAAATGCAACCCATAATGATGGTACAGCAGTTAAACATGTTATTAGTAGTGCCCATGCATGACCTGTCATATGTGATTGCTTGTAATAATGCTTATTTGCATTCCAGACTTCCCGTAACATAGTAAACTCCCTCACCGTATCAACTTCGATACCATTTCGATTACGAGATGCATACGTTGACTTATACCCCAGAGAATGTGGACATCTTTTTACTTTAGATGCCCACATTCCGATAAATCAGATTATAGAACGTAAATCCAAGCAACCGCTACCACAAGGATTACTGCACACACAACAGCGAAAATTAGAAACTTCCAACCTGTTTTTTTCTTATGCTGTTCTTGAGAAACGTTCATACGGTAGAGCGCAAACTCAAAAATTAAGAAGAACACTATAATCACAGCAACAGATGCAACAAACATTACTATGTCAAACTCTTTGATAGACATAATAATAAGATTCATCCCTAAAATTGCCGTCAAGAGCAAGCTCAACTGGTGTCCGGTCATTGTGGAGTGAGATACAGGATTTTTGTTCATTGTTACTATATCATGTATCATTATTTTCTCCTTTTAACACGAGATCCAAGTCACTAAAGCTTCGACACCACCTGCACATCCAGCGGCGACAAAAGCTTCAGCAACACCAGCAGAAACACCTGTGGCAGCAATAGCAGCAGGTGTGCAGACTAATAGATCACCCGATACTCTAACCAACCACTGCGCCCACTTGTTGTTTGTACAACCGTTCGCCGACATTAGCCCAAAAGACGAGGAATTAACAATACGCAAAGTACTAGTCGTACTGTTAAATACTACTTTTTTGCCGACAGGAAGAGTGACAGTAATTTTCGCAACATTTGTTCCAGATGCATTAACCAATGTTACTTCGTTGTTTTTAATTACAAAACTATCCCCATCAAGTAGCTGAGCATGTACATCAACACCATTTGAGCTGTCTAATGTACGCGTTCCATCTTTTGCAGGTATAATCGCTAACGTATCGTTAGTTGTTTCAATGCCAGCAGCGTTCGCTACAGTTGCTTGAGAAGGCAATAAGAAAACACAAAATGAAAGTGCCGCCAATAAAACAAAGAATGACTCCACTATCCTTTTTATTCTATACATAATAGATACCCCCTTGTATCAGATAATGTGTTTATTTTCTCGGGAAATGAATAATGAAGCAAGTCCATTGACAATGCAACGTTAAACGATATCCATGTACAAGACATCAGATACAAACTAATTAAATTTTTAATCTTTTTGTTATAAAATAGATTCGCTTGAAAACATTTCCCACCTACAGGGTAGCACTTTTCAAATTTTTATGTAAGTGTGTGTCGATTTCAGGTATACAAAAGGGCCTTTGCCCAAATAGAGCAAAGACCCTGTAAGCAGTTATCAAGAACTAGTAGTGCTTAGACTACTTGTTCTCGCTGAGCAAACGCTCACGAAGTGCTGCCAGCTGATCGGAATCAGCCAAAGTGCCTTCGTTGCTTGCTTCAGAAGAGTAGTTGGAGGTTTCCTCAACTGGCTTCTCTTCTGGTGCTTCAGCTTCATTCTGACCGTCAGCAGCTGCGGATGCTTCAGCATTCTCCAGCTCCTTAGCGACAAATTCCTTATGCTGCTCCCACAAATCGTGAGCTGCTGCATACTGGGATTCCCACTCTTCACGCTGCTGCTCGAAGCCTTCAATCCATTCGTTGGTTTCTGGATCGAAGCCTTCTGGGTACTTGTAGTTACCCTGCTCATCGTACTCTGCTGGCATGCCGTACATTGCTGGATCGAAGTCCTCAGATGCAATATCTACGGAATCATTTGCCTGCTTCAAGGACAGGGAGATACGACGACGGTCGAGATCTACGTCAATAACCTTGACAAAGACTTCTTCGCCTGGCTTGACTACGGTTTCTGGGTTCTCTACGTGGCGGTTTGCCAACTCGGAGATGTGTACCAAGCCTTCGATGCCGTCATCAACGGAGATGAATACACCGAACTGAACGATCTTGGTAACCTTGCCCTTAACAATCTGACCTGGAACATGGGTGCGTGCGAAGCGCTGCCATGGATCTTCCTGAGTTGCCTTCAGGGACAGGGAGATACGCTCGCGATCGAGATCTACGTCAAGTACTTCAACAGTAACCTTGTCGCCAACCTTGACTACCTCTGATGGGTGGTCGATGTGCTTCCAAGAAAGCTCGGAAACGTGAATGAGACCGTCTACACCGCCAAGATCAACGAATGCACCGAAGTTAACGATAGAGCTGATAACGCCTTCGCGAATCTGACCCTTCTTGAGCTGAGACAGGAAGGTCTCGCGTACTTCGGACTGAGTTTCCTCGAGGTACTGGCGACGGGAAAGTACCACATTGTTGCGGTTCTTGTCGAGCTCGAGAATCTTGGCCTGAATCTTCTGACCAATGTATGGTGCGAGGTCGCGTACACGACGCATTTCGACGAGGGATGCTGGCAAGAAGCCACGCAGACCGATGTCCACAATAAGGCCACCCTTGACTGCTTCGATGACGGTACCTTCGACCACGCCATCGGCTTCCTTGATCTTTTCGACATCGCCCCAAGCACGCTCGTACTGTGCGCGCTTCTTGGACAAAATCAGACGGCCTTCCTTGTCTTCCTTAGTGATGACAAGAGCTTCTACGGTATCGCCAACTTCTACGACGTCATCTGGATCGACGTCCTTCTTAATAGAAAGTTCGCGGGAAGGAATAACACCTTCAGTCTTATAGCCGATGTCAAGCAGTACTTCGTCGCGATCAATCTTGACTACGGTACCCTCAACCAAATCACCATCGTCAAAATTCTTGATGGTGGAGTCGACTGCCTTGATGAAGTCTTCTTCGGTGCCGATGTCGTTAATTGCGACCTTGGTGACTTCTGCGTTGTTTTCTGCCATTACGTACTGGTTTTCTCAATAGATAGATGGATAATACTCGATATTCAGTTATATATTTGCGTGCTGCTTGCCACATGCTGAATACTACTAACATATGTTTTGAGCTTTCAGCAGTGTGTCATTGGGCATGCAAAAGATAAGAATACCTGCAACCATAGTCAAAAACAAAGGGATTTCACTATGCGACACTCCCGGATTTTTCAGCTATGCGCATGGTCAGAGATTGCAAACACACAATAGCTACTGAAGATACCCAATAAACAAATCTTTATTAGACTCCGCTGTATTTACTTACATGCAGGTTTATCTGCATCCACTTCGCCTACGCCATATGTTGAGCAATAGTAACAACATTATGCAACAACATGGCACGTGTCATTGGCCCCACCCCGCCCGGATTTGGAGAATATGCCGCACAATGTTCATAACACCTAGGATCCACATCACCTAATACACGGTATCGCCCAGCCTGCTCGTCAAAAACGCGCGACACTCCTACATCAATCAACACCGCATCAGGACGAATCATAGAAGGCTTCACATAATGCGCCTGACCCATGGCTGCAACAATCACATCAGCACTGCGCAAAATATCTTCAACATTCACCGTGCCCGTATGGCAACATGTTACCGTAGCATTGATTTCTTTGCGAGTAAGCAATAAACCAATAGTGCGCCCGATAGTAATACCACGCCCCAGCACAACAACATGTTTACCAGCTAAAGAAATTCGATAATAATCCAACAATGTCACAATGCCCAATGGCGTACATGGTAACGGTGTTTCGATATCCCCATAAGGATGAAGCACGAGCTCACCCAGATTATATGGATGCATACCATCAGCATCTTTATGAGGATCTATCGCATCAATCATGGCATTGCTATCAATACCACGTGGCAAAGGTAGTTGCACAATAAACCCAGTAGTTGATGGATCTTGGTTCAAGTACTGTATTTCATTCATGATTTGCTCGCTTGTAGCATTTTCAGGCAATGTACGAGCAATAGACGCAATCCCCACTTGCGCACAGTCTTTGTGTTTTCCAGCGACATATTTCACTGAACCAGCATCATTACCGACAAGTAAAGTTCCCAAACCGGGAACAATGCCGCGTTCTTTTAATTGCGCTACTTGTTCTGCAAGATCTTGTTTAATTGCTGCAGCAGTACGTTTGCCATCTAATACCAGTACCATGAATCCCCCTGGTTGAACTACTGTTGTCCTTTTAGTATAGCTAAGTTCACGCAGTTACCGACAACCGTCTTACTGTACGATATAACACAAATACACAAGCCCCGCGCTACAATACAACTAACAGAGCGATAAGGAGTAATTATGTCAGGTTTGTCTCAGCATACACGCGCGTCACATACTCCCTATCGCATACTATCGCATGTACTTGCTACGGTCTTTGTTGTATGCACTTGCGTAGGACTATTGCTAGGGTTATCTGCCTGTGGCACTGCTTCGTCATCGCAGCAGCAATCAGCATCTACGCAACATACTACACAGCAACAGGCTCAAGAGAGCCAACCAATAACTATTGTTGCCTCACTACCCCAATGGGGTGCGCTTGCTAGCCAGCTCGGTGGCAAATATGTGAAAGTAACATCATGCATCGCTGATCAGAATACCAGTATTTCCAATTTCACTCCTACTCAAGAACAGCAGGACACTATAAATAAAGCACAACTGCTTGTGATGAATGGAGCAGGACTTGACGATTGGATGAAACAATCAACTACTACACAGCAAAATGATCAGAGTACTCAAAATGACCAGAGCACCCAAAGCAATCAAAATACACAAATCATTAACGCTGCGCGCATTATTGGCGCGAATACAGGCGACAACCCATACCTATGGTTCTCATCAGATGTGCGCAAAGCGGTAGCTCAAGAGCTTACTAATACGTTAAGCAATGTAGATCAACAGCATGCTGATTATTTCAAACAACAACTGGAAGCATATAACACCGAAGAACAGAACATCGCTGATTCCATTCAAGCCATTGCAAAAGATAAGCAACAATACACTTATATCACCACGAGTACTATTGGTCAGTATTTAATGAGTGATATGGGAATTGCTGACGCAACTCCAGATACAGCAACACAAGCACTTGACAACGGATCGGCAATTACTACAGAAGATGTGGGACGTATGCAGTCCATGCTGGAAGCAAGACAAACACAGTTGTTAGTCCGATCCACACAGCCTGCAGATGCCGAACGTAATACAGTCAATCTACTTGGTGGTATTGCGGGACGTTCTGATGTGCCAATGCTTGACCTCAGTCCAATTATGCCTGCAAGTTATGCTTCATTGCCTTCTTGGATTACAGCTATTGTGAACCATGTCAGCACCGATTTGGCTATGCCGATGCAATAACCTGTTAGTAGTACAGGAACTAGTAACAACACGGGAACTTCTTCAAATACTGGGCAAGCAGGCAATGGTCAATCTTCCGAAGGATCTGCTGAGCACCCGTCAAATGAAGGACAGGTGGACCCAGGTAAATAAAATATACTCCGATAATGGTAAGTGAACTATGTAATTTGGAGTACTACTAATATGTTGGTGTCAATCCAAATATATAGAAAACACTACCAAGAACTGGAAGATGCAACACACGCTCTTGGCTTGCACATTGACCGCATTATTGATTATGATTATCAATAAGACTACGTAGAATGTGAGAAGCCATGAGCACACCACAACCAGAGCAATCTGCACAAACACCAACTGCTAGCGTGCAGTTTAGCAATGCCGCAATCAGCAGAGACGGTCGCACTATTTGGTTCAACGGAAATTTCACCATTCCCACCGGAACTATAACCGCCATTGTTGGCACTAATGGTACAGGCAAAACAACACTACTTAACGCAGAACTAGGTTTACTTGCTCTTAGTCAAGGCAGCATTACTGTATTAGGAGCGCCAGCCGGTACACAAAACCATCGTATCGGCTACGTCCCGCAAAACTATATATCAGGACTTGATTCAACAATTACCGTACGACAGTCAGTACTCCTCGGTCTTACTGGTACACGCTTTGGATGGCACCGTACTACGGAACACCAATGGCAACAGGTTCATGAAGCCATCGAAGTTGTACATTTACAAGATTATGCAAATGCCCGATTGGGCGAACTTTCAGGAGGACAGCGCCAACGCGCGGCTATAGCACAGGCTCTTGCAAGCAAACCGGAATTACTATTACTAGACGAGCCATTAGCAAATCTTGATATTGCCAGCCAGCAGTCGCTGGTAGATTTACTTGCCACGCTTAATACTGCTTGGCATATGAGCGTACAGGTTGTGTCACACGATCTCAATATGCTCCTACCGATACTAACCGGAGCAATTTACCTCCTTGACGGACATCCTCATTATGCACCGATGTCTGAGGTATTGGATGCGAAATTGCTGACGCACTTATACGGCACCGAAGTCGAAGTTATTACCACTCCACAAGGTGATATGTTTGTCACTCCGCATAGTTCGGCACATCACCAAACGATAGACACACATAATGTGCTTGAAGCGGCACAATTTCACGCACACTGCTAGTGCCAGCACACGGCAAGGGCACTTAAACCAAAAACACCATTAGCGGTTATGCAATACTTGCAACACAACTGCATACTGACTTTATCGCATACTGACTCTGAGGAGCACCTATGACATCACTGATTAATACACAGTGGACGCAAATTCTCACATCTGATTTCATGCTTCAAGCCTTTATTGCTGGCATCCTTATTGCCATTGCTTGCGGTATGATGGGCTATTTCACCATTATTCGCCACTCCACATTTGCAGCACACGCCCTAGCACATATTGGTTTGCCTGGCGCAACAGGAGCTGTACTCCTAGGGCTTCCTGTCGCAGCAGGATTAGGAGCTTTTGCCCTTGGCGGTGCATTAGTTATTGGCACACTGGGCAAGAAGGTGTCCGAACGCGAAATTGCTACCGGCACAGTACTCGCCTTTGCCACAGGCTTGGGACTCTTTTTTGCTCGGCTCTCATCGAGCGCCTCTCAACAAATGCAAGCTATTTTATTTGGTTCCATTCTCACCATTAGCACGGCACAGATTATTGGTTTCGCCATCTTTGACGCACTGCTATTTCTCGTAATGTGCATTGTGTATCGACCACTGCTATTCAGCTCATTAGACACCGAGGTCGCTGCAGCACGCGGAGTGCCTGTTCACGCACTTAATATTATTTTTATGGCCATTATGGCTGGAGTTATTACTGTTGCCGTCCCCGCTGTAGGCACGTTACTTGTGTTTGCCTTAGTAATTACCCCTGCAGCAACAGCAAGTATGCTCACTCGCTCCCCATTAAGCGCTATGGTGGTAGCAACACTTATTTGCCTTGTCAGCATTTGGAGCGGATTAGTACTCTCTGCAATTTTTCCTGCGCCACCAAGCTTTATTATCGTATCTATTAGTACGCTAATTTGGCTGATTACCAGGCTAACATCTGGACAGCATGATGTACTATGAGCACACTTCCGATTCATCCCACACATTGATTGCAGAGTTTGTGCTCTAATTACCTATCCTTAAGACAGCACAAAACCAGCAAAGTACCAATAAACCGCATCGCGGCTACAATCCGGATTACTCCAATCTAGTCGCAATGCGGTTCAAAGCACTCTATTAAATCTAATAAAATTCCCTATAAAACTGCGTCTATATTACAGCGCAACACAGCACATCAGCACTAAGCCCTACGCTTACGGGAACGAGCTAAACGTTCTTGCTCAAGACGATGCAAAGTCTCATATACAGGCTCTTCAGGCGCTTGAGTATGATGCTGCTCATCACCAGGTTGTGGATCTGCATAACCCAAATTTACGTCGAGCAGACGCTGTGTTTCTTCTTCACTCAATGACTCACTGAGCGCGATTTCACTGGTTAAAATATTGCGCGCCTTGGTAAGCATACGCTTTTCACCTGCAGAAAGTCCATGCTCATCATCATCGCGCTGCGCCAAATCACGTACTACTTCGGCAACTTTATTCACATCGCCAGTAGCAATTTTTTCAACATTCAACTTATAGCGTCTAGACCAATTAGTTTTCTCTTCAACAATTGGAGTACGCAAAATTTCAAATACCTGAGACACTGCCGTGCCATTAACAACATCACGGACACCAACTTTTTCAACATTCTCTTCAGGAATTTGAATCTCAAGTCCGTCAGCAGCCAAAACCTGTAATTTGAGATATCTGCGAGTCACACCGCCAACTTCTCGTTCACTAATTTCTGTAACTCGTGCAGCTCCATGCCGCGGATATACAACGGTGTCGCCGATTTGATATCCCATATTGCAATTCCTCCATGCTAAATTTGGACAATCCATAATTGCATAAAGTCTCGACCTATAATTTTGCTCTGTGCAAACTCCACGCGATATGCTCAGCACATTCCTTGTATCATTTTTTGAACTTTCCGCGCGTTGGAGCTGACAGCCGATAATTGATTGGTACACTGAGACTATGGCTACAGTACAAACCGCGGGAAGCATCCCCCAGCCGATCAACGTTGATCACCACACTTTGGATGCCGTGAGCAATGGTACCTTCTACGATCCTCATGCTGTGCTTGGAGTACATCCACACGGCGATAGTGAGCCTTGGGTAACAATTCGAGTGCTTCGACCACTCGCCCAAACCGTCACTATTATCACCCAAGACGGATCCTACGAAGCTCAGCACGAATTTAACGGTATTTTCACCGCAGTAATTCCAGTCGAACATGCTGGTGACGTGCCCGATTATCGCATTGCGACACAGTATGAAGACGGCACCAAAACATTGCATGATGACCCATACCGATATTTGCCAACGTTGGGCGAAATGGATTTGTACTTATTTGGCGAAGGTCGCCACGAACGTCTATGGGAAGTCCTTGGCGCTCATGTGCGTACCTACGAAGACCCTATGGGCGAACCAGATGGCAGCGATACCAGTCATGTTAGCGGCACCTCGTTTGCGGTGTGGGCTCCAAATGCTCATGCAGTGCGCGTAGTCGGCGACTTTAACGGCTGGGGCGGCAGGCAATATGCCATGCGAGAACTCGGCTCCTCTGGTATTTGGGAACTCTTCATTCCTGGCATTGGTGCTGGCGAGCGCTACAAGTATGAAATTTTGAATGCTAACAATGAGTGGAAGCAAAAAGCTGACCCCATGGAACGCTATCATCAAATTCCACCAGAAACAGCTTCTATTGTCGTCGATTCTCACCATCAATGGGCAGATAGCACTTGGATGGAGCATCGCGCAGATACTGACCCACATACCCAGCCTATTAGCATTTATGAAGTACATGCCGGCAGCTGGAAACAGGGCTACGATTACACGAAGTTACGCGAAGAGCTGGTCCCTTATGTAAAGTCTATGGGCTATACCCACGTGGAATTTATGCCACTAGCCGAGCATCCATTTACCGGCTCTTGGGGATATCAGGTTACCGGATATTATGCACCACAATCTCGCCTTGGTACTCCAGATGAATTAAAGGCGCTGATTGATGCTTTCCATCAAGAAGGTATTGGTGTAATTGTCGATTGGGTGCCTGCGCACTTCCCTAAGGATGATTTTGCATTAGCCCGTTTTGATGGCACACCATTGTATGAAGATCCAGATCCGCTGCGCGGTGAGCATCCGGATTGGGGCACATATGTGTTCAATTTCGGACGCAATGAAGTACGAAACTTCCTTGTTGCCAATGCCTGCTATTGGCTTGATGAGTTCCATGTGGATGCATTGCGTGTTGATGCTGTGTCCTCTATGCTCTATCTGGATTACAGTCGCAGTGCAGGTCAGTGGCGACCGAATAAGTTTGGCGGTCGTGAAAATCTCGAAGCTATTGATTTCCTTAAAGAAACTACAGCAACAGCATACGGTCGTTATCCTGGCATTATGATGATCGCGGAGGAATCTACTGCATGGCCAGGAGTTACTGCACCAACTGATGGCGGCGGACTTGGTTTTGGTTTGAAGTGGAATATGGGTTGGATGCATGATACGTTGCAGTACTTGCACGAATCCCCTATTAACCGCAAATGGCATCATGGTGAAATTACCTTCTCTATGATGTATGCCTATTCTGAGCATTATGTACTGCCGATTAGCCATGATGAAGTGGTATATGGTAAGGGTGCACTGTTTGGCAAGATGCCAGGCGATGATTGGCAACGGTTCGCCGGCGTTCGTGCGCTATTTGCCTATCAATGGACTCACCCGGGCAAGAATTTGACCTTTATGGGCAATGATATTGCGCAGTATGGCGAATGGAATTACAACGCAAGCATTGATTGGGATGCTTTGGAATGGCCAGATCATCAGGGTGTTAATGATCTAGTGAAGGACCTTAATGCTCTGTATGTCGATACTCCACAATTATGGGAGCTTGATTTTGACCCTGCCGGCTTCCAATGGCTGACTAGTGACGATGCTGACCATAACGTACTGAGCTATATGAGACTTGATAAAGCTGGCAATCCAATTGTTGTGTTAGTGAACTTCTCCGGCTCTGCATGGCAAGATTATATTGTTCCTCTCCCTCAGGGTGGAGCATGGGAAGAGATACTCACCACCGATGACGAGCGCTATGGTGGTTCAGGTATTCATAATGATCATATTGTGGCGCAAGAGCGTGAGTATCACTCTCGCCCATATCGTGCTTCAATTACTGTTCCAGCACTTGGTGCCATTATTTTGAAGCCCGTAGCTGAGGAAGAATAGTAAGTTACCATTATAAATATGTAGCAATACGCTATTATCAGAATTCAAATTAGGCAGCTGCGTAATGTGGCTGCCTATTTCAGTAAATACACAGCTAAGTTACAGCAATCCTTCGGCAAACTGTATTGGCATCGACTATAATAGCGGTAGAGTTTATAGTACAGCACGTGCAGAACGCATATTAGCGAAGCACAAAAGTGAAGGAAAAGCATGAATACGCCAATGGCAAGTACCCCTTACACCATTTTGGTAGTTGAAGATGAACCAACATTAGCCACTGCAATTGCCCAACGTCTTACTGCTGAAAAATGGAGTGTGCGCGTTGCTGGAGATGGTGCTAGTGCAGTGCAGGCAGCAATGCAGCTCAAACCAGATTTAATTATTATGGACATTATGCTGCCAGTTATGGATGGTTTAGAGGCAACGAAGCGTATTTCTGCTGCACGCCCTGTGCCTATCATGATGCTGACCGCACGTGATAGTGAGATTGATAAAATTAACGGTCTTGGCGCGGGTGCAGATGATTATATGACCAAGCCTGTTTCTATGCGTGAACTTATTGCCCGTTGCAAGGCATTACTGCGCCGTGTAGAACGTGCAAAAGATATTGCTAAGCACTCTGAACATGAGAAAGTATTGAATTTTGGTTCACTCGTTATTGACCCTGCACAACGTATTGTCACACTTGATGGCAAGCAGGTACATTTAACACCAACAGAGTTTGATTTACTGGCAACTCTCGCCCGTAAACCGCGTTCCGTGCTCACTCGCGAGAAGCTCCTTGAGGAAGTATGGGATTGGATTGATGCCTCTGGCACTACTCGTACTGTAGATTCTCATGTTAAAGCATTACGACATAAGCTTGGTGCTGATTTAATTCGTACTGTTCATGGCGTTGGCTACGCTTTTGAGCCACCTGTTGAGCAATAAGCAAGAGGAGTACATGCAAGCCGTATAAGCGAGAGCAGTTTGCAATCTGCAACTTCGCCACGCTTATCGCATTTATTAATTTCAAGGATCTTATTGGTATGGCAACAACATCGTTTACTCCACCAAGCACAGCAAAACGTACTCAAGGCACAGGCAAAAGCAGTGAGCAAAACAAGTTTTCGAGCTCCTTTAATGCCTATGATCAGTCTTTTGCAAGCAGGCGTAAACGTGTTGCTGCTACAGTAGCTGGACGCCCTATTGGCATGTTTCGTTCTATTAAAATGGAACTCAGTGTGCTCATTGTTATTGCAACAGCTATTGCTTTTGCTTTAGCTTGGCATTTTCTGAAATGGGGTTGGAGTGGCTGGATTGCTATGCCGCTGACGCTTGCCGTAGCGCTAGGTATCACCTACGGTTTTGCTCATGGTCTTACTGCCCCACTGCGCCAAATGCGCAAGGCTGCTGACGCTATGGCTGATGGGGACTACTCTATTCGCGTTGATCATATTGAAGATTCACGCGATGAAATTGGACAGCTTGCACGTGCATTTAATGCTATGGCCGCTGAGCTTGAACATGCCGACCAGATGCGACGCGATATGATTGCGAATGTTTCTCACGAGTTGCGTACACCTGTTTCTGCTTTGCAAGCACAAGTTGAAAATATGGCCGATGGCGTAGTAGAGCCAACTCCTGCTAATCTTGAAAGCATTCTGAATCAAACACATCGCCTTGCAGATTTGATTGCATTTTTGCTTGATATGTCACGTGTTGAAGCGGGAGCTGCAAGTTTGGAAATTGAAACCTTTGATTTCGCGCAGTTCCTTGATGAAACAATTGAGCCGCTTGAACTTGCTGATGGTGGGCACGGTCATGATATTCATTTACAAGCCCCGACAGGAATTATGGTAGAGGGTGATCCAAATAGGCTACGGCAACTCTTCACCAATATTATTGGTAATGCACTAAAGCATTCTGCTGATAATACTACGGTGCTCATTGAGGTAACTGCAAAAGAGCAGCATAATCAAATTATTACGCATGTTATCAATTTTGGTTCACAAATCCCGCGTGGGGCGCGTAATGATATTTTCCGCCGCTATGTTAAAGGCACCGGTAAACCTGGCACTGGCTCAGGTGGTACGGGTCTAGGCTTGTCAATTGCGCGATGGGCTGCAGGATTGCACGGCGGCAGTATTCAGGTCGTGGACGACCCTCGCGGCACTAATTTTGAAGTTGTGCTTCCTATGCACATCGATGACAGTATCGTAAAGTAGCACTAATCAATACTACTTCCTTGTAGGTCATTCATACGTACATTCATGTGCAGCGATACAAACGCTATACCATAGCAATACTTAACGCTGTAAATACAGGAAAACCAGCTTCTTGCAGTTGAGTGCTACATGCGCGAATTGTGGCGCCTGTAGTAATAATATCGTCAACAAGAATCACACATAACGGCGTATTACCATGCGTATTCCTATATCGTACAGCTTTTCTTGTCAGTTTGAGGCGTCCAGCAAGACGCGTGGAGCGCGAAGTGCCACGCGATAATGTTAGCGACTTCGCTGCAGTCAGACGCATACTCAATAATGCCACCGATTGCGCGTTCCAACCTTGTGTGCGACATTGTTGAGCTACTGCACGAGCAAGAACTACTGTATGCCACCTACCCCGCTTGCGGCGCGATGCATGAGATGATGGCACAGGAACTACAAGAATAGTTATTGTTTTCGGCAACTGATTAAACACAGTAGTAATATCAGCATGTGTGATAAGCGAGCGCATACTTTGAGCAAATACTCGATCACACTGCCAATCGCCCTTATCTTTCCACGACAAAATCATATGTCGAACAGCACCTTGATAGCGTGCACACGAACAAACCACGCCACTACTGCAAATACGCGTATCAATAGACTGCTGCTGCCACTGCGTGAGCTGACGATAACACTGCGGACATACCACTTCATCAGGTTTGCCACATCCTGCACATCCTCTAGGAAATAGCAGTAAACCGAAAGCTGTAATCACACGACGCTGTGCGTCTACCAGTTCTTCGATAGTATGCCATAGACTTTCCATGATTAGCACAGCTTACGTTGCGCCAATGCTTGCGCCCATGCAGACAGCACAGTATAGGTTTCATCAGGATTATTCACATGGATAGCGTAGGCGCCCTCTTTAGCGGCTGGCCAATCGTTGCCATCGTTCTGCATACGGTCGCCAAAAAATGCAATACTACGAACATCAATATGCCACAACTCGGCTAGTGAGCGCACTGCAAAACCTTTATCAATGCCAGGTGCAATCACATCAACACTAGTAGAACCACCCGTTTTCACTGTTAAGTGAGGCAAATCTTGCGCCACAAGTCGCGCCAGCGCATTCTTTTTCACACGCTGAGGATCCCATGCTTCGCGGTGTGCTCGACTTGCTAACTGACCAAGCGCAGAGAAAGTAATTTGACCTCCTCTATCCTCAATACGGTCACCTTGTACCATACTATCATCAAGCCACAGTCCTAGTTCGTGCGCTCTTCTAGTTAATGACGCTATAGCCATGCGCTTATCATCATCGCTTAAATCATGCGCTTGCACACATTGCCACGTGTCATTGATAAATTCATATCTCCTAGCTCCACTCGTAGGCAGTAAATAGATATGTTTTCGATTAGCTTGAGCATCCACATATGGTGTAAGTTGATATTCAAATAGGTGAAAAGCTCCACCTGAAACAATAGCAAGCGGCATATGCCAAGATAATTCACACAATACTTGAGCCATAGACTGCTCTATCGGCTGGCGAGATAATGCCAATGTCATGTCTAAATCACATGCAATTGCCTGAATATGTTGAGGTAAAACACAAGTTTGTGCAGCTGTTGCCTCATGAATATCGACATTACACTCCATTGTGCCTCCTGCAAGTCAAACCCACACCTGTATATACACCGTATCATTTAAGAAACGCGCTTATACACCTAATTCTTATAACTTTCACATAGTACACGATATGCTACAAGTATGTCGCATGCGTTATCCATACATGATGAGCGTTCATACGAGATGCAATCATCGCCAGAACATATCGTACCATGGCTTGGTTCTACCTATCGAGATCGTCATGGTCGCGGAATGCGTCAACCGATGTTTCATATGAAAATGCCCCAATACCGTACCCGCCAAGGAACCTTTGATAACTTGGTTATTGCACAATTTAAGCGTCTTGCTACCAAATTTCCTAAAGAAGTTGCGCAATGTGATTGTGCCATTGAAGATGTTCCACCAAGTGTTCCGCTCGCGTGGGAAGAGCAGCGTGTCGCATTATCACAAGGCTTTCCTGCACAGCATGGAGAGCGCATGAGAATCGTGCTGTATCGCATGCCCATTGAACATCGCAGCCGTGATAGGTATGCGTGCGAACTTATTATTCGAGATGAGATTACCAAGCGTTTTGCTCAGCTTCTTGGCAAAGACCCTCGCGATATTGATCCACAATGGGATATGGATTAGCCGCTATTGCAATTGCTAAGCAGTATCTCTAGGTTGTAAACCAATATCGCACCGCAATGAACTAAGTAGCTTTATAATTATGACACCACGCGCTGGCTATACTGCAACGCAACAGATGCTGATGAAGGCTCTAATGCAGTCGGCAGGATTTGTGCAAGATTAGCAGTCTGATGATCACTAGTCCCATGCACTGTAGCTGACCATTGCAATGGCGTATCACCATGGTGTCCCTGAACCTGCATAACTATTACAGCACTATCCTGAGCAATATCCTGTGTTTCAAGGCTTACACCAGTTTTCGCTTGTAATTCGAGCTTCTTACTACCTACTTCTTTGCCGTCAGCATTGTATGCAATAAAGTTTGCCGATGTAGTATCAGTGCCACCGTTGACCACATGGAGTGTGGCATGCACATCTTGTGGTAATGCAATTGCAGAGCTGGTAGCGCGGATAGATGGGCTTGCCATCATAAAATCTGATTGTTGTTCACCGTCCATCGTCTGCATAATTGAGCTAACAATATCAAGTGATTGCTCGCTGCGCACCACTGCTCCAATTGCACCATCTGGAGCCTTACCCAAATCTAAGTTAGTTACTGTGCCAGCATGTACATTCACTGCCTTTGCTTCGTGTTCGCCTTGCTCATCAATCCAATACCAAGTCGCTTTGCCAGATTGATCGCTATATATACTCGCAGTTGTTGTTAATTGCGGCATTATCGACGTAATCACACCATCTGATGCCAGACTTGCAACTTGCTCAGAACCTTTAGGCGTTAGCCCTTCCATGGCCACAATGCGCACATGAGCGAAAACTGGTGCTACATCAGAAGTAACTTCAACATAGACACCTTGCTCATTAGGCGCAGCTGCTGAAAGATTCATCACCTGATTTGATTGCGCATTTACAGTAACCGCGCTTTCTGTATTTAACGCCAGTGCTTGGCTACTCGAGGTACCATGAACGCGAATATGCACTGTTGTAGGTTTTGCAGCGGTATTCGTCAATACAAGCTGCTGCGCATACCCCGTTTTTGTGCTGGGCAGCAAAAACCGTGCTGTAAGCTCAGGCTGACCGCATGCCATGGCCGAAGTACCACGTAAATCACCTTCGGTAGCACTACTTACAGCACTGCCAGCAATACCATATCCTTCTTGCTGCTTGGTAAGCATTGCCTGCAAAATTGTTGCAGTATCATCTGCTGTACCTGCAAAAGTTTGCACACCTTTGGTATCTGTCGCCATATCCCACAGCATATTCGGAGAGTTCAAATGAGCAAACTGCCCCGCTACCAAACCACCTAATGCCGCTACTCGGTAATGTGTAGCAATATTGCCAGATGTAGTGCGAAATGCTTCATCACCATACGAAGCAGTATCAATCAAAGCCATTTGCGCCGGGCACACTTGTGTTTGTACTGTTTGTTGTACACTAACCGAATTACCTTCACCCATGGGTAACTGCATCAGTGATGATTCGCCTGGCACTACGACGCCTAGAGCCACTGCCCCAGCGATTAAAGCCAAAGCACTTGTACTAGCAGCTACTACCAATCCAATACGAGAGGCGCGAGTGTTGCGCGGTCCAGTATGTCCAGTCATTACTCCCCCTCTTAGCGACGTATTCTTGGGAATGCCACAATGCAATATATCAACATGGTAATAGCCAACGACCATATCCAGACTTGCTGCCAAGCACCAACCGCAAGCGAAGTATACCTATGCAAGTCCACACCTGAATCTGCAGGCACCTGACTTAATCGGATAAATACTCCCTGACTATTATCAACGACAACGCTTGTACCTGAAGTAGCGATAATATGTGCCACCAAACTGCTATTTGCGCCATCACTCGGTTGAGGAATGTATATGCCGCCAATACCAGTTTGTGCAATAGTTGCAATAGCCTGCTCATCGCTGGTAATAAGCAGTGTAGCAACAGCTTGCTGTACTGAACGTTGTAGCGGGTCAGTACGCCCTGTTGCTTGACTTACTTCATATGCAGCATTTCTATCAATCAAATCACCTTGGGCAGTACGCATTATAGACATATTGATATGCGCATCAGAATCAGCTGAAACAGCGAGAATACGGTGATTATCTTGCGCATACACATAATCCTGAGCAATACTTGGTAAACTCTGCGTAGCTGTTACAGGATGCTCATAGCTGGTGCGCTGATAGCCCACATATCCCCACACCAGACATACGCTAACAATAGCTAACACCAATACTGTACGACCTATATTCATGACCTGACGCTGTACGCCTTTGCGCTGCACAGACAAGGCGCGTCTGCCAACGCTGCGATCTACCAGTGGTTCAAACGGTTTTGCAGCACGACCGGCGAGCATTGCCGCGCCACATAGGAATCCCATTACCATCATCATCAGCCCTGGCAGTACATCGCCAGCAATATGCTCAGGTTGCTGATCAATAGCTACACGTACTGCAATACAGGCAAGCATACCACCCATTACGGCGATTCCGAACATTAAACGTGATGCACGCAATAATGATGGAATAGCCAATGTCACACAGGCTAATATGCTTAGCGAGAGCACGGCAATAAGTGCTGCAATACCCCAGAAAAGCACAACATGTTGCATAGTAACTGCCTGCTTTGAATCCACTAGTGCGCCAAACCACCCCAGTGATTCAACAGAAGCACCTGATGCGAAAGCCTGACTATAGGTATCGATACCAAAAAGATGAGCAAGCAGTGCAGTGATACTAACCGGAGCGCTAACCCCCTGCATATGAGCAACTGGAATTAATACTGAAGCAAATAATTGACGTAGTGCCCCTTGACCAAGATGACGGACTACGTTAAAAAGTGTAGGAGCTAGTAATACTGCAGCTGGCAGCGGCATCAGGAACAGCATCACACGATGTGAGCGCACAGCAAGAATAAAAACCACAAAAAGCGGAATCATAACTAGCACTAATTGAGGAGCGCATGCCACACACGCTGCCAAGCATAGTGATGCACATGCTGCACTTTGAATTGAAGCCGTAGGGGTTACAATTTCCTCGGTTCGATACATTCCAACAGCGCGGTATACAAACGCAATACCTGCAGGCAAGAAAGTAGCAAGCACCAGCATTGGAATGTTGCCATATGCGAGTATTCCTGATGCTACAACGAAAGCTGCCCAAGCGAAACCACTGCTTACACGCACAGCATTCGAACGCGTAAAAGTACCAGCTAGTGCCCACATTGATAATGCAGCACAAGAAGGCCCTGCGATAATAATGAGAGCAACTGCACTTGCAACATGACCGCCAGTACATAGGCTTACAATCGTCAAGATAACAAAAAATGGTGTGGGCGGGTATGCCATGCCAAGACCGTCAGCATAGGCAATCGGACTAAATGCCGCATGAATAAGCTGTCCAAATGTGGCAGCAGTTGGCGGTAATGCGACTGTCGTAATTCCACTATTGGTTATCAGCGCATGCCAAGCATCAGGTACGAGCCATATTGTGCACGCTAGTACAATACCACTCATAAGTGCTGCCCATAATGCGCGTCTGCGTTTTCTCGAACGAATATGCGCTAATTCGAGTTGATTGAGCATACGCCCGCGCATAGCTTGTTCAAACGCTACTTTACGTTCTTTATACAGCTTAATTTGATCTCGATGCGCAAGTAACGTATCTAAACTATGCAGAGGAATATTTGCCTGATCACGAACTTTACGGCGTGCCATGGTGCCTTGAGGCAGCCAGAGCAGCATTCTCCAAGGTAGCGTAAACTTACTTGCAGCTGCGACCATATTTTTCTGTGCTAACAAGCCAAGTGTTCGACCAATACTTGAGATAAGCAACCATAGCCATGCCAAAAACCAACGTCTTTTAGCAATATCAGTAAAGTAATATTGAGCTCTAGCATCATCAACAATGCGATATGCAATGTTGGGAATGCTGGCAGTACTCTGAGCAACTGAGCTGTTATGCGTCACCAGTGTTTTTTCAGTATCGCTTTTTTCAGTATCGCTTTTTTCAAAATCCGATGATGCCTGCAATAAGGCATACCCTTGTAATGAACGAAGTTGATATACACGCGCACGATAATGTCGTAACACCGCTTGAGGCACTACAACCACACGACCACCGCTGCGACATACACGCCTACAATAATCAGCTGACTGCCCAGCCGTATACAGCGCTGAACTTGCGCCGCCCAAACTATACCAAATTCGGGTATTAACAACAGCACCTGCAAGCGAAACCGCAAACACATCTGAACGAGTATCATACTGCTCTTGGTCAAGCTCCCCAGCCACTACGAGCGACGTAACACTATGATGAGATGTTGCATAATAACCAACTTGCTGCAATCGCCCAGTGCGAGCATCAATATGCTTAGCGCCCAATACAGCAACCGATGGTGTATTTTGCCATACCTCAAGCATGGTTTCTAAATATGTCGCGTCATTGGGATAGCTGTCATCATGCAACAACCATAAACCATGCGTTTGTTCTAATTGAGGCAACGCACGCAATGTAGCATTGATAGCCTCGCCAAAAGAATGCGCTGAATCAATATGAATACACTGCACTTGAATATCAGCAGCAACACGAATACTGCTATTGTAGCGATTTTGCAAGGCTGATGGCGCTTGAGGCACTGGTATAGACTGCGAGGTCTTGTGCGTTTTGCTTGCTTTATCAGTCTTGGAATTGGACTTAGTTTTAGACTTAGCTACAGAGTCTTCATTATGCGCATTATACGCAGACTCAGGGGTATCACAACTCGCCACAATAATGTGTGATGGGACGCAAGTTTGCTCAAGCACACTACGCAAAGTCTGTTCTAAATACTGCGTATCGTTATCAACTGTAATAATTGCAGCAACAGACGATATAGACCGATACCCTGGATACAAATGTGTCCTCGCATAGTGCGAAACCTTAGAAACAATTGCCTGTGCATTCAGTGACTTATCTTGAGCATTCATCACTTCTACTATAGATAAACCACTGTAAATGAGCAACGTAACTGGCTATATAATCTCCTATTATGCTTGTTCGCGCATTCTAGTCAGACCGTGGTCACGCTTGTATTTTCGGCGTTCGCGCTCTGAAAGCCCGCCCCAAATACCAAAGCGTTCATCGTGTTCAATAGCCCAAGCTAAACACTGATCTCGAACTTCACAATGAGCACATACGCGCTTAGCGTCCTTCGTAGAACCGCCTTTTTCTGGGAAAAAGGCTTCTGGATCAGTTTGTGCACATAATGCTTTATGTTGCCACGATACATCAGATGTGTTGTCAAATAGTCCCCAGAGTAATGTGTTGAGTGCTTGCTCGTTATCCTCATTGATTTGAGTTTGCAGCTCGACATCATGACTTTGGTCGTCAGCACCTGCTGGACTGAACACTCCCCACATGATGGCTCCCCTCATTTGGCGTGTCAACCACGCCCAGTTGCATTACACCTATTGAAAGGGGGTCTGTCAAATCAATATGAGTGTCGACTTTCAATCTGTGCGTGTTTCATTCTAAAATTTCCCCCAAGGTTATCCTAATATTAGAGCAATTGTTCCAATTGTCCACTAATTGACTACATCACAGGAAGCTACAGTCGTGTTCATACGCGAGAATTTTGTAAACAATTTTCGCAACTCCTATACTTCGTCAATTTTTGAACGCGCTGTGCTTTACACTTGATACGGGCTCATAGCGAGTCAAGTAAAGGAGATATAGCCAGTGTCAACGCATAGCCATTCACAGCATCGCGCCCAAAGCCGCAATCATAAAATTCCAAATCTGGCTCATACGCATGCGCACCCGCTACATGCTCCTGTATACAGGCTGTCTCATAGACTACGGACAGCCATTATCGCTACTATTCTCGCAGCACTAACCTTCGTAGGAACAGCTTCAGCTTTAGTCGCCAATAATATAACCACCCTGGTTGAAGAGGCAGAAGCACCAGTTATTACCCAATCCCATGTTAAACAGGAAACAATAGTTGATCCTAACGCTGGTAAACCAATTAATATTTTGGTACTCGGTCAAGATACACGCTCCGGCGAAGCAAACGCTCAAATCGGCGCAGGTGGTTCGGCAGATGACCACCAATCTGATACAGCAATGATTGTCCAACTCAGTGCCGATCGCACGTTTATCAATATCGTTTCTATTCCACGCGATTCTATTGTTGATCAGCCAAGCTGCAACACCTCTCAGGGAGTACTTGGCGCACGCAATAATGTAATGTTTAACTCTATTTTTGCAACTGCCTACCAATTCGGCGGCGATTTAGCATCAGCTGCCAGCTGCACAATGAATGCTGTAAATGCATTAACTGGATTGGAAATCTCCCAGTTTGTTGTCGTTGATTTCGCTGGATTAAGCAATATGATTAGCTCTTTGGGTGGAGTTGATATTTGTATTGCTCAAAGCATTGAAGATGACACCACAGGACTACATTTACAACGTGGACTTCATCATCTCAACGGTGTTGAAGCTACCCAATACGCTAGAGTTCGTCATGGTGTCACCGGTGCTGACGGCAGTGATATTTACCGTACTACACGCCAACAATTTTTAATAAAATCACTACTCAGAGAAGCAAAACAAAAGAATCTCTTCACCCAGACAAATCAACTTTATCAGCTCGCTACCAGTGCTATCCAATCATTAACCATGAGTCCAGGATTAGCTGATGTGGCAACGCTTGTGGGTATGAGTGCAGCATTAACTAAGCTCAACACTAACCATATTTACGCGCGTACTGTGCCTGTAACGCAATATGTTTACGATAAAAATCGCGTGGTATGGACCGATGATGCTGTACAAATTTGGGATATGTTAAAAAATAACAAGCCGCTTACTGAGGATGACTCTGCAACGCAAAACGAGCAAGACACTAATACACAAGATACTCAAAACGAACAAGAGCAAGAAAGCACTGATACTACCCAGTCTCAAGATACAACCTTATCCCAGAATGGCCAGGCTACAGCTACTCCTCAAGGCACGCTTGATGCAAATACTGGACTGCTTGTCATGCCAGACGGATCACTTGTTGATCCTAATACCAATGGATATGTAGACCCTGATTCTGGCGTAATTAAAGATGCCAACACTGGTCAAGCTATTGGTATGGCTGACGGTTATGTTTCGTATCAGTTCTGTGGTATTCCAGTAAGTCAGATGTAAAACGACAATTGCAATAACTTATAGTACTTATGTAAAGGGTGCTAATTCGTCAGTTCATATTTGCTCAACGAATTAGCACACAAAGTATAATGTAGACGAACAAATAAGGGAGCAACTATGAGTGAATCTGGGCAGCATAACTCTCAGGAATCAACGCCTCCCAGCTTTCAACCATCGGGCAATCCTCGATCCAGAATAAGGCGCACCCCTCAGCAACAATCGCTTGGTGCGACACACTCATCAGCGTCAGATATCCCTAGTTTTGCTCCTGAGCGCACTCGCTCTTCTCGTCCAAATATGTCGCATGGTTCGGTGCCTGAATACCAACCCATTCCTCATGCAGAGGCTGAGCAACCTGTCTCTTTTGCACCTGCTTCGCAAGGGCGGCGATCGAATACGGCAAGGAACACTACTCCTGAACAACCAGCGTCTTTTGCTCCTCAAAGGAGAAATGCTGCGTCACCACGAACTACACAAAATAGACAATCAGTAAGGCCTGTAAATCCGACACCACAGAATTCTTTTAGCTCAGCACATATGGCGGTACCATCCGTAGCTGCAGGTTCATCATTGCCTCGCAGGGGTCAAAGAAAACGCCGATCAAAAGTACAGATTCTTGGAACCAGTCTACTAGTACTACTGTGTGTGATTATCGCAGCAAGTTTGCTTGTCGGTTTTATGAGTATTTCTTGGGTCAATAAACATTTGCAGCATGAATCTTGGCTAACTAATACTCCACAATCTTCGGCATCAACCTGGCTTATTCTCGGATCTGATCAGCGCGATGGTGCACCAAATACCGGTAGCGCAACTGATGTTCCAGGCTCTCGTACTGATACTATTTTACTGCTGACTAAGCCAAAAAAGGGTCCAGCATCATTGATTTCTATTCCTCGTGATTCTTATGTATCACCTAACGGTCAGGATATGAAAATCAATGCTGTTGCTTCGTTATTAGGTCGTAGCGACCTAGTAGGTACTATTGAAGGCATAACTGGATACAAAGTTGACCATGTGGTAAAAATCGGATTCAGCGGTGTAGAGCGTGTTGTCGATGCTTTGGGCGGAGTGACATTGTGCTATGACGACGATGTCAATGACCCTAACTCCGGCATGGTATGGCAAGCTGGCTGCCACACTGCTGACGGCCCTACTGCCCTAGCATTTTCCCGTATGCGTTATGCCGATCCTCAAGGAGATATAGGTCGAGCAGCGCGCCAACGTCAAGTTATTGGCGCAATTGTTAAAAAAGCTTCTTCTTCACAAATACTTTCTTCACCAAGTAAGATGAAATCTGTTGCAGAAGCGGGGCTTGGCTCTGTTGTCGTCGATGAAAATTCAGATGCCCTTAATCTCGTATCCATGGCGTTAGCCTTTAAAAGTGCCACTGGAAAAGACGGCATTACCGGTACGCCGTACTATTCAGATCTCGATTATTGGCCAGATTCCGGTATTGGTTCGACAATTTTGCTCGATGATCAGCGTAATGCAACGCTCTTCAAGCAACTTGAAGAAGGTAGTGCATCCCCTGGTGTTGTAGGCGGTATGTAGGTACTGCCATACTTGTCCACCATAGCCATTTCGCTTGCTTGATGAAGTAGACGACCTGCATAGTTGGTGTATGAAGAATCGTACACAGCAGCAACAATCGATGCACGCGAGCCAAGACAAGCAACCGCGCCAAATACCTCAGTCAACATGGCTTATCATAAGTATGCTTGCACCACTTATCGGTCAATTTGCCGTAGCCTGTGTGATGGCATGGCAAGGACATTGGCTATTAATGATTATGATGGTGCCAAGCTGCTTAGCCATTGCTTCGACACTTATTGTAAGTCAACTCAGGCAGCGACAGACACAATCCATGCCCGCGCAATCTGCACCTGGACAATCAACCGATCAATCGTACCGAAGCACAACTGCACCATTACCAAGCGCAAACTCTGGTTTCACAGATAATCCAATAGCAAGCAGTCACCATGATCAGCAAGCAATACTTGATGACATCAAGCTACTGCCATCGAAAACACTCTGTACACAATTATGCCTCCCTACCGGCCCCACAGCACTCTGGCAACATATTGCACACACATGGAGCGATAGAATTGAACTGCACCAACATCACCACGCATATCCAGCCATAACACATCTGCCAGCAGTTGTAGGAGTAAGTGTGCAACACTATCATGCTCCACAACCGCCCACAATACAGCCGTACACTCTGGATATTATTACTCAAGGTCCTCATGCCCTGCTCGCTGGAACAACAGGTTCTGGAAAATCATATGTGTTACGCACATGGGTGCTGTCACTGGCTTTAGCCTACCCACCAAGTGATGTGCAATTTATTTTTCTTGATTTCAAAGGAGGTTCAACATTTCGTGACCTCTACCAGTTGCCTCATACTATTGGTTTTGTTTCAGATTTAGATATCAGTCATGCACTACGGGCCTTAGCCGCTATCAAACAGGAATTACAGCGAAGAGAACACTTAGTCGCAATCCATCATGCTGGAGATATCAATCACATACCACAGCCACCTGCGCGGTTGCTTATTATTATTGATGAATTCCATGCGTTACGCGCTCAGTTACCAGATTATATGGATCGTTTAGACCATCTTGCTACACTTGGACGCTCACTAGGTATGCATCTGATTGCGTGTACACAGCATCCTATGGGGCAAATGAGTACCAATATGAAGGCCAATATTGGATTACATATCTGCTTGCGCGTACGAGATGAAATACAGTCACGAGAACTTATTGGCACTACCCTTGCGGCACATTTTACACCCGACATTCCGGGGATTGCTATGAGTGATTATGAACAATATCCAAAGATTTGGCGTGCGCTTACTGCAACACATGCTGATCAAGAAATTCTAGCATGTAAGCGTGCATGGCAGGCTATAGGCGATGGCGCAATACCTATGTTATTTTCGCAGCCTTTGCCCAAATATTTACCTGCATACGCTCAGGTGAAAACGAGCACTGATTGTACAAGAAAAACTGACAACAATGGTAATATGCAACAGTGCGATACAGCTTCATTTGCATTAGATAGAGCCCATCTGCAATTGGTTTTGGGATTAGCCGATACTGGCACCCATTGCATAGAGTATCAACTTGCTCTCAATCAAGGCAATATTGCCATTATTGGTCTCCCTACGCGCGGTACCAGCACGATACTTAACAACTGTTTAGCGCAGTTACAAACCGCCCAAGCACATGGTGTATGTACTATCAATACCTACAATATGGATACTGCTTACGGCGAGCAGGAAGTATGTGAGCCATCACTTGAATCATCACAATCGCTGCAAATGCCGCAACCCGAACGACTGCCACAATCCGACCAATCGTCACCAGCCCGTCAAACGCCACCAGAGTGGCATATCGATCTTGTTGATGAAGCTGATCAATGGCTTAATCCTATGTGCGATGATCCGCAGGCGACACTATTCCGACAATATCTTGCTGATCCCAATCATACGGTTATTTTTGCTACCCACTCGGCTCGTTTTGTACGCCATCCTGACCATTGCAGTACAAGAATTGTTTTTGCGACAGGAGATACAGCGACGGATTCGATTTCAGGAATCCCACATGCAGCGCTGGCAACATGCACTGAGGACGATTATCATCTGGCTGGTCGCGCGTTCGTACTTGAGCACGGATCTTGTACGAAAATTCAGTGTTATAGCAGTATAGCCTAGTTGCGCTACTCACCCACCATCACAATAAGCGGTTTCATAGTGACACTCGCATTGCAGATTTCATATATTATAAAAAATGTCATAATTTCGATGACAAAACTCTTGAAATTTTCTCCAATTCGTGGTTATCTCTTATGTGGGAAGTAACTGCCCACCTATGGAGGATGTGAAGGAACAGTATGAGCAGTGCATATGATTGGCGAGCAAAAGCAGCATGCAGGGATAAGGACCCTGAACTGTTTTTTCCTGTAGGCAATACAGGCGCAGCACTTCAACAAATTGAAGAAGCTAAAGCCGTATGCCGCACCTGCAGCGTTATGGAAGCCTGCCTGAAGTGCGCCCTTGAAACCAACCAGGATTATGGTGTTTGGGGTGGCTTAAGCGAGGATGAACGCCGCACTTGGAAGCGTCGCACTATGCGTCAGCGTCGTGCCGCTGTTATGCAGCTATAGTACGACAATATCGCTGCACAGTTTGGGGAGAGGGAATATGTTTCCTCTCCCCAAACTTATTTCTATCGTACCTTAAGCTGCACATTCCTTGAGTTTACAGTGTTATGCCATTAGCACATTCACCCTACTTAAGGCACTGAGTGATTAAACACGTATTATTGTGCAGCGCGCAACCGCATATTGAGCACTACTCGGGTACCTCCTTCGCGGCGTGGTTCCCACTTAACGCTACCGCCAAAATCATTTTTCACAAACGTATTAATAATCTGCGTACCCAAACCAGAACCACTAGAGCGGGCCATTCCAGACTCTGATTCAGAGGTATAGCCAATACCGTCATCTTCTACAACAACATTTAAGGTATTGCCTCCACGCCCTACGGAAATACGAATATTGCCCTCACTCTTACCCACAAAACCATGCTCTACAGCATTCGTTACCAATTCCGTGAGCACAAGAGACAATGGTGTCGCATCCTGAGCAGGCATCATACCAAATTTACCCAAATACGAAATATGAATATGCTGATCTTTTTCAACTGCAAGATCGACACTCATACGCAGTAACGTAGAAATTACCTTATCAAAATCAACGATTTCATCAGCAGTCTGACTTAATCCCTCGTGTACTACCGCAATCGTTTCCACACGACGCATTGCCTCTTCAAGCTCCGTTTTAACCTCAGGAAGTTTTGTTCTACGCGCTTGCAATCGCAGTAGCGCAGAAACTGCTTGCAAATTATTCTTTACACGATGGTGAATTTCCGCAATAGTAGCATCCTTGGTCTGCAATTCTTTTTCACGGCGATGTAATTCAGTAACATCACGACATAGCACTACTGCCCCGCAACGCACATTACCAGCATACAGCGGCAAGGAACGCATAGAAACCGTGGAACGATTAGCATTGATTTCAGAATCAACAGCAGCTTTACCAGCGAGTACCAGCGGCAGCGTATCTGAGACATCGTCGCGCTCTTTAATTAACGATGTACCAATTTCTGCTAAATACTTGCCTTCCATTACTTCAGCAGCACCAAGTCTTCTGAAACAACTGATGGCATTAGGGGCGGCATACTCCACAATGCCATCTTGAGAGAGCACAATAAAACCATCAGAAACACGCGCATTATGCCGCTGTTTAAGCATGGCGTCATGATATGGGAATGTGCCTTCCGGAATCATGGCAAATAACTTTTTACCTGCATCAATTGACTCTGACTCGTAACGACCATTAAGCATTCGTGTTGCCATATTGGTTTCACGCACCACAACACCTAATACTTTGCCTTCCCTACGCACAGGGGCATAAACATCACAAACTGTGGTATTACCAACCGCACGATAATGATCCAGCCTGGAAATGCGCTGTTCGCTCATTGCACGCTCAATAGCTTTGGCATCTTCGCCTTCCACTATTTGCCCAATCATATCGTCTTGTCGCACAGAAATCACTGTTGAAGGACGACATTGTCCTGCAACAACATATTTACCTTGTGAAGTCGGCAACACCAGCAGTAGATCTGCAAAACTTAAATCTGCAATCACTTGCCAGTCGGCAACAAGATGATGGAGCCATTCACGGTCAGTGGCATCAAAATCTGGATTATCAGCTACAAGATGAGAAAAATCTACCATGCCTCTATGCTATCGAAATGTATGTGCAACGCGCCCAAACCGAGCATGTTTAAGCTCCACTCATACTCCTATACTCAATACCAAAGTAGTGTTGCATATCGAGGAGGGATGTATGGCTCAGTCTCATCAAGACGAGACAACTGACCAAACCAATCAGCGTAGTACTGCCGAGGGGGCGAGTACTTTATCAGAACCATCCAATAGTTCAACGCGCTCAGCGACAGCATCGAGTACCACAAGCGTTCCAACCGATGAGCAGCAGGCGGCATTTGCTCGCACTGCACAGGCGGTAAAGGAAGCACGCATTCATGATGCGCATGTACGCGCCCAAGTAGTGCGCACAAAGGGACATGCGAAAGCTCAGCGTATTGAGTCAAAGGCTGAGCTTAAAGCTAGAAAAATTGAAAATCGAGCTTTAGGTATCAGAAAAATTCGCCTTGATGTGCATGGCAGACCAAAACCGGCAATGCGTGGTATGATTCATCTTATTGCCGCTCCATTGGCACTTGCCGCTGGCATCGTACTCATTTGTCTGGCACCAAGTGCGCCATTGCGCTGGGCATGTGCTGTTTTTATGGTCAGCTCACTGATCCTCTTTGGTAATTCAGCACTGTATCATTTGGGTGATTGGTCGCCAAAAGTTACCGATATTTTGCGCCGTATTGATCACGTTAATATTTTCTTGCTTATTGCTGGCACTTATACGCCTGTATCATTTGCTCTGGAACCATTTTGGCGCAATCTTATTTTGGCAACCATCTGGACGTGTACTGTTGTAGCCCTGCTGATTCACGTTATTTGGATTAATACGCCACGCTGGCTTTATGCGGTAGTGTATATTCTGTTTGGCGTCTCTGGCGTGGCATATTTGCGCCTATTTTGGTTATCACCTCACGCTGGACCAGCAGTAGTATGCCTTATTGTTGCTGGAGGCTTATGCTATATTGCTGGCGCCATTGTGTATATATTCCGTAAACCTGATCCATGGCCAAAAGTCTTTGGTTTCCATGAAATATTCCATTGCGGCACTGTGTTAGGTTTTGCCTGCCATATGGTTGCTATTTATTTCGTAATCGTCAGCATGTGGTAATACACACACTGTATACGTTAATAGCCCGAGCAGTAACTGCCCGGGCTATTGTATTGGAACTGAATTACAGAGTAATGCTTACTCTAGTGGCTTAGCGTCTTTTACTGTTACTTCAATAACTTTACCGCTTGGTGCAGTGTAGCTTACTGTTTCACCGACTTTAGTACCCATAAGCGCAGCTCCAACTGGAGACTCTGGGCTGACAATATCATGGTCAGTAGCTACAGCTAAATCACGGGAACCGACAACTACTACACGCTCCTTACCATTGCGAATCATGGTTACCAATGAACCATTACCCACAATACCCGCTGCCGGAGCAGTGAGAATTTTTGCAGAACGAAGTTTCACTGTAAGCTCTTCAATACGGCCTTGGTTCTTGCGCTGTGCATCACGAGCGGCTTGATATCCGCCGTTCTCGCTTAAATCACCCTCAGCGCGAGCGGCTGCAACTTTCTCGATAATTTCGTCGCGGTATGGTCCTTCACGCCAGGCGAGCTCTTCTTTTAACTTGTCGTAAGCTTCTTGTGTAAGCAACAAGGTTTGTTCTTCTTGTGGCATACTTATCCCTTATAATTCCTTATTTCACCAGACTCTATGTGGTATATGCACTAGTACTTAACGAGTAGCAATAATATCAATAACGAATACGAGAGTATCTCCCCCGCCGATACCGGCCTGTGGAACACCACGTGAACCATAGCCATATTCAGGTGGAATAGAAACCACAAGACGGGAACCAACATTGTGTCCTGGCACGCTCTGATCCCAGCCACGAATAACCTGTCCTACACCAATACCAAAACTTGCGGGCTGGTGGCGGTCAAAGCTTGAATCAAATGGCTTATTCTTGCCCCACACTACACCGTGATAGTTAACGGTTACGGTATCGCGTTTACGTACCATTGGACCGTCACCTTCGGTGAGTTCTACAACTTTGAGTCCTTGAGGGGCAGCGCCTTCCGGGAACTCAATAACTGGGCTAGAGCCAAACTCTGCATTAACTTGTGGCATATCGGCCATAGTATCCTCCATATCAAACTATCGACACTACTGTAACCCATGCACTGTAATAATTAGGTAATTATGTTGTAAAAGAGTGTAAAACAATAATAGTCGGGCTAGCCGGATTTGAACCGGCGACCCCTTGACCCCCAGTCAAGTGCGCTACCAAACTGCGCTATAGCCCGATACACTGCTGTGTACTATACAAGCGTGTTCAACGTTGTACTCTAAACACCGTAAACCAAAAGTGCAAATTTGACACGCCAATGTATTGCCATACGCCCAGTTCTTACACCACCACACCGCAATTGCTATGAGGTACACTATTACCAAAAGCTCAGCTTACATACGAGCATGTAAGGGGGACCATGCAACACGCACCGAAACTAACTACAGAACGCCTTATACTCCGTGCTTGGCAAGATAGCGACGCCGAGGCACTCTATACTGCAGCAAGCAACCCTGAAATTGGTCCGCTTGCAGGATGGATGCCGCATACCAGTGTCGCGCAATCAGCACAAATTATCGATACTATTTTTAATGAGCCAACAATTTTTGCAATAACACTCAAGAACGACGATACACCAATTGGCTGTGTAGGACTGAAACCATGCTCTCCTGAGTGCAAGCTACCTCAAGAAAGTAGCAACCAGCATATGGAACTGGGTTACTGGCTGGCACAAGGGTATTGGGGACAAGGCATTATTCCAGAAGCTGCGGAGCGCGTTATACAATACGGTTTTGAGCAGCTGGCATTGCAGGCAATTTGGGGTGTGCATGAGGTTGGTAATCGTCGTTCACGGCGCGTGATGGAAAAACTTGGTATGCAGCGCGTAGCCATTGCACCGCATATCAAGATTGATTTACTTGGCGATGACGTGTATTGGGATGAAGCGATCAATCGCATTACTCGCCAAGAATGGGAAGCAGAACCGCAATTGCGCGATAGATTAGAAGCTCCGAGTGAAGGGCATGTACTCGCTGTGCCATACGTGCAGCCTGAAGGCGTAGTGAACTTCGAATAATTCACGATGCTATCCATATACAGTGGTGGCGGCTACCAAAGTAACCGCCACCCTACTCTATAACCCAATCTGCGAGTATTGTGCTACTCAGCCCGCACTATTTGCGCTTCTTACGCTCTCGAACTTTCACAGAAATCTGGATTGGAGTACCTTCAAATCCAAATTCTTCACGCAGCGAGCGCTCAATATAACGCCGATAACCATGCTCCAAAAATCCGGTTGCGAATATTACAAAACGCGGAGGCCTGTTTGAAGCCTGAGTAGCGAACAAAATACGAGGCTGCTTACCGCCGCGCAATGGATGCGGGTGAGCTGCCTGCAACTGCCCCAAGAACGCATTGAGTTTGCCTGTTGGAATACGCTTATCCCAAGACTCTAACGCCTGATTCATCGCTCGAGTTAATCGGTTGGTATGCCAGCCGGTTTTTGCTGATAGATTCACACGCTGCGCCCAAGTAACACGATTAAACTCTGTCTCCCACAAGCGTTCGATGCGTTGTCTGCCAAAATCATCCAGCAAATCCCATTTGTTGAACACCAAAACGATAGCGCGTCCAGCATCAACAGCTTGGCTCATCACTTTCAAATCTTGGTCAGAAATTGGTACAGACACATCAAACAGCACTAATGCCAGTTCTGAACGCTCAATGGCAGCTTGCGAGCGCAATGTTGAATAATATTCTGCGCCAGAAAGCTTATGAATGCGTCGTTTAATACCTGCAGTATCAATAAACAGCCAGTCTTGCCCATCAAGTTCGATAACTTCATCAACAGGATCTCGTGTAGTACCTGCTAAATCATTGACTACCGCACGGCTTTCGCCAGCAAGCTGATTGAGTAATGACGACTTGCCAACATTTGGACGGCCGACTAATGCCACACGACGTAACCCTGTAGGCGTGAGGAAACCAGATGTCTGCTCTGCATGTTCAAGCTGGTCAAGTGCTTGATCGAGCAAATCGCCAACACCCCTACCATGCATTGCAGAAATCGAGTATGGCTCGCCAAGACCAAGTTTCCAAAACGCCGCAGTTAAATATTCATTAGCCTGATTATCAACTTTATTTACTGCCAAAGTCACGGGCTTACCGCTGGCGCGGAGCATAGCAACAATACGCTCATCGCTAGCCGTAACTCCTACAAGTCCATCGACTACTAGAATGACGGCATCAGCGAGACGAACTGCAATCTCAGCTTGTTCGGCGATTGATGAATCTATACCTTCCACATCGGATTCCCAACCGCCAGTGTCAACGAGCTTAAAATCAGTGCCTGCCCACTCTGCGTCGTAGCTTACGCGGTCTCTGGTAACTCCCGGCGTATCCTCTACAACAGCGGCACGCCTGCCAAGAATACGGTTTACCAATGTTGATTTTCCAACATTTGGACGACCAACTACTGCCAGCACGCCAACTGGTTTTTGTGTTGGAGCATTATCTGGCACAGCAAAATAGCCTTGTACCAGCTGCTCGTCCTCTTCATCCAGCTCATAATCGCTTAAATTTGCGGCATACTCAGCATAAGCAGCTTCTTCTTGAGCTTGTTCGACAAGGTGAATCAGTGTTTCTAATGTCTGATCGAAATCCATATCAGAGTTGTCAACAGTTATCACACCGTCTGCTGCTTCAAGAAAACTTGTTACTTGTGCATCTGCTTGATCACGTGCTGCAACATTATCTACACCAGCAGTCCCCTGCGCACTTTGCCCGCTTCGGCGTGCTTGACGTACTTCTTCACGCGCCGTCAATAATACACGCACTTGTGCTGCAGGGTCTACCACTGTAGTAATATCGCGACCTTCAGCAACAATGCCAGCGCCACTAGAGAAAGAATCTTCCAATTCTTCTCGCGCAATATATGAGCGTTGAGCTGCAATAAGCATATGGCGTACTGCAGGAATAGCTGAAACCACAGAAACGTGTGAACTTACTTCACTAGAGCGGATCGCCTCATCAATGCATTCGCCATCACAGTAGACATGTGGTTGCTGTGGATCTACACCGATTTCAAAATGATCTTCAACAAAAAGCCGCTCTACAGCATCAACAATCGATTGCTCATCAACAGGTGTAGCATCGAGGTCAATGCCATTGTGTAAGCACCAATACGTTGCCGCACGATACATGGCACCAGTATCAAGATACGCAAAACCAAAATACTGGGCAAGCGCGCGAGAAGTTGAGGATTTGCCTACACCTGCAGGTCCATCAATAGCCACTCGTATCACAGTCCAACCTCCTTTTCCAGAGATTTGACCTCTACTGGTGACAAGACGCGGTATGAGCCAGGCTTGAGCTCACCAAGTTTAATTGGACCAATTTGCGTGCGCACAAGACGGTGTACTGGATATCCAAGAGAGCCAAAAATACGACGTACAATGCGGTTTTTACCGGAATGCAGTACCACACGCACCATGGTGTAATCACGATTTTGGTCGAGAATGGTGCATTTGTCCAATTTCACCCAACCATCGTCCAGATTGACACCAGTGTGTACTAATCTGCGGCATACGCCACCGCTGAGTTTGCCTTCAACTGTGGCAATATAGGTTTTTTCTACCTCATATTTAGGGTGCATTACATGCTGAGATAGCTCGCCATCATCGGTCATTAAAATTAGACCTTCTGAATCATAGTCGAGACGACCCATATGGAATACGCGCTCATATTTATCGCCGATAATATCGCGTAATGTCCAGCGCCCTTTTGGATCGTCCATAGTGGACAGCACCTTCTTAGGCTTATTAAGCGCCAACGTAATATGCGTGTCATGTAAGTGAATGCGAGAACCATCCACGAGAATACGCTGCTTATCCGGATTAACACGTGTGCCGAGTTCGAGGACGAGATCACCATCTACCTCTACTCGACCATCAAGAATAAGCTGTTCGCATTTGCGCCGTGAGCCAAATCCAGCTTGTGCCAGCACTTTTTGCAAGCGAATACCATCTTCTTGATGATGATCGCGGCGAGGTGCACGCTGTTCACGCCGAGGCTGCTCAGTCAGATAGTCTCTATTACCAGAACGCGAATAAGCTCGATCAGTACGCTGCTGACGGTTAGCATTGCTATTGCGACGATTTGATGATTGTGATGTTGAAGAACGCCTAGTAAATTTACGATTTTGTGAATTACGGCGTTGCTGATGTGATTCTTGTGGCATCGTTCTCCCAACGTGGCCTGGTACGTAATAAAGCGCCGTATAGCGCTCTAATAGAGTACAGGAAGGTCAGGAGAAATACCACATGCATCTGCGCAAACTGTAACACCATATGCAAACACTATGCTAAGCACGCTAGCACACAATATTCATATGGTATTTATACAGTTATGCGCAGATATATAGTATGCATAACCTACTGCATGGAACAGCAGCTAAATCTGGAATTAGCCACGTCCCTTGCCAAAAGCACGTAAACGAATTGCATTCCAATCTGCGTTCAAAGTGCGAGGCGTCGCAGCGTTCATACCAGAAGTTTTTGCTGCATTTTCAACAGTTGTTGCATTTGCCGCACCAACACGACCTGGTTTTGGCGTTAATACCCAAAATGGCGCACCTTCGTTAATAACATCCATTGCATCCATAATGGTATCTGACAAGGCATCTTCGTCATCGCCATCACGCCACCAGATAATCACACCGTCAACGGAAGCATCATAATCTTCGTCAACGAGCTCTTCTCCAGTAATCGCTTCAATAGCTTCGCGGACACTATCATCCACATCATTATCCCAGAGCCATTCTTGAACAATGTCTCCAGCTTGGAATCCAAATACCTCTGCTTGTTGTGTGTTTGTATCAGCCACGGGTTAAGCATAGCAAGAATTATGCCCTGAATTGCATTTTGTCCGTTTCGGCGTGGTCAAACGTGTTGTATCACTATTACTTAACTACACAATGTGGCAGAGAATCAGCCTTGCCCTGCCCTATAGCAATCAAGGCATTGTATGCATCGTCAATAGTATGTACAGCAACATCACGCATACCATGCGGCACATGTCCTACAACATCATCACAGTTTGCATCTGGTGCTAAAAACCAAGTAGCACCTTCTTGCTTCGCGCCAAGCATTTTGAAACGAATACCACCGATAGCGCCAACAGTACCGTCTTGTTCAATAGTTCCTGTTCCTGCAATAGTCGCCCCGCCGGTAAGATCGCGCTGTGATAATTTTTGAAGCACCCCCAAGGTATACATCATGCCGGCACTAGGTCCGCCAATATCGTCAATATGCATACTGATCTGAACACCTGTGGTATCAATATGATGTTGTTTGGCAAACTGAAGGGCAACCTGCTGTGCAGTATTCTGCGCGTTGCTCATAGCTTGTGTGGATTCTTGCTCAAAGTCTTGCGTTGTTTGGTTAGGCGCAATAACTGCTTCTCTAGGCAAAACACCGCGCGATGGTATAGCAGCATTAACTAAAACAAAGGCGTTCGGAAGTGTACTGCCTACACCATAACTATTAACAGTTGTCATCAAAAGTTTGCCTTGTGTGTGGTGTGTATCAGATTGTGGCTTTGCGCTGGTGCTTGCAAGACCTGCAATCTCAATAATCTGTTGTTTACTATCCGCACTAACGGTACCGAGCACATCAAGCGCTGGTCCTGCTCCTTCAACCACGTAATCACTTGGCAACATCAAAAGCACTACAGCAAGTACTACACTAAGCACACTAACACGGTCTTTGCCTGTACGCGAACGGTACCAATTACAGGCTTGCAGGATGTACTCTCCTAGCAACGCCATACCGCCACTCACTGCTTGACTTGCACGCTTTACTACGAGCCAAAGAGTATGAAGATTCAGTGGGAGTTTCGTGCCATGCGCGAACGATTCCCTCGCAACGGTATGCTTTACACTAGATTGTGTCATGCTACTAATAGTATGGAAGTACTGGACTGCAAACTTGAAGAATGGTGATGGTATGGACGATAGCGAACTGCACGAGTGGTTTATTCAATCTTTTGGCCCGTCCCAAGGGGAAATCGCATATGCTCAGTTCCAAGAACTGCCTGAGCAAATTAAAGACCAGATTCTGCAGCAAGGTGTAGAAGGACTTCCAAAGCCTTCACAAGTACAGTCCATGGCTCAAGCACTCGGTGCTGGTGGATTAAACACTATGGATGAGGTGCGTGAAACCTTACAAAAAGGTCCAATTAATGTTGGTATGGCAACTTCACTGGCATTAAGTGCAATTCGTGAATCTGGTGCTCAACGAACCGTTTCCGCATCCGATGGTCAGTTGGTTCGCCAAGCTATGACCGAGGCTAATTTATGGCTTGACTCTGCAACTGATATTGACCCGGTTCAAGGTGAGATTGCGCTACTGACGCGAGCTGCTTGGGCTGAACAAACGTTGCCAGCATGGTGCCGTTTTGCCAATCCCGTTGCCAGTTCCACATCAGATGCACTCTCAACACTTATTACTCAGAGCTTTGGCGATGGCATTGAAGGTGATATTGCCGGAATGTATGCCGGTCCTGTCCAAATACCTATTCCTGACGACTTAAAAGATCCAAAAGTTTTAATGAAGCTTTTAGGCAATACCGCTTTCGGTATGCAAATGGGCACTGCTGCTGGGTCACTCAGCAGTGAAGTACGCGGTAGTTTTGACCAAGGTATTCAACTCCTACAAGATGCCCCAGGCGGGTTAATTGTACAAAACTGCATCGAGTACGCTCATAAGCTCGATATCGATGTCCACGAAGTACTAGATTTCCTTGCACTACGTGAAATTGCTCATGCTCGTCTTTTTGCGCATGTGCCATGGCTTATGCCACGTTTTGAAGCGCTTATCGGTAAATTTGCTCGCGGTATTGAAATTGATCTTGATGCTATGCGCGAACAATTACGCGATGCCACCACTATGGATCCAGAGCAATTAGCTGGCGCAGTAAATATGACTAATGTGGCGCCAAGCAACACTCCTGAACAGATTGAAGCACGAGCAGCTCTAGAAAACTTGCTCGCTCTTGTTGAAGGCTGGGTGGATGTTGTTGTGTGGCGCGCCGCAATGGCATATCTACCTCACCTCGACCAGTTGCGTGAAATGATGCGCCGAGAACGTGCAGTCGGAGGCCCTGCTGAGCGTACATTTGAGACACTTATTGGTCTTGAAATGCGACCAAAACGTAGTCGTGAAGCCGCACAACTGTGGGAACAGCTTACAGTACAAGAGGGCGTGAGTGCTCGAGACGCGCACTGGAATCATCCTGATTTGCTACCAGTATTACCTACAGATACTGGAACAGATACTACAACACAAGCTGATACCAATTTGGCACAGCATGGGGATACATCAAATAATGCACAGCCTACTGACGCTCAAGCAGTGTCACAAGAATCTGTACAACCTAGCAGCATGGATAGTATCGATGGCATTGACTGGGATGCAGAGCTTAGCAAGTTATTAGCGGATGACGCTCTCACAGACGATAATCCAGCAGATGATAGCTCAGTAGAAAGCGATTCTCATGTAGATGACAGCGCTTCCGATACTGCTACTGATACCGAAACTGATGCCCATACCGATACCGATGATAGCACAGATTCATCCTCTGACGCAGATGGTGATACATCGGAAAACAAAACCGAATAAAACTGGACTGCAATACAACTGCAAATCAGTGTATCTATAAGCGGCTATTGTGCTATGGAAAAGTCGCAAATTGTAGCGCAGTAGAAGGTAACTCTCCTACTGCGCCATAGATTTATTGCTGCGCCGCTCTACCGATATAATGAAATTACCTTATCGCTTTTGTAAAAATCTACTCGGCTTGCGCGTAATATGCATAGACTGCGCATCTTTATGCTGAGCATACGAGATATGAGCGCTTTCTTCAGCACGAGTTAATGCCACATACAGCAGTCGGCGCTCCTCTTCAATCTGCTCCATCGTATGCTGCACACCAAAAGGCAGTAGGCCTTCACTTACGCCAATAATATACACATGCTTCCATTCCAAACCTTTTGCAGCATGAATGGTAGAAAGCGTTACAGCACCAACACTACTACCCTCTTCAAGCCGTTGCTCTACCATGGCACGAGATGCTGCCTCAGAGGCATCAATAAGGCTTTCCTGGCTACCAAAATGATCCATGCGCTGGCGTGTTTGAATACCAAGCTGATGCAGAGCCGAAGCAACCAGCGGTGCTTGTGCATTAATCCGCATCAACACTGCACAATTATTAGGCTGCTCACCTTGGGCAATACGCGCTGCAATGCGCCGAGCGACAGCTTGAGCCTCTTCAATATCTGTTTCGTAGCTTGTAGTAACTACACGAGCGCCAGGATTTTTACCTGAAACTAATCGCAGATAATCGTCGCGTACTGCAGAAGCTGCTAATACACGATTCGCAACTGTCACAATCTGCGGCGTAGAACGATAATCCATAGTTAGCTCAATATCAGTACTATGCTCGAATTCATTTGGAAAAGTCAGTAAATAATGGCTCGTAGCACCTGCAAAAGAATAGATTGTTTGAGCAGGGTCTCCTACCACACACACATTTGTGTTATCGTCCCCAAGCCAAATACTCATTAAATAATGTTGTAGTGGAGACACATCCTGATACTCGTCAACAGTAAGCCATTTAATACGATCACGCAGTAGCGCCCTACCCTCTTCAAATGATTGACCAATATGGCACATCATCAGTAACATATCGTTAAAATCCATAGTGCCTCGCGCAGTTTTAATCTGCTCATAAGCACTGATAATGTCAGCAACACGTGTGGGTTCTAGATCTGCAGGAGTTGCTCGATGTGTTGCCGCACACACACGCACATAATCTTCAGGCGCTACAAGAGAGACTTTTACCCAGTTGATTTCCTGTAACACAGCGCGAACTAATAACGGATCGTCAGCCGTTTGCCCGAGCACGCGCTGTATTGCTAATGCTACAACTTCATGCTGCTGGTCAAGAATACGCGGCAATGGTGCACTGGTAAGCATTGGCCAAAGTGTAATCAACTGTTGTAATGCTACTGAGTGGAAGGTTGCAGCAGTAATGTCTTGAATACCAAGAGCAGCTAAACGTTGTTTCATTTCCGCTGCAGCTTTAACAGAAAAAGTAACTGCTAGCGTTTGGCGAGGATTCCATGCCCGAGTAGCGCAAGCATATGCAATACGACGCGTAATAGTGCGCGTTTTGCCACTACCCGCGCCAGCAATAATGCGTACTGGTCCGTCAATACTTAAACAAGCATGACGTTGCACATCATCTAAGCCTTGAAGAATATCTTGTGCTGTATACACGCGCTACTACCTCCTTAGAGTAGCTATCCTAGCACTCTCAAGCGTGAGACTGTACTATGCTTAACCGCAGTGGATAAGTACTCCGTATGAAAATTGCGTGAATTCGCGCGTCATAATAACGAAAATGCATATTGTGCGATACAGTTAGAAAGGTGAGCGAACATTCAATCTACACCCTGGCCGCTATGGCGTCCGCGGCCATGCCTGCGTTGCAGGTAGCTGGCACGCGCGAATCAGACCAGTATGCTGTTGATGATGAACTTGGCATAGTTACAGCAGTCATTACCGATACTGCAGGACGACAGTTTGATGTTTGTATCAGCGATACCGATGATGGTAAAACGCTGTTAAGTAAGCGTGCTCGTGCCGCAGCAGCACTATCTCGTGCAAAAGAGCCAGCAAGTCTAGGTTTTGCGCTTGAACAGGTAGTAACGTTCAGTGATGCTACCGTCCAGCCATGTGCAACTGGTGATGTTTCTGTGCTTATTCGCAAACATAATGACGGTTACACTACAGCATTGGACCAGCTGACTGATAGTCAATGCGCTTCTGTAGGTACTGCTATTGGCGCTATTCACCGACTGCGTGCTAATTTCATCCGTAAAGAGGGATACGCCAGCTACACTGCTGAACAAATACGCCACCAGTTGGAAGCATGGATGAAACAGCTGCGTACTCAAGGCCAGATTCCAACAGAAATTGTTGATAACTGGCAGCGCGTAGTAGCCACGGATGGATTATGGTCTTTTACTACATGCCTCGTGCATGGCGGTTTTAATGATGGCGATATGCTATTTTCAAGTACTGGATTAAATGCAATTTACCATTGGTCAGATATTCAAGTTAATGATCCTGCACGTGATTTAGCTTGGATGTTTGATAAACTTAACGCTCATCAGCGCACTATTGTGCTATCATCCTATGCTCGTATTGTTGGCTCTCATCTTGATGAGCTTATTATGCTTCGAGCAAGTCTATGGCGGCAAATGGAACAGGTTGGGGCTTTTATGCAGGCTCTTGATCGTGCTGATAATAATGCCATTATGCTCTTTAAGTCACGAGTAGAGCAGCTTGCTCACCAACTTGCTGTGCGCTCTCGCAAAGTTTCAGATCCTACGAGGCAGCCTTTAGCCGATCCGAAGCAAGCACCAAACCGTCCAGTGCAGCACACATCTATACATCAACAACCTCAGCAGCGAACTGCACATCACTCCGATGCTGCACCACAGCATGCACCAGTTATTGGTGAACGATTAACTGATGAACAGCAGACAGTAAGTACCACTGCTCACGCATCCAGCTCAACAGTATTACTTGAGCATAACGAGCAGCAAATTGAAGGTGTTCAAAATCTGACTGCCGACCAGACCATCGGTAGCAATTCTGGTTCTGTAAGCACTGTTTCAGCTACTGAACATCAGCATGTGACTAGCGATAGTGGGCAGAGTGTTGATGCTGATGCACCAACAGAGATACTGCCTCGTGCAACTTCTCCGGACAGTCAGTCATCTGACTTATCTGTACCGAACACTTCGCAGGCATCTACCGGAGTTGGTATCGAACGTACTGATGGGCATCCTACTGGATATGTATCACTAGTTGAAACACCAGCGCAGGATCAGGATAGCGATTACACCTCTAACACCCACGATGAGGATGCTGCACCTGATGCCGACGAAACCGATGCTGAAAGTGCTGCAAATACAGCAGATAACGCGTAAGTATTGTCATACAGTAGATAGAACACTGTTATTTGCATTAGCTCTTGGCGAAGAGTAGCCAAAGTCGCACTCTGTGTACAGTGTTTTGGCATATTCTTCGATAGAATGCATATAGAATATCTTCAAACTGTGAGTATGCACCCAGTGCCCTTCAGATGTATACGTTAAGCAAGTAAGGAATGATTATGGAAGTTGAAATTGGTATCCGCGACGTAGCTCGTACAGTAAATTTTGAAAGCAACCAAACGCCAGAAGAGTTAAGTGCCACTATTGAACAAGCACTTGCTGCAGCAGGCGCAGGTACTCAAGGAATAGTAAATCTCACTGATGCTAAAGGTCGCCATATCGTCATTCCTGCAGCATCATTAGGCTATGTCATTATTGGCTCAGACACTACACACCCAGTTGGTTTTGGTAATCTCAACTAGGTCTAAGCTCAACAACGAGAGCTAAGTACTACGGGTTCATAAAACTAACATAAGGTGAGCGCATGCATGCATATGTTGCAGCTCACCTTTCTCACACTTAGAGTTTTCTATTTGACGATACGGTGTTATTGCGCATTACATTGTTGCACTATTGCACACGCTATCGTGCTGTCAGCTATCGTGCTATCACCTTACTGCACCATCATATTTGAGAACATTGTGCTACTTAATAACGCCAATTGCACCTCGACGAATAATTTCTTGTACTGTTTGCTCATCAGTAACATGCTCTCCCATGTGGTTAGGCTTACCAGTACCATGCCAATCAGAACCGCCAGTAATAAGCAAATCTAGATGATGAGCAATACTCGTAAGTCGCTGCTGCTGCTCAGCATTATTATCACGATGATGTACTTCAAGCCCATCTAGCCCAAGATGCGCCAACTGAGCAATCTGTTCATCAGACAAGAGTCTCGCATTACGTCCAATAGCCCCAGGATGCGCAATAATAGACACTCCTCCAGCTTGACCAATAACTTGCACTACTTGGCGCGCATCAGGAGAAATAATAGGAACATAATATTTTGAAGCGCGATTTACCGTATTACGAAAAACTGCCGAACGATTGGGAAACAGTCCTTTAGCAACAAGTGCATCAGCAATGTGCGGTCTGCCAATAGTAGTTTGTTCACCTTCACGAACCATATCAAGCACGTCTTGCCAAGTAATCGGAAAGTCTACAGCCAAATTACGCACCATTTGCTGCATACGTTCTATTCTATGCTGTCTTGTGGTGGCAAAAAGCTGTTGCACACTTTCATTTTCTGGGTCGTAAAGCAAACCCAGCATATGCACGCATACCCCATCCATATCAGCAGTGATTTCCGTTCCACGAATAAGTGGCATGTGGTTACTGCGCGCCGCGCGAACAGCATCTGCCCATCCTGCGCTGGTGTCATGATCAGCAAGAGCAATTCCATCCAAACCCAGTGATGCTGCTGTTTGCACCATTTGCTCTGGAGTTGCCGTACCATCAGAATACACACTATGGCAATGCAAATCCCAACCCTGGGCAATAGTATGACTCGTCTTTGGTAAACTCATGCTTTCTATCGTAATCTCTTCATACCAAATCACCGTATGCTGATAAGTTGGCGTGTCGTACCACACTACAAGGCATGTATTTTCTTCGAGGTCATTGCAAAAATCATTGTTTTCGCACATACTGGAAACCAGTTATCAAAATCAATGCATAAGAGGATTATATGGAACAGATCACTACCTCAGATTATCGGCAACCAAAAGGGTGGCGTCACAACGCAACATGGTTATATGCAGTTATGCTTATTGCCTCAATATGCGCATTTATGGCATCGCTTATTCTTTCTGCAGATACGCTACAACTAGCACGTCATCCTGATCAGCAACTCGGCTGCGATGTCAACGGAGCGGTATCGTGTTCTACAGTGGCACAGTCTTGGCAAGCTGAAATTATTCATTTTGGTGGCTTAAGCTACCCGAATGCTTTCTTTGGTATTGCCGCTGAGGCAGTATTTATTACTGTTGCCGTGCTTGGATTGAGTAAAGTCGTATTCCCACGCTGGTTTGCTTGGTGCACTTGGGCTGGCAATCTTTGCGCTTTTGCTTATGCGTACTGGTTATTCAGCCAGTCAGCATTTGTTATTCATGCCTTGTGCCCGTGGTGTCTAGTGCTCATGTTTACTACTACTATCCAGTTCATAGCTCAATCTCATGCCACAGTCACCGTGCAAGGCATTCCACAATCAGAAGGGCGCTTTGCTTCTTGGCAGCGCGCACTACAAACGTATTATAGGCTTGGTGCCGATTTGCTTGTTGATGTACTATGGATTGCAGTTGTCGTAGCAATTATTCTTATTAAGTATGGCGCTGCGATACTGTAATACTTTGATGCTGTAATAGCAGTAAAAGCGGTAATACTGCAGCGCGTACTAGCTGAGTATACACACAATACACACAGGTCATACCCGCAAATACACATACCTCCTGTATCACAGACACTATGGTGTAAGTCTATACAGGAGGTATTGTAATAACAGGAGCTTAACACAATAGGAAAAGCTGTAACCTTATGTTATCGAGCACTAGAGTAATGTAACGCTCGCCACTAGCTGAGCATCCCCAGTAAGCGACACATTGTGTTCGTCAACATCAACTTGTACTGTGCCTCCGAGAATGCGAATTTTCCATGAATCAATACCTGTTTGCGCACGTAAGGTTATTGCACTAGCACACAGTCCGGTACCACAGGATAATGTCTCACCTACTCCTCGCTCATGCACGCGCATACTAGCAAGACCAGGAGCTTCAACAGCAACAAATTCTACATTCTGTCCCTCTTCAAGCCCGGGTGTTACTTGCGGAGCCACGCTCAAATCCAACTCACGTAGTGTCTGTTCTGCCCGCTGCCACTGATTCGTATCAGTATTGAGCACAGTGACAATATGAGGATTGCCCATATCAACGTATCGACCATCAAATACAGACCCTTGATGAACACTGATCTGGTGCTCAGCTGCACTACTAGCATGCCACTGCCCCATCGCTACGGTATACACATGCTCACCAAGACCCGATACTGCGCCACGGGGTGTCAGTACTTTTACTCCAGCACGTGTGCCTAAAGCGATTGGTCCTTGTGGCGACAATCCTTGTGTATGCAAAAATAGTGCCGATACGCGCGTACCATTACCACACATTTGCGCAATAGACCCATCGGCATTGCGATAATCCATCACCCATTGCACTTGAGCATCTTGCAATGCTTGAGCAATATTCTTATCAATATGATCCACATATTCAGGGCGAGTCAACCTCAGCACGCCATCTGCACCGATGCCAAAATGTCGGTCGCAAAGCTGCTGTACTTCTTCTACCGTAGGGTTATATTCACCATTGGGGTCAGCATATACAATAAAATCATTGCCAGTACCGTGACCCTTCATTACTGTGCTTGCGATAGTCATGCCTTTAGCATACCAATCAGAGCCATAATCAAACAGACTTGCCCACAATACAAATACACAAGTTCACGCTCAGCATTATAGTATGTATGACTCAAGGAGGTAGCGATGTCATCATATGCGCCAATTGGAGTATTTGATTCCGGATTAGGTGGGCTGTCTGTTGTGCGACAGATCCGTCATGATCTTCCTCACGAGCGCATATTGTATGTTGCCGATAGCAAACGAGCACCATATGGTGTTCGTAGCAAAGAGGAAATTATCCAGTTTAGTATTGAAATTGCTGACTCTCTTGTAGCTCAAGGTGTGAAAGCTATTGTTATTGCGTGTAATACTGCCACTGCAGCAGCTGTCAATATTTTACGCGAGCGCTACAGCATTCCCATTATTGGTATGGAACCTGCATTAAAAGTTGCTGTCGATCGTGGCGCTGGAACCCGTCAACATATTGTTGTAGCAGCTACCCCGCTTACTCTACGTGAGCACAAGTTTGCCCAATTATTAGAGCGCTTTAATGATGATCATACTATTGCTAAACAGCCATGCCCTGATTTAGTAACACTTGTAGAATCTGGGCAATTGCATAATCATGATCTGGTTATGCAAACATTGCATCGGTACTTTGATCAATACGACTATGCTTCACTGGATAGTATTGTGCTTGGCTGCACGCATTTTGTATTTTTCAAGCCGTATTTTGAAGAACTTGTTGAGTCACATACGGCTATTTTAGACGGCAATAAGGGCACTGTTCGTCATTTAGCAGTAGTCCTTGAATCTCTTGGCAAACTTGCTGATGAATCACAACAAGGCTCTGTACATATTACCAATTCTGATACGTCAGCAAGATTACATGATTTGGCTTTGGAACTGCTCAATGCCTCGCATTGCTATGAGTAATCATGAGTAATACTCTGTCTACAAAGCGATTAGTAAGCGTGTAGCATGGTGTGCAGTGTAAAGTTGCTGTTTTAGTGTGTAAGGTAGGTATTGTATGTCAACTCCTCGTACTGCAATAATTGATGTTGGCGGCGGGTTTCGAGCTATTTATGGTGCTGGTGTTACCGACCGTCTATTAGAAGACCATGTAACCGTTGATTTAGCAATAGGCATTTCTGCGGGTAGCGCGAACTTGGCGTGCTATCTTTCCCAGCAAAAGGGGCGCTTATATAAGTTTTACACCGAGTATGCTTTTCGCCCTGAGTATGCAAGTACGCGCAATTACGTAACTTCGCATAATTTTGTGGACTTAGACTACGTATACGGCACATTGTCGAATCATGATGGTGAGTACCCGTTAGATTACGCGGCTGCTGCGGCAAACCCTATGGATTTTGAAGTTATTGCTGCTAATGCACTTACCGGCGAGCCGATGTACTTCCCTAAGTCGCGATTGCGGCAAGACGATTACGATATTTGCAAGGCTTCTAGCGCCGTTCCTGTCGCGTGCGAACCTTATGTGATTGATGATATCCCGTATTTTGATGGTGGTATTGCCGATCCAATTCCTGTAGAGCATGCGCTAGATTTGGGTTGCGAGCGCGTAGTCGTTATTCTTACTCGCCCTAAAGATACGGTTCGTGATGCGGCTAAGGATGCAGCTCCTGCACGCATTTTAGAGCGCACTTGGCCTGTTGCTGCGCAAAAATTGCGCGAGCGCGCTGCCTTGTATAATGCTGAGGTTGCTGTTGCTAAACATTTGGAGCGCGAAGGCAGGGTGCTTATTCTAGCTCCTGACAGTTTATTTGGGCTGTCAACCTTGCATAAAAGTTATGAGGGACTCAATCGCATGTACCGACAAGGTTATGCTGATGCTGCGCGTATTGCTGAGTTTTTGCAGTCATAAGTCACTATTGTAGTTAACTGAGCAGTTGCCAAATATAGGTACTAGTATGTACGCACAGGCTACTTGAACGATGTGCAAAAGGTATGAGAGCTTAGGATGAGGGCTGTTGTCTTAAAACACGGTCCTCATCCTTTTGAATGATTTGTTATTGCCATACTGTCAATATTGCTTGCTATTGCAGTCCTTTCTCACTACCATCACCTAATCATTCCTGTGCACGATAGTATGCAACTCATTAAGTGCCTATGGTACAGGTATGAGTTTTTCGCAAAGTACCACATCACAAGCGCTACACTTACAAAGAGAACCTGCGCACGCCACTGCTACAATTGGCGCTCCATTATTGCAGGCACAGCATGTAGTTATGGATTATTATGCTGGATCGGCAATACCACAATCCCAGCCCCAGCAACAGCAGCAAGCGTCTCCATCGCCATTTGCCGACCATATAGCATTACGCGATGTGAATGTCAGTATTCAAGCAGGCGAATCAGTCGCTATTATGGGTCCTTCAGGATCTGGTAAATCAACACTACTACATTGTTTAGCTGGTATTTTGAAACCTACCTCTGGTCAAGTACTCTATCAAGGAACTGCATTATCTTCACGCTCTGATACAGAACGCACCAAACTACGCCGCAGCGATTTCGGATTTGTGTTTCAGTCTGGACAACTGCTACCCGAACTCTCCGCACTAGCAAATGTTGCCCTGCCGCTTATGCTGAATGGACAAAGTTTCGGCGAAGCCACCGCAATTGCTGCAAAGTGGCTCAATGCTTGCGGATTAGCAGGATTATTTGACCGGCGACCAGGCGAATTAAGTGGAGGACAAAGTCAGCGAGTAGCTTTAGCACGTGCTCTCGTGATCCAGCCTTCTATAGTATTTGCCGATGAGCCAACCGGAGCATTAGATCAGCAAACCGGACATATGGTTATGGATATGCTCACCGATGCCACACAGCAAAATCACTGTGCTCTCGTAGTAGTTACCCACGATATTCATGTTGCCCAATACTGCTCTCGTATACTCACGATGCAAGACGGGCAGATTATTGAGGAGCAGACCTTATGAAAACACTGTGGCGACTTATGATGTTGCTATATGCCCCAGCACGCACTACACGCAACAACCGGCATACTGTATCTCCAACATCAATCTTAGCGGTACTTGCTTTTGCTACAACCACTGCGATGGTATTAACCGTGCTTTCAGGTCTTCATGCTTTTATGCTTCGAGCTAAGGCTGCTCATGCTTGGGATGCCCTAACTTCTGCATCATCTACGAGTCAGGCAGATCCACTGGATTTGATGTCTGGAATTTATGTGACCCTCGCTATCTTTGCATGTTTAATTCTATTAGTACCAATTGGCACTCTTGGTGGTGCTGCAGCGCGTTTAGCCGCACATCGCAGGGATGCCCAGTTATCAGCGTTGCGTTTAGCTGGAGCTACCAGCATGCAAGTAACATGGTTAACTGCTGTTGTTGCCGCGGGTCAAGCACTTACCGGCTCAATATTCGGCATTATCGGCTATATTGCTGCCATGCCAATCATTAAACTATTGCGTTTCCAAAATCGAGAGTTTACTTGGCAAGAGTTATGGCTTGGCATTCCAACGCTACTGCTTGTTGTGCTTGTGGTTACTGTGTTGGCGCTGTGCTCCGCACTGTTGGCATTGCACCGAGTAATTGTCTCACCACTGTCAGTGAGCAACCGCACCACCCCAAGTGCACTACGTCATTGGCGTGCATGGCTAATGGTGATACTTATTGCACTCAGCATTGGATTATTCCGCTCTCCTTGGGCAAGCAGCGCGCTTGGCATTGCCTTCATCATGATTATGATTACTGCATGTTTTGCCGTGTTAAACACTGTAGGACCATGGGTTATACATGTGAGCGCTCGCCGAATGATGCGTCACCCTTCAAGTGCCGCTCATTTGATCGCACTAGGACGTGTTCTCGATGATCCCAAACGCGCTTGGCGCAATATTGCAGGCGTCGCACTAGCAGTTTTTGTGTGCGGTATTACTGCATTATGTGCATTTTTCGCCTCAGATTCTGGCAACGATATTACCCAGCAAATCTTCTTACACGATATAGGACTTGGCGGCAATCTCACACTTGCGTTTGCTACTATTCTTGCTGCTGTTTCCTGCGCTATTGCACAAGTGTCCGCAGTATTTGATGCTCAACGAGAGTACCGTACTTTAGTACTATCGGGCACTGATATGCGCACACTTGATCGAGCTCGATTGCTTGAAGTATGGCTTCCACTACGTGCCGTAGTGCTGGTGAGTATAGGCTGCGTCTGCGTACTACTTTTCCCATTAGTTGGCGCAGTAGTGTTTATGCAACCAATAACGCTGATTGCCTTTGCTTTTGGCATTGTACTGAGTATGAGCCTCGTACTTCTTGCTGTTACTGCCTCTCATCTTGTGGCACATCGTGTTGTGCGCCTTGACCGTAGAGAAGATGACTAGTATAGCGACAATCGTGGCGTTATACTAGTGAGGTATGTCTGGACGGCAATAAGTGAGGGGCTATGCAAATCTCTAATGCAATATGCGCATATAATCAGCAATCTCAAACACCACTGGTGGTGCTACTACACGGGTGGGGCGCTGATGAACGAGATTTACCAGGACTACTGGATATGATAGCCCCCAATACGCAATATGTTTCTTTACAAGCGCCGTTTAGCTACGGTTTTGGATTTACATGGTTTGACCAGTGGGATCATGAAGGCGTACCTACCGGCGTAAGTTTGCAAGTACAAGCAGCGGGAGCATGTGAAGCTATTTACACTTGGCTTGATGAGCATATCGACAGTAATCGCCCAATCATCCCACTTGGATTTTCACAAGGCGGATTGCTGGCAACACACTTGTTGCGCATGCGTCCTGAGCGTTGCATGGCTGCGGTCAGCTGCTCAGGATGGATTGTTGATGCTGCACTCCCCCATGATGCACAACTTGCTGCATTGCATCTTCCGGTTTTTTATGGGCACGGTGCTGATGATACTATTTTCCCTCAGGATGTGGTGGACTACACCAGCACATTCTGGCAAGCACATGCTGATCTAGAAGAGCATGTTTATGCTGGTATGGCACATAGTATCAATATGAAAGAAACACGCGATATTGCTGCCTTTTTAGAACGTATTGGCGCTATTCGACCACGGTTTTTCTAAAACAATACATGCAATGAACGGCGATTTAATTTAATATGCCAATAACGGCACTCTTTGAAGAGGAAAGTGATCAATTTGCACACTGAAATTAGACCGTGTACTGATGCAGATGTTGATGTTATCAGCGTTGTTGCAGCCTATTGTTTCGAAGATACCTTCCGCACATCGTGTACACGCGAAGATATGATTGCGTTTTTGCGCCAAGCGTATAATCATGACGTTCTTACACAAGAATTTGCCAATACCAACTCCCATTTTTTCATCCTGTACGTCGAGCACAGCATTGCTGGATATTTGAAAGTCAATTTCAAGGACGCCCAAAGCGAGCATATGGGACCGAATATGATGGAAATTGAGCGGCTATATATTCTGCCACAGTACAAACGTATGGGGCTTGGCAGCACGCTTATGCAGTTTGCTCTTGATTATGCTCATCAGCATGAGGTAGCAGGCGTTTGGTTAGGTGTATGGGAGCATAATGAACCAGCTAAAGCCTTCTATACTAAGCATGGCTTCCGCTTCGTTGGTAGTCATACGTTTACCGTAGGCAGTGACGATCAGACAGATCTGTTAATGCGTCAGGACTGGTAATGTAACGCTAAACTTTGAGTTACAAAAAGGCTCGCACAGCACAAACTGTACGAGCCTTTTATCTAAGTTATATTCTCTTAGGCTTCTACTGGAGCGTTGACATCAGCTGGCAAAGCTGCCTTTGCTGCTTCAACAATGGTCTTGAAGGTATCTGGATCAGATACTGCAAGATCAGCCAGTGCGCGGCGATCAAGTTCGATATCTGCCAAGCGCAAGCCCTGAATGAAGCGATTGTAGGTCATGCCCTCTGCACGAACTGCAGCGTTAATACGCTGAATCCACAACTTGCGGAAGTCGCCCTTGCGAGCCTTACGATCGCGGAAGTTGTAGTTAAATGAGTGCAGGAGCTGTTCCTTAGCCTTGCGATACAGGCGGGAACGCTGACCGCGATAACCGGAAGCTCTCTCTAATACTACGCGACGCTTCTTATGAGCATTCACTGCGCGCTTTACTCGTGCCATGTTTCCTCTTTCCTACCGTCTGGTACGCGCCACTTAGGCGTGAATCATCTTCTTCAGGTTCTTGCTCTGTGCTGGTGCCAATACTGCATCGGCCTTCAAAGCACGACGCTTACGAGCGGACTTGTGCTCGAGGTTATGGCGCATAGCGCTACCAGCCTGCATGAGCTTACCCTTACCGGTCACGCGAACGCGCTTGGACGCGGCGGAGTTAGTTTTCATCTTCGGCATTGCTGCCCTCCTTGTTCATATGGTTGAACTTGTGGACTCCCGCTATGGGACTATTGACCTTAGCGTTTCAGGAATTATTCCTGCTCACTCTCAACTTCTGGAGCAGATGCAGGCGCTTGTTCAGCAACCTTACCCTGCTTTGCAGCGAGACGAGCAGCTTGACGTGCCTGTCGTTCAGCACGTGCTGTTGCTCCTCGGCGACGCTGTTCAGACTGAGTATGCACCTTCTTACCCTTTGGAGCTAACACCATAATGATGTTGCGCCCATCTTGGCGAGGCTTAGACTCTACAGTGCCGAGTTCGGTAACTTCATCAGCGAGGCGATTAAGCAATTCAACGCCACCAATTGGGCGTGACTGCTCACGACCACGAAGCATAATTGTGACCTTTACCTTATCGCCACCTGAGAGGAATCGCTCCACATGCCCCTTCTTGACTTCAAAATCATGATCGTCAATCTTAAGGCGGAAACGAATTTCCTTAATCTCCGCAGTGCTTTGGTTACGACGAGCTTCACGTGCCTTAATCTTCTCGTTGTACTTATACTTACCGTAATCGATAAGCTTAGCAACCGGTGGCTTTGCATTAGGTGCCACTTCAACTAAGTCAAGATTAGCTTCTCGTGCGAGGTTCAAAGCGACTGAGGTTGCGATAACTCCTACCTGCTCGCCCTGAGGGCCAATCAGGCGTACCTGAGATACGCGGATCTCGTCGTTAATGCGTGGTTCAGCGCTAATGATAACTCCATTCCCTATACGGCTTAAGGTCGGAGTGTCCGTAGCTTAAGCATGCCAAATTAAAACATGCACAGCATGAGGCGTTTGCCTCTTACCCGAAACCACACAAGGCTTCCAGGTGGGATACTCCACTTTCTTGATTTCTCAAGCCTTGGCTACTATACCATATGCCTTGACATTACTCTGATATGTATGTTGCCTGTGTCGCAACGCTGTAATACTCCGCAGTAGCGCTGTTACTTGAATCAGCATAGCGGTGTGACACATGATATACACTCTATACAACACAAAAGGGAGACCGTGGTCTCCCTTAATCAAAACTTGCTAAGACTTAACTAGCCTTTAACAATAACTCTTAGTCCTTAACAATAGTCTTTCCAGCATTTGCGCCAGAAGTCAAATCCTGAATTTCAGTAATCTCAAGCACTGGAATTGCAGCAGGAATCTTGGTGCCCTTTTCCTTAGCTACTTCAACCTGAGCATTGTACAAATCGTCATCAGTATGAATAGTTACATTTCCGCGGAAACGATAACCCTTCTTTTCTGCCAAGTTTGCTACTGCAACAACAAGCTTGCCATTAGCCTTGACATTGCTAAATGCCTGTCCAGCAGTACGCTCGTGGTATGCCAAATGATTGTCATCAAGCACAAACATAGACATCTTTGGACCGAGATCAAGCACACCGTTTTCATCTTCGGTAGCAATCCAGCACAAGTTATTTGCAATAAATTCCTTCATATCTGCAGTCAATGTTGCCATACTCGTTCCTTTCTACTTAAAGTTACACACTTATCTATAAGGATACCGCAATTTTTCCCTATCACAACTCTTTTTGTAATGCACCACATGAGTTTCACTCTAGGCAAATTACTCTGTAACCGTATACTGAGCGAGCATACCTTGTCATATCCAATGCTAGTATGTGTACGTTGTATCACTACGTTCCGGGAACACTCATGAATAAGCAACCTCAGGTTACAGAACGCACCAAAGCCGTTCTTTGCAAAGCATTCTGGTCACTCTATGCCACGCAAACACTTGACGCTATTTCTGTGCGACTAATAACCGATATCGCAGGATACAATAGAGGTACGTTCTATCTGTATTACCGTGACGTGCATGATATGCTTCAACAGATTGAAGAGAGCTTACTCAATAAACTCGATACGCTTGTAGCATCACTGACACAGCATCACGAGCACTACAATATGACGGCTGCTTTAGAAGAAGTACTGCAATTTATGTATGCACAACGCAGCTATATTACCGTATTACTCGGCACACATGCAGAGCAGTTTGCTGCAACTCGCTGCTCACATGCACTTTGGAAAATCATTAGCACACATCAATTATCACAACCAAGTAACAATCAAACTACACCCCAAGAACAGCAATATATGCAAGCATTTGTTACTCAAGGATTGCTTGCTGTTATTGTGCAATGGCTTGATAGCAGCGACCAAAACAGCACACAGACAGAGCCTACTAATACTCTTACTGCTGCACAACTTGCGCATATGATGGTAGAAACACTTATTCCTTCGCGTTTACTGTAGTTACCCGCTATCACGCTGCATGAGCAAATGCATACCCATGCGGGTAGACTTCACCATATGACTACCACAGCACTACCAGATACACCGCAACATTACGATGCCGTTATTATTGGAGCAGGAAGCATAGCCGCCGAAGATGAACTTTGTTTACGCGCTCTGGTCAAAGCAAACCCTCACATGCTTATTATTGCTGCAGATGGCGGTGCAGATACGGTAGCAGCATGGGGTCTGAACCCGAATTATATTATTGGAGACTTTGATTCGGTAAGCAAAAAGCCTCACGATCATCGTAATACTATTGCCCTACCTGTGCATAAAGATGAAACCGATATGCATGAGGCACTAACTCTTGCTTGGCAACATGGTGCTCGACGTATAGCTTTATTTGGTGCCCTGGGCGGTAGAATAGACCATACTCTAGCAAATATTCAACTGCTTAGTTATGTAGCAGCTGCTGGCGGTAACGGCACTCTGCTGCACAATGGCCAAGCAATTACTGTAATTACTCAAGGCTCGCTACGCTTCCCTACTTGGCTTGGAACAGCAGGTCATATGGTATCGGTGTTAGCACACAGTGATACTGCCACAAACGTTACTATTGACAGCCTCTTGTATGAAGCTCAACTCGATCTCATCAACACTCATGCCCAAGGGGTCAGTAATGAGTTTGTGCATGGAAAAGCAGCACATATCAGCGTAGAACAAGGACTGATAACTGTTACTTGGCATATCGGCAAGCCGGTTGAAAAGTCCCCTGCTGAGCTAGCCGCATTACTGACGCCGCAATGGTCTACATCACGCCCATATCAAGTTGAAGCATTTGGCACACTTAATACACAAACTTCTTCATATTACAGTGCATAACAGTGTTGTAATGCATATGGCGAAGTACTACTGCACCCTAATCACCATATGCATGCACCAGTTACACACACTACTTTTTCAACAAGTTTTTAGCGTTTTTGAGAATTTGTAGCGTACGATACATCACTGATTGAACAGGAACATCCCTATCCGGAGCAACTGCAGTTATTTCCTCAGTAAACTTAGTTTTAAACTGATTCAATGTATTTAATGCTGGATAATTATCTGAACCAATACCCATCAAATCGATAGAGCGAATGCCCTGCTGCGCTAAATCATTGAAAATAAAGAAGAATAACTTATCTGGTGCGCGCAACTTACGCATGTCAGTGCGCATACAACCATAGTAATATACAGCGCGATTGTCATTAATAGTAATGATGCACCAATTAGAAATTTCCCCGTTAATACGACCAGCATACAATCTACAATGCTCTGTGCCAAGAGTAGTAAGCATATCGTGATATGTATTTTTGGAGGCCGGAGTAAAACCATCACGATGAGCAGTATCTACCATCACTTGATAATACTCATCAAAAGATTGGATAGCCTGCTGTGTCTCATCAGCACATTCCGCTGGGCTCTCTCGTAATGCTTTTCTCACATCATAGCGACCACGTTTACGCATTTGTGCAAGAATCTCATCGGAGGTTCCTTCAAGTGGTACCACTACAGTACTGTCATATGGAATAGTAGAAAGCACTGGCTGAGCGACTGTGTCATACCAAGCGCCCAATCGAATAAATACTACAGATTTATCTGTTGCGCGAATAAATTTTTGCAGTTCTTGCAGTACGGCTGCTTCTGTTTCTTTGGTAGGCTGTGAAACCCAAACAGGTCCATGCAATGAGCGTAAATACGTGTATCCATGAGTGTGATACGCGATGCAAGACAAAATCGCTAGTAGTACTTTATCTTTACTTATAGCAAGTACACCCCAAGGCTCGCGTCCCGGAATAGTTGCTTGATAGTTAGACCATACTTCACTTTGTTCAATTGGTAGCACCATAGCATATTCTTGCGCTAATCGTCGAGCATCTTCAAAACTTATTCGCTCAATATCAATCATACTGCTCCTTTATTATGCCAGCCTATATTGTAGCACTAAGTACTATGCCTTCACTTTTCATCACCATGTTGCTGCTGGTATGCACAATCAATCGCGGCACGGTCTCCAATATACGGTACAGAACGTCCTTGTATCACCTGATGATCTTCATCACCTTTACCAACCGCCAATATAACAATTGGTTGCTCTTGACTTAGATCACTGCCTTGCTGCTCATCTAACGCAGGAAATACACTGGTACCTTCACGTAGTGCATATGCTTGTTCAACAGCAAATGCTAATGCTGCTGCCCTGTCTACAATAATGGTGGAATACAAGGCATGATCAGTAATATATGATTGCATTTCTTGAGCAATTGCTTGTGGATCATCAAAATTACTATCATCAGTTGTCAGTACTACCGCGCGAGCACCTTCTTGGCACGCCTCAATAATACCTTGTCTGCGATCAAGCGCCTTACCGCCAGTTGAGCCGGTGACCACAATAATATATGGATTACTATACTCCTGCTGTACTTCATGAATTAAAGCGCTAACACTCAAATAATTATGCGCATAGTCGATAATGCAATCAACATGATGTTTGCCAACAATACGCTCCATGCGGCCTGGAACGCGAGTTGTTGATAACACGTGATCTACCACATTGTGATCGATAGTAAAGCCAACACTATGAATCAATGCAAGGGCTACCGTTGCATTAGCAATATTAAACTCGCCAAGTAGCGCCAGATGACTGTGCTGACTTAATACAGTGTTAGTGCGTGTGGTTACCTGCCCACCGTACTCCAGCTCATACGCATGCGTAGAGAAATGTACGTGGTCAGCATCTATCACTGTTTGCACAATATTTCGTACCTCAACTGCGCTATTGCCCGCAATATCGCGTTTAACAATCTCGCCAAGTGACGCATCCCCACGCTGCTCTTGTGTAAGCATCTGACAGAACGTAACCGGCACTGTTGCCTGCAAAGCATCCTCAGTGAGCAATCGTAAATAATCACAATCTGCGTTTACAATCAGCTGATCCGTATTGCGAATAATCTGCCGCTTGCAATACAAGTAGTTTTCGAATGTAGGATGCTCAATTGGACTGATATGATCCGGGCTAATATTCAAAAATGCAGCACTGGCAAAATGAATACCAATAACACGACCAATCTTATATGCCTGAGAACTAATCTCCATCACCAAATGCGTGATCCCATGATTACGAGCTTCGCGCATCATACGGAGTGAATCAAGAGATTCAGGCGTAGTTAAGTGTGATGGCAACATCGTCGTACCATCAACGCATAGTGATTCAGAACTGAGTAGCCCAACACGATAGTCAGTGCATTGTTGCAGTAACGCGAATGTTAAAAATGCGGTTGTTGTTTTGCCTTTAGTGCCCGTGATACCAAGAATAGTTAATTCTTGTTCAGGATGACCATAAAATTCGGCACTAATACGTGCCATAGCCGCGTACACATCATCAACAATAATCCCCGGCACATTGATGTACTCACTGTAATCCTGCTGTGCAACATAAGCAACTAAACCGTGAGTGTCCAAATCTTGAAGGTAGCGTGGATTAAAATTTCCTTTAATAAACAGTAAAGTCGCTTCATGAGTATCTCTCGTATCATACGTAATATGCGTAATGTTAATATGTGGCACTTGCTGTATATCAGTAGTCCACTGTGCTTGCTGAGGCAGGATTATCTCATGCAGTAACTGGTACTGCTGTGTAATAGTTGCAATTTCTCGCAATGATAACACTGGTTGTGATGACATTACATGCGCTCCTTTTGCCTCAAGGTAGCTTACACTGTGCTATAGGAAAAGGTCATAAAAAACCAAAGGAAAAGCGGCAACCCACTACTTGAGCGAGTCACCGCTTATATTGAGTTATGCATATAGCGTTTCGCTATACCAAACGCTCCAACTTACTTGGAGAGCTCTGCGAAGTAGAGCAGAGTGCGAACCATGTTAGCAGTGAAGCCATACTCGTTGTCGTAGAAGGCAACGGTACGTACCATCTGTACGCCATCAACATCGTTAACATCGGTCTGGGTTGGATCGAATACACCAGCGTGGGTATCGCCAACGATATCGCCAGAGACGATGCCGTCACCGTTGTAGCCGTAGAAGTCGCAGTTTGCGAATTCCTTCTCGAACTGAGCGTTGATCTCTTCAACAGAGGTCTTCTTCTCCAAAACGGTGAAGAGCTCGGTGATGGAGCCGTCAGAAACCTGAACGCGCTGTGCATGACCCTGCAACTTGCCGTTCACTTCTGGAACTACCTTGCCGATTGCCTTTGCAGCACCGGTGGAATGTGGAATAGTGTTGATTGCAGCAGCGCGCAAATCGCGACCATTCTTCTTACCGTGAGGGCCGTCGAGAATCATCTGGGTTCCGGTGTAAGCATGAACGGTGGTCATGAAGCCAACCTTGATGCCCCAGTTATCATTAAGGGTCTTGACCATGGAAGCCATGGAGTTGGTGGTGCAGGAACCTGCGGAAACGATGTTATCGTCCTTCTTGAGGATGTCCTGGTTTACACCGAACACGACGGTTGGTGTGGTTGCATCCTTAGCTGGTGCAGAAATCAGAACCTTCTTAGCACCTGCGTTCAAGTGAGCCTGTGACTTCTCTGCGGAAGTGTAGAAACCAGTGCACTCGAGTACGAACTCAACACCATCGTTCTTTACCCAAGGAATGTTGTTTGCATCTGGCTCTGCATATACTGGGTATTCCTTGCCATCAACGACGATAGCGGAATCAGTTGCAGAAACTTCTACTGGAGAACCATCAACATGCTTGAAAGTGCCATGAGTGCTGTCATACTTCAACAAGTAAGCCAGTGCAGATGGGGAAGTCAAATCGTTGATAGCGGCAACTTCGATGTCTCCGGCTTCGCCGCCCTTCTGCTGCAATTCGAAAATGCGGCGGAAAGCCAAACGACCAATGCGGCCAAAACCGTTGATACCAATCTTAATAGTCATAACTTATCTCCTGAGTGGACTGGTCTGCTTGAAATTCATTTGCATCCGTACAAACTCCTTCAACGACCTTTTTTTCCAACGTGTTTAATACTACCCTCTCTTGTAGTCATTTCGCTTATAACACGCTTGTCTAGCGTGCCGTATTAATGCGTACTAGGCTTTAATGCTTTCACGAATGCCACTACATCACTTGGCTTCATACCAGGCAGGTACGATTGCGTAACCGCTAAGGCAATTTGCGCAAGTTTTGCGGCATCTGGATAGGCAATATACACGCCCTCTTCTTGCGGTTGGAACTTCAGTTTGAATCGGAATAGTGAGTGGAATCCGTAAGCAGGTTCGATCAAATCAGCAACAGCTTGTAATACATGTGCCAGAATCTGCGTGCCATCAGTCTGCTGGCTATCTGCCGCGTCACTCTCTGCTTGGTTTTCAGACGAACCCACTACAGAAAGACCTGCTAATGGCGCTGCAGAAAGACTCATAAACTCAGCGTCCTCTTCTTGTAAACGCTCTGCCATACGCGCAATGAGGAATTCCATTACGCCATTTTCACTATCTGGTCTGTGACGCATAAAATCAAGTGTCCAGCCAATAATAACCCCATCTCGATAGGTGGGCAACCAACTTGTTACCGCCTGCACTACTCCTTGTGCGTCAAGAGCATACAGTAATCGCACGCGATTATCCATGAGTTCTTCAATGCCGCCTAGGGTAAAGCGCATTTCTGGCAGCGCTTTTTCCTCAGTCCATTGTTCAGATATTTCAACAATTTGCGACTGAATGCCCAATGGCGCCTCGTCAAAAGTAGTGAGCACATCAATCATGCCCTCACGCTTAGCTTTGTTAATAGCGGTGCGCACATCTTGCCATTTTTTACCGCGAGTTTGCCAAGTTCGTGGATGCACAATCATTTCAGTTCCCACTGCAAGTGAGGACCAACCTTGATTGACTAGTATTTCACGCTGATGCTCGTGAATACTGTAGAACACAGGTGTCCAAGAATTTGCAATACAGAATTGCACAAACTGCTTAATATCCTCATCCCATTCATCGCGAGCGCCAAAAGGCCCAGTCACACTTAAAGCAATACCATGTTCTACTCGGTATGCAATGGCTGAACGCCCGCTTGGTGAGAACCAGTAGTGATTATCTTGCCAGGTTGCCATAAATGACATTGATTCGCCGTCAATTTGCACTAATTTAGAGGCTCGTTGACGACTTGATTCGTCTACTTCACCAGCATCGAGCAGGCACCAACGAATCATAATAATAGTAATCAGCCAGAAGACCGGACCCACACCTTCATACACCACTGTTGCCAGAGTATCTACTGGAATAAAATCAGGATTGATACCGTTAAGAAAACCAATTGGCATAAAGCGCTGCGGCACATCTGCAAGAACATTGCCAAAAGATGGCACTCCATTGAATCCGTGTGCATGGGTAAGCACAACCAGAATATAACTGAGCGTCAGCACACACCAGCTGACAACAATGGTAACCATCGAAATCATAATGCGGCGCTGGGCAGTTTTTCGGTCAAAGGCTTTCCAACTAACTACAACCATAGCAATGCATACCGCTGGAATAATAATGCTTGCAATTGCTGATTTGAATGCTCCATGCATCACCAGTCCCGGTAAACCATGGTAAGCGTGAGCCAATGGAATAATGCAGTAGTATGCAATAGCACAAATAATCGTTGCAGCATTGGCAATAATGCTCAGTATTGCTGCAATGCGCCTACCTTTGAATAGTCCCCAACTGACCAGTAACATAGCAATAACTGGCAGCAGTGAAACAATGATGCCGCCCGGTAATGCGAGACGCTGCAATCTAAACTGCACGAAGCAATTAAGGTCTGTATCTGCCCCCAAGCATGTTGATAGCTTATTGTAGTTAAAGCGAATAGGGCTCATCAACAAGCCGAAAGTAGAAAGTGGTCCGTAGCTTAACGGAGATGTGACGGAAACCACTGGTCCGAGTGCCATAACTGCACTGACAATGGCCACTACCCTGCGTGTTTCAAATACTGTACCAGGAATAATGCTTTCACGCTCATTGTGCGAGCACATTAAGTACCCTAATACATGACCTATAACCGTTGCTGCCAGCACGCTAAAATCACTGGGCTCACCGCGATACAGTACTAACGTTGCCACGAATGCGTACATAATAATACGAATGCGGCGGCGCCATAGCAGCGAACTAAATGCACTAACCACCATAATTGGACCTGCAGCAATAATTAGCGGTCCTAAAATAAAACCAAAGTCAGCAATGCGCATCCAATGCGTGCTATGCGCATACATCGCAGCAGTAAGTCCCATGCCACATGCGATACCACCCAAGGTACTAATTGCAGCAATCCACAAAGTACGTCCTACACCAAGACGCGACTGTGCTAGCCCCAAACACACTGCAACAATAGGCACATCAATAAGTAGTCGTAACGGATGGCTTACTGTAAAGAGCGAGAGCAGCATACTGCTTGGCACCCCTCGAGACAGCCTTGAAAGACTGACACGTGCCAGAGAGCCGGGATACAAGTGTGCCGTGGCAGCACAGTAGATTGCAGTACCTAGTGTTACCACTACAATGAGCCCGACAACAACAACAGCAACCATATGCGTACGCATCATCTGCATGCCATCAGCGAGCACTACATGCCAAGAGTTTTGTTTTCGCTTGTTGTTTACACTCATATTCAACCTACTTCTGTTCTACTACGCGAACACCTGTTGTTGCAGCAGTGTCCTTAAGCGTTGGTATTGGAAAATCTAATCCCATTTGTGCACATACTGTTGGTAGTGCTGTACGCAATGTTGCCTGAACGGTATGCCAATCATGACCAGTATTCGGCACAATAATCGTCGTGGCATCCATACCAGCAAGACGCGCAGCTTGGGTAATAGTTTTTGCATTACTGATGGATTTACTGTCTAATGTGCCGGCCCCCATAATCAGTGTGGAATGTGCAAACACCTGATCATGAATATGCTCATGCAAAATATCAAGCGGCACATGCGCACGGTACGCAGCGGCATTCCCATTAAAGAAATCGCGAATCATACGTGTTTCATTGCCATTATGCGGTCCTAACTCAGAAGATGACGCAATAATATGCCCATAGCGCTCAGGGTATCGCAATCCGAATTGCACAGCACATGTAGCTCCCTGTGAAAATCCTGCAATAGCCCAATGCTGCGGCTCTTTACTTACTGGCAAATGGTTAACAATCCAGTCAGTCACATCTTTCGTAATATAGGTTTCTACATTGCCATATTTCGTAGAATTCACGCATAACGTATTGTGCAGTGCGCTACCTAATTGGTCTGGAGCAACAATTACCGGAGCTAATCCATGATGTTGCTGAGCATATTGATTGGCAATCTGCGGTAATTGACCTGCTAAAAATGCACGGTCAGGGCTACCAGGCTGACCCGCCATCATAATTAGTACTGGCAAACGAACAGGCTGCGGTACCAAGCCAGCAGGAGGTACATATACCACAGCTGTCCGAGCCTTAAAACCAGAAGCTGTTGCTGGAATATTAACCGAACCTACCATTCCCTGCTTGGGCGCTTGAGTTGGATGTTCTCGCCATTGCTGTGCTGATTGTGTGGCCTTACCAATACGTGACAAGTCAAGCGGCTCAAACGAGGTAATATCTACTACACTACCAAGCGTCGGATACTCGCCATACACTTCGTTAATTTGTGTTGCTGTGGAGCATACAGCAAGTACTGTAGTGACTATTGCTAGAACTTTGCGCCAAGAATGCGTGATAATACTTAATGCAATTGCCGCGCCGACAAGCATTACCGACCATGCTGCGGCAATAATCACATCCATACCGAGCATGACACCAAATACCAAATAGTGATCTAGCAACCAAGTAATGCCAAAACCAGCAACTAGTCCTGTAATCGCACCAATACAAACCCATCGAATAGTGCGCAACCGCGGACTGCTTGGCTTTGAACTTGTATTTGCATTTGAGCGTAAACGTGAGTTTGCATTCGTTCCCTGTGGGCGAATAATGCTCAATATCACAAGCAACACTATCCCTATAAGCGTCAAGCCAAGTAACACCTTAGTCAACCAACCTCCTATAAGGCTGATACTCCATATACGTTCCAGCACTTGGTTCATTGCGCCTCCAATCACCGACCCAACTGTAGACTCAAGCCTTAGCAGTTGCCATCATCCTCAGGATTGATTTGCTATAGGAAGGTTTACCAGCTTGCAGACTGTAGCACGATAGTTCACTTAAGGGTTTACAGAGTTGTTACATAAGCGCACTGCACTATACCCTGCATGATGAGCTGCATGAGTTGTACTGCACTAGTTAGCCCTTGCGCTACAGTGCCAGTATGGCAAAACATCGTAAATCCTCTTCGACAACTCATGCTTCTACTCCAGCTCTTGCCCAACTTGAACAGGCGCATATCGCCTATCAACTCCATGAGTACGAGCATGATAGTGAGCATATGCATGATGGTTATGGACTTGAAGCGGCTGCCAAATTAGGCATAGATCCACATCGTGTTTGCAAGACGCTTATGGCTGATCTTGGTGGCGAGCTGGTCACTGCTGTAGTACCTGTTAGCGGTCATCTCGATATGAAAGCCCTTGCCCACGCTTGTGGGGCGAAAAAAGCACATCTTGCCGAAGCTCAGCAAGCCATGCGCGAAACAGGGTATGTTGTTGGAGGTATTTCTCCACTTGGTCACCGTAGCCCACATCGCACTGTGCTTGATGCTCAGGCAGCGCAATATCCTACTATTCTAGTTTCAGGAGGCAAACGAGGCACGAGCATCGAGCTTGCACCACAAGACCTAGTTAGCGTATTACAAGCCGATATTGCTCCTATTGCTACATGGTAAACTTGGGCTTACTCGAACTTGAACTAGATGCGTCTGTAGCACAAACACTATTGCAGATCAACAACCATACAATTATCTTGATTATATCCCTGCTGGGCACACCATTGTTCACCAGACTCAATGCTGCCGAACGACTCGCCACTAATAATGACATAATAATTGGTGCCATTACCATGCTTGGTGTATGTTGGCCAATCAGCAGACCACAATAACCGTGCTTGAGGATGCTTGGCTGTATATTTGATGAACTCTTCCCAAATATCCTTACTCGTCCAAGTCTTACCTTCTGCAGTCATACCTTCAATTTTTGAGGATAATTGCGTGGTATAAGAAGTCATGAATGATTGAGCAGCTTGCCTATCGCTATCGATTTCACGTTGCAAAGCATTCTTACTAGCCTGTTCAATCTCATCCTCTGTTAATATTGAAGCACCAACACGACGTCCTGATGACGTGGTTGAAGTGCTACTCTTGCCTTTCGATGACGAGTGCAGAGTGACTTTAGCTTGCAATGTTATGGCAGGTTCGTGTGCTGGAATAAAGGATTGATCTTGAGTAAACGCTAGCGAAACACTCCCACTTTCACCATCAGTAAGTTCAATAGGTTGTTCAGAAAAATCAAATACTGCTGCTGCAATAATCCCATGTTGATCACTGATGCGAATTTCCACATTATTGTTGTCTAAAGAATATGTGTCGCATGATGATGTAAATGTACCAGCAACAACTGCCGTATGATCTAACTCTTGCGTACGCACACGCTTGGGTTCAAATTGCAAGCTCGTAGCACATGCTTTGTTTTGTTTTTTGCTTTGTTTTTTGTCTGTGTTCTTTGCTGTTGCGTCTGAGGTATCCGAATTATTATCATCCTCAGTATCGGTGGCGCTGTTTTGTGATTGGGCAGATGTGCTTTCCTGTGCAGCACTATCATTATGACCCGATATGAACCACCATGCCAAAACACCGACAATAGCTAAGACTATTATTGCAGCCAAGACACTCACAAGTGCAATAATCTTTTTCTTGTTATTTTTCGTTGGTTTCTGTGGTATTGGCTGTTGTGTAGATGCTGTTTGTGGTGCATCCATATTAGGTTGATAAGGAGGCGTTACTGGTATTTGCGTATATGGTTGTTGCGTATTAGGCTCTTGTTCAATGCTCGGATCTGCCGGTGATGCAATTGGTGATCCGCAATTACTACAAAATTGTGCATCTTCATCTAAACGAGTACCGCAATTGACACAAAACATATGCTCTCCCAATCTTTCTGCTCCCTATAGCATATATCAATTCTATCGTTTTTCGTCAGTAGCATGTGGGATTTCTTCGAATATCAGTACTTTTGAAAACTTTGCGTACTTTCTTACAGCTTTCTTACGCTTTTCGAAGCGTCTGTACCCACACTCGTGGCACAATAGAAATGTGTCACAAGTTATAGAGCAACAATCTATGCAAGCACCGTCAGTGCAGACACCATCTGCGCCGGTGTCTTCTGAGCAAGCGCTATCTGTATCAACACCTTCTGTACAGACACAGCGTGCTCAATTTGAGTCACTTGCCATGCCCATTGTTGATACCTTATATCGACATGCGATGCGATTGACCAATAATGCTGATGATGCACAGGATTTAGTTCAAGACACCTTTGAACGTGGGTTTAAGCATTTTTCTTCATTTGAACCTGGCACTAATTTTGCTGCTTGGATGACAACTATTGAGCGCAACCTCTTTTTTAACCAATACCAAAAAGCAAAACGTCGGCCGCAACGCGCGAATGCTGCTACTGGAGAGTATGACGATTGGGATATTTATGCAGCTTCTGAGCATCAGTCTCAAGGGCTGAAATCAGCAGAAGATAGTTATTGGGAAGCATTTGCACCCCAAGAGATTATGGCTGCCTTGCAGAAACTTTCCCCAGAACGCCGCCAAGTGTTTATTGATGCAGCAATCGATGGCAAAAGCTATCAGCAAGTTGCTGATGAGCAGGGTGTTGCTATTGGCACAGTAATGAGCCGTTTGAATCGTGCACGTGCTCAACTTAAGCAAGAACTTGCCCATTATGCAGCTGAGCGCGGGTATGGCAAATCAAAAACATCGCCATCGTCACACTAATTATGCCAATTGTGAACCACAAAGGCTATATTTTGCGCCATAATAGAGAAAGCAATTACGTGTATAGGAGAAGCAAATGAATACTGTGTCGAATGCGCACGGTACGCATAACGAGCAGTACCATAACAACGCAGCATATGATGAAGATATGCCACTTATCCCCGGTGATTTGTGTTTAGTCGATTTATCACAAGGCGATTGTTTTAATATTGATGCATGTTGTGATGATCAAGAAAAAGCGTTAATTGCAACATTACGTGCCTATTTACGGCCAGAGCAGGCTCCAGAGCGTTTGATGAAGCGTTTGCGTCATTGTCTCGATGATGTCTGCAATGAACATGCTGATAGCAATGTTGAAGCACCAACTGCAACCATGCATATTGAACAGCGAATTGAACGCACTACTGTTACTACTGCAGATGGTGTTGCTGCCTATACTCAAGAAACTGTAATACGAACATCGTCTACTCTTGAGTAATACCACTATTGGATTCATATTGTTGATAGCGCACTCTCTATTAACGTATCGCTCTTTTAGCCAATACGTGCGTACTCTGGTATCTCTTAACATATTATTAAAATCGCGTATTACATACTCACTATACATAAGCGCACATAAGCGATAGATACACGAAATAAGACATATTGGCAGCAATAACAATGGCGGAGCCTAAGCCCCGCCATAAGAAGGAAACCCAATACCGTACACATGACCTACGGCTCTGGGTGTGATGTAACTACACAGCATGAAGTACCTTCACACCCAGTGTTTATATATCTGTTCTGTATCTGTAGTTATATTTATGCTTCTGCCAAAGCCTCAACAATGTAGTTGTTGATGGTTGCCTTTACAGACTCAAGGTGATCAGACTTGGTTGCTGCAATAAGCTCAGACTGTGGCTTATCGAGTGAGTACTCTTCCAAGGAAGCCAAAGTAGCAGTGCCATTCTCAATAGAAGCACCAATACCGGAATCGTAGGAAGCGTAACGCTCTGCCTGCAAGTTCTCGATGAACTTATCCTCGTGCATCTTTGCTGCCACCAGCAAGCCTGCAGCGAAGGAATCCATACCTGCAATATGTGAACGGAAGAGATCTTCTGCCACAAAGCTGGTACGACGTGGCTTAGCATCGAAGTTCAAACCACCGTGAGGTCCGATAGAACCTTCATCGAGCACTTCCCACATCACAGTAGAAGTCTCATAGAGATCAGTTGGGAACTCATCCATATCCCAGCCAATCAGCTTATCACCTTGGTTTGCATCGAGAGAGCCGAGCACGCCTGCTTCACGAGCAACACGAATCTCATGCTGATAGGTATGACCAGCGAGGTTAGCGTGATTGCCTTCGAGGTTGAGCTTCATGAAGTCGATATCATAGGTCTTCAAGAATGCGATAGCAGTTGCAGCATCGAAATCATACTGATGCATTGTTGGTTCCTTAGCCTTTGGCTCAATCAAGAACTGTGCATCCAAGCCGATTTCCTGCGCATATGCATGGCACATATGGAAGAACTTAGCCATATGCTCCTGCTCGCGCTTCATCTGAGTATTCCACAGGTTCTCATACCCTTCACGACCACCCCAGAATACGTAGTTTTCTGCACCCAAACGCTTTGCAATCTCAAGGCTGTGCTTGAGCTGACCTGCTGAGTAAGCATAGATATCAGCAAATGGTGAGGTTGAAGCGCCGGAAACGAAGCGTGGGTTGGTGAATAGTGAGGAAGTGTTCCACAGGAGCTTAACGCCAGTGGACTTCATATTTTCCTCAATGCGGTCCACTACCTTGTCAAGATTGGCGTTGGTTTCACGCAATGTATCGCCTTCTGGAGCGATATCACGATCATGGAAGCAGAAGTACTCTGCACCGAGCTTGGTGAAGAATTCAAAAGCATAATCAACCTTGGCGAGCGCCTCATCCATTGGGTTGGAATACTTGCCGTACCATGGGCGATGAGCAGTGCCCACACCAAATGGGTCAACCAATTCCTGATCAAAGGTATGCCACCATGCCACACCGAAGCGCAGCCAATCCTTCATCTTCTTGCCTGCTACTACGCGATCAGCATCATAGTAGTGGAAACCGAGACCTTCCTGTGGTCCCTTTTCACGGCCGACATATTCAATCTTATCTACATCCCACAAAGCCATTGAAGCTCCTTTGCTATGTTCAGGCTTATCCTGACTTATTGCGTACATGTATATAGTAAAGTCATTTACCTAAGTTTGTCAAATCATATTACTTAATTGATATTCCGTGTGTCGCGGTTGCGCGTTGTAATTTTTGTCTTCCCCCTACATGCCCACTATGTGACCCTCTTCTTTTACAACATCAGTGAAGTACTACTATGGCACTATTCCAACGGGAAGGAGGAACAATGCAAAGAATAACAACATTTTCCAACTGGCTTACACGCTGGTTTACTCTGATTGTTGTTATCTGGGCAGTCGTCAATTACTGTATTCCCACCATTAGCGTAGGTGGAAAAAGCTACACAGGCTATCTTATCGGAGTCGTATTATTCGGTATGGGGTTAACCTTATCTATCGATGATTTTGCACGTATTATTAAACAACCACTGATGGTAATTATTGGTACTGTTGCACACTATGTCATCATGCCACTTATTGCTGTAGCATTGTGTTGGATATTCCATTTATCCGGACCTCTTGCAGTAGGCGTTATCCTCGTGGGCTGCTGCCCTTCAGGAACCTCTTCAAATGTGATGAGCTTCCTCTCACGTGGAGATGTGGCACTTGATGTATCTATCGGAATTTTGTCAACATTGCTTGCGCCGATAATGATTCCAACACTAATGCAGGTATTAGCCTCACAATATGTTGCCATTCCATGGCAATCACTTTTCGTCAATGCTTTATTAGTTGTGTTGTTGCCAATTGCACTAGGTGTTGCCTGCCATATGTTATTTAAGGAAAAGATTCAAACCGTAACGCCGGTACTTCCAATTATTTCTCAACTTGCTATTTTAGCTATTATCGGCATTGTAGTGGCAGTAAACCATGATCGCCTGTTCAGTAGTGCAACCTTATTGGCGATCCCAGTAGTCATGCTACATAATCTATGCGGATATGGACTTGGATACGGATTCTCTAAGATTATGAGCAAAATTTACCCACAAGGGTTTGGCTATGCCCAACAAAAAGCCATCACCTTTGAAGTCGGTATGCAAGATTCAGGTTTGGGAGTAACATTAGCACTTACCAGCTTTGCTGCTGCACCGCTAACAGCAATACCGTCAACATTCTTTAGTGTGTGGCACAATATTTCCGGATCAGTGCTCTCGACTTGGTGGCGTAACCATGACGATCGAAAGGCCGCATTACACCAGTAAATAGGTTATCAATGTAGTCAATCTAGAATCTCATAATAAATGGAGGCCTCATTGTGAGACCTCCATATTGCTATTATCTACAAATATTTACAGCACAAAACGTACTACATATCCAAACCAAGCTGCAACTTGCCACCAGGAATTGCATCAAGCAAATCACGGGTATACTGCATCTTTGGATGATTAAACACTTCATCTGTAGTAGCATGTTCAACCAACTTGCCATGCTGCATAACAACAACTTCATCAGCAATCTGGCGAACCACAGCCAAATCATGCGTAATAAACAGGTAGCTTAATCCACGTTCTGCCTGCAAATCATTCAGCAGACGCAACACCTGATCTTGTACCAACACATCAAGTGCAGAAACAGCCTCATCACAGACAATAACATCAGGTTCCAAAGCCATAGCGCGAGCAATAGCAATACGCTGACGCTGACCGCCAGAAAGCTCATTAGGATAGCGTCCCATCACAGACTCTGGCAACTCAACCATATCCAGCAATTCCTTTACACGCTTAATACGTGACTTGGTATTGCCAATCTTATGAATACGCAAAGGTTCTTCAATCGAACGGTAAATGGAGTACATCGGATCGAGGGAACCATAAGGATTTTGGAATACTGGCTGTACATGGCGACGGAAATCAAGTAACTGCGCCTTGCTAAAGGTTGATGTATCAGCACCTTCATAAAAGACTTTACCAGCGGTTGGGGCAAGCAAATGCAACACCATATTAGCCACAGTAGACTTACCAGAACCAGACTCACCTACAATAGCAAGCGTAGTGCCTCGCTTCAGCGAGAAGGAAACATCATCGACAGCCTTAAACATTTCCTTGCGGCGAGGCAGCTTAAACTCACGGGTAAGGTGATCAACAGTAATAATATGTTCACCATGCTCAAGCGTATCCTCGTCCTTGACCGCATGCTCCATCAGTTGGCGCGTATCCAGACCACGTTCATGCGCAGAAATAATACGCTGAGAAGCCAAAGAAGGAGCAGCTGCAACCAAGCGCTTAGTATATGGATGCTGTGGATGTTGCAATACTTCCAAAGAAGGACCGGACTCCACAACCTGACCCTTATACATCACCACAATATGCTGAGCGCGCTCTGCTGCCAAGCCCAAATCATGGGTGATGAACAGCACAGAAGTACCAAGGGAATCAGTAAGTGACTGCAAATGATCCAAAATCTTCTTCTGTACTGTCACATCAAGCGCCGAAGTAGGTTCGTCAGCAATCAACAAATCAGGACGGCATGCCAAACCAATGGCAATCAATGCACGCTGGCGCATACCACCAGAGAATTCATGTGGGTACTGGCGTGCACGTGTTGCAGCATCTGGCAAACCTGCCTCATTGAGCAAACCAGCAATACGGTCAGACATGCTAGAACCTTTAGCATAGGTTTTCGCAATCTCCCAAGCGCGGTCATCATTAACACCAGCTTTAATCAAATCCTCAGCAATATGCCAGCGTGTTTCTGATCCTGGCACCCATTCTTGCCTAAAGAACTGGAGTTTGGATTCAAGAGCATCGCCGCTTAGTCCCAAAGATTCTAACTCGCTAGTGGCAGTGGCAAGCAAACCTTGCAACTGGTCAGAGCCTAAGAATAACTCATCATCATTACCCTTAAGTTCAATATCTTCCCCTGCAAGTGCTTTGGCTAAATCTGAACGCTTTTCATGGGCAATATCAATATTATTAGCTTTAAGCGCCTCTTTAACCTGTGTACCGATGCGCCACACAGGATTCAAATTACTCATTGGGTCTTGAGGAACCAACCCCATTTTGCTACCGCGAAGTGATTCAAACTGCTTTGGCATCATCGAAGAAACTTCCTGACCGTCAAGCTTAATAGAACCACCAACAACATGACCAGTGCCTGGTAGCAAACCTAGAACAGCCATTGCAGAAGTCGATTTACCAGAACCGGACTCACCTACAATAGCTACCCACTGACCAGGGTATACAGTGAAAGAAGCATCGCGTACTGCATGCACAGCACGCTTATCATCGGTAGTGAAATCAACCTGCAAATTCTTTACTTCAAGAATAGGTCCATGCTCGCGTTGCATAGCAGCTAAGTCAATATGGTGACTTGCATGTGTTGTATTTTCAGTCATTTTCATACTCTCCTAGCTCACGCTGTACGACTCTTTGGATCAAGAGCATCTTTAACAGCGTCACCCATCATAATGAATGCAAGCACTGTAATAGCCAATGCCACAGATGGGTAGAACAACACCATTGGATCAGTGCGTAGTAAATCCTGAGCCTTAGCAATATCGCCGCCCCAGCTCACCGTACTTGTTGGCAAGCCTACACCAAGGAAGCTCAGCGTTGCTTCAAGTACAATATATGTGCCTAGCGAAGTAGTTCCAATAACAATGATTGGAGCAAGTGAATTTGGCAAAATGTGGCGCAATAAATTACGCATAGGAGTAGAACCTAATGCAGTAGATGCAGTGTTAAATTCAAGATTCTTTGCGCTCAACACCGCACCACGAGCAATACGAGCAGTACTCACCCAGCCAAAAAGTGCCATAACTAAAACAATTTTCCAGATAGATCCAGAAGTCTTAAACATCTGCAAAACCACGATAGCACCAAGCAAAATTGGCAAAGCGAAGAAAATATCATTAATACGGCTCAACACAGCATCGACCCAGCCGCCAAAGAAGCCTGCAGTTGCACCAATAATCGTACCAATGAGCACCACAAGCAAAGTAGCTAAAATACCAACACTCATAGAAGTGCGAGCACCATAAATAACACGCGAATACATATCGCAGCCCTGCATATCAAAACCAAATGGATGCCCCGCGCTTGGAGGATCAAGAGAGGTATCCAAAGTGCAGTAATTTGGATCCTGATGAGTAAATAGCCCTGGGAATATTGCCACGACAAGCAAAATCAAAATCAAAATTGCAGAAACAATAAACATAGGGTTGTGACGCAGTGTACGCCAAGCATCAGCCCACATACTCGTTGCTGGAGCTGATTCATTAACAGAATCTACACTCTGCAATGGGGTTTGCTCAATAGGCGCAACATAGCGCTGCTGCCCTGGTAATACTTCTTCACTCTTGTGCATAAGTTCTTCTTGAGTCATCATGCCCTCCTTATGCGTAACGGATACGTGGATCGAGGGCTGCATACAGCATATCAACAATTAAATTGCAGACCACAAAAATCAGCATCAACAATGTCACAATAGAAACTACCAATGTAGCTTCACCCTTCAAAATACTTTGATAGGTAAGGAAGCCAATACCGTGAATATTAAAGATAGTTTCCGAAATCATAGCGCCACCCATGAGGGCACCTAAATCCTGACCCAAATACGTAACCACTGGAATCAAAGAATTACGCAAAATATGACGCATAATCACGCTGCGATTAGAAAGACCTTTTGCACGAGCGGTGCGCACATAGTCTAATGCAATATTTGATGATACTTCAGAACGGGTTAAGCGAATAATGTATGCCATAGAAACGCTACCAAGCACCATAGCTGGCATCAGCAAATCAATAAACCCAGGATCAGCACCTGCGGTTACTGGCAAAATACTCCACTGTACGCCCAAGAAATACTGACCCAAGAAGCCGGTAACAAATGTTGGCACAGAAATAAGCAACAGCGACACGATCAAAATAACTGAATCATACCACTTGCCTTTTTTCAATCCTGAAATAACACCAAAGACCACACCAAAAATAGCTTCGAAAGCAAACGCCATCAATGCCAATTTAATTGTTACTGGAAAAGCGCGACCAATCTCATCAATAACAGGTTGACCAGCAAAGGTATTGCCAAAATCCAATGTCAAAGCGTTCTTCAAGAACAACAAGTATTGGATAATAAAAGGCTTGTCAAGATTATATTCTGCGCGGATCTGGGCAGCGACGGCTTCATTGACTGGCTTATCTCCAAACATTGCCTTCACAGGATCGCCCGGAAGAGCAAAGACAAGCGCATACACCAGAAGTGTCGTACCGAGAACCACGGGGATCATCTGCAAGATACGACGCAGAAGATACTTGCCCATGTGGCTTCTCCTTGTTATTTACCTCAACACAGAATGTGCAGCGTTCCGCGTCGCCGAGGAACGCTTCTGCTCGACCACTTGCCGTATGCACAACTCTATGTCGTTTCTTCTTTGGGTACGCTATCGCCAGGCACAGACTTATCTACTGCAATTGCAGCATTTATAAGCCTCAAAAGCATAGATACCCTTACTAAGTGTCTCATTATACCGTTATTGATAGATTTATGCGTTCACTATGTAACATCTAGGTAACAATTCCTAACAAAACAGCCTAGATGCATAAGCACCTAGGCTGTGATAATTCCCTAGTATCTAGCGAGATACGTTATACTACTTGCTCATCTCTTCATACTCTGGGTTGTTCTGCCAGTTGAGCTCGAAGCCCTTAACACCGGTAGCTGCAACACCATAAGCATTCATGTAGAACAGTGGGATTGATGGCAAGTCGCGCAGCAAGATTTCCTGAGCCTGGCTGAAGTACTTATTAGCTTCGTCAGTGCTGGAAGCCTTAACAGCTTCATCAATCAAACCATCAAATTCAGAATTCTTGTAGTCACCATCGTTTGAACCCTTGCCATCAGCTGCTGAAGAATCAAACTGCTGTACCAAGTAGTTCTCTGCGGATGGGTAGTCTGCCTGCCAGCCAGAACGGAAGGCACCCTGAATCTTACGATCAGAAACAGCCTGACGGAATTCCTGGAAGGTTGGCATTGGGTTAGTAGTTGCATTAATACCCAGAGCATTCTTTACTGAGTTGGCAACTGCCTCATAAATAGCCTGATGTCCACCATCAGCGTTGAATGCAAAGCTAATGCTTGGGTTATCCCACTTGCTAATTGCGTCAGCCTTCTGCCACAATTCCTTAGCCTTGTCTGGGTTGTAGGACAATACATCAACACCCTTCAGCTTATCAGTCCAGCCTGGAGTCATTGGTGAAGTGAAGTCCTTTGCAGGAGACTGAGTACCGTTGAGCACCTTCTTAGTGATGGACTCACGGTCGATAGCCATGGACAGTGCCTGACGACGGAGCTGACCTTCTTCAGTGCTGTTATTCCAGTGCTCCATAGCAGAAGGAATAGTGAACTGCTGAATTACAGAACCAGCTTCATTGTATGCCTGCACCTTAGAATCATTCTGGAAGGTCTTGGTTGCGGAAGTTGGAACAGATTCCATTACATCCAAGTTACCAGCCTGAATATCAGAGTATGCAGCAGAGTCATCAGTGTAAATCTTGAAGGTGACGCCATCATTCTTTGCTGGCTTGTTGCCCTTGTAATCAGGGTTCTTTACCAACTGAATGTTGTCGCCATGCTTCCATGACTTAAACTTGTACTGGCCGTTACCAACTGGGGCTTCGCCGAATGCCTTTGGATCCTTGTAGAAGGATTCTGGCAGTGGAGCAAATGCCAAGTAACCAACCATAATTGGGAATACTGAGTTTGGTGAAGTCAAAGTGACTTCGAATGTCTTATCGTCGATAACCTTCAAACCAGAAAGCTGTTCATTGCCCTTGAGTCCATCAGCCTGAAGCTCATCATAGCCCTTGATAACTGAGAAGAAGCTGGAGCACTTTTGTGCGTTTGCAGCATTAGCTACATAGCTCCATGCCTTGGTGAAGGACTCAGCGGTAACTGGAGTACCATCAGTGAACTTCCAGCCATCCTTAATCTTAATAGTGTAAACGCTTGAATCTTCGTTTGGAGTGATGGATTCTGCGACTTCATTAGAAGCGTTACCCTTAGCATCGAATGATACCAAACGAGCAAAGAGCAAATCACCTGGCTTACCGCCACCAACTTCGTTGGTGTTACCTGGAATCAATGGATTCTGAGGTTCAGATTCATAAGCAGTAATAATATTGCCGCCTGCTGCTCCGCTCTGTGCGGTGTTATTGCCGCTCGAACCGCAAGCACCCAGGAGCATAGCAATGGACGCAGCAGTTGCGAACACAGCTGTAAGCTTTGAGCCTCTCTTCATATGTCCTTACTCCTTCAATTGAGCAAATGCAGAAAACCCTACTTTCTACATCAATGCCATTCCATTGTCTCGTAATTCATAAAATTTTGTATGAATTGCCCACAATTTGGCACAACTTCACTGTATATTTACCTATAGTCATTTGCATAAATTCTCAGAGTGTTGAATAAATATACATATTTGTTTTGTATACTTCTACTTATGGACACTCCTGTACAATAAAGCCAATTGGAAAGGAACAACATGGACGCTACTACGATTGGTATTACTATAGTATTCGCTATTATTGGAGCAATAATCGGATTTGGATTTGCCCCAATGCCGCGCAATGACATGATGAACGCTCAGCAAAAGAAAGTATCGTCCGCTGTAGGCATTGTGTATATTGGCGTATTCTTAGCTGCAATGATTCTTGGCTGGGACGCAGCATCATGGTCAATTCTTATCGGCGCCGTCGTAGGTTATATGATTGGTACAATTCCTGCTGTTAAAGAATTTATGCAAATTCGCTTTGATTTTTATGCAGTCAACCCAAAAAAGCGTAATCGTAACAATAAAACAGTGAAATAGCTTATATATAGATTACATATGCATAAACTAATGTATGAACTACTTACAAACTCTGTAACCAGAATATCAGTTATTTTCTGACCTGCGCAGCCATAACAAGAATTCAGCATTGCCATGGGTGCCGGTAATAGGCGAATCAATAATTTGCTCTACTACCCACCCATTTTGGCGTGCGCATGTGCATACTGTATCCACAGCACGCTTTCTATCTGCCTCATGAGTCACAATGCCGTGTTTATCTAAAGCTGCTCTACCTACTTCAAATTGCGGTTTAATAAGTAGTAGCGCATGAGCATCGTCACTGACCAAATCGGCAATATGCGGAATAACATAGGTTAGTGAAATAAATGAAACATCACTAACCACAATCTGTGCCGCAAACGGTACATCTTCGCGAGTGGTTGAGCGGATATTCATACCACTTAATTCCACTACACGCGCGTCTGCTTTCAATACTGCGGCAAGCTGATCATGACCTACATCTAAAGCAATAACTTTTGCAGCACCACGCTCGAGTAACACCTGAGTAAAGCCGCCTGTAGAAGCTCCAATATCTAGACAATATTTGCCGGCAATATTGGGGAAACCCATTGGCGTAAATGCATCCAAAGCACCGAGCAGTTTATAGGCGCCGCGTGAAACATACTGCGTATCTTGTGATCGCACCTCGATAACATCAGTGTCTTGTACCTCATACGAGCGCTTCGTCACAGCAATGCCATTAACAAATACAATTCCCTGAGGAATATACTGTTGTGCTTTATTACGCGAAGGTACTAAAGAACGTTCCACTAAGGCCACATCAAGTCTCATTGAACATCCTCAAGTTCATGCTGCAACTCTTGCAAAGTGGAGGCGTACTGCTCAATGCGTTCTTTCCATAGCGCAATATCAACTTGGTGGCTTTGAGACAAATCAGTCTCAGTATTTTTTGTATCAGATAGCTCACTCATAGTTGCGTAAATCCCGCCCATTTGGATACCATTGCTCTACGAAATGATCAACAGCCTCTTCAAGCGCACTCCCCTTAAGCACAGCACTTTGCGCATGATCCAACTCATACCAGCATGCTTGACTTGCCGCACGCAAGAGATCCAATCCATCTGTGTTACCCATGCTATCTGCGTTATCCATGCTACCTGCGTTATCAATGCTATCTGAGCCATCAGCGAATGCAGCATGTGTAGATGCAAGTGCCTCACGAGAAGTATATGCTTCACGAGTTTCAGGAGCTACTTCCGCCTGCAAGCGATGAACAGATACACGAACAATTGCACGACCACACTGCCAGATACGTTCTGTTGAGTGCCCTGTTTGCGCACCATCCGCACTTACGCCATCATCTAAACGCTGTACAGCATGATGTGCGCCAAGTAATCCACGCAAATCACGAGACACATATGTTGGTCGCAATATAGGCTGTGCCAGCATCAACATACGCGCATCAGTAACACCAGTAAGGACCAAAAGCGAATCATACCCACCACGATTTGCTGCTTCAATATCAGTATCTAAGCGGTCACCCACTGCCAAGCATTGTCGAATAGCAATTGGCTCTACACCCTGAGTAGTATATTGCTGAGTTTGATGTTCAGCAACAAGCCCACGTGCTTCATCATACATTGCAGAACCAGGCTTTCCCGCTGAATCAACAGGTTCAACACCTGTGGCATTGATTACTGCTTGTATCAACGAGCCACATCCAGGAGCTACACCATGTTCTCTAGGAATAGTCAGATCTCGATTGGTCACAAAGTAGGACGCGCCCTGTTCTACAGCAAATGCGGCAGTAGCTAACTCATTCCATGTAATTTCTGGATACCAACCTTGGATTACAGCAACCGGGTGCTCTTCAATGGTATGGACGAGCTTAAGTCCTGCACGTTCTACTTCTTCTTGTAAATGAGGAGCACCAACAGCAAGTACAGGACTACCCTGTGGCACATGATGAGCAACCATACGAGCTGCTACTACAGAAGATGTGATAACTTGCCATGGTTCTACTGGCAAGTGGAAGCTTTGTAATTGTTCAGCTACAACCGACTGATAGCGGGACGAATTATTGGTGGTGTACTCAATATTCATCCCATGCTGTTCAGCCTCAATAAGTGCTGATGCCGCATAATCGATAGGAAGCTTGCCAACATACACCACGCCATCTAAATCAACAAGCGCTAGTTGGTATGCTTCACACAGTGGTTGTTCACTTGCCAGCCAAGAACTCATATCACACCCTATTGCACTTTGGACTTGGTTTACTCTTGTTCTGCTTGGTCGCTTTCAGGATCTGCAAGTTCATCAGATGTCGAGATATCAGTCGAACTTTCATCAGATGAAGGCTCTTCAGATAATGCTTCAGCCTCAGTATCTACTTCAGCATCACCATCTGCTGACTCTGTAGCGCTCTCTTCGCTATGTTCTGCATCTTCCTCAGCAACAGGATGCAACTCAATGCCTAAGCCTTCGAGGATATCATCACTGACATCTTCAAGATCATTGTCAATAACGAGTTCCTCATCATCAGGCTCAATGTCAGCATATTCGTCTTCTAAACGCTCAACCAAGTCATCAAGCTGTGCTGACTCTTCTAAACGTCCTGCTTGCTCAAGGAAATTCTGTTCAGCCTGTAAAGCACGCATACGGTACTCACCGCTAATGCCTCGAGAACGCCCCAGCGTGTGTACGATATCAATAGCCTTATCCCAGTTTCCTAAATCACCTTGAGCGCCTGCTAGTACAAGGAACATCTCAGCTTTAGACTCTCCGCGAAGCTGCTTGGCATCATCAGATAGAGCCACTTCAATAGCACGCTCAGGGTGCCCTAATCCACGCTCACAGTCGGCAATAAATGGCAGATAATCCAAGAAGCCATTCATACGGAACGCAGTTTTGAATTCTCGCAAAGCAAGCTTGTAATCACCTTGACGGTATGCCAAGAAAGCAAGAGTTTCACGTGCCATATCAATACGAGAAGCCTGCTTCGCAATCCACTGTGCATGCTGGAGTGCCCACTGCGGATCAGTATCAGCCAATGAGTACGCAGCAAGCATATGCAACCCAATATTTTCAGCATGCTCTTTGCTTAAGCCGCGCAAACGATCTCGCTCATCACGAGAGAGCATGCTCCACTCAATCCCTTTCGGCATTACTGGTTCATTTGGCCTGCGATCAGTGTATGGGTTTTGCGATGGGTATGAAATAGTGCCATCAGAATTCTGTCGAGCACTCTCATAGAAGCTCTGAGAGCCTTTTGCATCGCGGTTTGCATTGCCTCGATTATGGTCGTGGCGGTTAAACTGTCGATCATTATTACGTTTATGATCTTTGCGTTCAAAAGAGCGATTGCCTTTACCACGGCGTTCAAAACCTTCACCATCGCGTCGGAAACGATGCTCTCCATCGCGATCGCCATACCTATGTTCACGATGTTCACCATCGCGGCGCTCATAACGGCGCTCTCCATCACGTTCACCACGGTTGGAATAACGACGCTCCCCATCGCGGCGTTCAAAGCGACGCTTACGATCGCCATCACCATTACGACGGAAATTACGATGATCTCTTCCACTACCACCGCGGTGCTGGTGTGAGCCTGAACGGCCTCGATTTTCTTCACTCATCGCTGTGCCTCCAATGCAGCCAAGGCTTTCTTACCACGACGAATAACTACAAAACGGTTATGCAGTAAATCTTCTTCACGCAAGATGTAGTCTACGTCTTCGATACGTTGATTATTAATATATAAACCACCTGAGGTAATTGCTCTTCTTGCCTCAGATGCAGACTTTACTAAGCCACTTGCAGCGGCTAAATCAGTGATACGATCCGCAATATGTGCCTGTGTAAATACACCATCAATTTGCAAACCTTCAAGAGCGCTTTCCAAGGTGGATTCGTCTAATCCACTTAAATCTCCACCGCGACCAAACAATGCAGCAGCAGCATCAATAGCCTGCTGAGTAGCGTATTCGCCATGTACAAAGCTTGTTACTTCCCAAGCGAGCGCACGCTGTGCTTCACGAGCACCTGGATTGGTACGAGTTGATTCAAGTAAAGCCTCAATTTCAGATTTTGGTAGGAAGGTAAATGCTTTAAGCAAGCGCTCCATTTCTTCATCAGGACGGTTAATCCAGAACTGATAGAACTTGTATGGGCTGAGCATAGTAGGGTCAATCCATACAGCATTTCCCTCTGATTTACCAAACTTTTTGCCTTGCGCATCAGTAATAATTGGGCTGGTAAACACATGTACTGATGCACCGCGCACTTTTCGAATTAAGTCCAAACCACTGGTAAGATTACCCCACTGGTCGGAGCCACCAAGCTCCAATACACAATGGTACTCGTCAAATAAATGCAAGAAATCATTACCTTGCAACACCTGATAGCTAAATTCAGTAAAACTAATGCCCTCTTCTGAATTCAGACGTCTAGCCACCGTATCCTTGGCCAGCATAGTTCCTAAACGGAAGTTTTTACCGACATCGCGCAAAAAATCAATAACTGTCATCGAAGCAGTCCAGTCATAGTTACTGACAAAACTAACTGGATTTGCTCCCTCAGTCTCTAAAATATGACCAATCTGTCCTTTAAGACGCTCAGCCCAAGTAGCAACAATTTCCTTTGGATTAAGCGTGCGTTCTCCTGATTGACGAGGGTCACCAATAAGACCAGTCGCACCTCCGACCAGTGCAATCGGGTGATGTCCAGCAGCCTGCAAATGACGCATATTAATCAACTGGACTAAATTGCCAATGTGCAATGATGCTGCAGTAGGATCGAAACCACAATAATAGGTAATTGGCTCTCCGTTAAGTGCTTGTGCAAGCTGTTCGGTGTCAGTTGATTGGTTAATGAGTCCGCGCCATTGCAACTCTTCGAATAGGGATGTGAACCCTGCTTCCTGATAATTTCTGACTTGAGCCATCGATCTCAATACTCCTGATCTTGACATGTACTAGTGGTACTACTACATCACTTCACGATTTCTTATGGATACGTGAACACTTCAGTTTCTCAACACATGCCGACACATGGGGCACACTTGAACGAATTTCGGCGGTTCGCACATGGAATTCTGCTTTCAGCATGGTCACAATATCGTTATGATCCCGACTCGTAAATTTGGGGAATGCTCGTATCAATCGGATTTGTTGCGCAGATAGCACTGAATATACTGTCTGTTTCCAAGTAGCTAACCGCTCGTTCGCCTCGCTTGTCGCCTGATCAGATATGGAACTTACTTGCTGCTTAACAAACGATGCTGCTTGTGCAAGTTTTTGTAATGCCTGTTCAAAGTCGAGCATTGCACTCACGGTTACTACAACATCAATTGTGATAATCACAGTAAGTATTCCAGCAATCCATGCCAATGTTTGCTGAGGAATTAGTGAAGTAATATAAGCAATTGGCGGTTGAAAACAAAATATAATAAGTACTCCAAATAGTCCAAAAACTATTGCTCCTACAAGGCATATTCTGCCGTGAAGATTGAAGCGAAAATTTGAATAATCCCACCATCGTGCATGAAATAACTGCTCCATAACCCACGAAGTAGCGTATTCCAATGCGCATGCACCGAGTGCAGCAATAATAAAAACTATGAATGGATTGCGTATATGATCAAGCAATGCGATAGCACTTATCGCGCCAACACCATATATAGGGCAATAGGGACCATTCAAAAATCCCCTATTAACAAAGCGTCGTTGCTGAATGGAGATCATTATCGTCTCATACAACCATCCACACCATGCATACCATACTGTCCATAGCACGCAAACTGAGTATGAAAGCGGTACGTGAACTGGATGCATATAAAGGTCTGATAAACTCATCGCATTCCTTATGTATATATGGCTTAGGATGGAGGATATAGCGCTGCTATTAGTAAAGGATTGTTTCACCTAATGCACTGATTTTATCAGCAAGAGATACTAGTACCCCTTCTAGCGTGCGTGGAGGCATGGTCATCGGAATCATATGATGAGCTATAGCATCAGCTTCCCTACGTGTCAGTGAAAAATCATGCACAGCGTTCATAAGTGCTGTCTTACCATGGGTAAATCCATGGTATCGGTGAGTTCCTTGATCCCAGTGATGCCAGTCATATAAAAAATAATCATGCAAGAGAGCCGCACGAACCAGCGACCTGCGATTTATCATATGCAATATGCGCAAATGATATGCAAGCCACAAACTTAAACACGCTACCCGTATTGAATGGGCATAAGTACTGACACGACCGTGCTGTACAAAATTGCGTTCTTGCAACATTCTGTGGTGGGCAAGAATATCTGCGCCATACCGATGTACATCATTTCGAATCTGTTCACGCAGTACTCGCGTATTTCGCATGTATAGGCAACAGTGCCTTGTTGTATTACTACGACGTCGTTGAGATACCATGTGCGCCTTCAAAAGGGTAGATACAGCATAATCGTATCTACCCTATCGCATTACCATATAAATGGCATCTTAGCTTCCAAAACACATGTCACATCTGCTTGTGCATGAAAGTAGCGCATCGTGCACATATCGTTTTGTCAATGTGCCGAGCTTCACCACAAGCAGTATGTAACTACTGTGCAAGCGAACCAAATGGCTTATAAGCTGGGCCATCGCTGTTCGACTGGGCAAAATCCTGATCGAGCTTTAATGCCTGCTTTGCAGACTCAATCTGCTCTGCCACTCGCTCCGGTGCAGTACCACCTTTGCCCTTACGCGCAGTAACAGAACCAAGAGTACTCAATACTTCGCGCACTTGAGGAGCTGTTGTAGCATCAACAAAACCATCAAATACTGTGATGAAATCCTCATCAGTTAAATCCCAGAGCTCTTGTCCGCGCTCTTCTGCCAGTTTGACACAGGCTCCAGAAAGCTCGTGAGCATTCCTAAATGGCACTCCAAGCCGTACTAGCCATTCTGCAATATCTGTTGCCAAAGCAAAACCAGTTGGCGCCTCCTGCTCCATACGCTCGTAGTTGAAGCGCATAGTCGCCACCATGCCGGTACATGCTGGAAGCAAAACCTCAAGAGTATCTACCTGATCGAATACTGCTTCTTTATCTTCTTGTAGATCACGCGCGTATGCAGTTGGCAAGCCCTTTAATGTTGCTAATAAACCAGCTAAATCACCGATTAAGCGACCTGATTTACCACGAGCAAGTTCTGCAATATCAGGGTTCTTCTTCTGTGGCATAATCGATGATCCTGTGGAATAGGCATCATCTAACGTCACAAAAGCGAACTCCTGAGTATTCCAGATAATAATCTCTTCACTCAGTCGAGAGATATCTACGCCAAGCATCGCAGCAATAAATGCAAACTCAGCGACCAAATCACGAGCAGCAGTACCATCAATAGAATTCTCTGTAACGCTTGAGAATCCAAGCTCATACGCTACTGCTTGAGGATCCAGTCCAAGCGTGTTGCCTGCAAGAGCACCAGAACCATATGGGCTTGCATCAATACGTGCATCCCAATCTCGCAAACGATCTACGTCACGCAATAGTGGCCATACATGCGCCATAAGTTGATGTGCCACTAATACTGGCTGAGCATGCTGCATATGAGTACGCCCGGGCATAACAGCTTGACCTGCACGTTCAGACTGCTCAATAAGTGCTTGGACAAGTTCAAGCACACCTCGAGCAATTACACGTGCATGACGACGCAACCACATGCGAATCAACGCAGCAATTTGATCATTTCTTGAACGCCCTGCACGCAGCTTACCACCAAGTTCACTGCCTGCAATATCCATAAGTCCGCGTTCAAGGGCAGTAGCTTCATCCTCATCATCTTCACGAGGAGCGAAACTACCATCGTCTACCATGCGCTGCAAAGTATCAAGTGCTTGTTCCATTTGTTCAAGCTCTTGATCGGTTAATAAACCAGCTCGTCCAAGCGCCCGTGCATGAGCACGCGAACCTGCAATATCGTCATCTGCAAGTCGCCAATCAAATTGGGTTGATTTACTGAGCGCAGCTAATGCAGCAGAAGGACCGCTAGAAAAGCGCCCACCCCACAAAGCCACATGCTCTGGATGTGATTGCGTCATATCTACTCCACAGTGTTATCTGGAACTTCAATACCATTACCAAACTTCACATCGCGTGCCGCAGCTACACGAGTTGGCAGACCATAAATTTCAATGAAACCATTAGATGCATTCTGATCGAAAGTATCGCCAGATTCATATGTTGCCAGATTGTAATCATACAATGAAGTTTCAGAACGACGACCGGTTACTACAGCGCGACCACCATGCAAAATCATGCGAATCTCGCCTGAAACATAGCGCTGGGTGTCTTCAATAAAGGCATTCAACGAATGTACTGCTGGAGAGAACCACTGTGCATCGTATACTAATTCACCCCAACGCTTGTCAATATCGCGCTTAATGCGATGCTGCTCACGCTCTAGGCAGCAATTTTCAAGTTCCTGGTGTGCAGTAATTAACGCCACAGCGCCTGGGCATTCGTATAGCTCACGAGACTTGATGCCGACTAAACGATCTTCAATCAAATCAATACGCCCAATACCTTGGGCACCAGCGCGACGATTCATCTCTTCAATAGCCTGCAATGGGGTTACTGGCTTGCCATCGATTGCTACTGGAATACCCTGCTCGAATTTGATAATCACTTCATCCTCAACTGGAGGGAATGCAGGGTCATCAGTATATGCATAGCAATCCTTAGTAGGTCCATTCCAAGGATCTTCCAGGAAGCCTGTTTCAATAGCGCGACCCCACACATTCTGGTCAATAGAATACGGGCTCTTCTCAGTCTGTACGATTGGCAACTGATGCTCTTTTGCATAAGCAATTTCCACATCACGAGTCAATGACAGATCACGAATTGGGCTGATAGCCTTCAATGTAGGGTCAATGGATTGGATAGAAACCTCAAAGCGCACCTGATCGTTGCCTTTGCCAGTGCAACCGTGAGCAATGGTATCTGCACCAAATTGGTGTGCTGCACGAACCAGATGCTTAGTAATCAAAGGACGCGAAATCGCTGATACTAAAGGATATACTCCTTCATACATAGCGTTGGCTTTTAGTGCCATCATGCAGTATTCATTAGCAAATTCATCACGCGCATCCACAATATATGATTCAACAGCGCCACATGCTAATGCACGCTGCTGAATTGTTTCCAAACTTTCGCCACCCTGACCTACATCAAGAGATACAGCTACTACATCTTTACCAGTACGGTCTTTCAAATACGGGATAGCAACTGATGTATCCAAACCGCCTGAATACGCCAATACAATACGATTATTGTCTGCCATAATGCTCCTTAGTTCTATCTGACTTCATAATATACATAACCATGCATACATATGCAAGCCGCGTGTATATTTTGAGATTACCGATTAAATGTATTACCACTTTGCGCAATGCTTAACAGCCATTGCATACGTTCCTGTGCCACATCATTATTAACTGTAATAATAAGCACCGTATCATCTCCGGCGATAGTACCAAGTACACCTTCTAAAGGTTGCCTATCTAACGCACTTGCCGCATATTGTGCAGCGCCGGAAGGAGTATGCACCACGATGAGATTATTTGACGCGACAACAGAAGTAACCAACCCGGAAAGAATACGGGAAAGTTGCTGTTCCAACTTACTTTCACGAATAGCATGTTCTGCCTGCATCGAAGATTCAAGAGCAGCAACAGTTGATTCATTGTTGTTCTCATGTGTATTAAGCGTGTTATCAAATGCCTCCTCAGAGAGCGCATGCTGCTCTACGGCGTTAGTCGGTTGAGGTACTGTTGCTTCCATGGATTGTTCAGGCACTGCATACACCATCGAGCCTTGGGCTGAGCGAATTTTAATAGCCTGAAGTTCATCTAAATCGCGACTCAGCGTCGCTTGGGTGACGCTAATACCCTCTTGTGCAAGCTGATCCTGCAACTGGGCTTGCGATGTAATAATATAGTTACGAAGAATCTCTTCAATAACACTTAACCGCGCAGTACGAGTCTGCGGGCGCTGAAATGACGAATCAACCACTCGTATACCCCCTCACACACTAGCGGCTCTTATATGCAGATTCGTGCATAACCATTGATACAACTATGCAACCTCTCCAAGCAACGAAGTGTCATCACGCTGCCATGCAATAAGCCATGTTAGCAACGCTTTTTGCGCATGTAAACGATTTTCAGCTTCATCCCATACCACAGACTGCGATCCATCAATCACCTCGGCGGTCACTTCTTTACCACGGTATGCTGGCAAACAATGCTGGAATAATGCATCATCCTTGGCATAACTCATAAGCTGTGCATTAACCTGATAAGGCCAGAATGGCTTGGATCGAATTGCATACTCGCCTTCTTCACCCATAGAAACCCAAGTATCAGTAAATACACAGTCGGCATCACAAACTGCTTCAACTGGGTCAGTGGTGACGAGGATAGATCCACCATTTTCTTGAGCAATACGCTGTGCATCTGCCACAATAGCTGGATCTGGTAGATATCCATTTGGACCTGCAATGCGCACATGCATACCAGCTGTAGCACCACCAAGCAGATATGAATTCGCCATATTATTGGCAGCATCGCCTACATATGCAATACTTTGACCTGCAAGCGCATCTACACCACCGCGATGCATTGCAATCGTCTGTAAATCAGCCAAAACTTGGCAAGGATGGAAACTGTCAGTAAGCGCATTAACCACTGGACATGTTGCATTACGCGCCATTTCTTCAACTAAATCCTGTCCAAATGTTCGCCACACAATAGCCGATGTCATGCGTGATAGAACATGTGCCGTATCAGACACTGGCTCACCACGACCTAATTGAGAGCCTGACTTATCAATAACAAGCGGATAACCACCAAGCTCAGCAACACCGACGGAAAAACTTGAACGAGTACGCGTGCTGGGCTTATCAAACAGCACTGCTACTGCCTGAGGACCCTCAAAAGGGCGTGAATAATACCGATTTTGACGGAAATGTTCAGCCAATTTTAAGATTTGTACTTGCTCTTCATGGTTAATATCATCATCGCGAAGCATATGACGAAGTTCGTGTGCCATATCTCCTCCTTATATCAAACGGTTACTTGTGTTGCCGAGCCGCTCGTGCTTTTATTACATATTTTTGATTTACTACTGTAACGTCTATGCTACCAGTTAATCATTCGGTAAATCCTGTGGTACCTGTGTCAAAATTGAGACACATTCGTCAATCTGTTGCTCACTGACCACTAATGGAGGTGCTAAACGCAACGCATCAGGAGCTACTGCGTTAACAATAAGCCCGTGATCAAGACACCATGCCGCAACCGCATGAGCACATGGATGTGCAAGCAACACTGCATTCAGCAGTCCTCTACCACGCGTGCCAGTAAATAGTGGATTACCGCAATTGGCAATAGCATTGCGTAGTCGTTCTCCGCGCTCCTCAGCATGCTCTACTAAATGTTCTTCTTCAATAATGCCAAGAGTCGCCAAGGCTGCTGCTGCTGCTAATGGATTACCAGCAAATGTCGAGCCATGAGAGCCAGGAGTAAATAATGAGGAAACTTCTGAGCCGAAAGTAATCAACCCTCCCATAGGGAAGCCTCCTGCAATACCTTTTGCAAAAGTTATGGCATCAGGCAGTACTCCACCAGAAAGATCTTGTCGCTGGTATGAGAACCACACGCCAGTGCGACCGACACCACATTGCACCTCATCAAAAATAAGCAACGCACGATACTGATTGCAAAGCGCACGAGCTGCAGCTACAAAATCAGCACCGATTGGAAGCACGCCAGCCTCGCCTTGAATCATTTCCATAATCACAGCTGCGACTGGGCCTTTTGCATCATCACTATCGCCAGCTTGTTCAAATGCCTCTTGTAGAGCTTGAATATTGCCTGCTTCTACAAACTCAATATTAGGTACTAGCGGCTCAAACGGCTCGCGAATAGCCGGCTTCCAAGTTGCACTTAATGCACCTAGCGTACGCCCATGGAAACCATGGGTCATAGCAATAATTCGCGCTGACTTTCCTGCACCTTGTACGCTTTGGTCTTGCTCCAATACTCGACCATGCAGTTTTGCTAGCTTGAGCGCCGCTTCATTGCCCTCTGTGCCAGAATTACCAAAGTATACGCGCGAACCACTAGGAGCACCCGCTAAATCAATTAATTTTGCCGCAAGTGTAATCTGTGGCTGAGTTGCAAAATAGTTGCTCACATGCGCCACTTTTGCAGCCTGCTCAGCTACAGCCTTCACCCACTTAGGATGAGCATAGCCTACAGCATTTACTGCAATACCTCCCAGAAAGTCCAGATACGCTTTGCCTTCAACATCGTATACTACTGCGCCTTCGCCGTGATCGAGTACGCGTGCAGGCGTGCCAAAAACATTCATATGTACTTGCGAATATTCTGCAAGTAATTCCTGTTCTACAGCTGCATTATCCATGAATATACTGACTCCTCATCTCAATTCCGGGCGTTTTAACTACCATGGTGCCAATACCACGTGTAGTGAATACCTCGTTAAGCAACGAATGAGGCTTACGACCGTCAATAATATGTGCTTCTTCAACACCACCATCAAGTGCGCGAATGCACGCTTCCATCTTAGGACGCATTCCACTTTGTAAATCTGGAAGCATATTACGCAATTCTTCTACACCAATTTTTCCGATAAGTGAATCCTTATCAGGCCAGTCGTGGTATAAGCCTTCTACATCGGTGAGCACAATAAGTTTTCTTGCTCCAAGTGCTGACGCTAGTGCTGCAGCTGCGGAATCTGCATTAACATTCAGCACTTGTGTGGCATCATCTTCATTTGGTGCAACAGAAGACACCACTGGGATACGCCCTGCAGTGATCAGATCTTCTACTGCAGAAGCATCAACACTGACTACATCGCCAACCAATCCAATATCGGTTTTCACACCGTCAATAATTGGTTTGCGCTGTACAGCAGAAAAGAGTCCACCATCTTCTCCAGAAAGCCCAACGGCGAGAGGTCCATGAGCATTAATCAATCCCACAATTTCGCGTGATACTTTACCAGTTAATACCATACGCACCACATCCATAGCTTCAGGAGTAGTAACGCGCAGTCCACCCTTAAATTCGCTTTCAATACCAAGAGCTGCAAGCATGGAAGAGATTTGTGGTCCTCCCCCATGAACTACTACAGGGTGAATACCGACTTGACGCAAAAACACCATATCTTCAGCAAAATGGCGTTTAAGCGTTTCATCAACCATGGCATTTCCGCCATATTTAATAACAACGCGCTGATCGTAGAATTCTTCTAGCCAAGGTAAAGCTTCAATCAGCACCTCTGCTTTTTGCTGTGCATTTAAATCTTGATGCACATCAAGATGATATCCTGGGCCTTTTATCATGGCCATATGTTGTCCTTTGTTATTATGTAATTACTCATATTGGCTCATAGGAACTATGAGCGTTAGTCGGCAATTAGCTTTCGTAGTCAGCATTAATATGTACGTATTCATGTGTTAAATCATCAGTCCATACTGTGGCCTGTGCGTCGCCAGCATGTATATCAATATCAATATGCACTTCACGTGGTGTCATATCTACTTCACTGCGATCACGTCCAGGTTTACCCCCATCACAGACACGCACACCGTTAATATCTACCGTTACTTCATTCGGATTATAGGGTGCAACAGCAGCTGGAACTGTACCCAAGGAACTCACCACACGTCCCCAGTTGGGGTCATTGCCAGCTATAGCGCATTTCAACAGATTTGATGCCGCTACAGCACGTGCACATGCTAGTGCCGCCTGTTCATCAGACGCATGGGTTACTGTGATACGAACGTCATGGCTTGCACCCTCACCATCACCAATAATTTGACGAGCAAGGCTAGCACATGCCTGCGCTACAAGCTGCTTGAATTCTTGAGGATCAGCACTAACGCCACTTGCTCCAGAAGCTAATAACAGCACCGTGTCGTTAGTTGACATACACCCATCAACATCAATGCGGTTAAAAGACACTTCTGTACCTGCTTGCAATGCTTCTTGTGCCAGTTGCTCATCTACAACAGCGTCAGTTGTGATTACACAAAGCATCGTAGCCAGCTGCGGCGCAATCATGCCAGAACCTTTAACCATGCCACCAATGCGATAACCAGAACCATCTAGTGCTACAGTTTTTGGTTTAGTATCAGTTGTCATAATGGCATAAGAAGCATCACTGCCAGCTTGCTCATCACTACCCAACTGTTGCACAGCTGCACTAATACCTTGTAAAACTTTATCAAGCGGCAATAGTTCGCCAATAAGCCCCGTCGAGCATATAGCAACATCACTAATGGCACAATCTAGTTCTTGAGCAGTATGAGCGGCACTCGTCCTCGACTGCTCATAGCCAGCTAAACCGGTGCATGCATTTGCTCCGCCAGAATTTAAGACTACTGCATGAAGTTTGCCATCTTCCACCGCTTTGCGGGACCATTGTACTGGAGCTGCACAAAAACGATTCGGTGTAAATACTCCTGCTCCAACTTGCAAAGGACCATTATTGACTACTACAGCGAGATCTTTTTTACCCGACATAGCGCTAATACCAGCGCGTACTCCTGCTGCCGAAAATCCTTGTGCATACGTTACACTCATGGCGCTACTCCAATTGTTGTTAATCCTGTTTCTTCTTTAAGTCCAAGGGCGATATTTAATGATTGCACTGCCTGACCAGCAGTACCGCGATTGAGATTATCGATTGCTGCAAAAGCAATCAGTCTTCCAGCTCGCTCATCTTTGACCACTTGTATATGCGCCGCATTGGAACCTATAACATTGCCGGTTACTGGAAGCATACCTGGGGTCAGCACATGAATGAAGTGCTCTTGTGCGTAAGTCTTTGCCCAAAGCTGCTGCAATTCGTCTTGAGAATATTGCATACCTTGCTTGGATAGCGGTGCAGAAACCGTGGCCAAAATTCCACGAGCCATTGGAGCAAGCACAGGCGTAAAACTCAATCGCATTGCTTGTGCTTGGCTTGACTGTGTGCCTTCATATGCGCTTGCTGCAAAACCTAAATTCTGCACCATTTCTGGAATGTGCCTGTGTGTGCCACCGACACCGTAAGCTGTAGCACTTCCAAGAGCCTCTGCTGCTAATAAATTGGTACGTTTCAACGCTTTTCCAGCACCTGAATAGCCCACTACTAAATCAGCAACAATAGCTGAACTGTCAATAAGACCATAAGCAAGGGCTGGTTGGAGAGCAAGAGTGACTGCTGTTACATTGCAACCAGGACCTGCAATACGCTTCGCGCCAACAAGATTACTGCGCTGATAGGTAAAAGCACCAGCCTTACCTCCAGTAATCAACTCTGGCATGCCATATTGCCAATGAGGGAAATACGTTCCACCGTAGTATGTATCCCAATCTGTCTGGTTAATCAGACGATGATCTGCACCAAGATCAACCACTACAGCATCACTATCCAGCTCGGCAGCAAGAGCACCTGAGGCACCATGTGGGAGTGCCAAAATAATAACATCATGGCCATTAAGATGCTCTGGTGTCGCTTCGACTACAGTTAAATCAGCGATCTGTGGAATATGAGGCATATGCTGAGCCATTGTTTGCCCAACTGTAGAATGCCCTGCCACACAAGTGATTTCAAAATCTGGATGCGCTGCCAGGATACGTAATGCTTCTCCACCTGCGTATCCCGTAGCGCCTGCTACAGCAACTGTGTATGTCATGCGTATCCTTTCCATGCGCGTAGTTCGTAACTCTGTATGCTCAAGTATACGCAATATGCAGACATACGCATAATTATGCATCATTAAATGAATACAATATGAGACAATGAAGCCAAAACAAATATAAAAACCTGTGCTATGCAGTTATACCGATACACAGAAAACCCTATATACTATAGAAAAACCCGCTGCACCATGTGTATAAGTCACACGTGCAACGGGTCTACCATGAACTATATAGCAAAATCCAGCAACTGATTTATACCGCAGTAGATCCGCCACTGCCGCTCATCAGCTGTGAAGGATCAATACCATACAGATGTAACACCCATGTCATCGGATCGATGCCACTAACCGCGAAATACACTGCCAATGCCGAGTAAATCAGACTAATAATAATGGCAGCAATTGCAAGACCACGACCTCGCATGTGCAAAATCTTATCGCGATATATTGCGATAGCACCGAGAATCAGTGGCACAATAGGAATAGCGAACAGTGCAGATGCAAAAGCAATAATTGCTGCAGCATCCCAACTGCCATACATCGGATTTTCTTGAGGATCATCTGGGTCAAAAGGTAATTTATCCGCAATACTTGAGCGCGACCCACGTGCCGAATTACGCCCTGATGTCCGGTTTTGCTCAGCAGCGGACTGAGAGCGAGCACTATGCTGTGCGGAAGCTCCAAATCTCAATGCATGGCGAGCAGATTGGCGAGTATCATCACGCTGTGCATCTTGCTGCGTATGCTGATCGGATGCAGACTGCTCTGGTTCACCATAAATATACGGATTATACCCAGGATATGCTGCTGCCATTTGCCCATACTCAGGTTGCTTGAGCTGACCAAATTCAGGTTGATTGACCTGAGGCTGACTCGGTTGGCTAGCGACCTGTGGATTGCTTATTTCGCTCATAACACCCTTATATAGCACACTGCGGGCGAAAATACGCCCGCAGTGTAATACTCCACACGTTCTTACAACATTTCCTACAACATTTGCAATACGTGCGCTTTACTTTGTAGTACTATTGGCGCACACTAAGCACGCAATTGCGCTCCAAGTGCTTGCGCCTGCTCAATAATAGCTGCACGCAAAGCATCCGTATCCTCTGACTGCAAAGTTTTTGTAGCACTGCGGAATACTACAGCGTAAGCAAGTGAACGCATACCTTCACCAAGCTCATCACCTTGATACACGTCAAAGAGTTCTACAGATTCCAGCAGATCGCCGGCACCTGCACGAATAGCCTGCTCAACTTGTGCAGCAGTAACTGTAGCCGGCACACTAAATGCCAAATCCTGGCGTACTGGAGGATACGTAGCTACTGGCTTAGCTTGCACTGGCGCATCATCTAATGCAGCAAGCAATGTGGTCACATCAAGTTCAAACGCAGCACTATGTGCAGGTAGACCCAAAGCCTCATTCACACGAGGATGCAATTCGCCTACCAGACCCAGCACCGTGCCGTTGTCAAGACAGACCTGAGCCACACGACCTGGGTGCCAGCTTACCGGAGCCTCAGATGCCGCATACTGACGTAATACCAAGGTAGCACCCAAACGGCGAGCAATACGCTGGACTGCTTCAACAGCATCCGTGTAATCAACATCCCTAGAGCCGCCTAGCCAGCCATCATGTTCCGCCTTACCAACAAACACGCCTGCTACGCGCAATGGTTGGTCTGGAAGTCCAGCATCAAGAGCTTGCAATTGCTCTTCTGTAGGCTTGACCCCTCCAGGAAGTGCTGGAATTGCTGGTGCCTGAGGATCAGCTAAATACACATGACCGATCTCATACAAGGCAAAATTATTTATACCACGGCGTAGATTGCGTTGCACCGTAGTGCTCAGTGTCCACAGCAATTCGCGGCGCAAATATGGGCGGTCCCCGGCAAGAGGGTTAGCAATATGTACACTCACTGGTTCAAGATCAGCTTCGTTCAGCCCAAAGGCTTCAAAATCAGCAGAACCGACAAATGGATAGCTTAACGACTCAACCATGCCATATTGTGCCAAGGTATCAGCGATCCAACGCTGACGCCGCTGTGCCAAAGTCAACCCAGTTTCAGTTGCAGGAACCGCAGGCACTACTGTTGGAATCTTGTCATAGCCAACTAATCGCGCTACTTCTTCTACCAAATCACATGGCTCGTTAAGATCTGGTCGCCAAGTTGGAGGCACTACTGAGAACTCTCCATTGCCACCACCAGCTACGGTGCAACCAATATCAGTGAGAATATCGGAAATCTCATTGATACCTAATTCCAATCCAGTAAGTCGAGCAACTTCACTGGTCTTAAAGCGAATATCTGGCATACGCGACGTATTATTGACATCAACCGGCGTTAGGGAACCTTCACCAGATCCATAGCGCGTCAATAATTGTACAGCAAGTTCCACAGCAGCAGCCTGGAGATCAGTATCTACACCGCGCTCAAAACGACGAGCAGCTTCAGTAGGTAACTTATGACGGCGTGAAGAACGCGCAATAGTCACCTGATCGAAATGCGCTGCTTCAATAAAAAGATTCTGCGTATTGTCAGTAACTTCGCCATACAAGCCGCCCATTACACCAGCAAGTCCGAGTACGCGGCTGGCACGATTACCATCTGGAGAATCAGTAATCAGCAAGTCTTCTGGGCTCAGTGCACGATCAACGCCGTCAAGCGTAGTCAGATGTTCACCTTCGCCGGCGCGACGCACCACAATAGGACCCGTAATAGCATCGGCGTCATAAGCGTGCAGTGGTTGTCCCAAATCCAGCATGACATAGTTGGTCACATCAACAGCCAAAGAAATAGAACGCATACCAGCACGTGTTAGGCGCCTACGCATCCAGCTTGGAGTTGGAGCACTCGGATTAAATCCGCGCACAATACGACCGTAATACCTATCAGCACCTACAACACCGTGTATTGGAGCGTTATCTTCAATCTGCACATCGAGATCATGCTGAGCATCACCACTATGTCCCGCTGGCGCCTGTTCGCGCAATGCAATAACTGGATCAGTAAAAGCAGCCCCAGTCGAGTGGTGGAATTCACGAGCAACGCCACGATATGAGAATGCATAACCACGATCTGGAGTAATATTAATCTCCAACAATGGATTATTCATATGCAATAATGCCATTGCATCGTCGCCCGGTTGCAACGCTTCGTATTCTTCTGGAGTAAAGCCATATTCGCGTAGCAGAATAATGCCATTATGGCTGTCCCCTAGACCAAGCTCACGTTCCGAAGCGCACATGCCATCGGAAATATGACCGTAGGTTTTGCGTGGTTCAATCTTGAAATCACCTGGCAACACAGATCCTGGAAGTGTCACTACAACTTTTTCACCAGCAGCCATGTTTGGAGCGCCACACACAATACCACGTGGCACCTTGTTGCCTTGCTCATCGGTAGCATTGTATTGTTCACCAACATCAACATGACACCAATTAATTGTTTTGCCGTTCTTTTGAGGCTCAGAGGTTGCATCAACCACATAACCTACAACAATTGGACCAGTAACCTGAGAGCGGTGAATTTCCTCTTCTTCAAGACCTACACGAACTAAATCACGAGCAAGATCTTCATATGTTTCTTCTGCTGGCACGTCAACATGGTCACGCAACCAGTCCATATCAATCATTGGCATTGCGGTTACTCTCCCATCACAAACTGTTGTGCAAAACGAACATCGCCTTCAACAAGATCATGCATATCGTTAATGTCATGACGCAAGAGCAGTGTACGTTCAATACCTACACCAAAAGCAAAACCACTGTATTCTTCTGGGTCTAGACCAGCGGACTTCAACACGTTGGGGTTAACCATGCCACAGCCACCCCACTCAATCCATCCTGGACCGCCTTTTTTATCAGGGAACCATAGATCAAGTTCAGCACTTGGCTCGGTAAATGGGAAGTAGCTTGGACGCAAACGGCTTTTTGCTTCAGGACCAAACATTGCTACTGCCAGCTTATCGAGTACACCCTTCAAATTAGCCATAGTCAAATGTTTATCTACTGCCAAACCTTCGCATTGGTGGAAAACTGGAGTATGTGTGGCATCAAGCTCATCAGTACGAAATACTCTACCGGTGCATGCAATATACAGTGGCACTCCGCGAGTAAGCAATGCGCGGACTTGCTCTGACGAGGTCTGGGTGCGCATTACCATATTGCTACCCACAAATCCTGCGGCATCTTTGGTGTTGTTGCCAGTAACGTAGAATGTATCTTGCATCTGACGCGCAGGATGATCTGGACCGAAGTTCAGTGCATCGAAGTCATACCATTCTGTTTCAACTTCTGGACCGTCAGATACTTGCCAACCCATAGAAACGAAGAAATCTTGAATATCTTCCATTAATGCTGGCAATGGGTGACGCGCACCAAGTGGTTTGCGTTCCACTGGCATAGTCATATCAACTGCTTCAGCAGCAAGAGCCGCTTGTTCTTCAGCAGCCTTAACTTCGGCTTCTTTTGCAGCATAGGCTCTGCCAAAATCTGCACGTAGTTTGCCTACAATTTTGCCGGCGTCTTTTTTCTCTTCTTTCGGCAATGATCCAATTGCTTTGCTCGCCTGAGTCATAAGAGACTCTGCTCCAGCATATTGGGTTCGTATCGCACGCAACTGTTCGCTAGAGTCAGCTTGTGCAATTTTTGCTATGCCTTCTGTAACATTCTCTGTTAATGCTTGTGCATCAAATGTAGCATCTTGTGCATTCTGTGCCACAGGAACACCTTTCCATTGGCAAGTTCGCTTCTGCTACGCCATGTGTGGCGGTAGCGCTTCCGTGCGTTATTTTCTCTAATGAGCACGACAAGCCTAGCTATGCCGTGCCATAGCAATACTATGCAGTATAATCGCGGCACTCGAAGCTAGATTCATCGACTCTGTTTTACCATACATCGGGATGGTCAGCACGCCAGTGCATTGTTCAATAATGGCATTGTCTAATCCACGCGCCTCATTACCAAATAACATAATTAACGCCTGATTCGGATTTTTATACTGTGATACAGCATCATTGAGCAACACTGCAGGATTATGTTCACTGCCATACACATCTGCAGCAAACAGCGCACTGTGATGACGTGCACTATACGCTTGTAACTCTTCAATACTCATATGCACTAAGGGCAAATGCATTACTGAGCCAACAGAGGCTCGAATAACTTTAGGGCTGAGCGGATCGACACAATCATCCACAAAAATAACTGCCGAACATCCTGCAGCATCCGCACTACGAATCACTGTTCCAGCGTTACCAGGGTCGCGGATTTGCCAAAATGCAGCAAGAAAACCATGTTGATGGTATTCGTTCGGCAACTGTTCAAATGCTGCGCTATCCATCACCCACTGATTCGTATCAACCACAGCGAGAATACCTTGAGCATCCGCACTCATAGCATCCATTACGCGAGACGATACTTCATGCACGAAGCAGTGCTGAGCTCTAGCCTGCGACACCAGCTCTTGAACACGCTGCTCACCGTGTGCGCTTAATGATTGCCGGCAATAATACACATCTTGTACACGATCCGGCATGTATTGCAACATTTCGCGTACTGCTTGTGGCGCTTCAACTAAAGTTTTATGGTGTTTTTTGCGTCCCTTAGCACTTTGTAATTCGATAATGCGTTTAATACGCTGTGCCTTAGGATTATCTAGTAGTTCTTCGACTGCACTCATAGTATGTACTTTACGCTAACGCATGTAAGGAAAGCATGTAAGGAAAGCACTACCGCTTATTGCAAGAAAGTAATAAGAACTATGCTACCCAAGTGGTACAGCAGGTGTAGGTACCGTGGGCTCTACGCTTGCCACTGCTGGTTCAGCGACACTGCCAGTAGTGCTCTGACCTTGTCCTCCTGAATTACTTGATATTTGCGCTCCACGCAGCTTACGCTTACGCAATCGATACAAATGTGGACGGTGGACATGAATATGCACTCTACGCGGATGTACCTGACTAATAATTACTGCAGTAAAAATAAGAGCAAAACCTATAAGCGATGAAACAGTAATCTGCTCGCCATAGAGTGCAGCCGAAATAATAACTGAAAATACACTTTCCAAACTCATAATAATAGAAGCCTGTGCAGCTGGTAAATGTGCTACTCCAATATTTTGGAAAATCTGCCCTAACATTGTTGCTCCCAGAATTAAGAAGAGCAAACCTCCAATAACACCAGCATCAAGCCATGAAGTATTCGGCAAAGGCTCAAGTATAAGCGCACAAACCACAAACCCAACGCCTGCCACAATGAACTGCACAAAAGTCATTGCAATAGGATGAAATTTTCTACCCCACACACTTAAAAACATCACATTGTATGCGTAGGCGACTGCACTAGCTACTGACAGCCAATCACCTACACCAAACGCAAAACCACTAAACCCTTCTTTTAGAGAGACAAAGCCAACACCAAGTAAACAAATAACCGCTGCCACTAATGCGCGCAACTGCGGGCGAGTATGACTAATCATCCACGCAGCAAAAGGCATCACTACGCAGTATCCTGCTGAAAGAAATGCCGAACGACCTGGGTCAATACTGACTAACCCTTGAATTTGCAGTTCCAGCGTCACAAAATAGGTAACGCCTACAATAAGTGCGGGCATCACAATAGCGCGTCGCAAATACGGCACAATTACTCTACGGAAAAGCAGTAGCATCACGCACGCTGCAATAAGCGTCCTGCAAGCCATCACCCAGTTCGGCCCTACTACGCTAATAACCAGTTTGGCTACCAGATAGCTTGTTCCCCACAGTAGTGCACAACCCAATAGCATCAATCGAGCTAAATTAGGAGGAAAATTTCTAGAACCAACGCTACGTAATCGCCAAATTTTTGCGCTTAGCAATGAAGTATGTTCGTGTGGCATCTGCATTTCCTTTTCCAACCCACACGCACATTATCATTCTTATCATCACGCCACACCGAGCCTTTGACATAATCCTTGGTTGCATGGTCGCTTGGTTGCTTGATTGTATGATTATCGAATTATTCAGTATGCACAAGCTAACTCTACGTAGCAGGATAGCTCTACGTAGTGAGCTAACTCTGCATAATAGATTAACTCTGCGTTGTAAAAGCAAACTGCCAATATCCTGTTGCCACAGCAATGGCAGTAGCAATACAAGGTACTGCCAGCGCAAGGGCACAGCACACAATATCCCGCCCATACAGCGTGCTCACACGCGCTGCTGAGCGCGGTGTTGGAGCACCAAACCCTCGGGCTTCCATAGCAGTCGCAAGTTTTGTGGCACGACGAATCGACATAACGAGCAAACTAAAGGATTGCCCAAATACGCGAACGAGCGCATTACCATCGCCCAATCCACGCGAGCGCCGCGATCGTCCGATAGCATTCCAGTCCTCGCGCAATACACTCATCATGCGCAATGAAGCTAATCCCCCGTATACAAAGCGCGGAGAAAGCTTGAGGATTTGTACTAAACCATCTGCCAAATCTGTAGGATCAATACCTAGCGCCAAAATAACTGAAGGCACTGCAATAGCAAGCACACGGATTGCAGTAGCGCATGCTTCGATAAGCGAGCCTTGTGTGATATGAATAATCCCCCACTGTATGAGGATTGGCGTTGCAGTATCTCTACCGTAAAACACCACCGATAATCCGGCGCCAAGTGCCGCAATCCAAATCAGCCATGTTCGTGCCAGCAGTTTACCAGGGTGTATCCCACATCCCCACAGTATCAACACTTCCATAATGAATGCACAGGATGCACTAACAACATCCAGACTAAAAAGCAATGGCACACCAATAAGGAAAGCGCTTAAAACCCTTGCTACAGGATTGATCTGTGCAAGAACAGGGCTGATAGAAGCAATATGTAGCTGTTGCGTGCGATCGCTCATCGCAGTAACCGTAACAAGCTGCGGATGTACTGAATGCTGATCCATATTCATGCGTTCCTGTTTCTCACCACTATTGCTTATCTTGCGATACATCAGATGGGCTGAGCATAATAACTTTTGCTCCAAGAGCTTCTACCAGCGCCTCATCATGCGTTACCATTACTACAGCTGTCTGGTTAGTATCTCGAATCTGGGCAATGAGTTCTACCATTTGACACCAAGTTTGATAATCCTGCCCAAATGTTGGTTCGTCCATAATTAATACTTCAGGCGCTGACATCAGCATAGAAGCCACTGATAGTCGTCGTTTTTCACCGCCTGAAAGTGTATGTGGATTTGCTAACGCCCATCGATCTAAATGCAATGTTGCTAATAATTGCATAGCTTTTCGCTGAGCTTCTTCCTCAGCTACTCCCTGTAATTTGGCGCTTAATGCTACTTCATCAACAACTTTTGCAGTTACAAATTGATGTTCTGGTTCTTGAAAAACCATGCCAATACGTCCAAGTAATGATTTACTTGACCAGTAATACGGATCTGCCTGATGTGCCAATGCATACCTTCTATGCGCAGCAAATGCTGAGCGCGCAGTAAGTTTCGACCACAGTGACTCTCGCTCTTGCAATGCCTTACCATGCCAATATACATGACCAGCACATGGTTCAAGTAACCCTGCAAGCGTCAATGCCAACGTTGATTTACCAGCACCATTAGGACCCATAATGGCATACACCTGCCCTGTTGACAGAGTAAGATTTAGCTCGGATCCCAAGACTTGCGCAGGGTCACGGCCAAAGCTAAGTTGGTCAGTAACGAGAATTTCACGCCCTTGATATTCTTCATTACCATCGTGCTTACGATTGCGTTGCTTATCGTTATTGGTATTACTAAGCGCCTCGGTACTAATATAACTATCCTGCTTCGCCCTCCACTGTGTAGGAACAGCATGGCCTGGAACCCAAGCACCCGCTTGAGCAAGCTCCTGACCATACTGGCTAAACACTGTTTCAGGCGTGCCATCAGCAAGAATCTCATGATGAGAGCCAAGCACAACAACGCGTTGAATCATATCAAGCCACACATCAATATGATGTTCCACCACAATCAGCGTTGCTCCAGTACGTTCTAGAACATGACTTACTGCTTGCTTAACCTGTACTACTCCATCAGGGTCCAAATTGGCAGTAGGCTCATCAAGTACAAGTACTCCAGGCTGCATTGCCAATACACCAGCAAGCGCAAGACGCTGACGCTGACCTCCAGAAAGCGCGCCTGTTGAGTGATCAAGCTCAATATGTTCTAACCCAACCATATCCAGTGATTGGCGCACTATGGTCCAAATGTTTTGAGGAGGAATGTTGAGGTTTTCTAGCCCAAAAGCCACATCATCGCCAACGCGCTCAAGCATGACTTGAGCATCAGGATCTTGTAATACAAGCCCTACACGTCCGCGAGTTTGCTCACCGGTGGCAACGCCATCGATACTTATAGAACCTTCTTGTTCACCTTCATCACTGCCACCAAGAACACCTGCAATGCCACCTAATAATGTTGATTTACCAGCCCCTGAAGAGCCTAAAATCATGACGCGCTCTCCAGGGCTGATTTCAAGATTAAGGTGACGAAGTGTGAAATCTTTTCTTGTAGCATGTCTCCATCCCCAATCGCGAATGGAAACTGCTGACGGTTGACTCATCTTCCAACCTATCTGCTTAACTTAACGATTTCAACTTATACCAAAGCAGCAGCACGACCTGCAGCAAAACGTTCCAGTACACCAGTTGCAGCCAGGGCTTTATAAATAATCCAAACCACAATACCGGCAAGAATAACGCCAGAGACAATAGAAGTTCCAGTGTACACAAGAGCACGCATGACACTCCATGCAGGGTTGGTAAACCAATAGAACAATCCACAGCCCAGACCTGCACAAGCGCCAGCAAGCAAAGTAGTACCCAAGTTGTACACCTTCCAAAGTACCACGGCAAAAGCTAATTCAGTAAACAATCCTTGTACAATGCCAACGATAAGCGAGCCCATAATGCCCCAAGGGTTACCCAGTAGTGTTTCAATTACTGCTGCAATAACTTCTGCATACAGTGCGGCGCCTGGTTTTCTTACAATAATGGCTGCCAGAGGTCCAGCAAAAAGCCACATACCATTTAAAATGCCTTCAAAACCTGGGGTTAATGCTCCAAAAATATCAAGTGGAGCGGCACTAACAAAGTCCCATCCCCAGAAAATAACACCGCTGGCAACGGCAATAATCGATGCAACAACAATATCCACAACTCGCCAACGGCGTGAAATAGAGGATGTTGAAGATTGCTTTGTAGAAATTTGTTCAGAGCTCATTGTGCCTCCTGAAGTAAGGTTGCTCAGCAACAACTGCGACAGTACAGGCACGGGTTTGCGTGTGAGTGACGTCCGTGCGCCGGCATTATCCGGTAAACGTTCAATCGGTCGAGGCAATGCCTCATCTCAGCCTTGCGGCCCCCGTGTCCACCACACACTATACACGAAGTGACGAAAAAAGGAATAGAGTATCCAAAAAACTCTATTCCTTTTCTAAGTCAGCGATATACGTGAGTTAGCAATATGCAGCACGTAATCGCTAACGCGAGTTGCCTAATGCTGACTCGCAAGCTCAACAGCATTATCTGCTCTTCGCAAGCTCACGTTACCTATTGCTAACTCACCAGCTCAACAGTGCTACTTACTCTTCGCCAGCTCACGTTACCTATTGCTGACTCGCCAACTCGTCAAGTAACAACGCCTCGGCGATGATATTGTGTTCTAACGATTGCAAATCAATAGACTCATTCGGGCTGTGGGCATTAGACTTAGGATCTTCCGGACCCGTGACCAAAACCTTAGCTTGAGGGAAAATACGCTGCAATTCAGGAATAAATGGAATAGAACCACCCTCACCCTTGTTTGCAGGTGCCTGACCAAATGCAGTTTGCAATGCTTCTTCAGCAATCTGCACCACATCACTTTGAGCATCCATCGCCCAGCCCATGCCATTATCGAGTGGCTTGACACTTACTTGAGCGCCAAAAGGCGCATGCTCAATGAGATAGTCAGTCAATGCCTGCTGCGCCTCTTCCGGACGCTGGTTTGGTGCAGTACGAAGTGATAAAGCAAAACGCGCACTCGGAGCAATAACATTAAACGCTCCCTCAACAGGATGCGCATCAAAGCCAGTCACAGTAAGGCTTGGCTTAGTCCACAGTCGGCTTGCCAGCGAACCAGTACCAGCCATCTGCAGCCCCTCAACTGTTGCAGCATCGGCACGAACTTGCGCTTCATCAAGATCTCGCGCTAATCCACCGATTGGTTCAGTTGCTGTAATACCTGGCACCTGCAACTCACCATCCGCATTATACAGTGAGCTAATCAGCATTGCCGCCAACGTATTGGCATCAAGAATTGGACCGCCAAACTGCCCGGAATGTACTGGATGATCCAGCGCCTTCACAGTGACTTCGAGTGAAGTATTACCACGCAACGATGTGGTGAGACTAGGGATAGTGGTGGACCAATTTCCAGAATCAGCAACAATAATCACATCTGACGCAAATTCTGCAGCATGCTCCTCGATAAATGGGATAAAACTTGGCGAACCCATCTCTTCTTCACCCTCAAAGAAGATTCGGATATTAACACCAAGTTCCTCACCTAAGATTGCGAGCGCGCCGCGATGAATAGCAATACCACCACCATCGTCAGCACTGCCACGACCATAGAGGCGACCATCGCGGATAGTTGCAGTAAATGGGTCTGTATCCCACTCACTAGCGTCTGGTACTGGTTGCACATCATGATGTGCATAGAGTAGCACTGTTGGCGCCTCTGGATCGACGATTTTTGAACCGATAACTTCCCAAGCGCCCGGTGTTCCATCAGGATTGGTTGACTGCACTACTTTGGCATCAATACCTTGCTCTTGCATTATCTGCGCTACATATTGTGCTGATGCTTTCATATGATCAGCGGCAATACCGTGTGCTGAAACTGCTTGTAAGGCAATTTTTTCTGAAAGTGTGCTGATTACGCCATCCCATTGTGCTTGTAAACGAGTGCGAAGCTCTTGTGCACGCTCTGTATTCACGTATACTCCTTATCCAACGCATGTAGCTCATGCGACTGCGTACTGTTACCCCTAACATAGAGTTACGTCTAATATATGCATGCTTGTCTACATAGTTTTCAATCTACATATAATTGTTACTGTAGTTACCCTGTGCTCAAACTCTATTGCGATAACCAAGCGGCGTTAAGACGTGCATTAAGTAGTTACATACGCTAAACGCCCGTAAGTGTCAATGCGTCCCCGTAACCTAATCGCATGACTTTCAATCCATTCTCACGTAAAAAAGCTGAGCAAGAGACTGCCCCAGCGCCTGTGGAAGATGGTTCTCGACGCAAAACTGGTCCTACTCCAAAGCGCCGTGATGCAGAGGCTGCTAACTTGCGTCCACTCGTTCCAAAAGATCGCAAAGCGAGTAATAAAATAGCTCGTGCAAAAATGCGCGAAAAGCAGGATCGTGAGTATGACGCTATGAAAACTGGTGATTTAGCACATATGCCAGTTTCTGAGCGTCTCGATTTTAGAATTTATATTCGCGACTATGTTGATGCTCGTTGGAATGTTGCTGAATTCTTGATGCCTGCAGTTATTATCCTGCTGGTTATCTCTATGGTGGTGACATCGGCATTACCGCAGGTCATTTTGCCATTGATGATTATTATGTATGCCTATTTCTTCTGGGCAATTGCTGATACTTGGTGGATGTGGCACAAGCTGAAGAAGCTTCTTATTGCTAAGTTTGGTGAAAAGAGCGTTGAAAAAGGTATGCGCTCTGGCACCTATGCATGGTCTCGCGCTATGCAAATGCGCCGCTGGCGTCTGCCTCGCCCTCGCTATGACAAGCGTGGCAACTGGCCAAAGTAAGATACATAGTAATAATTTGTATTTATGAGCCTTAATGCACTGCTCTTGTGTGTTAAGGCTTTTATCTATGTGCGAGTGCGCATTTTTCATGTACACTTGCTGGTATGCATGCTTTTTCTACCGCTCACGATGCGTCGCAACGTTCCTTTGATGTAGCAATTATTGGGGCAGGGCCTGGAGGCTATAGTGCTGCATTGCGTGCAGCAGAACTTGGACTTCGTGTTGCACTTATTGATCGCAACCCACATCCGGGAGGCACGTGCGTACATCGTGGATGTATCCCTACAAAGGCGCTTATTCAAGCAACACAAACTCTAGATAACATACAATCAGCCGAGAGGTATGGTATTAGTGCGCACATTACACATATTGATTATGGCGCTATGCACAACTATATCCGTACCATGGTTCGTGAAACTTCACAGGGAGTATCAGGGTTATTGGCATTCCGCGGCGTGCAATATTTTACTGGCACTGCGTCAGTGTCGCTGCAGCATGAGTTATCAGAAAATACCGCATCCGCCACACCTGCAGAGTCAAGTTCAGCTGTACCTCCAAACGCTTCATCTGACAATTCATCAGACGCCCTATCAGATGCCTGTTTTACTGTGACAATTGAGCCTCCACAACCAACTCAATCACAGGCAGCAACTTCATCATCGCCATCGCAACAACACGAATCAACACAAATTACAGCACGCCATGTTATTCTCGCTGTTGGTTCCCAAGCCAAACCACTCTACGTTCAAGGAGGGCCTCTTGCTTGGAATCAAAGTTTGCTTAATTCAACTGGCGCTTTAGCATTAACTGAGTTCCCACAGTCGGCAATTATTATTGGCTCTGGCGTTATTGCTACAGAATTTGCTTCTCTCTGGAATCAAGCTGGCGTAGATGTAACTATGATTGTGCGCGGTAAGGGACTGCTCAACTCCGCCGATCGTAGAGTAAGTACCGTGCTTACCCGCGAATTACAGCGCCAAGGTGTACGTATTATTAACCATCGTCAGGTAGTGAAACTTGAGACAGGTGTTAATTTAGGAGTGCGCATGGAACTTGCAGACACTGCCACGAGCACAGCGCCAGAAACTGCGCCGCAAGCTACCTCATCACAATCTAGTGAAACACTGGAAGCAGAAATTGCTCTTGTCGCTATTGGAAGGGCACCTCATACACATGCTTCTTGGATTCAGGATTTGCATATTACTCAAGAGCTTCCATCGGATACGCACACTACCACTGCCCCTATTAGCGTAGACAGCCACTATCAGACGCGTATTCCAGGTCTTTTTGCAATTGGCGACTGCATTGCGGGACCTCAACTAGCACATCGTGCATTTGCTCAGGGTATTTCTGTTGCCGAATATATTGCAGGTATTGCATCACAGCCTGCCCAAGAGCACAGTATTCCACGAATCGTGTATGCAAGTCCAGAAGTTGCGCTCATCGGACTTACCAAAGAGCAAGCGTCCAAACAACCGCAGTATTACGATATTCATGAGACGATCTACCCTATGACTGCAAATGCGAGAACGCATATGCTTGGTCAAACTGGCTCTATTACTGTGGTAAGCGCCTCAATCCACGACGACATACACTCTGAGGAACAGCCTATTGTTATTGGTATCCATATGGTCGGTCCACATGTGAGTGAATTTGCATCTACTGCGCAATACATTGTTGGTCACGCATTAAGCGTGCATGAGGCTTCACAATATATTTTCCCACATCCGACATTCAGCGAGGCCCTTGGAGAAGCATTACTGAAAGCCGATGGAAGACCGTTGCATATGCGCTAACATATTTGCTATTGCTACACGTATACACAGCTTGGTTATCTTTTTAATTGCTATGTATCTTCTGCGCTCAATCCCTAGCATTACATATCTAATACCACACGTAATGCCCTGACGATGCGCTGCATATATATCTGTTCAAGCTCTCCTATTTTTGAACCTAGATGTTGCTTTGATATTGCAATAGGTTTTTCTGCCATGACATAGCAATCATGATTGAGTCCATTCATCGCACTGGGACGGACTAGTATTCTTGTCTCTCCTTGTAACGATGCATCAGACGTAAATAAGCATACAACCGTAGAGTCAAAGTCCGTAATTCTATCTGATTGAACAATCACAGCCGGACGCGGCTTTGAAGCATATCCCGAGCCACGAACAGTCTATATTTCACCACGCATGATCAATCATCTCATCACTCAACGCATCAATGGTTTGCAATGCTTCCTGCTCATGCGCCAATGGCTTAGCGTCATACTGTAGTCTTACCTCATATGGAAAACCACGATGCGCATTAAATGTCTTAATAAACATCCGCATGGCATCAGCAGGAGTGGTACCCAATTGTCGGGTGATTTCCTTAAATTCCTGCGCAACTTCGTCATCAACTCGTGTAGCAATCTGAATCATGATAACTTCCACCTTTGTATCAGGACATTTGATATGACTTTGCTTTTATACAATCATACAACTTTTATATCATTTTATAGCATTTTATACCTAATTATATCATTTTGTATCAAATTATTACTATTCTACATACCTCTGCGAGACTTACCAAAGAAAAATGTCAGACATACAACATTACCAAGTGTCATTTGGCAGATTTACCAGTAAACTAATGGCGGTAGTATTTGTTAACAACGAGGACAACAGATGGCAGAGAGCACAACTGGAAGCAAGAAGCCAAAAAAGCAGAAGAGGCAAAGCACCTTCTCGCAAATCAAGCAGATTTATAAATTCACTCGTGCAGATGACCCGCAGTTGCCATGGTTGCTGGCTGTGGCCATTGTGGTGCCAACCCTCATTGCCGTGTTGGCATGCGTGCTGATGAAACTGCATTGGGTTACTTGGATTTTCACCATTGTACTAGGCGTTATGGTAGGCGCACTCATTGCTACGTGGATTCTCACCCGTCGCGCTGATAAAGTCGGTTTCAAGCAGCTTGAAGGCAAGCCCGGAGCTACTGGTGCAATTCTTTCCAATATCAACCGTAGCGGATTTAGCTTCCCTGCTGAACCTGTGTGGATTGATGCTCGCACAAAGGATGCAGTGTGGCGCGGTTCTGGACGCACCGGTGTGTATTTAGTTGGCGAAGGTGATTATGGTCGCGTAATGAAGGCTATTAACCGCGAGGAAGAGAAAATTAAGCGCATTACACGCGGTTCTGCCGTTCCTATTCACAAAATCAGCGTAGGTGACGGTCCTAACCAAATCCCATTAACTAAGCTACAGCGCACCATTTATCGCCAGAAAGTTAAGCTCACTAAGTATGAACTTGACGAGCTTAATGGTCGCCTGCATACGCTGCAAATGCGCAATGCTGCTATGGGCATGCCTAAGGGTGTGGACCCTACTAAGATGCATGTTAGCCGCCGAGCCATGCGTGGAAAGTAGTCTTTTGAGGTCAGATACTGGATTGTGTCTGGCCTCAAACCATATTGAAACATATTCGTAACTTTTTAGGTGTTTAACTGAAACGCCATCTAATACACTAGAACACGTAAGCAACTGATGGAAAGGAGCGGTCCCGTGGCTGCTATCGAAACAAAGGCCGACGTCGAGGCCCTCATCAATACCGAAGGCGTGGAGTACGTATCCATTCGTTTTACCGATTTAATCGGTGTTCAGCAGCACTTTAATGTGCCAGCAAGTGAGTTCTTAAAGGATGCTTTTACTGATGGCATGCCTTTTGATGGATCTTCTGTAGAAGGCTTCCAGGCCATCAACGAGTCTGATATGAAGCTAATTCCAGATGTTTCCACTGCATATATTGACCCATTCCGCAAGCATAAGACCTTGAATGTTGCCTTCTCTATTGTGGATCCAATTACTGATGAGCCATATTCTCGCGATCCTCGCCAAGTAGCAGCGAAAGCAGAAGCATTCCTTGCTGCAAGTGGTATTGCTGATGTTGCTTATTTTGCTCCAGAAGCAGAGTTCTTCATTTTTGACAAGGTTCGCTATTCCAACGATATGAACACCTCATTCTACGAAGTTGATTCTATTGAAGCTCCTTGGAATAGCGGTGCAGACACCGAGGATGACGGCAGCAACAATATCGGATTTAAGAATCGTGCAAAGCGCGGCTACTTCCCTGTTCCTCCGGTCGATCATTATCAAGATTTGCGTGATGACATGGTCGCAACACTGCAGCAGGTTGGTTTGCAGCTTGAGCGCGCACACCATGAAGTTGCAGGTGCAGGTCAGCAAGAGATTAACTACCGCTTTAACTCCTTGCAGCATGCTGGCGATGACTTGATGAAGTACAAGTATGTCGTTCATGAGGTTGCAGCATTGGCTGGTAAGGCAGCAACCTTTATGCCAAAGCCAATTGCTGGCGATAATGGTACTGGTATGCACTGCCATCAGTCCCTGTGGAAGGATGGCAAGCCTCTGTTCTACGATGAGAACGGCTATGGCGGATTGTCTGATTTGGCTCGCTGGTATATCGGTGGTTTGATTAAGCATTCCAGCTCCGTACTCGCATTTACCAACCCATCCTTGAACTCTTATCACCGCCTTGTTCCAGGCTACGAAGCTCCTGTCAATTTGGTGTATTCTGCACGCAATCGTTCTGCTGCTATCCGCATTCCTCTGGCTGGTACTTCTCCTGCTGCAAAGCGCATTGAGTTCCGTGCTCCAGATCCATCTTGCAACCCATTCTTGGCATTCTCTGCTCAGTTAATGGCAGGCTTAGATGGCATTATCAATCATATTGAGCCTCCAGCTCCAATTGATAAGGATCTCTATGAGCTTCCTCCAGAAGAACATGCTGGTATCAAGCAGGTTCCAAGCTCCCTAGCAGAGGCCATGAATGCTCTGGAAGAAGATAACGAGTTCTTGACTCAGGGTGATGTCTTTACTGAGGATCTTATTGAGACTTGGATTGACTTGAAGCGTGGCGAAATCGATCAGGCTCGCCTTGCTCCTACCCCACTTGAGTATGAGCTCTACTTCCATATTTAAGTAGTATTTCGCTCTATTTAGGTGCAAAGCATGTACCTGTGTAAGTAGAGTGACTACAAGTCTGCCCCGCTAAGTTCTCTTGGCGGGGCAGACTTGTAGTCCCTGTAAGAATACTTGTATTACACGCGTATCACAGCATTATTTGGCTATACTAGGGATATGGTAGATACAACAAATAACAACACAGACGCTGTATTCGGCAACGATGCATTCGACAACGAAGCGTTTAATGATAGCGCATTTGACAATGATGCTATGCAAGATGATTTAGTATATAGTAGTTCTTCCGCTGCATGCCCTGTTTGTGATACTTGGAATAAACTTAAATCTTATGAAAAAGTGCAAGCTGCAGTAGATCAAGCACAGCAATTTATCCATACCCACCCTGAACTCGAAGCAGCGTATGAGAAGGCACAGCCTACACTTGATGCTGCTCATGATGTAGTCTCGCGCATTACCTTAAGTCAAGTATTTGCAGCCCTTGGTGTGGTCACTGGTCTCCGTGGCTTAGTACAAGGCTTCTCTGCACGTAAAGCAATTGCACATGGCGATACTAAGCGAGCAAAACGACTGGCATTATTTGCAGGTTTAAGTGCTTTTTCTGCTGGACTTTGGGCTATAAACACGTATTTACAGCAACGCCAAGAACAGGACGATACTTTTGATTCGCTTTTCGGTGTAGATGCTGATACTGATCGTTTTGTCGGCGATTACTATGATCCATCTGATAATGCTGTTGCATTAGCACAAAGCGATAATGCTGATAATGATGAGCAGCCATGGATCATTGATACCGATGAATCGAGCGAAGCGGAAAATTAATAACCCTGTGCATACCTTTTCGTATACCGCATACACCTTGTGCATGCATAACGTGGCTTATGCATGCACAATTTTTCATGCTGCTTTAGGCATTTAAGCAGCGTCAATACGAGTCTCAATATTGTCGTCGTAATACCATCCAAGCACCGCCGAACATAACCACAGCCCAAGCAGCAAGCACATACACCCACCACCCCATGCCAGTAGCTGGCATATTCTGCAACCAAGGCATAGCCAGCTTTGCCCCAGCATCAATACCTGCTGCATTGGGATTTTGCTCGCTTAACGTAATAGCCATCGTAGAAAGCCCTAATGCTGTTGCATCATCAGAAGCAACTGACGAATTATCAGCATCTCCCGCATTTGGTTGCACGAATTCGCTGCGATACACTGGTTCAAACTTGATTTTGTAAGTGCCCATAGAAAGATTGGCAAAAGTGTAATTACCATTGCTGTCCGTGGTTTCTACATATCCGTTAATCGCCGTACCTTGCGCATCAGTAAGATAGACGTGTACTCCTGCAATACCTGCTTCACCTGCATCATAAACATTATTTCTATTGCTATCACGCCATACTTTGCCAGCAATAGACCCTAGTATTGGTGCAGTTGGCGTAGTATAGGGAGGAATAATTTGCCCTACCTGATCGCATGAATCCTCCATACCAGTATTGAATGCATGTTCCGCCGAAACATCATATTTCATATCAGTGCCGGTTACACATGTGCTGTTGCCAGTAATATCATAGAGTGTAGTTACTAGTTTATTCACATCAGGCGGTAACGGCTCGGTAACTTGAGCCTGACGCGCATGGGGTACTCCTTGGCTCACTATGCCATCGGCATCTTTCGTGCCATACGGCGTTATGGAAGAGGTAAACCACGCTTGGTTAGCAATATTCTGTTTAACACTACTGCGTATTGCCTGACCACTCATATGCAGTACCACAACGTCTCCCGGCTGTAACTCATGCGTTAATCCATAGTCGCGTTGAATTACTGAACCGTTCGCCAATGATATTGTGCGTTTGGGTTCAATCGGTTGAGCAGTGTCATCACTGTTGGGCGCTGGTACTAAATCGGTAGGCAGAGGCAACGCTACTAGTTTGTTGTTAATGCTACCGCCCATATTATCGGCACCGATTTGTCCCACAGAATTGTATCCACGTGCATAAAAGTTATTATTGCCATCAGTGATAATAATCGATGTTTTACCAAAATTTTTAATAAAGGCCTGCTGGTCACTTAATGCTGTTCGTTCTGTGCCTGAGAGATTTGGCACATAAATTACAGGATTACCTGCATAATCATAGTTTTTAATTACACCCTGCATCATAGAAATAGCCACTTGTGCATTGTCATTTGCTCCATGCAGTAAAAGAACTGGTTGCAATTCAGACGATGAACCACTATTGGAAAGCTGACCAGCCGCATTAGCACCTAACCCATAAATGTCACCGGTATCAGCATCTTGGTACACAAAATTCGCATCAGCAGCCCAGATTTTCTTGGCTTTAACTTTGGGCATCACTTGGAACGTATTCGTTGACCAATCAACACTTCCTGCTTTGTTAACATCGCTTTCAGCATTCGCAGTAGTATATCCGCGACCTAATTGCCCAAAATCGTTGCGACCAGCAGCATACACGCTACCATCATCCATCAGAATATATTCTGAGTTTTCACTAGTGGCAATATCAATAGCTTTGCTAGTTATCCCTGACAATACAACTTTTTGAGGCAGTGAATTACCCGCGCCAACAAGTCCTTTACCCAGTGCTCCCCACAGATTACTACCGAAATTCCATACGGTGCCATCAGTTGCCAACGCCATCGTATGGCGTTCTCCAGAAAGCATTTTAGAAAAGGTTTTACTCGTAAATTCTGCTGTTGCTTGCGGATCTGAAGAATCATTGGCAGTATTACCAGATGCAGCTTTTGCAGCCCATTGCACAGGAGACAACGGCGTATCACAACTCGTGTATACGAGGGCTCCAGCTGCACGACCCCAATTCCAACCCCATGACCACATTTTATCGTGAGTATCAATAATCACGGTGGTATAAAGCCTCGAAGCCACTGTTTTTACTTTAATAGGATTGCCGCTAAGGTCTTTAAGGTCAATTTTCAGTGGCTGTTTGACATAGCGTTCGCTGCTGTTTACTTGCCTATTTACTGCACCGTCTTTATTAAGCATTGCCTTGTTATTTGGATCGACAGGCGTAATTCGCCAATTATAATTATCGCCCCATCCCCATAAATCACCGTCCTCATCAACAGCAAATGAATGATTTTCACCAGCCTCAATATAGGTGAATTTCAGATCAGGGTTACTCGGATCCGGTGTAATTCGCGTTGGTGCTGCGCGACTAATAGTCGTACCATCGCCCATTTCATAACTCGAATTATCACCCCACGACCAAATATAGCCATCTTTATCCAATGCCAAACCATGATCATATCCCAACTTCATATCTACAAATTGTGTTCGTCGAGGTATGCTTGGCTTGCTGCCCATTGTGGTATACACATTGCTGACTGTGGACGAAAGCCTATCAGCAATAGTGCCGTTTAATGGTATGGCTTGGTTGCCGGTATTAGTAATCGTTACGTCCCAGTTGATCGTGCAGCGCTCAGTCAGACACTCAAAATGCTGCATTGATTTATCTACTGTCACTTGTGGATCTGGTTTTTGATATCCAAAATCCACATTGGTAATCTGCTGATGCTGCACTAAGGTGATGATACCTGATGTATCAGTATGAATACCCGTTCCTGAGGCCAGATACGCACGTGTACGCAGCACGTCATTGGTGATATTGTAGTAGCTCGTAGCTTGTGTTTGTACGCCCGCGCCTGTTTGCGTACCACTTTGGCGCTCAACATCTACAACGTAGTATCCAGGCCGCAAATCATCAAAACTATATGTACCTTGAGCATCAGTAGCCGTTTGTGCTGTTGGCGTATTGCGTAATTTCGCGCCTGTATGGTCTACCTGCCAGAGACTGAGCGTAATACCCCCTATTGGAGCGTCTCGCCGAGCGCGAGCGGTACTCGCAGTGGACGCTGTATACTGCCCGTTACCGTCTTGATCCCAAAACACAGTGCCGGCAATACGAGTGTTATCTGATGTATTAAGTGGTATACCTGTTTCGGTAGTGGTGTTGTCAGTAGTAGCATTATCGCTAGTAGTGTTATCTGGATTGGTATTATCCGTATTGGTATTCGCATTATCGGTTTCAGTATGATCAGTATCTGCACCTGTTACGTCATTAGCATTGGTACTCGTCTCCATATTAGTATCCGCATTATTCAAGTCCGTAGCATCCGCACTGCCACTATGGGCATTACTGGTATCACTGTTGATATCAGTCACCGCATTCTCGTCAGTCGCACTGCTTAATGTACTAGAGATAGCTGTGGCAGTTTCGACTGTTGGTGAAGGTATTGCCAAAGCATGAGGCGTTAGAGCAAATGCACAAACTATACCCAATACACCAACCACAGCTACACTACGCTTGCTCATATCCTCACCCCCTTAACGCTCTTATCAAGCTCTGTTTTCACCTGCGACAAAATCTTCCCTTTACTAAACTTTGCCTTTACTAACCTTCCCCTTTTCCTGACTTTGCCTTTTTCTTACATCTACTTAACCCTCTACTTTACGTTCTTTTCGATGTTTCATAACAAATGCAATAACAAACAGCATAAACAGCAACCATGCAATAATGACTCCAATAATTAACCAGTACTGGGGATGTGCAGCAGGCACAGTATCCGGATTTGGCGCGGGCGGTATTCCTACTCGCTCTCCAGTGACTATCAGTCGTTTTGTATTTACCCCATATGGCGTGCACGTAAGCAGTGTTACCTCATCGCGCCCCGCAGTAATAGCAAAATGTGTGAAATCATCAGGTTCAATTATTTGAATATCACTTACCCGATAGCTTAGTAATGTGCCAAGTACCGTAATATAAAAATAATCTCCTTTGCGCGCCTGCCACATCGACAGCGCATCAAACATCAGACGGTCATACCCAGAATGGGCAGAAATCACTGCATGCGTATTACTACCACCTACCGGCAAGCTCGTGCCATATACATGTCCCGCTCCAGAGGACAATACCGTATCTCCAGTGCCGTGGCGAATTGGTAGGTTAATACCAAGACGGGGATACCGAATGGTTGCCATCACTCCATCGTCTGGAATATCTAATTGATGCTGATAATCGCTATCCGTCTGACTAAGCGTCACTCCACTACTTGCCCACGGATCTGAAACTTCCCCTAATGCTCGCGATCCGTGCTCAAAAAGTTTGGCGTTATAGGCGTGTGCCTCCCGTAGTTCGCGTTCAGTTTCTTGTTTCGCTAACTGCTCCACCGCAAGTGTGTGCTCATCAATAGCGCCGCTTTCTTGGTGTGCATTGATTACCATCAACATCAATGGTAAAGTAGCGAAAAGTACACTAAGGGTCAGCAGTAGTATGCCTGCGATCGCGGTACGTGAGAGCCCAGCATGGTGGCGTTGTTCAGCTGGCTGAGCATCTTGCACATGTTGTGCGATGCCTTGACGTTGGACTCTCATCGTTCCTCGATATGTACCATGTATGAATGTGACAGTGTACTTGTAGTATTCCGTTAAGCAAACTACTGCACTAGCTGTGTGTGTACCGCACTAGCTGTGTGATGCAATAATTGCTTCCCTACTTAGTTTTGTTAGTTTTGCGATCGCGTTGCGATTTGACCAACAAAAGCACACCACCAATAGCAAACACTAATGCTGCAATAGCGTAGATTGCTAACCATGCTGCGCCGGTTTTTGGCATATCCAAAAGGTTATGCGCGTTAATCACCGTCGCATTATCAGCTGCTACTGTAACAAAATTATTGATATCTCCGGTTTCGTCTGCAATACTTGACTGTGCGGCATCCAGTGGTTGCTCGTCCTTGGCAGTTTCCTCTGGAGTAGTGATTGTTAATGTAGTAGTAAAAGTTGGCAACATTAAACCGCCACCACCAAATGGTGACTTGGTTTCTGTCACCTTATATGTACCCTCACCGAGACCAGTAATGGTAAGCAGACCTGTAGTGGCTGGTGTTACTAGAGTTTGCGTAGTAGTTTTATCCGCCACTCCCTTTGATGCATCTGCCGCAATCTCAGTAGGGTCAGCAATGCGATAAGCACCGGTTGTAGACTTGACGAATGTCAGTTTGGTTTCTGTATTATCAGAATCTACTGCATATACTGCAAATTCAGCACCATTCAGCTTATCGCCCTTAATATCAGTTTTCGTTACTGTAAACTGACCCGTATATACATTCACACTGCTTGAACTTGACTCTTCCAAGTCAGCAGGATTGTTCACATTGTGCGAATACTGCACAACTGCAGAATTAGTATTACCTGTCCCATCAATTACCGCATCCTTGTCCAAATATGCGCTGAACGTGATGGTAATCGTGGCATCTACTGGGAAGAGTTGTTTATCATCGTCACTTTGCACAATGTTGGAATCTGGCTGCGCGGCAGTTGCTGTTGTACTTGGAGCCATATACCACGTCAGTAAGTTACTACTAGCAGTTGGCTCCACCAATATGTAGCCTTTTCCAGCACCCGCTTGTAGCGTTGTTGCGGATGATGCACCTGTAGCTTTCACCGTTGCTGTAGCAGAATTTGCTTTGTACGTCATGCCTGCAGGCAACGTATCTTTAATAAGCAACTGGTAGTTTGTGGCATAGCCTGTCCAATTGGGCACTTGCGTGGTCAAAGTGAAGGTAATATCCTCGCCAATCGTGGCATTATCAGTACTTGCTGTTTTCGTAATAGTTACTTTTGTTGGCTTATAGACAACTTCACCTAAATCATAAGTGATGGTTTTGGTACCCGCTATGTCTGTTGGATCAGGTCGTACCAGCTTGGTTAATAGAGTGTCATCATTGTATACGCCGGTACCGTTAAACATCGGAATAGAAGCTTTATCTGTGCTAGCAGTATCGCCTGTGTTGGCTTCACTTTGATCAAAAATCACATATGCGCCAGGCTTCACATTTTCTGTTGCCGCAGATCCATCATCGTTGGCCTTTAATGGGTATGACGTACCATCTACTGCACTAATACCCTTCATCTGCGTCATCAGTGCCGTCAAAAATGCACGTAGATTTGGCAAGTTCTTAGCATCGTTGTCAGCATATGGGTATGTGCTTGCCTGCAATAGGTGTGACACCACCCACGGCATAGGATCTGCAGCTTTATACGCTACTGGAACGGTGCTACTCGTATCAATCTTTGCAGCAGTAATAGCAGCATCAATTTGCGTAGCATACCCAGCATCTTTAATATCAAAACCAGTAATATTCGTGCCATCAGTACGCACTTGTGTATAGTCACCCAAACGGAATGCTACAAGAGTATGTCCACGCAAATCCTCAGTCGGCTTTTGCTCACTATCTACTGGTGCTTTAACAGTCAGCGGTACTGGCTTATCTAAATCGGCGCTACTTATCAGTTTTTGTGTCGCAGTATCTGCATATGCAGTACGTACATTGGTAATTATTGGCAATATCGCCATCGCTAGGACTGCAATACTAGCAATAACTGCAATCCCATACTTCGCTAAGCGTTGCATGGCATGCCCCTTCCTCAAAACTACTTCATAGTTTTACGCCTCGGGAAGGGTGCAGCCTCGGTGAACCCACTCATCGGAGCAGATGTGCATCTTCCACTGAGGCATATCTACTCCTATTGTAATCCAGAAAACTACAAAACATGGGATGGCTCGCTACTCATTTTCGGCGTGTCTATAATGACACTATTTCACTCCATAGCATCCCGATCAGCAGTTGCTTGACCGGTAATAATAGCACCTGTCACCTCATCATAGAGATTCTTAAAGCCTTGAGGCGTAGAAGCCGGCAATACCACCGTCTTTGCGTTATTCGATTCTGACATCGAGCGCATCACATCAAGATACTGATTAAACATCACAATCTGATTGACTTCACTAATTGACATGCCAACATCTTGCAAACTCTTAATCTGATCGACAATGCCATTAGCAATTTCTCTACGATAATTCGCTTGTCCTTCACCCTGCAAACGCACTTTCTCAGCATCAGCCTGTGCTTGCGTTTCAATAGCAATACGCTGTGCCTCAGCACGCTGACGGGTAGCCTCTTTTTCGCGTTGCGCGGCGTTAATAGAATCCATAGCCTGCTTAACTTGATTGGAAGGATCAATGGCAGTAATCAACGTCTTAACTACAGTAAAGCCAAAGCGCTGCATTTCATTGCCCACGGTCTGCTGCACATCAAGCGCAACATTATCTTTACGAGCAAAGGCATCATCAAGTGTTAATGCAGGAATAGCAGAACGCAGCGCATCCTCCATATAGCTTCGTAGCTGCGCTTGAGGATTTTGCAATTCATAGTATGCTACTGCCACATTATTCACATCAACTCTGAACTGTGTACTGGCAATTACCGTTACAAACACATTATCAAGTGTTTTCGTCTCTAATTTGACATCAAGCTGATTGACGCGCAAATTCATTTTTTGCGCAATGCGATCAATAAACGGAATTTTGAAATGCAAACCTGCTACAGAAACGGTATGGAATTTACCCAGACGCTCAATTACATACGCATTTTGCTGAGGCACAATATAGAGACCTAATACCAGCAATACTACCAACACTAGGATGAACAACAGCCCTAAAACTCCTAAACCGTCCATTATTACTCCCTACACGAAGCACTCTTGAAACTTTACCAACTCCCTGTAAGCTGGTAAGCATATTCAAGTACCGATACATACCAGTATAGCGAGCGCATATGGCACAGCAAGATTCTAAAAATACTCATCTCTCAGACACTGCAACAGCGAGCAACGCTAGCAACTCTAGCAACAGCGGTATGCGTCAGTCAGGTAAGCAACTACCGCTGCCAAAAGCACGTATTGTGCTGCTTATTATTGCAGCATTGTCCATGCTGGTAAGTGTATGTGGCGCTATTGTGCGATCAAATTTACAAGGTTCGTGGCTCGCTTTGCCTTCGCCGCTTCCCGATATGCATGGAGCACTTATGGTGTTTGGATTCCTTGGCGGCGCTATTGGATTAGAACGTGCTGTGGCGTGGCGTGCCGGCAGTAGCACACATCCTGTATGGGGATTTGCTGTGCCTCTATTTGCTGTGTTTGGCACCATAAGCGTAGGGGTGACTACAGCAATTGGTCGTGCACCACTAGGCAGAGCAAGTCTTATTCCGGGCGCACTGTGGGCTATTGCTATGCTCATCCTGTGTGCTGTATATGTCGGAGTGTGGACTCGTCAGCGGTCGCATGCGGTAGTTATCCAGTTCTTAGGTGCTGCAGTTGGAGCAGCAGGTGCAGCACTCTGGGCGTGTGGTCTTGATGCCGATATACTCAGCCCTTGGTGGCTGATGTTTCTTGTGCTAACTATTATTGGCGAGCGCCTCGAACTAGCTCATGCGGCTTTCGTGGGACCGTTAGTTCGTCCTGCGCTGATTACTGCCACTGTCGCAACAGTGCTGTGTTTGCCTGTATCTTTGGTATGGCCACTGGTTGGCTATCCGCTGTTAGCACTGTGTTTTGCTGCTCTGCTAGTGCTGATGTTTACCTATGATACTGCTCGCAAAACATGGCGTGCTGGCGGTGTAACCGGTTTTATGGGCATATCCATGCTGAGCGCATACGCTTGGGGATTGGTGGCATGCTGTATCTGGCTATTCGTACCGTATGGCGGTTTAGGTGCCGATGGTCTATGGTGGGATTTGGCTGTACATGCCTTAGCTCTTGGATTCATTATGGCTATGGTTGTAGCACACGTATGCGTGATTGTACCTTCAATTATTCGTCGCGCTATGCCGTTTCATCCAGTGTTGTGGACACCATTATGCGTATTTCAGCTTGGTTTACTACTCCGTGCGCTTGGCACCGTGCGGCAAGAGGATCACATTTGGCAATTAGGTGATGCCATAACCATTGTCGGTATGCTCACCCTTATGGCATCAGTTATTACTATGATTAGCCTTGTGACACTACGCAGGCGCAAACGTATTGCCAGCCGTACTGCATCACAGACACAGCCACAATTACAAACACATTCTTTGCAACAAACACAATCCAAACAACAAATAGATGTCAAGCAGAAGCAGCAACACCAATTACAGAATAAGCAGCAATCTATCCGCAGCACAATCTTAAGACCGCAGCCTCATGATCCTTTTGTGCCAGATCTTAAGCGCCACACCAAGCGCAGCGCATCGCTGCCAGCAGCTCAAACTCGCGGACTTGCACCTTTACCTTATATCAGTGCTGTGGTGTGTATAGTGCTTGTTGCCACAGTTGGTGTTATTGGCACCCATCCTACTTGGGCTATGAGCGCTGATGAAATCAGTAGCACCAGAGCACAGCAATCTGCTTCACATGCTGATGCATCTTCGAATAGTTCAGACGCTGCATCGCTATCCTCTGCTGTTACGCCAACAGGACACACCACCACTGTGCAAATCGGTGTTGATGGTATGGCGTTTACGCCTAATAATATTGAAGTGCCGGCTGGAGATACCTTGATTATTGAATTTACTAATTCTGGTGATCAGATTCATGATTTGGTACTGGATAATGGTGTCTCTTCTGGTCGCATATCCGCTGGAAAACACACCACCATGCAAGTAGGCGTACTATCGCGCTCTATGGAGGGTTGGTGCTCTATCGCAGGGCATCGTCAAATGGGGATGACATTGCATATTGAAGCCACAGGAGCACCAGCCGACGCAGCATCTCAAACCCACACACAACATAGCGGCAGCACTCATACGAACAGCAGCATCTCAAGTGCAATCCCTAGCGTATCCAGCGCTGATCTTGCAGCTCAAGCAAAAACTGAGCAAGCATATCATGCCGCAATGCCAGCATATACGGGTGGCGATCGCAATACAACTGTGCGTAAAGCCACCTTCGATATCAGCAAAGGTATGCAGCAGATTACCAAAAATCTTTCACGAGAAGTGTGGATGTTTGGTGGTTCTCAGCCCGGCCCAGTGTTGCGTGGAAAAGTTGGCGATACTTTTGAAATTACACTAGTCAATAACTCCGATATGGATCACTCCATTGATTTTCATGCAGGAGATGATGCCGTACCTAATATTGCGATGACTACTATTGCTCCTGGCAAAAGCTTCGTCTACAGGTTTACTGCTGCCAGAAGTGGTATTTGGATGTATCACTGCTCGTCAAGCCCTATGAGCCTACATATTGCGAACGGCATGACTGGCGCAGTCATTGTTGAGCCTGCAGAACCACTGCCAGCAGTTGATGCTGAATACGTGTTAGTTGAGTCTGAACAGTATTTAGGTGCTGATGAGTCTAGTGCTGACGCCAATAAAATTGCTACGTTAAACCCTGACATCGTAGCGTTTAACGGGCGTGCGTTCCAATATGATGCCCATCCCCTGACCATGCCAGCTGGTGGTACCGCACGATTTTGGGTATTAAATGCTGGACCGAATGTACCATTATCATTCCATATTGTCGGCGCTCAGTTTGCAACTGTCTGGACCGAGGGACATTACACTGTGCGCAATAATACGGATGTGGTAACTGGAGAGGGTCCAACTGGTTCTCAAGCAGTATCATTCTTACCAGCACAGGGTGGTTTTGTGGAAGTGAGTATCCCTAAGCAAGGCAACTATCCTATTGTGAATCATGTGATGAGTTTTGCCGAACGCGGTGCTCATGGGATCCTGCGAGTAGAGTAGGTGCTCTTTTCACAAATTGATAAAATTGAACAATAATATTATTACATTTGCAAGGTCTGTAAAAAGAAATACGAAATCACAAACAGGCAATTTCTATTTTGATACTCTGGAGATGTCAATGGAGACAATAGTAGAATCGAGCAAATCATGAGTACCCCTTCTAAGGGTCTTTCTCTAACCCTTGTTTCAGTTATCCTTTGTACTCTAACCATTCCAGCTGCGAATGCAGCCGAGGAAGTCTCTACCGATATTTCCCAGTTTGAGATGTCGAAGCACTATACCAAATTCCAAGGAAAGACTTTTGCACTTCTGGATACGTTTTCAGACCCAGAGGGTGTGAAAAAAATCATTGCAGGTCAAAACAAAGATGTTCTTTCTTCCATTCAAGCAAAGTATTCACTTTCCGGACTAACGCAGGAGAACGCAACCTTGTATAAGGATGCAATATACGATGCAGCTCTGGATGGAAATCCAGATATCAATAACTTGCTTGTGTTCCTTGACTATTATGAAAATAAACAAGAAAATCTTGAGATAGAGCAGCAACTACAGCAAATTAACGCTTTGGTTGATACTGGTCAAGCCTCCAGCGCTGAAGGTATCAGTCTAGCTAAAATGATTGTTCCAACTAAGGAAGAGAACGATAATAGCAGACCTGTGTACCCAGATCGAGCACCATCATTGAATCTCAATGCTGCAAGAGAGTATGCTCGAAGATATGCAGTCACCCCAAATAGTAAATATGGAGTTGAGCATAGAAAATATTTCTTCGAAGCTGATTGCACGAACTTTGCATCACAAATACTCTATGCAGGTGGCGTTGCTATGCAAGTATATGATAATGAAGCAATGGGATGGTGGTGGAAATCACAAACTTCACGATCCATTTCATGGAGAAGTGCAAATACATTCAAGAACTATATGGGAAGCGGTTTTAACACAAGAGATTGGGGGACGCTTTTTAAAAATGTCCAGGCTGGCGACTTCCTAGGTCTTGATAACGGCAATGACGGTATAGTCGATCATATAGGATTTGTATTTGCTGTTAACACAACATACGGAATTAGAATTGCGCAACATACAAAAAACTATTTAGATTGGAATGGAGGCTGGCCTACAGCAGGAGGACGATATTATCGTGTCAGAAGATAATAAATTGAACGGGAGATACATCCCAGTAGCAATCACCATATTTGCATTTGTTATCGTTGCAGCTATGACTGCTGTAGCATGGTATTTTGACACAGATATGTCGTTCTACGAACTTTCAATTCTTGCAGGAGGCGTTATTCTACCCTGCTGCCTTTCTGTTTGCAGTATGTATCTTTGCTCAAAATATAAAGCATTAGCTATTACCATACTATGTGCTCTTGATGCAATTGTAAGTTTTATTCTAATGTTTAAGTCAATCGATATTGACTTCTATTTAGAGATGAACATGACACAAATTTACACCGACACACATGTACTCATCGGCACGTTCTCAAGCACCTTCACTAATGTTTGTGATATGGTATTCGCAATATTAATTAATGTTGCAATGCTGTATCGTAAGAAGGAGTAGCAATTCAAATTGCCGGGGTTGAAGTGTAGGAATATTTTGAGCATATTCTAACACTTCAACCCCCAATGGTATGATGTCTGACAAATATCTTTGACGATGGAGACAAGATGTCAGATTATGCAGTATACACGGGAGCAATCACTCAATCAGACCATCAACCAGCAATAGACGGCCAACACCATGCAGTTTGGGCAATCAGTAACGCTACACGTATTGATGCGCGCGGCATACAACCACATACTTGGGTAATTGTTGACGGCACTACTATTGTCGCAACCGGCACCTCTACTGCAGCATTTACATCGGCATGCGCATGCTACCACATTCCCGAACAAGCTATTATTAACGCGCAAGGCAGCACTATTACTCCAGGCTATATTGATATTCATGCTCACGGCGCTTGTGGAGCAAGTTTTGATGACGGGGTTGAAGGCATTTTGACGGCACGCCATGGGCATATGATTCATGGCACGACAAGACAGGTGCTATCCCTCATTACCAATCCAATTGATACCATGTGTGCCAACCTGCAAACAGTACACTCGCTGATGGCACAACACCCTGATATTTTGGGTAGCCACTTAGAAGGACCATTCCTAGCATTTGCCCGCAAAGGTGCACACGACCCTAACTGCCTGATCGACCCTACACCAGACGTGATAGCACGTCTGCTTGATGCCGCTAATGGCTCACTACGTCAAATCACTATTGCTGCCGAACGTGAACACGGACTAGAAGCCATACGTACACTTGCCCAGCACGGTGTCGTACCAGCCTTGGGGCACTGTGATGCAGATTATGATATGGCCAAACGCGCCTATGATGCTGGCGCACGCATTATGACGCATATGTTTAACGCCATGAATGGTATTGCGCATCGTGAGCCAGGGCCAATACCCGCAACTTTGGAAGATCCGCGCATCACCATTGAGCTGATTAATGATGGATTCCATGTCGCAAACCCAGTATTGCGTATGGCACTGGCTGCTGCTCCTCATCGCATAGCCTTTGTCACTGATGCAATGGCAGCGACCTGCTGTCCAGACGGAGCATACAAACTTGGTGCCCTTGATGTTCGTGTACAAGACGGTCATGCAAGACTGGTAAGCAATGGCGCAATCGCCGGTTCTACACTCTTACTGGAAGTTGCTGTACAGCGTGCAATCTTTGAACTCGGATTTGCAGCGCCGCTTGCGGTAGAGGCAGCAACGCTGACACCTGCGCGAGCCCTTGGTCTTGACCGCGCTAACGCTATTACTACTGCCCCACTTGGTTTATTAGCTCCAGGTTATGCAGCAGATATCCTCATGCAGGATGAGCAGTGGCAAGTACAGCGCGTATGGTGCAATGGCGCGAAAATCGATACCCAGTGATGCATCACTCGGTGCATATTGCTCAATGCGCATGCTCAGTGGTGCATTGTTACTCAAGTATTTGCTTGCCTACAAGTAGCATGGCGTCAAGCGTCACTTCATGAATTGTAGACACCAGTGCAGTGCTATCCTCACGATGGAATAGCACTGGTGTCATGCGCGCCAGTAGCGGCTGCATCGCAGGCTGCACTTCAACCTGCTGAGTGACTCTGAGCTGTTGCTTCACTGATGCATGCTGCGCAAATAAATCCCCCGCACTGCGCTCATGTAGCGCACTCGAAACCTCAGCAGTACGTTCCGCATCAGCCTGCCTGACTGCGCGATGCACTTGCACCATATGCGATATCTCAGGAACGACTTTCAACACTACTCCGTAGGAGGTTTGGATGCGCTTAAACTCTGAGTAGTTTGCCGGAGAAAATACATTCACAATAATATCAATACTCTGATCGGCAAATGGTAATGCTGCCAAATCAGCAACTATCCAACGCACGCCCTGGGAGCCACCAGTGGTTGCCACATGGATCGCATCTTTGGCAAGATCTACGCCAAACACTTGAGCGTCAATACTACGTGAAGCACAGTACTGCGCTATTGCTTTGGCGTATGAACCTTCTCCACAACCAATATCAGCAATACGAATAGGTGTAGCTTTGTGCATGGTATCCATCACCAAAGCTACCTGCTGCACTACCTGTTCAATAAGCAAGCTATACCAGCCATGATCAATCACAGCGCGTCGCGCAGCAAAAAACTGCTCAGTATAGCCTAGAAGTGGCTTTTGGGCAGGAACCATATTCACTGAACCGCGCGAAGAAACATCAAAACGATGCACTTTCGCACATAATGCACAAGTACACACCAACGACGTACCTTGCGCGATCAAACCTACCTGCTCACCGCGGCGAGCACACTGCGGGCATTGTAAAATCGGCGATGTATCAAGTAATTGTTGTATGGACTGTTTCGCCACGCAAACTCCCTAGCTCATCATTACTCAAGCAACGAGCAAAGCGATAAACCTAACAGCTAACCGAGCGACCTACTAGCAGCTAGTCAAGCGTAAACCCAAGTTCACGAGCTGCCTCAGTAGGCACTGGATTGTACCAATACTCACCCAACAGTTCATCAGCACTCAGCGAGCGCAATTGTGCCTGATCAATATAGAGTTCGCCATGCAAATGATCGGTTTCATGCTGGAAAATGCGTGCTGGCCAGCCATGCATATGCTCACGATGCTGCTTGCCATGCTCGTCAGTCCATTCAGCATCAATATCAAGCCAACGTTTGCGCACTGCTTGATATCCTTCCACGCTTAAACAGCCTTCATAGAATGATCGCGTTTCTTGCCCAATCGGCGTATAGCTTGGGTTAATAATTACACGAAATGGCAGTTCTGCACTTTCGCGGGGATCCTCAATGCCCTGCTCGCGCATATCCGCCAGCTCCTGCTCACTAACATGGTCTTCAAGCACTGCAAATCGTAATCCCAGTCCAATTTGTGGAGCAGCTAAGCCAACGCCGGGAGCATCAAGCATAGTAGTGCGCATAACTTCAATCAGTGAAGCGAATGTTTTTGGCGCTAATTGTCCTACATAATCTGCTGATTGTGCGCGAAGTACAGGCTCTCCTGCCTGCATAATCGGCAGCACACCGTCATATTCTTGCTTCGCTTCTTTGATCATCGCGCGTACTGCTTGGTCAAGTTCTTTATCGACCTGAGTATTGCGTTGAAACATAGTAGTTCCTATTCCTCTGTGCTTCTATAAATGCTCGTACCACCATGCGCTTGTGCTCTTATGCACGCTTACTATATGCACTTAACTATTTATCAGTATCAGCGTATACCTGTGGTTACCGTGCGTATTGCGCTTACAGAGCAAGTTCCTTCGCCACAACTGCTGCTAGGCGCTCGCATACTTCATCAGCTTGTTGCTGAGTTGCAGCCTCAGCCATCACGCGCACTAAAGGCTCAGTACCAGAAGGACGCAGCAGTACGCGACCAGTTTCTCCAAGTAAAGCTTCTTCTTTACGTACTGCTTCTTGTACTACAGCATTGGTTGAAGCCGCCATTTTGTCCACATTAGGCACATTCACCAGCTGCTGTGGCAATTGTGGGAAGTCAGCAGCAAGTTCTTTCAGGCTCTTACCAGATTTCACTACTTCATTGCACAGTGTTAATGCTGTCAACGTGCCATCCCCAGTAGTAGCAAACTCACGGTTAATAACATGCCCAGACTGTTCGCCACCAAGCGTGTAACCGCCGCGCAGCATTTCCTCAAGCACATAGCGGTCACCGACAGCAGTTTGCACTGTACGAATACCCATATCTTGCAATGCGAGCTTTAATCCCAAATTACTCATCACAGTAACAACCAACGTATTATGAGCCAACTTGCCTTCACGCTGCTTAGCACGTGCCAAAATACCCATAATCTGATCGCCGTTTACCATATTGCCTTCATGATCTACTGCCAAACAACGGTCAGCGTCACCATCAAAAGCAACACCCATATCAGCGCCGGTTGCCTTTACGGTCGCCTGCAACTGCTCAGGATGAGTAGAACCCGCATGTTTATTGATATTGTAGCCGTCTGGAGAAGCATTGATTACAATCACATCAGCACCTGCACGACGCAAAGCAGTTGGCGCTACCACTGATGTTGCACCATTGGCACAGTCTGCCACAATACGCAAGCCTGACAATGGCTTAGGCTGAATCTTATCGTCACCAATTGGTGCAATAGCAGCTACCAAATGATCAATATATAATTTTGTAGCCGTTTCAGTATCATGAGAAATACGACCTACACCATCGCCTGTTGGTCGCTGCCAATCCTGACCAAGTACCTGCTCAATTTCATCTTCTTTAGTATCAGGTAACTTAAACCCGCCGCGCGCAAAAAACTTAATACCATTATCTGGCATTGGATTATGCGAAGCACTAATTACAGCACCCATTTCTACATTCAAAACACTCGTTAAGAATGCCACTCCTGGGGTTGGAATAATACCTGCATCAATAACATCAAATCCACCAGCTGACATACCAGCTGACAGTGCCGCTGCCAAAAAGTCGCCGGAAACGCGCGTATCTCTGCCAACTAATGCACGGCGACGACCAGTAGACTGACCATCTGCGAGCACGCGCACAGCGGCGTCACCTAAATCAAGGGCTAATTGCGCAGTTAAATCACGATTTGCTAATCCACGGACACCATCGGTACCAAACATTCTTGGCATATTCACTCCTTAGCCTAGCGGCAGTGCAACTAGTGCAATATGCTACTCATGGGTCGTGTCATCAGACATGCTACAAGAGTCTACTCATACACTACTGCCACATTCTGCCTGAAAAGCACAAAAGCGGGCAGCCGAAGCCACCCGCTTAGTACAACTACCGCGTTGCTATTTAGAGTGCATCATTGAATGTGCGCACTGCCACAATACGGCGTGCAGACTCAACATTGCCAATCACCAAACGGCGCAATGCCTTATCAGCATCCTCATGAGCTGCCAGCCAAGCGTCACCTTGCTCTACTAAACGTTCAGCATCAGCATTACTTGGCCACAATCCTTCCAGCAAAGCCTCAGCCATATGGAAGGTACGATTCGTCCAGATTCCATCTGCCTCAGCAAAATAACGTTCCACATACGCATTAGCGAGATCAGCAGGGGCGCTTGCAAAACCAGCAGCCACTGCTTCAAGCTGACTATTGGTAAGCTCAGTATTGCGAATAGCTTCTTCCCAAGCCCAAGTCTTAGCTTCTTCAACAGGACGACTTGCACGAGCACCCAAAGCAAACTGACGATTTTCTGTAGTATCTTTCTTAGCAAGCTCTGCTGCAATACCATCCTCGTCAATGGCGTTAATCCGTGCTAATGCTGTCAGTAGGCTCCAACGCAAATTATTATCAATTTGCAAGCCCTCAAGCACTACACTGCCATCAAGCAAGCCGCGCACTGTAGCCTCAAACTCACTATCTCCAGACTCACCATAGCCCAAATAAGCGCCAACCAGCTGGAACTGCACATCTGATCCAGCCTCAGCACGGCCTGCCAAAGTCCACAGTTCGTGCGCCACATGAGCCAAAACCTCAGCACGCTTTGCACTAGCAACATAATGCTTTGCAGTAAAGCTCATGCAGCTCAAGGCATAGCGGTACGTAGTGGACTCAGTTTCACGAGCAAGCAAATGCAGCGTAGCATCCACAAAATCCTGAGCAGGCAATTCACCGTCACGGGTCATATCCCATAGTGACAACCAGATAACAGCGCGAGTAAGCGCACTATCAAAATCTTGTACATGAGCAAGAGCAAATTGGCGAGATTGTTCATCAAAGCGCAGCTTAGCGTATGTTAAATCATCATCATTCAGTGCGATAAACTCTGGACGTGGTTTATCAACAAGCTCCTCTACCACAGTGTCAGCGCCATCAACATCAAGTTCTACACGATCAGTGCGTACCACAGCACCAGCTTCATTAGTGTTATAGAAACCAACTGCCAAACGATGAGGACGCAACACTGGATGCTCTTGTGGAGCTACCTGATGGATGGTGAAAGCAGTAATTACTCCCTTATCATCAGTTGCCACCTCAGCAGAAAGTGTGGTAATACCAGCCTGTTCGAGCCATAATGAGCTCCAGGTGCGCAAATCGCGACCAGAAGTTGCTTCAAGCTCTTGCAACAAATCATGCAAAGTTGCATTGCTATATGCATGCTTGACCAAATAATTATGAATACCCTCAAAGAAGCGCTCACGACCTACATATGCCACAAGCTGCTTTAACACCGAAGCACCCTTCGCATAGGTAATGCCATCGAAATTCACATACGTGTCATTCAAATCATCAATTGGCGCCACAATAGGATGCGTTGTTGGCAGCTGGTCTTGATTCAGCGCCCAGCTCTTTTCACCAGAGGTGAAGGTTGCCCATGCGTCCTTCCAATTAGTAGCCTCTGCTGTTGCCAAGGTAGAAGTGAACTCAGCGAATGATTCATTCAGCCACAAATCATTCCACCACTTCATCGTTACCAAATCGCCAAACCACATGTGTGCAAGCTCATGCAACACGGTTACCACACGACGCTCTGCTAACGCATCAGTAACTTTGGACTCAAACACGTACGAATCACGGATAGTAACCGTACCAATATTTTCCATAGCGCCAGCATTGTACTCTGGTACAAAAAGCTGATCGTACTTATCGTATGGGTATGGCACACCCCAAGTCTTGTTATAGAAGTCAAAACCAGCTTTGGTGACATCAAAAAGGTAATCCGCATCCTTTGCCATTGCCTCCTGCAATGCTTTGCGGCAGTAAATGGCCATAGGCACCTGACGACCGTCACCATTAGATGCTGTAGTACGCCAAACGGCATATGGACCTGCAACTAATGCTGTTAAATAGGAGCTCATAGGAGGAGTGGAGGTAAAGGTCCACATCACGCGGTTTCGAGTTTCGCCACCGGTAAGCGTACCTTCATCAGTGCGCCCAACAAGCTGATTCTTACTGGAAACCAGACCATTGGAAATCACTTCCCAACCCTCTGGAGCGATCACACGGAAATCAAATACTGCTTTAAGATCAGGCTGATCAAATACTGCATATACGCGACGTGCGTCTGGGACTTCAAACTGCGTATACAAGTACACATTACCGTCAGAAGGATCTACGCTGCGGTGCAAACCCTCACCAGTATTAGAATACACGCACATTGCTGTAACAGTAACCGTATTATGCTCGTTCAACTGAGCAAGTTCAATACGGCTATCAGCCCATACTTCACTGACATTAAGCTCCTGCCCATTGAGTACAACAGACTGTACGCTATCAGCAATTAAATCCAAGAATGTGCTGCTACCAGCTTGAGCATCAAAAGCAATAGTGGTAGTAGAACCAAACAACTTACCGCCGCGGGTAAGGTCAAGTTCAATATCATAATGTTGAACGCTTACCACTGAAGCACGTTCTTGTGCCTCAACGCGGGTAAGATTTGCTCCTGGCATATTTCCTCCTTTACTCTGGCGCACGCTTGTGGCACGCGCCAACGTGCAAGCTCAATCCGACGCTAGAGCCTGCATATAGCTTTCACACTCTTATACATCTACATCTACTACGTATACACAATTTACACACAAAACTGCAGTAGTCCTCTACCCTGCTCTACGCTCATATGAACTACTGCAGATTCGTGTCGCCACTGTACCGAGTGCTTTATGGCATAACGTATTGCATAACTAATAGTGTTATTCGGCACCTTATTGCGCTGTATCCTGTGATTGTGCAATATCTGCTACAACCGGCACAATCATAGGTCTACGGTGAATTTTTCGAGCAATCCAACTGCCCAATGTTCGCCGCATAATCTGCTGCAACTGGTATGTACCCTTAGTACCACTCATCATAGCATCTTGTAAATGCTCAACAATCTGAGAGCGAACCTGATCAAATTCGCTTTCATCTTCAGCCACGGCATTGAGGTAAATCTTTGGACCAGACACCACATTGGCGTGCTCGCTATCGACAACCACAAAGGAAGATACAAAACCTTCTGTGCCTAGAATACGGCGCTTTTCCAGTTCTTCATCGGTGAGTTCGCCAACAGAATCGCCATCGACATACACATAATTGCATGGCACCGAACCTACAATAGCTGCTTTGCCATGATATAAGTCAATAACATCACCATCTTCTGCCAGCACCACATTTTGCGGATCTACGCCGGTTTTGACTGCAATCAAACCGTTAGCCACCAAATGTCTGTTCTCACCATGGATTGGCATAGCACACTTTGGCTTAATAATATTGTACAAATACAATAACTCGCCTTCATTGCAGTGACCAGAAACATGCACTGCCGCATTATCACGGTTCACTACGCGAGCACCTAATTGCACAAGTTTATTGATGACTTTGTATACGCCATGCTCGTTGCCTGGAATAAGCGAACTTGCCAAAATAACGGTATCAAACTCATTGATAGCGATATCAGGATGATTGCCGTCTGCAATGCGACCTAGTGCCGCCATAGGCTCGCCTTGCGAACCAGTACACATGTATACGATTTTATCGTCCTGCACATCAGAGGCAGCTTTAAGATCGATGACTGTGCCTTCTGGGATATGCAAATATCCTAAGTCGGAAGCAATACCCATATTGCGCACCATCGATCGACCAACGAACACTACTTTGCGCCCGTATTTATGTGCGGCGTCAACCACCTGCTGTACGCGATGGACATGGCTTGAGAAACTTGCCACAATAATTTTGCGCGTAGCCTCAGCAAATACTCGATCAAGCGCCGGTCCAATGCTGGTTTCTGGCTTAACGAATCCTGGAACCTCAGCATTGGTGGAATCTGCCATCAACAAATCCACACCTTGCTCACCAAGACGACCGAACTCAACTAAATCCGTAATGCGATGGTCGAGTGGCAACTGATCAAGTTTAATATCGCCGGTATCAATCAGGCTTCCTGCCGGTGTTTTCACATGAACAGCCAAAGCATCTGGGATAGAGTGTGTTACCGAAACGAATTCCAGATTAAATGGTCCTACTTTGAGTTTATCGCGTCCTGCTACTTCAATAGTTGTAGGAGTAATGCGATACTCTTTACACTTAGCTTCGACAAAGCCCAAAGTAAGTTTAGAGCCAATCAGCGGAATATCAGGGCGAAGCTTCAATAAATATGGTACGCCGCCGATATGATCCTCATGACCGTGGGTTAATACTAAACCATCTACTTTGTCTAAACGGTTTTTAATATAGTTGAAATCTGGCAGAATTAAATCGACACCGGGCTGCTCTTCTTCTGGAAACAGCACACCGCAGTCAATAAGCAAAATATGCCCGTTATATTCAATAACGTTCATATTCCTACCAATTTCACCTAAACCACCCAATGGCACAATACGCATTGAGCCCTTGCGGTATTTAGGAGGAGCGATCAGCTGCTGTTGAGTGGGCGCTCCTACAGGAGGCGTTGGTCGCACTTTACGTGAACGCGCTCCGGCTTTTCGTTGTTGTGTGCGCCCTTTCGATGGCGCAGATTGTTGTTTATGTTGTTGTTCCATTCGTATTCTTTATACAGTACAGGAGTGTGCCTTGCATCTACGTATCTGTACTAGCATACGCAGATGCCCCAGTACACTCAATTATTCCAGTAATCCGGCAGCATGCATGCCTAGCACTGCTTTTTGCACTTGTTCAGGTTTTGGTCCTACATTTGGCAATCGCATTGCCGTGCAATCTAATGCTCCTGCAGCATGTAATGCAGCTTTAGCCATTACTGCCTGCTGCCCGTCACCATTGAGCGCGTCTACTATATGGGAAAGTCGCGCTGCAATGCGTTGTGCCTCGTGAATATCACCTCGATCAAACGCATCAACGAGGTCGCGCATCGGCGAGGCAGCCACATGCGCTATTACAGATATAATGCCTACCGCACCTACAGAAAGGAATGGTAGGAATAGTCCATCATCTCCAGAATACCAAGCTAATGATGTAGCAATCTGCTTGGTAGCAACACTTGATAAATCACCAGTAGCATCTTTTACAGCTACCACATGTTCAAGCTCACCGAGGCGCTTATAGGTGTCAATATTGATATGTACACCTGTGCGACCTGGCACATCATAGACAATAATAGGTAATTGTGAAGCCTTATCTGCGGCAGCATAATGTGCCACAATACCCTCTTGTGAAGGCCTCGAATAATATGGCGCAACAATAAGCAGACCGTCCGCACCAGACTCTTGAATATGCTCAACCATGCGTACAGTATGCGCCGTATCGTTAGAGCCTGCTCCTGAAACCACAGGCACATTCACTACTTCTTTTACTGCGCGTACCAGCTCAATTTTCTCCTCCATATGCGTTACTGGAGATTCGCCGGTAGTGCCATTGACAACAATACCATCAGCTCCTTGGCTCACTAAACGCTTGGCAAGCTGCTGTGCTACTTCATAATCAATACTGCCATCTTGCTTCATCGGCGTAACCATTGCTGGAAGCACTCGACCAAAAGGAGCTGGGCTGAGTAAATGCATGGTATTCTCACTTACTTCACTGTCACACATATGTACCACCAAATTACCTACTGGTTAAGACCTATGCTGGTTATCAGAGTCCGCGCCAGTTATCAATAGTTTATAAATCTAAGAACTGATCAAGCCCTACAGTAAGGCCTGGGTGTTCGCCAACTTTACGGCACGCCAGCAATACTCCCGGCATGAAACTCGCTCGATCAAAGCAATCAGAGCGAATAATCATCTGCTCACCGGGATTACCAAGTAATATTTCCTCGTGCGCATTCAGCCCGCGCAATCGTACTGCATGAACATGTACACCGTCCACAACGTCGCCACGAGAAGGTTCATTACCTACTGTCGCATCTGGCATTGGAGCACAATCTGCTTGGCGACGAGCCTGAGCAATAGTATGTGCAGTATGAACTGCGGTACCGCTTGGAGCATCAAGTTTATTAGGATGGTGTGCTTCAATCACTTCTGCTGACTCAAAATATGGAGCAGCGATACCTGCAAAATAGTCAGCAAGTACTGCAGAAATAGCAAAATTAGGAGCAATAAACACAGCTTGATCCTTGCGTGGTGCTTGAGCTAAAGCCTCGCGCACTTGTGCTAATTTGTCATCATTCCAACCTGTAGTACCAACAACAACATTGACGCCTTGCTTAATAAGCGTTAATACATTGTCCAAAGTGACATCAGGAACAGTAAAATCTACAGCAACATCAGTATTTTCTGGGCTTACTTGAGTCAGATCATCACTTGAATCTACTTGCAACGCCAACTGCATATCTTCAGCTGCCTCAACTGCTGCAACAACGTGTGATCCCATGCGTCCTTGTGCACCGACTACAGAAACGCGCATTTTTCCTCCAACTGCTCGCTCTTACTCACCAACATGCGCTAGCGTTCAATCCGCAATATGACAAGCATATACACTATCAACACCATTGCATGTACTCATATGTAAGTGACTATTCTCGATTGTAATCTTGTTTGCGCTTTTGAACATGCCTTCTCCACCAAGTGAACACGGTAAGTACACAGGCTGCAGCACATGCTATTGCTGGAACACACAAACCAATCAACGTGCCATGAGCGTCCAATACCATGCCGGCAGCGGTTGAACCAATAGATCCTCCAATTGCTGTACCGGTTGATACCCAAGCCAGACCTTCTGTCAGAGAGGTTTGTGGCACTAATTCTTTTACCAGCAAATTCGCTGTAGCAAATGTTGGTGCTACAAAAACACCAGCTAAAATTTCGCAAATACCAAGCACAACCAAATTCGCAGAAGCCGGTACGAAAATCGCATACCACGCAGTTAGCACTGCCAAAAACACTACCATATGTGACCAGTGAGAACCGGGCAAATGTAATGATCCAAAAATCAAAGCACCAATCAGTGAGCCAAATGCGAATAATGCTAATTGAATACCAACAACTTGCGGCACGCCTAACTCGTCGGTAAGTGCTGTAATAGAAACATCAAAACTTGAAAAGCTGGCATTAAATATCATAAAGATGCACACTAAAGCTGGCACACCTGCATATGCCAATGCCGAACGCACATGCTTATGATGCTCAGTTTTATTGCGATGCTTGCGCCACATATCTGTTGATGCCGATTCGATAGCCTGATCATCGTGCAATGGATTAGCATTAACCGCAACAGTCTCAACAATAGGCATAGTATTGCGTTGTGCAAAAAACACGCTACCGCCAATAGCAGCACAGATTGCAGGAACTACCAGCTGAGAAACCGGGTGAACAGAGGTCGCTAGAAAAGCCGCAAGAATAGGTCCGAAAATAAACACTAACTCATCAACAGCGGCCTCAAACGCGTATGCAGCATTAAGCAAGGTGCCATTATCCCCCGTCTCACGAAGTGCCCATGCCCAACGTGTGCGAACCAACGCGCCAAATGAGAATTGTGTCAAGCCGTTAAGAATTACCAGTACGAAAAGCAGCGCTAATGGCACGCGGAAAAAAGCACCAGCTGCAAAAGCGAACATGCTTACAACTTGAGCTGCAAGGGCAATTGGACCAACTTTAGCTTGTCCAAGGCGGTCAAAAAGACGAGCAAATACCGGTGTCACCACTGCTGCCGCAAGCACAAATGCCGCGCTCATCGTGCCCGCAATAGTCCAATTATTATATAGGTGATTGAGTGCAAGCACTATACCTAAACTCATCATTGACATCGGCAAGCGTGCAAACGCTGCAGCAATGCAGAAACGCCGTGTACCTGGTATGCTAAACAATTTAGCATATGGCAACTGGTCGAGCCGCGTGCGTAGCGACTGCATATTCCCTCCCTTTCGTGCAGGTGTATGTCATCCTTGCCTCTAAACTCCATTTGCTCTGCAGGTATGTGTACAGACTTAAAGGCGCGTCAACGGTGTTATAGGCGCGTTAGACGCTCTATAATTTCTTTCTCTTGGTGACCTGCAGCTACAATCAAACGATTACTTTCCTGCGCTTCGCTCACATAATATAAAGCCGCATCAATACACTCTATATCAATACCCTGAGTGCGAGCAAGCAGCAGGCGGTATAAGTCAAGTTGCACTAGCTTATCACTAATGTCTTGACCAGTTGGTCGTTTGCCGGTTTTCCAATCGATAATGGTGTATTGTGCACGAGAATGTTCATCAATACCGCCGGCAAACACCGCATCAAGTTTGCCATTATAGATACGCCCCTCAATGCTCATCAACACCGAATGCTCTACCCAGAGTGGTAAGCGCGCATTCCATGTGCTTTCTACTAAGCGTTTACGCCATTGCAACTCACGGTAGCGCTGTGCGTGTAAAGCATTCTGCACATCAGTAGACGCTGTATCGGAAGTCATATCAGGGGATGTATCTTCACTATCAGACTGTAGGGATGCAAGCTCTTGCTCAAGTGCTTCAATACGCGGCGCGCGCCACTGATGCAACATTTCCATCGTAGGTTGCCCTACACTCTCTTCATTTCCAGCAGCACTTAATGCCTCAGGCAGTATATATTCTTGCGCCCAAGCGTGAAAACTTGTGCCGGCAGCTGCCACAAATGACTCAACTGTAGGCATAGGTCGCACAATACCTTGCCAATAGTCAAGCTGGTCTTGTACGCTACTATGCTCCAACGTTAAGCGATGCTGAACTTGCGTCACCGACTGGCGTCCAGCTTCAAGAATGCGAGCACCCTGTGCTTGTAGCTGTTGCAGCATTTGCACCTGTTGTAATGCTTGTTGTCTTTCTGCACTAGTTTCACCGATATTAGCTTCACCTGCGCCATCAGTATCTACCATAATCATTGGTGCAGTAGGAATCTTAGGTATCAGAGCACCTTGCGCAATCAATTGCTGCGCTGCTTTGGTCAGTGGCGATGAGCCTACAGCATTTGTGGTCTGCGTAGTATCAACTTCATCGCTCGCAATCTGGGTCTTTGTATCCTCCTGCTTTTGCTGCCCATCTTGCATGGATTGTGCTACAGCATCTTGTACTTGTTGAGCACTGGTTCTCAGCGCAGCACGTGTGGATTCCGGTTCAACATGCCATGGCCAAGTGGAGCGCTCCAATGTAGTTGAGAGTGCCAGTGGATGCTCCCATGGCTCACACACTACATTTTGGTAATACTCATCTGCATCTTCGCCTACAAATATTCCCTCAATATGACCCCCAAACGTATCTTCTACCGGTACCTGTGTAAATTGACTGGCATGAGACAATGACCCGTAAACCTCCTTCCAAAAATTAGAAGGTTTTCTTGCTGTGCCTGCAAATACTAGGTTTTCAACATCTATGCCACTATATGGCACTGTCATATCCGAGGAGTATTTGCTGCAAATCACCAACGCATCACATTCACTTCTGGTTAATGCCACATACATCAGTCTGCGATCGTCATCATGATACCGTTTGCCATATTCACTACGCTGTCCGCGCCATACTCCCGATACAGCATCATCTACAGCATCTGTAAGGGTATTTATTTCCCCAGTGCATTCGAGGATAAGTTGCTCAAGAGAAGTAATGGACTGCATTTGCTCGGTAATATCAGCATCATTACTAGCATTATGAGGGAAATGCGGCAAAATATCATGATCAATACGAATCGTTGGTGGTACCGAAGTGGCATTATGTAGCCAAGTTTTCGCATCCTCACTATATTCAGGGACCTGATACTGCCCATCATAATGCTCTTCGTCAGCTGTACTGGTATCTGCTAACACATCATCTTCTGATGGCGCAACCAACTCAGTAATCTTCAAATTATCACCTGTGGCTTTATTCCCTCCTCCAGGAAATACTTCCTCGTTAAGTTGAGGAATAATAACTGCCGGCCACTCTAAACCTTTTGATTGGTGAATTGTCATAATTACTACATCAGCTTGTCCTTGTGCGGGAGCTAATTCACCAGAAATATCACGCTGTGCGTTAATCCAACTGAGTAGTCCTGCCATAGTCGGACGTACTCCCTGCGGTTGTTCGCTCGTATACGCATCAACTAATTGCAGTACTGCTTGTAGAGCTAACTCGCTATGGGTATCTGAAGTCTGAGCAGTTGCTGGCTGCTGGGTGCTTGATGTGTTATTAGTATTGCCAGTGCTTAATTCATGTTCTGATACAGCACGCGCATTTAGTGTACTACTTGATTCAGCAGTTTCTTGTACTTGTTCTTGTTGACGAATAATACTTGCTGCCACGATTGGATCAATATCCAACTGCAGTGCACGAAAGACGCCATATATTGCCTCTTGTATACTGCGATGCATACTGTGCTCAGCATTGCGCATCATCTGTGAAGCGGCAATAAGCGAGCGCATCATCGGTTCAGCAAGCGTTTTATGCTCGCGCTGCACATATTCGCGCAGTAACGCTGCAAAATGTTGATTGGTAATAACATCTACAATAGTGCGTGCAGGTGCTAACGCATTGCGGTAAGAGCGCAGAGCAGTTCGAATTTCCTTACTCGTGGTTAATCCTGGCTCTACTGCGTTTGCTTCAACAAGGGCGGCATACTGCATTTGCTCATTGGTAGCGCGTGCCAAGCCTGCTAGGGTATGCAAAGCCTGAGTATCGAGTGCAAACCGAGGAGAAGCTAAAACATGCATAAGATGCGCAGGATTGTCTCTAAAAGTCAATGCTTGCAATACAGCAATCATATCGGCTACATCAGGGCGCTGTAACAGACCCTCTACACCAACAACTTCACAAGACAAACCAGCAGCTTCTATGGCTTGACGATACACTGGAATTTGTGCTTTACTGCGCATAAGTACCGCTACTGGAGAAACATGTTCCTCTTGAGCACGCTTGCGATATTTCTGTACGGCTAGACGAGCAAATTGCGCTACAGCCTGCACTTGTTGACCTTGAGTGCTTACTGCTAAGGCACCGACAGTGCCTACAACAGCTTCTGGTTTCGCACGCAGTTGTGCCACATCTACTTCACGTAGGCTCGCACTTGTTGGCACTTGCATAGGACGGCGTAACGGCACAGTCACCGTATTAGCAGCTTCAAGCACTACCTGACTATTACGCATAGTTTGCGACAGCGTGTAGCTTGGCACATCATCTTGCATAGCAAAATCTTGTCTGAATAATCGAAAAGCACCAGGACTTGCTCCTCGCCAAGCATAAATTGATTGAAAAGGGTCACCAACAGCAGTAACCGCACTGCGATTGGATTTACTGATCCCCATATTTGACCGCTCAGCAGTTTGCCCTGAATTGCCTCTAAACAAACTCACTAAGAGTTGCGCCTGCGTAGTAGAAGTATCTTGGTACTCATCTAAAAACACGTGCGAAAACAGTTTACGATATGCGTGCCCAATAGATGGAAATCGGTGTACTAACCGGTATGCAGCTATCGTAAAATCGCTAAATTGTGCTAATCCGCGTTCACGCTTGGCTTGGTCAAACTCCAGTACACAGTCTAGTAAAAACTCGCGTTCAGACACGTTGGCACGAATAGTTTGCATTTGAGCAAGGTTACGGTTAGCGTTTTTACTATCTACAGAGCGTACTGCCTGCGCATATTCTTCCGGTGTACCTAATGTATCAAACCGATGCGCAAAAGCATCATCCCACTGCCGAATACGCGCTACTGCCGCATCAATGGTGTCAATATCGCCGCCAATCATCGAAGCAGCAATGGCATCATGTAATGATAATACTTCGCCAACAATCGTACTAAAACTTTTATGTGAACCATTATGAGTGCGAAGTGATAAGGCTCCTTCAATATGCTTACCCACAATATCAGCAGCAATTTGGTAAGCGCCTGCATCGCTTAGCGGCGTCATCTCTTGCGGCATACCAACAAGCAATCCGTACCGCTTAACAATGGACTGGAAAAACGCATCATAGGTCATCACTGTCGGGCGCATGAGTGAATACGCCGTAGTACCACGGTGTGCATTCACTACTTGTGTGACTTTATCAAGCAATTGTGCAGCGGCTTTGCGCGTAAAGGTCAAACCTAAAATATGCTCAGGAGCAACACCCTGCTCGATAAGCGCAGTAATACGCTGCATAAGCGTAAATGTTTTACCAGATCCTGCACCAGCAATCACCAAAATATCGTCTTGAATTGCGGCATCAATAACAGCCTGCTGTTCCTCAGTTGGACGAATTTTACTCATGAGAGCTCCTCCATAACTGTGCTTACCTGCTCGGCACATGCGGGACATACAGTAGTGAACTTGCAGTAATTCAAATGCTGTTCTGGTACCTCAGTAGTAGTGAATACTTGCGATTGTGAGCCAACTGCAGCACGAATAATTTTTGCAATCATGGACACCGCCCACATACCTTGTGTATCTTTAACCGCATGAATACACTGCCATGTGCGCTCGTCAAAGAGTTCTGGACAAGATTGAGGCAATTGAGGCACATCCCATATGTTGTCAATAGTCTTGGTATATGTGCGCGACTGGAAGTTGTTATCACCAATATGTGTAACAATTAGTGGCGGCTGATAGGCAGATTCAGCAGCATTCGATTGAGCTGGTTGCGTGCTGTCTTTAATAACAAATAACGACGACTGACCAATAACACCACGTTTGGCACGTTGCTCAAGCTCTTGCAACGTAACCTGCTGTAATGCTACACGCTTATTTTCCTGCTCACCTGCAAGAAAATGCCCAAAATGAATACCAAGCTGATAGCAAGCCAACTGTAAATCACTAAACATGGTTTTTTTAGTGAAATTGCTCCCTGTTTTATAGTCAATAATGCGCACGAGCTCGCTACCATCATCCAAAGTACGAAGCTCAATACGGTCGATACTGCCATGCAAATGAATACGAAGCTGCGCAATATCAATCGGATGACGCGCATCCACTTGCCACTGCGGGGTAATAAGTTGTGCTAATGCGAGACATTGTTCCGTACTGAGATTCAGTACAGCTGATTGTGCTCCTTCATCACCATATTCGCTAAGTGATAACGCAGATTGCAATTGTGCATTGATTACTTGGCATAGTTGCGCAACACTTATCGTGGCATCAAAACTTTGCTCTGCTAATACATAGTCGAGCTTACCAATACGCGGACTGTTACTCGGCTTTTTTGGAAATAGTTTCGTGTTTATCACATATTCCGGATCATTTGACTGAATAAAATACGTCGCTACATTGGTAAGTATCTGATGGAAGGCTTCTTCTTGAACTGCTTGTTCAAACGCTTCTTGCCCTTGTTGCGCCATGTCGGTATTTCGATACTGTTTACCAATAGCTTCCAGTTCCGTAGCACACTGCTCAATTTGCTCTTCTCGCGTACCACTGTAATGTGTGTGTTGATAGTCTGGTAAATCAATACCGCTAAGCGTTGCATGCTCTAGAATTGCATGAATAATATTGCCTTGCTGTTGCTGCGAAGAGGATAATGTTGGCCCACTAAAATCGCGGCTCATTTTCCAGCAAATCGCACAGGCATCAAGAGCATTCACATCAGATGGCGAAAGTGAAGCCAGCTGGCTTTGCCTGTCATCGGTCGATGGTTGATGTTGAGTTTGAGATTGAGATTGAGCCTCAGTATCAGTTTGAGGCGCTGTATCGGCTTCCGTATTTTCAGCGTCGGTAGTCGTTTTTTCAAGATTAGTCGCTGTAGTTTCAGGATTGGCTGTAATAGTTTCAACACTGTTATCAGTGTACGAATCTTGAACAAAAGACCATGTTTTCGGATGAGCCAGATCATAATGTTGCTCAGCGAGTAGCGCTAACGCTTGTACAGCATCTTGAACTTGTGCCGGTTGCTCAGCTCCACCATGCGCATTATGCTGCTGTATGCTGTGTTGTCGCGCTACAGCAACTAGTGAACGTGGGTCTTGTAACTGCCCTAACTCCATATCACTACTATTGTCACTCTCTTGTGCCGCTAAGTTATAAGCTACCCCTGTTTGCTCATCAAAGATTTCCGGAATATACGTACTCAAAAAATCAGATGGTGATTGCTCATCATTGTGTACTGCACTGATATTCACTTGTTTGGCTGCACGCGATAATGCCACTACAAAAAGGCGCTGTTCAGCCGCTAATACACGCTCAAATGGATTATCGTATGACGCACGCACATCAGCGCCATACATCACGCGCTGCGCCAAATCCTCAATACCGAATAGCGTGCCTCGCGGAGTGAGATTTGGCCATACTCCCTGCTCAACAGTTGGAATCCATACATAATCTCGTCTCACACCGACTGATCCTGCGGGAGTAGTTAATAGCACTGCGTCAAGCTGCGGAGTATGCGAGGCTAAAGAATCTGCCTCAAGACGCAACGTATTCATTTGTTGCATAAACTGCTCAATACTAGTGCCTGCCTGTGCCTCGTGAGCATGAGCAAATAACCGAATAACCGTATCAAGCCGCTGGTTTGCAGCATCAGCAGCATGTTGCGCAGCAGTAGCACGCATCAAATACGGTGATAACGCAGTATACTCATCATCCCACACTACTTCATCGCTGGCTCCTTGTATTGCAAGCTGCTGCCAGAACTTGTCTACATCAGCGGCGACCCACGCAGTTTGTACTAAATACGCTGGTGAAATCACTATTGACCCATCATGAGCTTGGTATTGTGCCGCTGGCGGCGCAGACTGGATAGCATGAGCCACACGTTCTATTGCAGTGCACAGTCTGGTACATACCTGTTCGAGGCGCGAATCCGAGCGCTCGGACCCACAAATAGTGCGTACCAGTGTTTGTATTATTTCTGCATAACGTTCTTGACTGACTACAAGCATCAGTAAGGCTTCAATACTCAACGCATATGGTATTTCTTCATGCGACGATGCGTTTGTCTCGTTACTACCCAGTATTGCATTGTCTACAACGGTGGTTGCGGTAGTTAGGCTTTCTACTCGGGTTGCTTGTTCAGCTTGATAATCCAGAGCGCTAGCCAAACGTTGCCAAGCATCGGTAAGTTCAGTAAAAAGCTTCGCCTGCTCAGATTGCGGCGTTACTACTTGTGCTACTTGAGTAATCATGCGCAGTATTTGTTCAAAAGCATGCCACTGATTACCGAGTGATTGCATATAATTGCTACTGGTATCGGCCGCTGCAACACAGAGTTGAGACTCACAAAATGTTTTCACTTGTGAAGCTACTTCGCGCATGAGCATCTGCCTGTCAGTAGCAGACTGGCCATTGTGGAATGCTGATTGCAAACCTCGCGTGCGCCACAATGCCAAACGAATCAGTGCAAACAGACCCTGCACCGTACTATCTTGTGCAAGCGGAGTGGACTGCGTAGCAAAACTAACTGGAATACCCTGTTCTCTCATAAAAGCACCCAGTTGCTGTACTTGAGCATTATCATGTGCAATCACTGCCATTGAATGCCAAGACTGTCCTTGTGCATGGTACGCACGCATGGTCTGAACCAAAGCCTGTCGCTCTTCAAGATCTGTGCGATATACCATGCCCCGTAAGGAGCGCTGATGGTAAACATCCGATTGTCCATCATCAACCCATGCCGTATCAACCTCAATAGGTAAAGTGCCTGCTAATACCGGAGCCTTGCCCAAGCGCTGCTCGAGGGCAAGAGAATTGCTGATTTGGGAATGAATAGACAGCGATACACGCGATAATACCCGATCTAGATAACGCGCATGCTGCTCATCATATGGAGCTTCTAGTCGGTAGACACGAGCATGGATATTCCCTAGCTCCTCTTCAATCAATGGCGCAAATGGATAAATCATATGGTCAAGCTCAGTGGGTGCGCTTTCACGTTCATGTGTCAAACGTGAGAGCACAAATTCTGGGAAAGCACCACGGAAACTTTGTACAGATTCATCAGGATTAGCACTCAATATTATGCGAACCCCTCGTTGATAGAGCGCAGTAATAAAACGAAGCTGAGCGAGGGTTATATCATGAGCATCATCAATAATAAGTAGCTTCGGTAAGGCCTGCTTATCCAACTGCTGTACTGCCTGTGTACCAAGCTCAATCAGTACTGTCGCATCTGCTCTTGTCTCCTGTGGATATGCACGAGCTACTTCCTGCTCATACTCTGCGCGCAACACAAAGGCGAGCTTCCATTGCACAGCAAAGCGAGCGCCATAGGTTGCCGATTGCACATCACTATCCGCATTCGCAATCTCTGCAACAACCTGTGTTTCATTTTCTCCGCGAATACCAAGCTCACCGATACGAGCAAACATATCGCGCATTTCATCGATAAAAGAATCGCTTAAACCTTGCGCAAGGCGGGCCTTAATTTGAGCCTCTGACAGTTGCATATGTTGTGCATTTGCTGTTGGGTTAATAATCTGCACCCAGTCGGCAGTACCAAAATACTCGCGCAAAATTGCACATATTGGGCAAGTGTCTCCTGTAAGCACGTGCATAATATGGGTTACCAACACAGTACGAATTACTGCATCTTGCTGTGCGCCATTTAATAATTTAATTGGTTGCTGCTGTTCGATAGCAGCAAGCTGTGATGCGCATTGAAAAGCAAAAGCCGCTATTGTGGTTACTGGTCGTGTAACGTTGCTTGCTCCCAGCGGCTGCATCACGGATCTGATAAGCGTGTCAGCAATTTTTCTATTAGCCACACACATCAATGCTTGCCCATCCCCATAGGCTCTTATGGCTTCAACTAATGCGCGGCGTAATACGGTTGTTTTGCCACTACCTGCGGGACCGGCAATCAGTATCGACTCATGTGCTGCTTTGCTTGTAGGCGTAGCGTTTGTGTGTTCTGCAATCGGCGTTGATTGCGCAATCCATGATGCTACAGCATCAGTTAATTGTTGAATACTATAAGTTTGATTACTCTGGGCAGCACTCATATATGCCACTATAGCAGTTTGTCAACGTAAAGCATGAATAGTGTGTAGGGTGTGTATTTTGGCGTATGGTCTGCGCGAATGCTATGTCTGATATTTCGCAAATATTGTGCGCCATGCGTTCTCATGTTGTAATAGTCTTCACTAACACAAAAGCGGCTGCCGAAGCAACCGCTCTATTCAACTTCTACGTATATTTACATAGTTAAGTAGCCAAGTACGCCTACATTAAGCTATTTAAATTACCGAACAGCGAAGAAGCACTATCTACAGCAGACATAATGCCGGATGCTGCAGTGATCATCAACAGAATGAAAACAATGATACCGCCAATAATGCAGGTAACAATCCACAACCATGTACGATCTGCCTTACGTGTACACTGCGCCTGAGCCACTAGTACACCAGGAGCGGCGATGAACATAATAACTGTGCAAACATACAGCAATACTGACAGACCAGTTAAGCCTCCACCAACAAGACCGAATAGGAGTGCTGCGAGTAGGAATGCATTTGCTGGCATAAGACGTTGTGCAGCTTTGGTTTGCACACTGGCAAATGGAGTAGCATCACCCAAAATACGGTATCCAATAAACGCGATGAGTACTACCGCATACAGCAGAATGAATGACAAGATCCATCCCTTAAATAATCCAGAAATTGGAGCATTCATGGATGGTGCATATCCTGAATATCCTGAACCCATCATGTTGAAGAGCCCTCTACTGAAGCTGTTTGCTGCGCTTACAGCTCGCACCTGCCACATATAGGTAGTCAATCCCATCACGAAAGATGTGATAGCGAAAGAAACAATCGGCCACCATACTTGTGTATTGGCTTGGTGCGAAGGACGCAAGAATGACTGCCACATCCACTTAAACAAGTTAATAAACTCAGAATTCTGAGCTGCTGGCTGACCCTGCATTGGCATACCCTGCATAGGCTGAGCTGGTGCCTGCTGATTTGCCATTGGCATACCCTGGTTTGGCATAGCTGGCATAGGCTGTGTCATCATTGGTTGAGCTGATTGGACTGGCTGAGCTGGCATTGATGAACCTGCGTAGGCTTGTGGCATGTCAGCAAACTGAGGATCAGGCAACTGTCCAGTGTGCATCGGTTGCTGCGGCACTTGCTGGAACATCTCAGTTGCGGTATCCTGCTCAACCTGTGTGTTCTGATCTGCTAACTCGATACCAGGCGCTGCAGCATTTACAGGGGCAGCTTCATCTGTATCAGCTTGTGTTTGCTCATCAGCGGATACATTGGGGAATATTGACTCCTGCACTGACTGCACTCCAATAGACTGCTCAACAGGTGCTGGCGTGTCCTGTACTGGAGTAGCCATCATATCATTGTTAGCAACGGTTTCAGTAAACGGGTGACCACATTTGCGGCAAAACTTGGCAGTTGCAGGGTTCTCTGCACCACATTGACTACAGTTTTTCATATAACTATTCCTTCCCTAGAGCCCTTGGCTTCTCCTAACAGCTCTTAGTTTACAGTATTTCATCACAGTATGCTTGAATCTTCTAATTCTTATACAGATTGAATATTTTGTTTCTCTATTTCACGCTGTTACTATGGAGTGCAGTAGATGAACGAGGAAATTATGCAAACAGTAACTCATACTTCATATCAGCAGCATTTAGAAGCACACAAACTACCTCTTATTATTCGTGTTTATGGGGTGTTACTTATTGTCGATGCTGCGCTTTCTTTGCCAACATTTGTAATGCTCGGCGTTGATACAGTACATGCTTTATACACAAATCCAATTACTCACACACCTACACTGACCAGCATTCTGGCGCATAGCGATGGCGTGTTGCAATTTGGCATTATGTGTGCGCTTGCAGCTCTAGGCATTGGCATTATGCGCAACCGCCGAATGCAAGTAGCACGGTATGCTTATGCAATCATGCCATTTACTGTAGCGCAGGGTTTGATTGATCTGGCACTGTATGGTGTCAGTGCTCATCAACTGACTGCTTTGGTGCAGATGGTAATTCTTATTGCTGTGTCAGTTACTGCTGATCCTTCGCTATTTGACGAACGTCAGTTACAGCGTAAATTACGGTCCATGAATGCGCGTGATGCGTATGAAGAGGCGTTACGTATCAATATGGTTGGCCGTGATTTAAGCGGTAAAGGATATATTCAACTCGACTTCTTTAACCTGTTTTGGGTGTTTGTGGTTTCTAGCGTTATTGGTTTAGGCATTGAAACGGTATACCATTTTATCCTCTTTGGTGAGTACCAAGATCGTGCGGGGTTGCTATTTGGTCCGTTTTCCCCTATTTATGGGTTTGGTGGCGTGCTACTCACTATGCTGCTTAATCGCTTATATGACAGTAATGTAGTGTTAATTTTCCTTGCCTCTGCTATTATTGGCGGCTCATTTGAGTATGCCACAAGCTGGTTTATGCAGGTGGCTTTTGGTATTACTGCTTGGGATTATACTGGCCAATGGCTTTCTATTGATGGGCGTACCAGCGGTAAATACATGATTATGTGGGGTATATTGGGACTGGTTTGGCTTAAACTCTGCTTACCCAATTTGCTGAAGTTAATCAATAGAATTCCTTGGAAGTGGCGCTATTCAGTGACTACGATTGCTGTCATTATTATGCTTGTTGATATTGTGATGACTCTAATGGCCCTTGATTGCTGGTTTACTCGGGCTTCTGGCATTGCTCCAGGATCGCCTATTGAGCGCTTCTTTGCGACGTATTTTAATAATGATGTGATGGCGCATCGCTTCCAGACCATGCATTTGGATCCAAGCTCTGCAGGTCGTTTGTAGGATTGCTCTCCTCAATCACAATACCGCCTAGCTACAGCTAAAATATCGAGCATCTTTAGTCAAACACTATACCGAGCTTTTTAGTTGAAGGTCGTTCAGAAAAGTATGTTCTTCTGCGTGTAATCATATCTCTTACCATCTTGTATGCGGTATTCTCGCTCTCCAATTGGGGAAGTAGTACTTGAATGCAATGGTTATATAAATCTACTTCCCAATCTATCGCAGGAGTGTGTCTGTGATTACACTCACTGAGTTTTCTAAGAAACAAGTTGAAGTAGTGCAATCCTTCTTGATAATCTCTTTTCAAAAAACAGAGCATAGCAAGGTCATAATGATTCCAATATCCGCTCTGTGCTACTAGTGTTTCCAATTGAGCCTCTAATTGTGCTTTTGCATAATCTAAATCGCGAAAACGTCTATACTCTCGAACTTTTTGTAATGCAATTTGTGCAAACCATTCCATCTTTGCTGAAAAATCTGCGTCGTCTCCTGTGTATGGCACGTATCCAACTTTACCTACACGCGATCCATAATTAAATGCAAAAGTAGTATTTAATCCTTCACTACTTTCCCATAGAAAACTTACAGCGACATTAAGTGTTGAACCTTTACTGATGGTAAAAGGTTGATACTCGACTAGTATTACAAAATACCCATTATCATCAATCCAAGTTCTAGAAGCTCCTATTCTGAACAATCCTTCAGGAGCGAGGATGCTCCTTGCAGCTGCGTTGATTATCTTATTATGTTGTTCGACCATGCTGGCATCACTCCTTTGTAATGCTTCTGGTATCATTATTACTCCTATTGTTATTGTACCTTGTCTCATAACAATAGTGCCCGCCGATTGGCGGGCACATATTCTAGCTTTTCTTGCTAAGGCTCAATTATTTGAGGCTACTCTTCTGGAGTGATGTTGGTAATGGTGCCGTTTTCGTCGCCCAAGTCGCCGAAGTTGAAGTCACCACCTAAATCACCGAAGTCACCCAAATCTGAGTAGTCGTCTGTATTGAACGCATCTGGAGTGAAGTTATCTGGATCAAAATCACTGCCTAAGGTGAGGTCACCAAAGTCAATGTTTGAGAAGTCTACGTCACTCATATCACCGTCGTTCAGACCGAGCAGACCATCGGAGCCTTCTTCACCCAAACCGAAGCTTGGATAAATAGAATCGCGAATAGCCTTGTCTGGCTCAACTACGGCATTACGGTAACGTGCAAGACCAGTACCAGCTGGAATCAGCTTACCGATAATGACGTTCTCCTTAAGACCCTTCAAATCGTCAACCTTCTGGTTCAACGCAGCCTCGGTCAGTACGCGAGTTGTTTCCTGGAAGGATGCTGCTGACAGCCATGAATCGGTTGCCAGAGAAGCCTTGGTAATACCCATCAATTCTGGACGACCAACTGCTGGGCGCTTGCCTGCTGCAACTGCAGCCTTGCTTGCTTCCTTGAAGCGAGCCTTATCGACAAGTTCGCCTGGCAGCAGATCAGTATCACCAGAGTCTTGCACGGTGTAGCGGCGAAGCATTTGATGCACAATAACTTCAATATGCTTGTCGTGAATATCTACACCCTGAGAACGGTATACCGTGTGGACTTCTTCTACGATGTTCACCTGTGCTGCACGTGGACCCATAATGCGCAGAATCTTCTTAGGATCTACAGAGCCTTCGTGCAACTGTGTACCGCGACGAATATGGTCACCATTGTGCACCAAAAGTGGCACACGAGAAGTGACTGGATACTCAAGTGAGGTTACGGTTTCACCATCAGCATTGCGTGCTTCTGGATCATCTGGAATCACCTTAATAACGCGACCAGTGTTGGTTTCAGAAATTTCAACCACACCATCATACTCAGCAATTGGTGCTTCACCCTTAGGGGTACGTGCTTCGAACAACTCGGTAACACGAGGCAGACCCTGTGTAATATCGGATGCTGCTGCAACACCACCGGAGTGGAAGGAACGCAGTGTCAGCTGAGTACCAGGCTCACCAATGGACTGTGCTGCAACAATACCAACAGCTTCGCCAATATCGACGAGCTTGTTGGTTGCCAAGGACCAGCCGTAGCACTTAGCGCACACGCCACGCTTGGATTCGCAGGTGAGTACAGAACGTGCCTTCACGGTTTCTACACCGTGAGCTACGAGGTCACGGATTACATCCATGCTCAAAGCATCGCCACGCTTGTACAGTACGGTGTTGCTATCTTGTGGATCGAGCACATCTGCAGCGAGCAGACGTGAGTATGGACCACCGTCAGCAGCCTTGACTACCTTCAAATTGCCATCTTCATCACGTTCACCAACGGCCATAACAAGACCCTGCTTGGTACCGCAATCCTCTTCACGAACGATAACATCCTGAGAGACATCTACCAGACGACGGGTGAGGTAACCAGATTCTGCTGTACGCAATGCGGTATCAGCCAGACCCTTACGTGCACCGTGCTGGGAGATGAAGTACTCCAGTACGGAAAGGCCGTCGCGGTAGTTGGACTTGACTGGACGAGGAATAATTTCGCCCTTAGGGTTTGCCACTAGACCACGAATACCAGCAATCTGGTTGATCTGCATCATGTTGCCTCGTGCACCAGACTGCACGATAATTGACAGGTTGTTTTCTGGATCGAAGGCGCTTTCCACAGCCTCGGAGACCTTAGTGGTGCATTCGGTCCACAAATCAATCAATTCTTGACGGCGCTCTTCTGCAGTCAAATCACCATCTTCATACATTTCATTGATCTTGTGAGCCTGAGCTTCTGATTCAGCTACAATCTGATCACGCTCAGCTGGCTCAACAACATCAGAGAATGCGAAGGTGACGCCTGACCATGGTGCGCGGGTGAAGCCCATATCCTTCAAAGCATCCAAGGTTGCAGACACCTGCTGTGTAGAGTAGCGAGATGCAATCTCATCAACGATGCTGACGAGCTGCTTCTTAGCAACCTGGAAGTTGACGAATGGGTAGTCTTCTGGAAGTGTGCTATTGAACAGGATACGACCGTAGCTTGTAGCAAACAAGATAGTGCCGTCCTGCAAACGCTCTTCTTTCACAACCTCGTCGCTACCATCGACCTTAACTTCGCTTGGCTCCCAATCTTGTGGAAGCACGAAGTCAGCTGGCATACGAAGCAGTACCTTGGCTTGCAAATCAATTTCGTGCAGGTCAAGTGCCATGCGGCATTCCTCGAGTGAGGAGAAGATACGTCCCTGTCCCTTGGCACCTTCACGGACGGTGCTCAAGTAGTACAGACCCAGAATCATATCCTGAGATGGCATGGTTACGGTATGACCGTCTGCTGGCTTTAAGATGTTGTCAGAAGCCATCATCAAAGAACGAGCTTCTGCCTGTGCTTCTGCACTTAATGGCAGGTGCACAGCCATCTGGTCACCATCGAAGTCTGCGTTAAATGCAGCACATGCCAATGGTGGCAAGTGGATTGCCTTACCTTCAACCAAGATTGGCTCGAATGCCTGAATACCCAAGCGGTGCAGTGTAGGTGCACGGTTGAGCAATACTGGGTGTTCAGAAATAACTTCTTCCAGCACGCCCCAAACTTCTGAGTCACCGCGGTCTACAAGACGCTTGGCGCTCTTCATGTTCTGTGCATAGTTCAAATCGACCAAACGCTTGATAACGAATGGCTTGAAGAGCTCCAGTGCCATTGGCTTTGGCAAACCACACTGGTGCATGCGCAAGGATGGACCAACCACGATTACAGAACGACCTGAGTAATCAACGCGCTTACCCAGCAAGTTCTGGCGGAAACGACCTTGCTTACCCTTGAGCATGTCAGAAAGTGACTTCAATGCTCGGTTAGAAGCACCGGTTACCGGGCGACCACGACGACCATTGTCGAACAAGGAATCCACTGCTTCTTGGAGCATGCGCTTTTCGTTGTTCAACATAATCTCTGGAGCGCCTAAGTCAATGAGTCGCTTCAAACGGTTGTTACGGTTGATAACGCGACGATACAAATCGTTCAAATCGGATGTTGCGAAGCGTCCACCGTCAAGCTGAACCATTGGGCGCAGATCAGGTGGGATCACAGGGATAACATCCAATACCATTGCTACTGGGCTGTTACCAGTAGAAATGAAAGCGTTAATAACCTTAAGGCGCTTTAATGCACGAGCCTTTCGCTGACCTTGCTTTGCAGTCTCGATAACTTGACGCAATTCGTCAGCTTCTGCCTGCAAATCAAAATCTTGCAAACGCTTCTTAATAGCTTCTGCCCCCATGCAGCCTTCGAAGTAGTCCCCGTAGTCATCGACCATTTCGCGCCACAGATCTACATCGCCTTCCATTTCGCCTGGCTGTAGGCTCTTGAAGCGATCGAATACTGCAGTATGGCGTGCAATCTCGTCATTGTAACGCTTGCGAATAGCACGTAAATCACGATCGGCTGCAGCACGAAGCTTGCCCTTGAGGGAGTTCTTTGGATCTTCGTCTGCTTCTACAGTGGCGAGATCTTCCTCAAGTTTGCGAGCACGCTTATCGAGCTCGTTATCACGTGCCTTTTCGAGGTTGGCGATACGAACGTCGAATTCGTCTTGCAAATCTGGCATATCCTTGTGACGCTGCTCTTCATCTACGCTGGTCACCATGTATGCGGCAAAGTAAATAACCTTTTCGAGGTCCTTTGGTGCCATATCGAGCAGGTAGCCCAAGCGGCTTGGCACACCCTTGAAGAACCAAATATGGGTTACTGGGGCTGCCAGTTCAATGTGTCCCATGCGTTCACGGCGTACGCGGCTCTTGGTGACTTCTACACCACAGCGTTCGCATACGATACCCTTGAAGCGCACGCGCTTGTATTTACCGCAGGCGCACTCCCAGTCACGGGTTGGACCGAAAATCTGTTCGCCGAATAAACCGTCTTTTTCTGGCTTAAGGGTACGGTAATTAATGGTTTCTGGCTTCTTGACTTCGCCATAGCTCCAGCCGCGAATATCATCAGCGGTAGCCAGACCAATTCTTAGCTTGTCAAATGCGTTAACGTCCAGCACTGTTGTCCTGTCTGTTTAATTCCCTGTTGGGATCTGTAAGTCTTACGCAAGTGTGCACGGCACAGTTTCAAGTGTTGATAACTGGATAACCTGTACCGCGCTCACGGTGTTTAGCGATACATTGGCTCGCTTGTGGTATCAGGAGCGGAAGCACCTGCATCTGGGCGTGAACCAATGTTGAAGCCCAAATCATCAGCTGCGGAAACAGGATCATCATCCTCTTCCTTCATGTCGATAGCCACACCTTCAGCGTTGAGCACTTCAACATTAAGAGAGAGGGACTGCATTTCCTTGAGCAGCACCTTGAATGATTCTGGAATACCAGCAGGTGGCAGGTTTTCGCCCTTGACGATTGCGCCATACACGCGCACACGACCATCAACATCATCAGACTTAATGGTCATCATTTCGTGCAATGTGTATGCAGCACCGTATGCTTCCAGTGCCCACACCTCCATCTCACCAAAGCGCTGACCACCGAACTGTGCTTTACCGCCCAATGGCTGCTGGGTAATCATGGAGTATGGGCCTGTAGAGCGAGCGTGAATCTTGTCGTCAACCAAGTGGTGCAACTTCAAGATGTACATGTAGCCTACAGAAATTGGCTTGCCGAATGGTTCACCAGTACGTCCGTCATACAGTACTGCCTTACCGTCGTCGCCAACCATGCGATCACCATCGCGGTTTGGCAAGGTGGTCTTGAGCAGACCGTGCAGTGCATCCTGACGCACACCGTCGAATACAGGGGTCGCTACTGGTGTATTTGGATCAGCCTTTTCAGCACCTTGTGGAATATGCTGCTTCCATGCTGCCTCAAGGTTTGGATCGATATTGATATCCCAACCAGAGTGTGCAATCCAACCAAGGTGAAGCTCAAGCACCTGACCCAGGTTCATACGGCTTGGTACGCCCAATGGGTTCAACATAATGTCTACAGGAGTACCGTCAGCCAAGAATGGCATATCTTCTTCTGGAAGAATGCGTGAAATAACACCTTTATTACCGTGGCGACCAGAAAGCTTATCGCCCTGAGTAATCTTACGATGTTGTGCGATATACACGCGGATCATGCTGTTCACGCCGCTTGGCAGTTCATCGCCGTCTTCTTCCACATCTTCCTTGGAGATTTCCTTAACCGCGATAACAGTACCGGATTCACCGTGAGGCACGCGCAATGATGTGTCGCGCACTTCGCGGCTCTTCTCACCGAAGATTGCACGCAGCAAGCGCTCTTCTGGGGTAAGCTCAGTTTCACCCTTAGGAGTTACCTTACCGACAAGAATGTCGCCTGCCTCAACCTCAGCACCAATGCGAATAATGCCACGCTCATCAAGGTTTGCAACAGCATCCTCACCAACATTTGGCAGGTCTCGCGTAATTTCTTCTGCGCCGAGCTTAGTGTCACGAGCATCGATTTCATATTCTTCAATATGAATTGAGCTCAAAGTGTCATCTTGCACCAAACGCTGAGAAATAATAATAGCGTCCTCGTAGTTGTAACCATTCCAAGGCATGAACGCAACGAGCAAGTTCTTACCCAATGCCATTTCACCTTGGTCGGTTGCAGGACCGTCAGCAAGTACAGAACCTGCTTCTACGCGCTCACCCTCAGAAACCATTGGAATCTGGTTGTAGCATGTGGACTGGTTGTTGCGCTTGAACTTGTCGAGACGATAGCTGGAAGTAGTTCCATCATCGTTCATTACGCGAATAATGTCTGCAGAGCAGTACACTACTACGCCATCTTTTTCTGCGATAACAACATCGCCAGAATCATATGCTGCACGCCATTCGCCGCCGGTACCTACCAGTGGACGCTCAGACTTAATCAGTGGCACTGCCTGACGCTGCATGTTAGCGCCCATCAATGCACGGTGACCCTCATCATGCTCCAAGAATGGAATCAAAGATGCACCAACAGAAACCATCTGACGTGGAGAAACATCCATGTAGTCCACGGATTCTACTGGAACGTCGACTGCTTCATCTTCGCCAACTCGAGCCAATGCATCATCAGAAAGGAAGTTGCCATCAGCATCAAGTTCCTGGTTTGCCTGTGCAATAACGTGCTCAGCATCGCGGTCTGCAGTCATGTATTCCACTTCGTCGGTGACATGACCGTCTACAACCTTGCGGTATGGTGTTTCGATAAAGCCGAATGGGTTAATGCGACCAAAGGTTGCCAAGGAGCCGATCAAACCAATGTTTGGACCTTCAGGGCTTTCAATTGGGCACATACGTCCGAAGTGGGATGGGTGCACGTCTCGAACTTCCATAGAAGCACGATCACGGCTCAAACCACCAGGACCCAAGGCGGAAAGACGGCGCTTATTGGTGATACCAGCCAATGGATTGTTTTGATCCATGAACTGGCTCAACTGTGATGTACCGAAGAATTCTTTAATTGTTGCAGCAACAGGACGGATATTAAGCAATGACTGTGGAGTAATTGCTTCTGCATCCTGCGTGGTCATGCGTTCACGTACCACGCGCTCCATACGGCTCAAACCAGTACGCAGCTGATTTTGAATCAATTCACCGACTTGGCGAATACGACGATTGCCAAAGTGATCGATATCATCCACATCAACGCGAAGCTCAACGTCCTCACCATTACGCTTACCTGGGAAGGACTCTGCATGAGCATGCAAAGCGCACAGGTACTTAATAGTGGCAACAATATCTTCGCGCTTCAAGCTGCGATCAGAGAAATCGCCTTCAAGACCGAGCTTACGATTGATCTTATAGCGACCAACACGAGCTAAGTCATAGCGCTTATTGTTGAAATAGAAGGAGTCGAGCAGTGTGCGACCTGCTTCTGCAGTTGCCGTATCACCCGGACGAATACGGCGATAGAGTTCAACCAAAGCATGGTCACGAATCTCTTCGTCACTTGGACGACCTGCGCTCAAATCAACATCGCCATTAGCGTTCTTTGGAGCAGTTGCTTCAATTTCCTTAGCCAAGGAATCAAGCACTAATGGGTAGCCTTGGAATTCATCGTGGATTTCGCGCTCAGTCATGCCGATAGCTTCAAGGAAGATAGCAACAGACTGCTTGCGCTTACGATCAACGCGAACTTCCAAATGATCGCGCTTATCGATTTCAAACTCAAGCCATGCACCACGGCTTGGGATGATCTTTGCGCCAAATACTTCCTTATCGCTAATGCGGTCGGCAGAGCGGTCGAAGTATACGCCAGGAGAACGCACAAGCTGGGAAACAATTACACGCTCAGTACCGCCAATAATGAAGGTGCCGTGTGGAGTTTGTAATGGGAAATCTCCCATGAACACGGTCTGGCTTTTAATTTCGCCAGTTTCATTATTGCAGAACTCAGCATTCACATACAGAGGAGCAGAATAGGTGTAATCCTTCTCCTTGCACTCCTGTACGGTGTGGCGTGGCTCTTCAAAATATGGGTTTGAGAATGTCAAGCTCATAGTTTGAGCGAAGTTCTCAATTGGGGAAATCTCGTCAAAGACTTCTTCAAGACCAGAAACATGTGGAACAGTGTTGGTACCTGCTTTCAGGTCCTCTTCCACACGACGACGCCAGCGTTCATTACCGATAAGCCAGTCAAAGCTATCGGTCTGTACGCCAAGCAAGTATGGTACATCAATTGGCTCTTTAATAGAACCGAAGTTCACACGCGCAGAGGCTTTGTGCAGAGCAATATCATGCTCACTTGCGCGTGCCTGAGTCGCGGTGTTTTCAGTATTGGTTTCGGCCACCAAGATAGGTTTATCCTTCTCGTTCGCTGTGGATGTCGTTAAGGGAACCGAACGGCCGCTATATGCCTGATGCGGGCTCCCCCGGTGACGTATGCCCGCTATATGACACACTTCAGGTAATCAAAGAACAATTCTATACCACACTTTTGACTTCAATGCACGTCGAAGCGTCTATGGCGTGTTGCACTATTATTTATTATTCAAACTAGTTTCGCGAATATGTGCACTAATATGCTGTGCTTGCTCAAGAGTTGGTGCATCTTTAACCAGCAGAGCCTCACGATAGTAGCGCAATTCATCAAGTGACTCAATAATATCGGTAAGTGCACGATGACCACCCCACTTAGCAGGACGCGCCTCATACACTGCAGGATACCACCGGCGAGAAAGCTCCTTAAACGTGCTCACGTCAATGACGCGATAATGCATAAGCCCCATCACATCAGGCATATATTTATCCAAGAATTTCTTATCAGAACCAACTGAATTACCGGCAAGCAATGGTTTAATACCCTGTGGAATAAAGCGCTGCATATACTCTACAATTTGTGCTTGCGCCTGCGCTAAACTTAAGCCCTGCTCCCACTCATTGATAAGCCCAGAATGAGTGTGCATCTTACGCACAAAATCATCCATATGGTCTACCGCAGCCTGGCTTGGTTTGATAACCAAATCAATACCTTCATCAAGCACATGTAAATCAAAATCAGTCGGCACCACAGAAACTTCTACCAACTCATCATGCTCAATATCAAGACCTGTCATTTCACAGTCCACCCACATCAATCGTGAATCTTGTGCTGTGTATACCTCATTATCATGCGCATCTACCATTGTTGCTCCTTTAGCTTGACTGAGCATGTGTACTGTATTCGCATTCACACGAACCCATCAGTATACAACACTACCCGACTAGAAACTCGTTATCGTTTCTACAAAATAATCAATAATATTAGGTCCTCGTGCAATCAAGAGTTCAGGATGCCACTGCACAGCCCACACACAGCGATTGCCCGGTCGCCACATTGCCTCCACAATGCCATCGTCAGCTACAGCCATCAGCTCGAATCCCTCACCTAATGTGCGCACTGCTTGGTGATGATAGCTATTAACTGGCATATGCTCTAGCTGAGTTTGCTCAAATAATGGAGTATTTGGCACGATTGTAACATCATGTCCAAGGGCATCCTCAGGAACATCATGCATATGATGCTCTACATCGCTAGGATGCTCAGTTGGCAGGTCATGCCACAGCGTGCCACCACATGCCACATTCATCAACTGCATACCGCGACAAATACCAAGCATTGAAATATCACGTGCTAACCCTGACTGGAATAGTGCCATTTCTAAAGCATCCCGCTCAGGACTTAACACTTCGCTGCGACCTACTGCTGCTTCATCAGTATGGAGTTGCTGCGCTTGCCCATTAACAAGTGCCGTACTGCTGTCGTTACTGTCGATACTGCTGGTGCTGGTGCCAGCATATTGTGCCAATACTTCCGGCGATATATCCGGCCCTCCAGTAAATACAATGCCATCAAGTTGGTCAAGCAATCCTTCAAGCTGTGCTGAATCAAGATGCAGCGGCAACATCACAGGAATACCGCCTGCTCGAGTAATCGCATCCATATATCCAGGAATCATCCACAAGCTATGTAGCTTGTAATCAACCAGCGGCGTTACTCCTATTAGTGGCATCTTTGACATGGCGTCTCCCCTTTATAGCTGATCTCTAACTATCTAATATAGTATGGGTAAGATTCCATGAAAATAGTAAATCAAAGCATATAGGCAGAAGAAGCCTCCTCTCGACTTTGAGCTTCCAAAGGAGAAGCTATGCAAGGGTGGTTCTGTTGGTCAGCACTATATTCTTACTAAGATAGTTTTGTGATAATCCGTGTGTTTATTTCTACAAAAACACTTACTATGTTATTTATCTATCCTCCATTCCTAAGCTGGTTGAAAAATTAGATTCATTCTGTACTAATCTGTAGCAAATCTTTCATAAAAGCTACTTTCTGAAAAATTATGCGTATTACTCCTGCTCCTCCAACTGCTTAAGAGTAATTCCCTCTTTGGTCTTCCACGCTGTTTTTCCACTCAAGGAAGCACCACCAACAAAACAAGCAGCGGTAGATGGACTAGCAAACAAAAGATCTTTCTTCAATACACCATCGACACCAATATTCGCAGCATTCTTTTCTCTGAGTCCTACCACATTATCTGGGGTGCTTTTCACTAGTTCCTGTGAAATTTTACTTCCAGAGAGTACCACAAAACCTTCAGCTGTCCTCAGCCCAGTTGCGTCCGCTTTACTGCTGTGATAATAGAGTAATGGTTCAGGGGCAGATTCTATAATATTCCCGAAATTATGTTTCTTTGCAATGAGCGGTTCGAAAACTTTGTATCCTAAAGCGCCAATAACAATCCTTGCATATGAAATGAACTCTTCCATTTCGCTTTCTTTTTCTTCGGTAAGATTTCCTGTAGTTGGCTCATTACCATTGTGAACTCGGTATCGTCCAGCCTCAACTGCCATATTACGGAAACGGTTTTCGAGGTAACTCATTTCAGTAGGACCAAAAGAATTATTAGCAGTGGTTAATGCAACAGCTTCAGTCCACCAATCCTTATCACTACTGCGCTTATGCTCTTCCCAACGATTCAAAATACCAAGACCATTTTTGCGAGTACCAGCCTGCCCAATATAAACAATCGGTTCATCAAATTCGTCTGACACACCAAACAATAGATACACACCTGACTGTTGTAAATACTTAATACTTTTGGATTGATCCATCATTGTTCGAGGAATTTTATATGCGAGACCAGTCCAATTCGCTAATGTGCATTTTATTCGCCCGCTAGGCTCGCCATCCATTAAAAAGAGATTGATTACTTTCCCAACCATGTATAACTATTCCGTCCTCATTGACTCTATATTTTCTCAACTACAATTACCAACTATACTCAATATCTGTATCTATATGTGCACCAAACAAATGACATAAAAAACTTCCTGCTGATGCCAGTAATTCCAGCATCTAACAGGAAGTTCTTAATGGTTTAATGGCTTCTCTAATAAACCCAGCCTATAAACCTAGCCATAAAACTATCTTTGGATAGTCCCGAGCTTTAGTTCTCATGGAAACCAGTGTAGTTTGGAGCTTCCGCAGTCATCACAATGTCGTGTGGATGAGACTCACGCAAACCTGCATCAGTAATGCGGATGAAGCGGCCGCGCTCGCTCATCTCACTAATATTGTGTGCACCAATGTAGAACATGGACTGATGCAAGCCACCAATCATCTGATACAGCACTGCTGACAGTGGTCCACGGTATGGCACTTCGCCTTCTACACCTTCTGGAATCACCTTGTCGCTGCTGGTAACATCTGCTTGGAAGTAACGATCCTTAGAATAGCTCTTCTTACCGCGTGGAGCCATAGCGCCCAAGGATCCCATACCACGATACAGCTTGTATTGCTTACCATGCAGCAGTACCTTCTCGCCTGGAGCTTCCTCGCAGCCTGCCAAAGTGCCGCCAAGCATGACGGAGCTTGCGCCTGCAACAAGAGCCTTAGCAATATCACCAGAATAGTGAATACCACCATCAGCAATACATGGCACACCAGCTTCACGGCATGCAAGAGCTGCCTCATACACTGCAGTAAGCTGAGGTACGCCCACGCCTGCGACTACACGAGTTGTGCAAATAGAGCCAGGTCCAATACCAACCTTAACGGCATCAGCACCGGCATCAATCATAGCCTGAGCGCCTTCGCGAGTACCAATATTACCGCCGATAATCTGCACATTCCTAAAGGCTGGATCATTCTTCAAACGGCGAATCATATCCAGTGCCAAACGTGCCTGACCATTAGCAGTATCTACTACCAGCACATCCACGCCAGCTTCCATCAATGCGGAAGCACGCTGCCATGCGTCACCCAAGAAGCCAACGCCGGCAGCCACACGCAAACGACCTTGCTCATCCTTAGTAGCATCTGGGTACTGCTCAGTTTTCACAAAGTCCTTAACGGTAATCAAACCAGTTAAATGACCTTCTGCATCAACTAATGGCAGCTTTTCTACCTTGTGCTTAGCCAGCAGGTCGTGAGCATCTTCTTTAGAAATATTTGAAGGACCAGTGATGAGGTTTTCGCGCGTCATCACGTCCTTGACCTTGAGACGATCGTAGTCTTCTGTTGCAATGAAGCGCATATCGCGGTTGGTGATAATACCAACTAAACGGTTATCGCTGTCGACAACAGGCAAACCAGAAATATGAAAACGACCGCATAGCTTATCTAAATCAGCTAGGGTCGCTTCTGGATTTACGGTTAAAGGATTGGTAATCATACCAGACTCAGAGCGCTTAACAATATCAACTTGCGCAGCCTGGTCATCAATAGACAAGTTACGATGTAGCACACCAATACCGCCGTTACGTGCCATAGCAATTGCCATATCAGCTTCGGTGACGGTATCCATTGCAGCAGAAATCATTGGGACTTTCATGCTGATTTCACGAGTAAGGCGTGTGGTGGTGTCTACTTCTGATGGAATAACATCAGTTTCATTAGGCAATAACAGCACATCGTCATAAGCTAAACCAAGCTTAGCGAATATTGGAGGAAGTGGGGCATACGCGCTTTGCGCGGTCACATCAAAATCTGTAGCCATAGCAGTACTGTATATTCGCGGGGGGACGTGTGTCTCACATAGTGTCGCTGTGAGCTGATTGGTGCACTTCTTCCGGCCTAACATATGGCACGCGCGAATTCAGTGCTGTATGTGTTTCTGCAGCAAGTACAATCGCCGCACCCACAATAATGAGAATCCCGCACAATTTAAGGTTAATACCCGGAATCTGCTGAGCTAAGAGCAATACCACTACCACAATAGCAATTTTTATAATCCAGCCGAGCATAAACCATGTCATATATGCCGCAGGACGCAAATGCAGACGCGAAAGCACCGCCACCAGCACCGGATTGGAAAGGCAAAATAGCACTACTGTAACAATAGCCATAAGCGCAGCACTTACTCCAGAAAGCCCTACAAACATATAGCTTCCAATTAACGACAAAATAGCAAAAATACCTAAGAACAGCACACTTTGATGAATTGCTCGCCACATCAGCGTCCATACGGTGTCCTCGCGAATACTGCTCGGAGCTTCCTGCTCGTTAATCGTCTTGCTTTCACTAACTTTGGTTTGAGGCTCTCCAGCATTGCTTGTCAAGGTACTATTTTCCCCACTTACTTCGGTTAACTTATTTCCCTGCTTGATTGCCATGGTGCTCTTCCTACCAGTCTCCCTACTACTTCACGCACTCCTCATACTAGTGTGACATGCAGTAGGTGTTGTGCTTTGCTATATGCGTTATTTACTATAACGAATTTTTTATCGTATGACTATTGGTATAACCATATTGTCACATGGTGTAACAAACTCTTCTCTCATACTGTTCTCTATCAGAATGTGCTATGCGGACTTGCTCTATAGCACTAGCCTACATAATGCTGACCTGACTTATCATTTATCCGCCCGATGTTGTGCTACCGGCTGATGAGGAAGAGCAGGATCGTCTGATGTTGATACTGCATCAAGATCACCCTCACGTATCTCACGAATCCTGTGCCTAGCATACGGATACATCGTTACCACAGTAAGTACAATTGCTGCTACAGCAAAAACTGCTGCTGCCAGATGAATAGGCAATACCAAAATAGAAAGCGAACCAAACGCAATCAGCGCTGCCCAACCCCACAAAATCAATACCGCACCTTGTACCGAATGCCCAATTCGAAGCATACGGTGATGCAAATGCATACGATCAGGATGCATAGGAGACTGACCTTTTGCCAATCTACGCACAATTGCCAAACACATATCGAGCACAGGCAAAAACAGCACCAAAATTGGCAAAAGAATAGGCATAAATACTGGAAGATATATACTGGCATGAATTGTTGAAGGATCCAATCTACCTGTCATCACAATTGATGCACATGTAACTAAATATCCAAGCAGCATGGAACCGGAGTCACCCATAAATAGTTTTGCCGGATGCCAGTTATGCAGCAAAAAGCCCACACAAATACCCACTAATGCCACATCAATCATTGTGGCAAGCGAGGCGTAGCTTGGAGAATTGCGTGCAATAATATACGAATAAATGGCGAATGCAATACCACCAATAGCAACGATGCCCGAGGATAGCCCATCTAGTCCATCGACAAAATTCACTGCGTTAATAGAAGCCACAATCAATATTGCTGTAATAGCCATAGAAACACTTGGAGAAGCAGCAATAAGTGAACCAAATGGAAGAGATACCACTTCAAGCCCACCCCATGATACAAACACAGCAATAATCAGCTGACCGGCAAGTTTGAGCATCCAATCCAAATCCCAGCGATCGTCAAGCACACCCAGCAAGCACACTCCTACTGCACCTAACGCAATTACCTCAGGTTGCAAACTATTGACAAACAGCGCTCTGGTAAGCGGCAACTGGCTGGCAATACACATCGATACGAGGAAGCCCAGCATCATAGCAACGCCGCCCATACGAGGTGTAGGCATGGTATGCACGTCGCGAGCGCGCACTTTACCTACTGCACCAAAACGAATCGCAAGATGACGCACTAGCGGCGTGAATAAATATGTTGCGCCTCCTGCAATTGCGGCAATGAGTAGATAAACTCTCATGTATTCCCCTAGTGTCTATATTCAATGGTTTGGCAGTTGATAGTTTGGCATTTGATGGTTTAGCGTGCGTGTGCGCTGTTTTGTTTCGTAATGTATTACTCGGTTACTCGATTACTCGGCTATACGCTGTTCGTGTTTCATTACGTGTTCTTCATGATTCATGTGTTCTGCAAGCACTTGCTGCGCAAACTCGCGCACTTCTGTCATCGGTATTGTTCCTTCGCGTAAAATTTGCATGCATTGCGGCTCTTGAGCATTGTATGCACATACTGTGCTGGCCACTGGGCCTGGTGTTGGACCTGCATCAAGAATGAGGTCAACACTATCCCCTAGCATTTGCTCCACCTCCTGCGCTGATGTTGCTGCCTGCATGCCTGAAATATTAGCACTTGATGCTGCAAGCGGACCACATAGTGCGAGAATTTGTTGCGCCTCAAGGTGTGCTGGTACACGAACCGCCTGTGTGCGATGAATATTGCCGTGCTCATCGGTCTGTGTGCGCACAGTAACCAGCGCCGTATCTGGATCATCAACATTGCATATTGGAGAGAATCCTCCTGGGCAAAAATGCTGTGCTACCATATCGAGCGGGAATGGAATACTCAAGCCATACTGGTGAATATCAGATAGTTGTGCTACTAGAATTTGCACAGTTTTTTGCGCTGGACGGTGTTTAACGACAAAAAGTCGCTGTACGGCTTCTTTTGAAGTGGGGTCACAGGCTACGCCATATACAGTGTCTGTAGGTATGGCAATTACACCACCTTGTGCAATGATGTGCTGAGCAAGTTGTAGTGACTGCTGATCTACTGTAAGTATGCGTGCCATTGGTTACCTCCCTGCACATGGTAACGCGAGCCTAGCACAGCTGGTATTTATATGGCATATGAAGGTATAAGAAGGCAATAAACGGCAAAATGGAAAAATGGAAAGGAACTGCGAATAGTACTCAGCCATCTCTTTATAGCCCCCAGCCATCTCTTTTATGTATTGTCAAAGTTACAGTTTCGATAATAGTTATTTAACGCAATACATAGCGGATAATTGTGGTAATACACAGTAGAAAGTTGCAGTAAGACATAGCGTGAATGCTGTAGTAAGACATAGCGTGATCGCCGTAGTAATGCGAAAACCATATTTGAACAATTGCTAATACCTAAACTAGCAATGTGTACAGCAATACGTACAACAAAATGCGCCATACTTTGACTATAGTTGTAGTAGGTTCGTAACCATTATCAGTTTCGTATTAGTAAACACTCTATGCTTGCTATCGTATTGAAATGACTACAAATGATAGCGTAAACAATGCTGAAATTAAGCCAGTTGAACTACGTACTCCGCGCGCCACCGAGCGTGAAGAAATGTTAGCTGGGCGACTGTATAACCCTGCAGATGCGGAACTGACGGCACTGCGCGAACGTGCTGCAGATTTATGTTTGACCTTCAACCAATTGCCACATAGTCAAGCAGCCGAACGCACCAAGATTCTCGACCAGCTCTTCCCCGAACATGGAGATGCTATCGAAATACTAGGCCCGCTGCAATGCGATTACGGTGTGCATACAACTATTGGTAACCGAGTTTTTATCAATTACAATTTCACAGTGCTTGATTGTGCTCCAGTGCGCATTGGTGATGATGTGCTTATTGGACCGAATGTGTCACTATTACCACCCATGCATCCTTTGCGCTGGCAAGATAGGAATCTGCGCCAAACTGCAAGTGGCGAATACTACGACTATGAGTATGGTCTGCCTATTACTATTGAACGCAATTGCTGGATTGGCGGCAATGTTACTATTTTGGGCAATGTAACCATTGGAGAAGGATCAGTTATTGGTGCCGGCGCTGTGGTTACTAAAAACATTCCTGCTCACAGTATTGCTGTTGGTAACCCTGCACGCGTGCTGCGCCAGATTGACGACACAAATGATGCGGCAAGTTTGCAAAGTTACGCGCAATAGTGACCGCCAATAATCATAATCAATAATATTCAGTCTTGCTTTGTTTAGCTCTTTGCTCAGTCTCGTAATGCTTAACTTTGCCGAGCAGAGCACAGTCGCATTAAGCGTGGTTATTGAGACGTGATTAAACTAAGCGTGAAACTATGCGTGGTCGCACTCAGTGAAATTGAGCTAAGTACGACTGCCCTATACGTGGTCGCGATAGGCGTGATTGTACTTATTTTATTGCTTGAATAAACCGATCACGCCCCGCATAATCTTGACACACTTCAACATGAGTAAAGCCAATGCGCTGTGCATATCGTGCTAACACCGCTCCTTGACTGGCATCATGCTCCATAATCATACAGCCGCCTGACGCGAGGAGCTGATAGCCAGCATCGAGCACATGTTGAGGAATAGCAGTACCATCTGCCGACCCACCGTACAATGCGAGCTGCGGATCATAATCGCGTACCTCAAGCTGTGTCACTGGAGTATCCAGTGGAATATACGGTGGATTACTGAGAACTAAATCAATAGCACCAACTATCGGCCGTAGTCCGTCTAGCTTAGCAGCCTGCGTTGCATCTCCCTGTATCAGATGATATCGCTGTGCTGCATGAGTTGATTCATATTGCTCGCATACTGTCTTGGCATTGCGCTGCGTCCACTGTAAAGCATCGTTGTCAAGTTCTACTGCCCAAACTTGGCTGTCTACCCGTTCAGTAAGCACTGCAAGACCAATAGCACCACTGCCAGCACATAAATCCACCACACGCGGTTGAGTGAGATTCTGCACTTGATGCTGATGCTCTAACCAATCAAGACCTGCTTGTACAACAAGCTCAGTTTCTGGTCGCGGAATAAACACTCCCCTACCCACTTGCAACGTGAGATAGCGAAAAGGCGCCACTCCAAGAATATGTTGCAATGGCTCACGTTGAGCCCTACGCTGTGTAAGCGTTTCAATACGCTGCATAAGCTGTGCTGTAGCATCAGACGACAATGGTATATCTTGGCGCATAATAATAAGGCGCTGTAATTCTCGTACTTCTATGCCTAACGCATACGCTACCAATACTAATGCTTCATGCCGGTATGGTTCAATACCTGCCTGCTCAAGCGTAGAAGCTACCTGATCGACGATCTGACTGTACTGCACAGCGTGAGCACATCCGCTATTATTGCTTATTTGACTGGCTTAAACGTGCCTCTTCGTCTGCCTGAATATCAGAATCAATAACCGCCTGCAAATCACCATCAAGCACTGCGTCAAGATTATATGCCTTGTAGTTAGTGCGGTGGTCAACAATACGATTTTCAGGGAAATTATAGGTACGAATACGCTCGGAACGATCCAAGGAACGAACTTGTGAATGGCGCATATCGGCAGCCTCGGCAGCTTCCTGCTCATGCTTCATCGCGAGCAATCGTGACTTAAGCACACGCAATGCTGCTGCACGATTTTGAATCTGCGACTTCTCGTCCTGCATACTCACCACAATACCTGTTGGAATATGTGTCATACGCACTGCAGAGTATGTGGTATTTACCGACTGTCCACCAGGGCCGGAGCTCATGAAAATATCAATCTTCAAATCTTTTGGATCGACCTCAATTTCATCATTATCATCATCCGCTTCTGGGAACACAATCACACCTGCAGCAGAAGTCTGAATTCGTCCCTGAGACTCGGTTACTGGCACGCGCTGCACGCGGTGTACGCCACCCTCATATTTCAGACTTGCCCACACACCATCTGCTGGCGCTGGCGTGCCCTTAGCACGAATAGCAATTTGCACATCTTTTACGCCGCCAAGCTCGGTGCTATTTTGCGACTGAATTTCGCATGTCCAGCCGCGACGTTCGGCATAACGCATATACATACGAAGGAGATCGCCAGCAAACAAGGCTGCCTCTTCGCCGCCTGCGCCTGCTTTAATTTCCATAATCGTATCGCGTGCATCATCTGGATCTCGAGGAATAAGTGCAGTACGAAGCTTTTCTTTTGCTTCTTGCGCCTGTGTTTCGAGCTGTTTGGCTTCTTCTTCAAAATCTGGGTCTTCGCTTGCCATTTCTTTGGCAGCTTCGGCGTCATCCATAAGCTGCGCATATGCATTGCGAGCTTCTACAATGGCTGCTAGTTCAGCATGGCGGCGCCCTAGTTTGCGCATAGTATCTGGGTTCGATGCCACTTCAGGTTGGCTCATCTGGTTTTCGATGGCACGGAATTCTTCTACAGCAGTTGCCGCAGCTGGAAATTCTTCATCAATATTCATGTAACGTCACTCCATGTCATACTGCGCTATGCTCTGTGCCAACGCAAACTATGCTTTCCCTACTCTGTTTACTTACAGACTATCAAACGTGCTATCTTACAAAAGCACTATCTTACAAAAAATGCCGGCATCCACATTACAGCACCTTGTTACAATACATGAGTATATGCAACATGGAATATGCGGAAGCCGGCAAAAGTGTTACTGAGCCTTCTTGCCGTAACGACGCTCGAAGCGAGCCACGCGACCACCAGTATCGAGAATCTTCTGCTTACCAGTGTAGAATGGGTGGCAGTTTGAGCAGACATCAGCGGAAACAACACCGCTGGTCATTGTTGAGCGAGTTACGAAGGTGTTGCCGCAAGAGCATACAACCTTAGTAGGTACGTATTCTGGATGAATACCCTGCTTCATAGTAATCTCCTAGGGTTCGAGGGATCCGGGTCGATTACCCCAATAGCAACCGTGAACCGGAACCGAATGTATCTTACTCAGATAAGCAGACATTGCACAAGTGCCTCTCTATGCGTTCAGTGAAGTTTTCGTGCAGCCGAATCATTATTGCATATAAGGTTGCGTGCGGAATATGATACATGTAGCATCGTTACATACAGCACCTACTTATGCAGTATTGTTCACCGATAGCTCTACCTCAAGATACATATACCGCGTGTGTTTGGGGTTGGGGTCTGCTACAGTATTGCTTCGTTGCGCATATACATGTGCACAGGGGCTGTAGCTCAGTCGGTTAGAGCAGCGGACTCATAATCCGTCGGTCCAGGGTTCAAGCCCCTGCGGCCCCACTTTTTCATTCACATGTTCGCTATAATGTTTCGTTATTTGTTCAGATTGCTAATGAGGCAACAATCTATTCGGACCAATATATCGATTCTTGGGGTTTTGTGATGTTCGGTGCGAGTATTTTGGGTAAAACTGGCTGACACCACACGCTAGCCAGCAACACTTTGCTACCTATATGCCGATTTTGTGATGTTCGGTGCGAGTATTTTGAGTAAAACTGGCTAGTTTGTAATATCAGATGTTCCAAATCGTACAGAAGAACAGGATGAAACGTCTAGCCAGCAATAGGTGCTATTACAAACGGTACATAATGAGAAGCAATACCCCTGAAAAACAGCTGATTCGTAATAGCAAGTATTCAAAATCACGCATTTTCCTGCAAAAACCCGCTACTTTGCAATAGCAGGTATTACGTTGCATACGATTCACTACACCAAACCAGCTAGTATGAAATATCTGATGTTCCAAACCACACAAAACGAAAACCCATACTTCAAAAACCCGCACTCCAAAAACCACTAGGTCGCAATAAGGCATATAGGCAGAAAGCAATACAGCCACCCTCAAATCTCAAGAGCCGTTTAGCCTAAAGCAACCGCATAACATATAAAAGAGTCGCCACCAGCACAGCTAGCAGCGACTCGGCAACACAAGAGAACTATGTCTCAATATGTTTATACCAGATATTCTTCACTTAGTTACTTTTTGTTCCAAGATCTGCATTGTAATCTAAATCTTTTGTTTCACGAGTCAATACTAACGAAATCAGCGTGAGCAGCGAGCAGAATGCTAAGTAAGCACCTACCATCCAAGTACTGCCCCCCTGCAGCACTCCACAATGCTGTTGCAATAATTGGCGCTAATGCTGCACCTAAAATAGAGCTTACATTATATGCAATAGCTGAACCTGTGTAGCGCACATTTGTTGGGAACATTTCTGGAAGTAGTGCGCCCATTGGACCAAAGGTGAAGCCCATCAGTGTAAAGCCAATTACTAAGAATGCTTCTGCCATTGCTCCGCCAAATGAAGTCGGACCATGCCCATCTAAAAACAGCGGGAACATCACAGCAAATGCAATAATTACTGCAGTAACCCAAATCAGCAGACGACGGCGACCAATGGAATCTGCTAGAGGTCCGGAAAGCATGGTAAACAAACCAAAGAAAACCACACCAATAATCTGCATAAGCACGAAATCAGTGTATTTAATACCAAGTCCTGCAATCGCTCCATCAGAAGAAGCAGTACCGTAGGTCAGGCTGAATGTGGTCATTAAGTAGAAGAGCACATATGTTGCCAACATTGCAAAAGTGCCCAGTACTACTGCCTTCATATGGTGACGCAGAGTATCTACCAGTGGCACGCGTACAATCACACCGCGTGCTTCTGCCTGCTTAAAGGTTTGTGATTCTGCAAGCTGCGAGCGCACATACAGTCCAATCGCTACCATCACTGCACTAAAGAGGAATGGAATGCGCCAACCCCATGACATAAATGCTGGTGACTGCATAGCAGAACCATCTGGGTGTGGCAGAGCGTAGTTAATAATAAGGAACAAACCATTAGCAATAATAAAGCCAATTGGTGCGCCTAATTGAGGGAAGGTGCCATAGAGCGCACGCTTATTTGCCGGAGCGTTTTCTGTGGCAACAAGTGCTGCGCCTGACCATTCACCACCAAGAGCAAAACCTTGAGTAAGGCGCAGTAGCAGCAGTAGCGCTGGTGCAGCTAACCCAATCTGGTTGTATGTTGGCAACAAACCGATGAGAAATGTTGCAACACCCATGGTAAGCAGTGAAGCAATCAGCGTAGTTTTACGCCCGCGCTTATCGCCCAAATGGCCAAAGAAGATTGCACCAATAGGGCGAGCAATCATAGCAGCACCGAATACCGCAAAAGATGCCAGTAAGCCTGCGGTTGCATTGGCGGCTGGGAAGAATAGCTTAGGAAATACCAACACTGCTGCCGTTGCGTATACGTAAAAGTCGTAGAATTCCACAGTCGTTCCAGCAAGGCTTGCTGCGATAACTTCTGCAGGCGAGTTAATAGCGGTTTTCTTGTTTTTCGTTGATATAGTAGCAGTGGCTACCTGTGCGGTTGATATTGACACAATTCCTCATTTGCAATGCGAAACGCTGCTTTTTACCATGCGGTGTTCTGACCATGTGGCGTAAGCATTGTAAGTATTTATAAAGCCCTTGTGGGGCTCGGGTACAGTGTATAAGGAATGTTTTATGCAATGTAAGAAATTTCATATTGTGAAATACTGGTTATTATGTGACCATATTCGTCATCTCATTGCGTACAGTGTGCGTGCATATTGCAACCATTGTGCATACATGTTGCAACTATCTGACCATATTCACTATTATGTATCTAGCAAAATTATGAGCTATCTCGACGCTACTTCGTTATACTTGGCTTCAACCATAAACATGTAGACCAATACGCGAGCAAACCACAAGGACAATGCATACCATGAGCGAGCCAACACATGCACAACAATCAGAGCAAGTGCCACAAACTAGTCCAGACACACAAACCGACCAACCACTACAGTCTACTCAATCACAGCGGAACTCAGACACGCAAACTGCCTACATCGCAGGAGGCTGCTTCTGGGGTATGGAACGCTATCTACAGCAACTCGATGGCGTAATCGAAACCACTGTTGGTTACGTACAGTCTCTAGTGGAGCAGCCAAGTTACGAGCAAGTGTGCTCTGGACAAACTGACGCCGTGGAAACAGTACAAGTTGTCTTCGATCCTACAGTGCTTTCCTTGCGCGTACTTACCCTTATGGTGCTTGATGTCATTGATCCATTCTCCGTCAATCGCCAAGGCAACGATGCCGGCAGACAATATCGTTCAGGATTGTATATTGATACCCAACATGCGGATGCAAAAACATGCTTAGCCCAGCGCAATACCTACACTCAGGCGCTTGACCAGCTCGCCAAACGCTATGGCAAGACGCCAGCAGTAGAGATTGACGAACTCAAGAATTTCTACACTGCTGAGGATTATCATCAGGACTATCTTATTGCAAACCCTAATGGTTATTGCCATATTCCCCCAATGGCTATTGCTGGCGCCCGTAAACGTGCTCATATGATTGAGCAAGTCTGGGCATTAAATGACGAACAGTTTGCAGTAACACAGTTAGCTGCTACGGAAGCGCCTTTTACCAATGAGTACGATCATGAATTCCGCCCAGGCGTTTATGTCGATATCGTAAGCGGCACTCCACTATTTCTATCGAGCGATAAGTATGATTCTGGTTGCGGCTGGCCGGCATTTTCCAAGCCAATTGATAATGCTCTTTTAACCGAGCATCGCGATTTGAGTTTACCGGGCAGGCCTCGTATTGAAGTCAGGGCTGGGGAAACGCAGATTCACTTAGGGCATGTATTCAATGACGGTCCTGCTGAGCTTGGCGGATTACGTTACTGCATCAATTCAGCATCATTGCGCTTCATACCGCTAGAACAGATGGAAGAAGCAGGCTATGGACAGTGGATCGAGCAAGTTACAAACAGTATTGAGCAATAATAATATTTGCAATCCATCATTTGCAAATACAGCATTCGCTATACTGAACTTCAAAATAGAGCATGTAAATAGAAGTAATACATGAGGAGCACTCCTTGCAGCGACCAATAATGACCACAGTGTCTTTCCTACGACGACCATCCAGAGCAGCAACGCTTGATGATATTCACATTGCGCAAGACTTGGTAGATACGCTTGATGCCAATCGCGAACGTTGTGTCGGCATGGCTGCCAATATGATTGGCGAATCTGTATGCATTATCGCAGTAGTCGATGAAGATTTGGGCGGTCGCATTACCACAATGCTCAACCCGCAAATCACCACCCAAGATGGCGCGTACGAGACACAAGAAGGCTGCCTAAGTTTACAAGGAGAACGCTCTACCCTACGGTATCGTCGTATTGAAGTGAGCTGGCAAGACATTCGTGGCAGGGCGCGTCATGCCGCGTTTACTGGCGGTACTGCAGAAGCCATCCAGCATGAAGTTGACCATACACTGGGCATTATTATCTAGCTTCCAGAGCATACTGTCATACTGAGCTATGTGCTATCTGCTTCTCATAATCCTTACTAATCCTTTAGTACTCGTTTGCTTAAACGAATAATCATGCTAAGAGTTAAAGCATTGAACGGCTAGAATAATAGATAAGAATAGGGAGATAGAATTATGAGTAGCCCTCAATCAGTTCGTCCTACCAACGAACAGCAGGTAGTACTATACGAAAGTCACGACCATACCGTGCACCTAGATGTACGTATCGAAGACAACAACGTGTGGCTAACTAGGCAACAACTAGCTATACTTTTTGGACGTGATATCAAAACGATTGGTAAGCATATAGGAAATGCCAAACGTGAGGAGCTAAGCGAAATTCCAACTGTCGCAAAATTTGCGACAGTTCAGGATGAAGGTGGTAGGGCAGTTAAACGCCAAGTTGAACACTATAACTTAGACATGATTCTCTCCATCGGATACCGAGTGAAATCTAGAGAAGGTGTGTATTTCCGCCGATGGGCAAACACTGTGCTTAAACAACACTTGTTACAAGGATATACAATCAATCGTCAACGTTTGGAAACTCTGGAATCCGTTGTAAAGGTACTACAGCGATCATCTAATCCAGAAATTGCTGGCAATACGCTGACAGCAATAACTCTTATGATTGCTTTATCCGAGCCCAGAGAAAAAGACATAATGATTGCTCTAATCGAGCATTTCATCGCATAATGGGATCTATCTGAATGAAATAAAAAATGCAGGGCATCGGAATGTAGCAGCATGCATACGCATCTTCCAGTCGCAAATACCAGCAGCATGACGATAGCATATGGGATACTAGTGATGTTTGTTTCATCGTCGTATGAGTGAAAAGAGTATTTGTGGCAGAGTTTATCTACCAGATGATTAACGCTCGCAAGGCGTATGGCGATCGCGTGATTCTTGATAATGTCACGCTCAGCTTCTTGCCGGGCGCAAAAATTGGTGTCGTCGGACCAAACGGTATGGGTAAGTCTACCCTGCTGAAAATTATGGCAGGTCTTGACACCGTATCTAATGGCGAAGCCTATTTAACCCCAGGCTTTACGGTTGGTATTTTGCAGCAGGAACCACCATTAGATGACACAAAAACTGTGGGCGAAAACATTAAAATGGCTTTCGGCGGTATTGCTGAGAAGGTTGCTCGTTTTAATGAAATTGGCGAAGAAATGGCAAACCCTGACGCCGATTTTGATGCCCTCATGGAAGAAATGGGCACCCTGCAGACAGAGATTGATGCAGCTAACGGCTGGGATTTAGATTCCCAACTTGAACAAGCCATGGACGCATTGCAGTGCCCTGACCCAGATACGCCAGTGTCTGTATGCTCCGGTGGTGAGCGACGCCGTGTAGCACTGTGCAAGCTCCTACTTGAAGCACCTGATTTGCTGTTGCTCGACGAGCCTACTAACCATTTGGACGCTGAATCCATTCTGTGGTTAGAGCAATTCTTGCACCAGTATCAGGGCGCTGTCATTGCAGTAACCCACGACCGCTACTTCATGGATAATGTTGCTGAATGGATTTGCGAAGTCGACCGCGGCTCACTCTACCCATACAAGGGCAACTACACTACCTACTTGGAGACTAAAGCCAAGCGTATGGAAATTCAGGGTGCTAAAGACGCTAAGCTCGCTAAGCGCTTGAAGAACGAACTCGAATGGGTACGCTCTTCACCAAAGGCTCGTCAAGCTAAGAATAAGGCTCGTTTGGAACGCTATGACCAGATGGAGCAGGAGGCAAGGAATTCCAAGAAGCTGGACTTCTCTGAAATACAGATTCCTCCAGGACCACGTTTGGGCTCGACCGTACTTGAAGCTGAGCATATTCACAAGGCGTTTGGCGACCGCGTGCTCATTGATGATTTGAGCTTCACTTTGCCACGAAATGGCATTGTAGGTGTTATTGGCCCTAACGGTGTCGGTAAGTCTACACTCTTTAAGACCATCGTAGGGCTAGAGCCATTAAGCGGTGGTGAGCTCAAGATTGGCGACACCGTAAAAATCAGCTATGTTGATCAGAACCGTGCCGGCCTTGACCCTAAGAAGAATCTGTGGGAAGCAGTCTCTGATGGACTTGATTTTATTGAAGTTGGCGGCGTAGAAGTGCCTACACGCGCTTACGTAGCAAGCTTCGGTTTCAAGGGTGCTGACCAGCAGAAACTTACCGGCGTGCTTTCTGGTGGTGAACGTAATCGTTTGAATTTGGCACTGACCTTGAAGCAGGGCGGCAATTTGTTGCTCCTCGATGAGCCTACTAACGATCTTGATGTGGAAACCTTGGAATCATTAGAAAACGCGCTGATTGAATTCCCAGGTTGCGCAGTGGTCGTCAGCCACGATCGTTGGTTCCTCGACCGCGTAGCTACCCACATTCTCGCTTGGGAAGGTGATGACGAAAACCCTGCAAAGTGGTATTGGTTTGAAGGTAACTTCCAGTCCTATCAGGAAAATAAGATTGCTCGCCTCGGTGAGGAAGCTTCTAAACCACATCGTCTACACCGTAAGCTCACACGTGTGTAACGAATTGCTATATGACATGAATTAAACGGTACGTCTTTATACCGTTATCAATATGCATGGGGATTGGATGTATGTTCAGTCCCCATTTTCATTATGAATTTACAGCTCCCCACCCACTCACAGTACACACGCAATACAATCTTCTCATGCGCAGGCTGATCACTCTCACCTCCCTCAGCACCAAACTCGGTTACACTATATAAAAGATAATTTTTCTACAAAAAATGTCCACGGTCCCGTTATACCAATATTCCAATCCAAGAGACATACTCACTCCTCCTCCATAAAATGAACATCAACATCTACAGAAACACGACTACGAATCTTCTCCACCAAAGAAGCCCTCATATCATCAGAAATATCTTGACCCTCAACATCAATCACAATCGTCTGCCGCATACCCTCAGGCAAATACAACTTACGCTGCTAGTACTTATCATCCAGAAGAAACTGCCCCAATCCAACAGTCAGAGTATGGTTCAAAACCTTTAACTCTTTGGAAATTAAACAGTAAACAGCATAGACAGCCGAGTAAAAATCAACAACAACCCAGCATACAACAGTCATGCAATCACCATTGACCACACAACCCAACAACAACCGTTACTGGCCTATCATTTTCCTACAGACACGCTATCAGCAACAATAGTGCAATCAACCTGCTCACCATACCCATGAAACACCACTTGCCCATCCACCCTCTCTAACTGCGCACTCGAAATCATACGCTTACCAACCATCCGCATACGAAAACTCCGCACACCATGAAACACTAAAACAAGAATAATCCCATCACCACCACGACCACGCACAGCAGAATGATCCACCGGCACAGGCAAAACCATCCTCAACTCGATAGAACCACCACCCTCATCAACAAACATAAAATTACACGCAATATGCTCTAGCGGAGGCACCACATCATACAACTGACGAATCCAATCCCCCGACTCCACAACATCAATCCACATCATCAAACCCCTATCTACTATCTACCAGACTCTAAAAGGATCACCAACAGCACGAACACCACGAATACGCTGAATAAAAGCACCATAGGAAGCAATATCAAGATCAGCATCCACCCCATGCGCAACAAACCGCACATGATTATTGTTAAACTCATAAAACTCAGCGTCCACCGCCGCGTAAGGACGATCCAACCGTACAGAAAACTCTCGAATTACATCAAATGTGATATCTACTCTTGCAAAAGTAAAACCCTGCTGCTGCCACTTCTTCGGAGGATGATCCACCGGAGTCGGAATATCAAAATACACATCAATCATCTGCCCACTACCCACAACATATACACCACACAGCACCATGCCATCAAACAACGCAACATCATCAAACAACATAGACAAAAACTTATTACCCTCTAGCTCTTCACGCCACATAGCAAGCTCCTTTACTCATCGTTTTCAAAATAATAATGACGCTGCGCACCATCAATACTACCAGTCCAAGGATTCGCCGCAGGACGAGCATGAACATGCGCAGGCTGATCACCCTTCCCACCCTCAGCACCAAACTGATGCCCAGCGGTATGATCCTGGATCACCACAGTATATTCATTGTCCCTTGGATCATATTCAATTCCCATTTCTTCCGCATGCCGCTTATCAATTGGAGGTCCAACCTCCCTTTCACTATTAGAATTTTTTCATTCTCTATCCACGTTTTAAAGTCACACCCTCTGCAACGATACTGAAATCACGGCGCTCGCCATACCCATGAAACACCACACAACCATCAACCTTCAATAGCTCAGTATTTGAATCCGAAGCATCAACATCTATATGAGTCTGAAAATGTTTTACGCCATAAAAATCAAAACAAACCTTCACATTACCATCTTCGTCCGTATACCAATCCGGTCTAGGATGATCCACAGGCGCGTACAGTCTTCCCCAGAATCTAATACGTTTCCCACCCTCTTCGACAGTAACGCTCTTATAACTACATTTCTCTAACGAAGGCACCGCATCATACAACTTACAAAATGTGCCATAGGAGTCAAAAACATCAATCCACATAGCTACCCTCCCCGTTTACGACACTGTAAAATGATCACCAGCAAAACGAACACCTGTAGGGTTGTACAAACCCACCATATACGCTATAACCTCAAGATGAGCATACGGTCCTTGAGCAATAAACCGTATGCCGTCTTTACCTAAATCTTGAAGTTCAGCATCCACTATCGGAAAAGGACAATCTAAACTCATAGAAAAACTTTTTATATCAGCAAACTCCATATTCTCTCTAACAGTGGTAAACCCCCTCTGCTCCCATTTCCTCGGAAGATGGTCAATCGGAGTAGGTAGATCAAAAGATAATTCAATCGCATCTTGATAAGTTTCAAGACCACATACAGTAATTCCTTTTAAATCAGGCAATTCATCAAATAAGATCGAATGAAATTTTTTTCTCTGCATCAATTTACGCCACATACAAAGCTCCTTTACTCTTCGTTTTCGAAATAATAATGACGCTGAGCACCATCAATACTCCCAGTCCTAGGGTTTGACACAGGACGAGCATGAACATGCGCAGGCTGATCACCCTTCGATGCCGTACATATAGCTCTTTAGCACACGGCTATCAATCTGTTGACCATACGTAACCAAGTTTATAATCTCATCAATCAGATTCTTACCATTCCGGGTGGTAAAGAACTCAGCTAAATTCACAGCCTCACTATCACCACCGACATCATAAGGAGGCTTCGCCTCAGGCAAGTCAACAACCCACACCACATCACTCACCGGCAACACACTCAACTCACGCTTGATAGTCTCAAGCTCGAGTAAAGCCTGATCCATCCAATCGACTTCAATGCGATACCAACTCAAATGATTCATCACCACAGGAAAGCGACTACCCCACACGCCATCTTCTAACCGAGTGCACACCGTAGCAAAAAACGCATTACCATACGCAAACGAACCCACAGTACA